>DATLAB010000024.1:0-2340 GCA_035527655.1 Patescibacteria group bacterium | reverse complement strand
AATCCCGAAGAAGTAGCTGATGCCGCTGTCCTTGCGGGACAGTGCTACGCTGTAGACTACCTCTCTCTTAGCCGGTGGCGCTCATGGTGGAACTGCCTCGCCGCCTTGCCGACGAAGAGACCACTACAGTCTGTCTATTGTTGGCAGCCGGAAATGGCCGGTCGGCTCAAGGGATTGGTTAGCGGGCAGAATGGGCAGGCCCCATTTGATGTCGTTCATGTTGAGCACCTCCGGGGAGCCCGCTATGGACTGTTTCTGAATGAGTTGTTTAATGAGGGATTCAACCGCGTGCCCATCGTCTGGGATAGCGTGGATTGTATTAGCGAGCTTTTTAAGAAAACCGCGACTCAAAGCAAGAGTTTTTTTAATCGCCGCGTATCCCAATTTGAGCTTCAGCGTACTGAGCAATATGAAGCCTGGCTGCTCGGCCAATTTTCACAGATCTTGGTTACTTCACCGGTTGACAAACGTGCCCTGTCCCAGTTGGGACCGGGTAGCAGACAGGGTCCTGACATCCATGTGCTGCCAAATGGTGTTGATCTCACCTACTTCAGACCAGATCCGGCCATCGAAAGAGAACCAGCCACCCTTGTCATTAGCGGCAAGATGAGTTATCACGCCAATATCACGATGGCCTTCCGCCTGGTGGAAGAGATCATGCCCGAGGTATGGGCCCAGCGACCGGAGGCCAGAGTGGTTATCGCTGGGAAAGATCCTCCGGGGAATATTCAGCGATTAGCTGAACACCCGGCCATTGACGTTACCGGCACCGTTGATGATATACGCCCTTATATCCAGAGGGCGACAATTGCCGTAACCCCACTTGCCTACGGCGCCGGTATCCAGAACAAGGTATTGGAAGCTATGGCCTGTGCCACTCCTGTAATCGCCGATGAGAAGGTAACCGGATCAATCCAGGCTAGAAACGGACACGATTTTCTCGTGGCCAGTGACACACAATCATATGCCAGCCAGATCCTGGATTTATTGAATGATTCTGACCGGCGTCAAAGAATTGGCCAGAATGGCCGTAATTATGTTGAAGCACACCATCAATGGCCGGCGATAACCAAACAGCTTGAAGGCATCTATAAAAAGGCCATTGATCAACACACTTATTAATATCCGTATTAGGCTCGTTATATCCGGGGAAGCCGCAAGGCATTTAAGCTAATCAAATTCATCTTCTATCTAGTGCTCTGCCAGGGAGATTCTATTCGGCAGCAGTAATTATCGTTTCATTTATTTGGCGCAAATATTACTTAAGGGGACTGAACAATGTTACATCCATCGACAAAATCCATTGATCAAACTTCAGGCGATGATATTGGCTCACGGATTGACCGTGCGGCCAGCAGCGTTTCACTCGAAACACAATGGTTGCTCCTGACAATTAGCCTGCTTATCGTTGATTTTCTAATGATAGGCCTGGCTTTTTTCATCGCTTACCAACTACGATTTGGTTTGGGAATATCGTTCTTTCGTGAAGACGCGAATTCTTCGTATGCATACTATCAAGCGCTCGCTTTTGGTATAGTTCCCATCTGGATCGTCATATTTGCTCTATATGGGCTATACAGGCGAAATACTCTTTTGGGTGGAGCGAAGGAATACGCTCTCGTCTTTCGAGCCACTAGCTCGGGTATATTGGCCGTGCTCATCGGAAGCTTCTTCGTACCTGACTTCATTCTTGCCCGAGGATGGCTTGTGGCCGCCTGGGTTCTTGCTTTCCTGCTGGTCAGCGCCTCCCGTTTAATCATCCGCCGGCTAGTCTATGCCATTCGTCGACATGGCTACTTTCTAACGCCAGCTGTCATTATTGGCGCAAATCAGGAGGGAAAAGCACTGGCTGAACAGTTGTCTAGTTGGCAAACTTCAGGCCTACACCTGATTGGTTTTGTCGATGACGGGCTCAGAGTCGGTGCTAAGGTCCAGAACAATCTGAATTGCTTGGGCTCTATAAAAAACCTGGATCAGCTTATCAAAAAAAATAACATCGGAGAGTTGATCTTATCTAATAGCGCGTTGTCCCGGGAAGAGCTAATGAGCCTGTTCACCCATTATGGTTTCTTGGATCACGTCAACCTGCGTTTGTCATCAGGTCTTTTTGAAATCATCACGACCGGGATGGATGTGAAAGAGTTCGCCTATGTTCCGTTGGTGCGAATCCGTAGAACACGCCTTTCTGGCGCCGATCAACTCCTGAAGCTCATGCTTGACTATTCTATAACCATTCTAGGCCTCGTTTTCATCGCACCGCTATTGCTCATAATCAGTCTGGCCGTCAAGCTGGAATCCCCCGGTCCCGTGATCCATCGCCGTCGTGTCATGGGAATCAAC
>DATLAB010000023.1:0-72906 GCA_035527655.1 Patescibacteria group bacterium | reverse complement strand
AGCAAAGGGCACACCTCGCCCGGAATTCACTTCGGTGTGGTTTGGCCAACCGACCTGAATAAAGGTTACGGGTACATCTGGATGCGCTTCCATCCACTGTGTAGCCGCCTCAGCGCCCATTGCAAAGGAAACGCCGGCCTCATCGCTACGGGCCACCGGGATGCCGGTGTCGACGATCGGGCCAAAGAAGGAGGTCATGATCAAACCTTGATCCAGAGCATCCATGATGGCTGGCTTCGCCGCTTCCCCGTCCCAGATCTGCATCGTGGCTGCATCCATGCCCTGGGCAGCAACCTGGTCGACATTCTGGGTCATGACCGTCCCATCAGATTGGCCGTCAAAGATAAACACCTCGGCGCCATACTCTTCCATGGCGTACTTTTCGGCCTCGGCGGCCTGTGCCTGGTGGAATACGTTGGAGAGGTCGGACACAAAGAAGGCGATCTTCATCCCTTCGCCAACGCCACCTTCTGCCGGTTCTTCAGCCGGCTCATCTGTCGGCTCTTCAGCCGTTTCTTCAGCGGGCACATCAGTGGCAGCCGGTTCCTCAGTTGCCTCATCACCGCCACACCCAACCATAACAAAGCTGGCCAGTAACAGAGCGATCAATAGTAAAAATAGATTCTTTTTCATTTTGCAAAATCTCCCTTTAATTCTCCCTTCAATTAGTTAAAGCTCAGGAAACCCTTAAAATCAGCCCACCTCTTTCCCAATATGGGCTCTTTTTTGGCGGTTTCAGTACAACGGAACCTTTATTGAATATTGTATTCGGTCGATGTTACCTCCTTAAAATTGCGACAGATATTTCATCCTAGCTAATCAAAAACTAATAACTACTCTGGTTGGCGAAAACCTGGGCACGCCATAGTTTTAGATAACGAATTCACTTATATCAGAACCCGCTGACATCCTGGGCCAGCCCGTATACCAAAACCTCGGAAACACAGCCACCCAATGTGAGCGCACATGTCTGGTAAACCATGTCGGCGAAGTGTTCGGGACGTACGGCCAGTGCTTCGTCCCATTCGAAGGGTTCGGCGCCATCGCACGCACTCTGAAAGCTAGTGTTAGAGCCACCTGGCACGAGCAACGTCACGGCGATGCCGTGAGGCCGCAGCTCTGTGTACAGGCATTTTGTGAAGGCGTTAACGCCGGCCTTCGCAGCGGAGTAGACCGACCAACCTGGCCATGAACGGCGATCACATGCACTAGACACATTGATGATCTTGCCGAAGCCTTGCTTCTTAAATTGGGGGGTGAAGGTCCGGCAGCTCATGATGGTGCTAGTGAGGTTCAGATCGATGATTTGGCGGTTTATTTCATCGTCCATTTCCTCGATGGGCGCTACTTTGAGCGCACCGCCCGCATAGTTGATAAGGAAATCAACCCGGCCGAAATTATCGAGTGCTTCATGAAGAGCCTGCTCGAAAGTTTCCACCTTGGTTACATCACTTGCCAAGGCAACAACCTGCGCACCGGCTGCCTTGCAGACATTGGCGGTTGCCACGAGATTTTTTTCGTCGCGATCGATCAATACCAGGCTCACCTGGTCCAACTCGGCGAATAACTCGGCCGTGGCCTTGCCAAAACCAGAACCGACACCTGAGATGACCGCTACCTTTCCACTCAAAGACTCAGCCATTATTTTTCCTCCTTCAATAATTTAATACGTCAAATTACTTTGCAGCTGGGTCAACAGCTTGCCCAGTTCTTCTTCCTTTATTTCATAGCTGTGCTCCGGCCCCGGGAATTGTCCCTGCTCCACTTCGGTCCTGAATCGTGTCAAAGCCGACACAATAATTTCATTCAGGTCTAGATAAACTTTGAGAAAACGCGGTGAAAGCTCTTTATACAAGCCGAGCATGTCTTGGGTTACCAGAGCCTGGCCGTCACATTTTGATCCCGCTCCAATCCCGATGGTCGGAATCTCCAAACTTTGGGAAATAATCTCACCTAGGCGGGTCGGTATACATTCTAAAACCAGCCCAAACGCTCCGGCATTGGAAAAAGCGACAACATCAGCGAATATCTGCTGCGCAGACTCTGCCGTCCGGCCCTGTATTTGAAACATCCCCGAGCGAACGATTTTCTGTTTGATGATCCCAATATGTCCCAACACAGGAATACCGGCTCCCACAATGGCCTTTACATGATCCGCTTGAGCGCTGGTCCCCTCAAAGTGAACGGCGTCTGCGCCGCCTTCTTTCATGAGGCGCACTGCTGTCTGGACGGCTTGTTCATTCTTCTCGTAGGAGCCAAAAGGCAAGGTTGTGACTACCATTGAGTTACCGGCCCCATTCCTGACAGCCTGGGTATGGTAAATCATCTCCTCAATGCTAACCGAAATAGCTTCAGACCGTCCGTTGCCCACCGTACCCACCGCGTCACTTACGAGTATTATGTCCACCCCGGCCTGGTTGATGGACCTGGCCATGGGATAATCGTAGGCGGTAAGGAGTGAAATTTTTTCTCCTCGCCGTTTTTTCCCTAGGAGGGAAGACGGGGTTACTTTTCTGGTCGCGCTCATCTAGCAAACCTCCTTTGCGTTAAGGTATATGCTAGTCTTTTGTGGATTCAGGTAGTAAGTTTTCGAGTTCAGAATGTGGGCCAGGAATAATGCGTGTCGAAACCACTTCTCCGATCTTCGAGGCGGCATTTCTCCCGGCGCCTAAGGCTGTGCGAACTGCTCCAACATCTCCTCGAACCATCACTGTGATGTAACCACCACCTATGGCTCGCTTCTGTAATAACTCAACATTGGATGCCTTTACCATCGCATCGGCCGCTTCAATGCAGCAAACCAACCCACGCGTTTCAATCATTCCTAGCGCCTGAAGCCCGATTACTTCCACGTCATCATTTTTAGCCATCGATACATCTCCTGAGCTAGCGTATTAATATCTAATGTTTCTTGAACGTCGTTTGACCATCAAACTGGATGGAGTTCAAAATCCCCACAATCACTGCATCAACAGGGGCATTGACGTCCCATGCAGCAACACGAGCTGAACTTCCTTCCACAACAATAACAAGTTCATCAGGCCCAACCCCAACGACATCTTGGGCAATGTAGGGATCACCAATTATCTTGCCTGTCTGATCGGTATTACTGACTATTAGCAATTTGCTGTTTTCCAGACGAGGTTCTTTTACAGTACAAATTGCCACGCCAACTACTTTCGCAATTTTCATCTCATCCGCCTCGTTTTATAGCTTTGCCCATCAAATCAATCAGTCTATTCACTGTGTTTGAATCCGCATCTCTTGTTGACCGGTTCGCGGGGACCACTACCTGAGGCTGTGCTCCTGAAACGGTAGTGGGAGCATGCTGGCAACCTGAAGGTTTGTTATATTTGTCGCTGGTTACCGATGTTTTCCGTGAGGAAGTTGGTTCGGTAGAGGGCGAAACCTGCTCCACGCCTTCAACCAGGGTGATATCCAATTGTTGAGCGGTTTCCCGGGCGACGTCGGTAAGAGTGACACCATGGCCGATCTCAAGCATCTGAACGCCCTTTGCCGATAATTCCTCAATATCTTTTGCGGTGTAGTAAATAGTCATCGCTAACGTCCAGCAGGCACTCTACCATCCAGGGATTCAATTGCTGAGATGGCGGCATCTCGCGACTGCTTGACAGCAGAATCTGAGCCTGAAATCATAAGACGCCCATACGCACCGGCATAGGTGTAATGGTTGAGCGTGATCCCAGCGGACTTCTCCGCCTCATTGGCCGCCAGCACGATATAGGCGGCCGGAACGACTTCGATCACGCAAAAAGTTTGATTGGCCAGAACCAGGCCGCCAGCATTTCCAGCATTAATCAGTTGGGCCTCGTGGGGATGGATACCGGAAGTCATATTGGCCGAAAGTACCCTGGGTTTAAGCCTGTCTAGTTCCTTCAAATCCAAGGCTTCGAGGGCTTTCTCCCCGGAATATCTCACCGCTTCCTGGTGGTTAGAATGGATTTCCATGAAGCCATATTCACGCCCCATATTCAGGAATCCGGGCTGAACATTGGTCGTCTTCAAAGCGATATCCATCACGCTATAAACTTCAGCTGCTGGCGAGACCTCAATGTAAATCTGCGCATCCCCTTCAATGGGGATCATGCCCATCGTACGCTTGCCTGTGAATGCAGCGTATTGCGGCTGCATGCGATCAACCATCACATATGTTCGCAATTGCATCATAACATCCTCTTTCTAAGCTTCGTTTTCACAACAGTAGATTAGTCCGCAGTCAGTCTAACGACCCGGACACTATCGGGAATCAATTTCTCTACATCTCGATGGGGTTGGGCGATCACATGAACATTGACCAGTTCACCGGCAGCTTTCGCCGCCGCTGCGCCTGCATCTACTGCGGCACGAACCGCCCCAATCTCCCCGCGGATATAGACGGTGATGTACCCACCGCCACTCTCTTCCTGACCAAAAAGCTTGACATGGGCCGTTTTTATCATCGCATCCGCAGCTTCGATTGAAGCCACCAAACCTATTGTCTCTACCATTCCTAGGGCATTCATTGGATAAGCGTTATTCACCACTTCACTCCTTTTCCTCGGATCAACTTTGTCTTTTTTATAATTCGAAAGGCTACTGTGAAAGAATATCGTGAGCGACGGTCATCGCCGCTCTTGTATTTGTCGTGTGTCCGACTTTTTGTAAGGCAACGCTGGTTGCTGACAGCAAACCCAGGATATTGTTTTGATTAAGTTGGGAGAGAGCGCCGACATCCAAATAGAATGAACCGGGCGGGCCCATGCCGGCTGCCTGGCTTTCTCCATGGCCAATATTCTCGAATAATTGACGGATAAATTGCTGACTATCAACCCCGGAGGGAATTCGGATATCCGTTCGGGACCCATGGCAAAAACGTTGGGGAGAGTTGCAACCAGGACATTCGCATCCATCTATGGTCAAGGAAAGTCCCATCTCGCTAATACCCCAACGAATTGCTTTGGCGGCAACATCGGCTGTGGGTGATATCACCCGAGCTGTTGGTGCAGAGGACGATGCACCTCCCCAGATTTCAGCGATGGCCAGGCGCATCTGACGAGCGGCAGCTCGTGGATCCGGCGCCTCCCGAATGCCTCGCCCGCAAATCAACACAGTCGCTGGAATATCAGCAAAAAATGGAAGCAGATCAATTGTCAAGCCACCCGTTATTGTGACCTTGTAGCCCATATCGATCAGCTTACGAATGGTGACCTTGTCTTCCTCCGCCCACTCTCGGCCAGCTGATTGTGCATCCCACTCACGGTGATAAACGATGCGATCAATGCCGATCCGGCGCCATTCGGTGGCCCTGGCTACGATATCTCGGACGCCGGTGAGTTCCATTAGCATGATCTTGCCTCGTTTCTGAGCAACCGAGTAAGCCTGCTCCACCGTAGCCAAAGCAGCGCCGCCAATCACCGTAATCATGTCGGCGCCTGCGTCAAAAGCCATCGTCGCCTCAAGTCCCCCAACATCGGGAGTCTTAAAATCAGCCAAAATGAGCTTATCTGGGCAAATTTCTCGCATCGCCCTGATTGCATCAAGACCGGCCGCTTTACAGAGAGGCGTTCCTATCTCGATAATGTCTACTTCTGGAGCCGTAAGGGAAGCCATAACCAGCGCTTTTGGCAGGGAGGTGTAATCGAGGGCAATCTGGAGTAGCGGTATTGTTGTCATATATTAATCTTTGATTTTGGTTTCACAGACAACCCTTCCGGTAGACAAGCTAGAACTATTGGGCTGTTTGTGGCAAAGAGAGAAACACCGTTATTCTGCATGAGAATTACCAGTTTCAATAAGAGGTTCGGTAATCACTTAGATTCAAAGGCGACATTGCCATTCGCGTCTCTTATTAATTAATAGTCCTTTTGAGGCACCTGAAGGACCAAATTGGAAATTATTTTCGCTTACTGGAACATAAGTGAAATATTTTTCAGTATGTGATAATAATATCAGATTGATTAGAGGTTGTCAAGTGTTTCCATTGAATGGGTTTTTTTTCAGCAATTGTGTCACCCATTCGGGGGGAAAACGAGCAATTCACGCTGATAGAAAGGCGCCATTGAAAAACATAGATCAGCAATATTCACTTATTATGAGTTGGATTTTGATGGATGGCTTTGACTTTCTATCGGTTCTTCTTTTTGGAACTACCTTGTTGCCAGGCGAAGTCCGAAGGTTATAAGATCGACTTTGATAGGGAAGGAAGACTAATTGAAAAGACCCCAAGAAACATGAACTACCATTCCAAATAAATGGGACCTGATTCAGATCAGGTTTTTCAGCCACCAGGAAGAAGTCGTCACCGAGCTAGCATCATCAAGGTTAAAGCTACCAATCGGCCGGTAACAGCCAATCTATCGCCGGAAATGCCATTGGCCAGGCCATCGGGCAGGTTGTCCTCATTGGCGAGTCGCCAGCTAAAAAGCAGTGTAGGTAAGCCGGCTTCATCGAATGATTGATGGTCACTGTTGGCGAAGTCTGGGGTCACGATGATCTTCTCTGCCAGCAAGTCGGCCGCTGCCTGGGCATGGTGGAGCAACCAGGCGTCCTGCTCCTCATCTCCCTGCATCCCGGGGAAGAATCCGTTACCGCCTCCAACACCGTCCAATTGAATGACGGCTAGCGTCTGTGTGAGGGACACCGTTGGCGATAGGACATAATGGCTGGAACCGAGCTGGCCCAACTCTTGGGCTCCCCAGGCAGCAAAGAGCACACTGCGTGCCGGTCGGTATCCACCCTGCTGCCAGAGCCGGGCGATTTCCAACATCACTGCGACGCCGCTGGCGTTGTCGTTGGCGCCCCCATACCGGCGGCCACCTGTCTGACAGGCCATGTTGTTTTGGTGATCCATTCCCTCACCCGCACAGTTCTCAGCCCCAGGATCATCGCCAACGTAATCGTAGTGGGCTCCCAGGATAATGACTTCAACGGCTAAGGCAGGATCTCGGCCGGGCAGCAAGCCTAAAACATTAGCCGTTTGGACCGGTTCCAGAGGAGCCAAAGTTGAAATTATTTGCGCTCCCATATCCATCGGTTCTACACCAGGCCGGGCGAAGGTGTCGCGGTATTCTTCCCCCCACGTTCTTAGCAGACGTAACGTGCCGGCTAATGTAAGCTCGATAACCGGTATTTCGGCTATGTCTTCCGCAGTAAGTGGATGTTTCGCAAAAAGATCTTCCTCTTCCTCTTTGTTGGTCAGGAGGATCAAACCCCCTGCTCCCAGGGCTACTGCCCGATCTATCTCAGCACTGATGCCTTCAACCGGCCGGGTAACCATGATCTTACCATCCAGATAGGTCGCTTCCAGCACGTTCTCACCCACCCAGATCAATTCACCCGTTACGGGCTCTCCTTCACCGATAGTTGCTCGAGCGATCAGGAATTCATCCCTGAAAGTAAAAGGCAGAAGATCTCCATCCAGGCTGAAGAAAGGATCGGCCGAACGCACCGTTCGTGTGATAATAAAGGGCTGAAAATAGCTGATCCCTTCTGAATCGCCAACCGGCAACAATCCAAGCTCGGCAAAGTGGTCAGAAATCTCCTCGGCTGCCTGGTTTGCCCCGTCCGAGCCGGCCTGGCGGCCGGCCAGGGCCGGACCAGCCAGGTAGGCCACGAATTCAGAGGCCGACTGACCGTCAAAATCGAATACCAGGTCCATCGCGCCGGCCGGCGCATGCCCCTTTCGTAAGGATGCCGTCCACTCACTGGCGAAAAGTGTCAGCGGCTGGCCAAGAATATCCCTGACGGCGCCCTCTACATCACCATCCCGACCTTGGCGATGGAGTAATTCGATCAGGGTCTGACGGCCATATGTATCAACCAGGAAGCGAACGCTATCCCACGCCTGGGCGCCAGATCGGGCAAATTCTTCTTGAGACAACTCCTCATCCGCTGGCAGCTTTGCCAGATCCACCAGGGTACCATCTTGCGCTGCCTGGTAAATCTCGGGCAAGGCGGCCGTTGCCGCCCTCTGGCTGATACCACCATCCAACGATCGGGCCAGGTAGGTACTGGCCCCTTTGAGCAACCATTCGGCATTAACGCCTAGTTGGAGCATGAGTTGGCGAGCCAGTTGGATTGTCAGGTCAGCGCGATAATCCTCGTCTGTGGATGAAGGTAGCTTTCTGAGTTTAATGGCAGTGCCCGGCCCAGACCAGGCTGTAATCCAGGAGCTGTCGGGAAAAGAGAGAGCATTGGCAGCCCGAAAACTGGCCGCATCTGTGAATAGCTCGATGATTAAGGGATCCGGCGCGGCAACACCCAATATTTGTGCCAGGCGGGCATAGAGGAACTCGGATTCAGCCAAAAGATATTCCGCGGTCTTAATTTCCCCTTCAGGATAGCGAAGGGTTACAGAGGAACCGGACAAGGAATCCATGGAAAGACCAGCCCACTGATAACCGTCTCCTATGGCGGTAAGCTCGATCGAGAGCGGTACGTTTTGCTCCCGCGCTCCCACTTCTGCTAGTTGGTAGCGCATGTTTACATTGGCCAGGACATTGCCCCCAGGTAACAAAGCAGCCGGTTCAGCCGACAAGCTAAAAGTAGAAACTGGATTTTCCGCCAGGTCAGAGAACCAATGCTGTTCCGCACTCACCAGGGCCAGATCCGTTGGATCAAGGGTTTTCAGGAAAGATGGCTCGTCGCCGATCAGGACGGTCGTTTCGCGGGTGGTCATCAGATCGTCCAGACCAGCCTGAACCGAATCAAGCCGCTGGAGCCAATCAGCTCGCCAACTTTCCTCAAATGTCTCAGAATCCATGCCAATGGCTACTCCTAAAGCTGAATCCAGAGCGGTGGCATCGCAGCTACCCTGGCGACAGGAGCGACCCAACGTGTCGATGAATTGCCCTACCCCAGGCCAACCGATCTGGCGTTGCAAGTAATCAATCGCCGCCCAGGCTGTAGCTGGCGTTGGTTGCCCTTCTTCGCTCCGTAAACCGGCTGGCAATTCTGGCAGTAACCTGCTCTGAGTAGTAACCAGATCATCCTCAGCCTGTAAAGCCCAAGGTAACCCATGCCATAGCCAGGGGGCGATCTCTTCGTTGAGGCCCATATCGGCTAAAAGTAGCTGGGCCATCGCATCTTCGAGCTGAGCGCTACGGCTAATCTCTGGGCTAAACAGTAACTTCACCTGCCCTGAGGCAACCCATCGTCGCGTATCAGGCGGCAAAGATAAGGATGTGCTAACCCGAATGGCTTCCGTGTCTGGCATTAACAGGATCTGATCTATCACCTGGACATTCAAATTAAGCAGGTCATTTATCTCGCGATACTGGCTGGCGGCCACCAGGCCCACATCAAAGGGATTGACGGTGCTGCTGGCGGGATAGGCAACCTCAAAGGGCTGAAGACCGGTCCTGGTCATGGCGGTGGTTTGGGTCACCGTGGGTCTTGCTAGAATGAGATCCGGACCGGCCCATTGCCAGCTGTTGCCGTCCCGAAGGAATCTGACCGGCATGGTAGCATCAAATTCTCGAATACCATCAGAACTGCCTTCGTCCGGATAAGCCAGGTCAAAGGTCACATCGGCCGCAGCTGAATCTCCTGTAAAATGAAGGTCTTCCAACCTCATATTTAGTCGGGTTGGTTCGAAACTCCGCAGTCCATCAAACCAAAAACGATCTGTGGCTAATTGATCCGGATGGGATGTACTCAAGAAAGTGACCGAATCATTCACTAAGATCGCCGCTGCTCTCTCAGCCAGTAGGCTTTCGATCGCAGGTTCGGTTTCAACTAGATTCAAAAGGGTCATGCTGGTGATGGCGCCCGCAGCTGCCAATTTATCCCGTTCAATAATCTCAACCACGTCGGCCGGGCGGTGATAGTGGGAGATGCCCTCATCTTCAGCAATCCATATGATCAGGCCTGACGGAATGCCGGCTTGCTGAAAGGGGACGTGATCGCTGCGGCCGAGGTCTGAAATAGCTGCTTCCACTCCCAACGATTCGGCGATATCATAAAGCTGGCGGGAGAGTTCCTGATCTCCGGCGATGTTCAACGTATCTACGCCCGCGCCTACCATATCCATCTGGAGCGTGGCCTGGGTATCCTCCAGAGGGTAGCGAGGGTTATTTACGTAGTAGACAGAACCCAACAATCCCCACTCCTCGGCATCCCAGGCGGCAAAGAGTACGGACCGGCGCGGAACATAGCCCTGCTCAGCCCAACTTCTGGCGATCTCTATGAGAGAAGCCACCCCCGAGGCATTATCATTGGCCCCAGACCAGATCGTACCATCCGGCGTCTGACCGAGATGATCATAATGGGCGCCTAGAATGACGACCTCGGAACGATAGGCCGGATCACGGCCGGGTAAGACTCCCAGAACATTTCTGGCCTGGAATCTCTGGTTTTCGCTGGTGTTAACGACCATGGAAACCCGGGTCTTCAATAATAGGGGCTGCGCCATCTCGTTCGGATCGGCCACATTAACGCCGCTACCGGCAAACAGATCTGCAGTCACCTCAGAATAAACACGCAAGCTGGGAATCGGTTCAGGAACCCAAACTTCCATAAAACGGTTGCCAAAATCGGGCGGGCGGCCGTCTGGGGGGGTTAATAATAGCAAACCTACAGCGCCGTGTTCCAGCGCATGGCGGCCCATCCCCGCCAGCTCCTCATTACTCCCAGGCGTACTACAAAATGCGATTTTCCCAACGACATCCCGTCCATAAAAATCATCAGGCAGACAATGGTTCAACCAGTAAACCTGGCCGGCTTCTTCGCCTCCTCCGGAATAACTATAAACGACCGGCGCGAAATCCCGGTGAATCACATAACTGTCAGTAACAGATCCGTCCGCTGCGGTTACGGCCAGGCTGGGCACCTCAGTTATCAAAGTATAGGTGATTGGAAACTCCTGGAAAAATGTGGCCGCGTCGCCGGCCGGCTGTAATCGATTTGCAGCGAATTGTTCAGCGATGTACTCGGCCGCCGCCCGTCCACCCGATGATCCGGCCATGCGGCCCATGAATGCCGGGCTGGCAAGGACCTCAATTTGCTCAATGGCAAAATCAACATCGAAGGCGGCGGCCAACTCGGCCATATCACCCCCAGCGGCAATAGGACCGGGATCATAATCTATAGCTCGAACCTCCGGCGTCGAAATAGCCGGCGCGCTTTCTGCCAAGGGCAGAGCTTCCGAAGATGATACGCTTTCACCCAGGAGATCATCGGCCGGTCTGGATTGGCCATCGTGATCGCCAGACGTAAGGGCAGCGATAGCCATGGCAACATCTTCTGCTTCTTCATCAAGCCTGTATTGCCAATTGATCAGACCGAAGGTCCAAATCATCAGCCCTATCCATATAATTGCCAGGTAAACAAGAGGGTTTATTCCGGTCAGAACTCTTCGAACCTTTCCGAATTTTGGAGAGGTTCTCGCGTCTTCTAGGCCGCCATTCCGGCGTAAGGGTTGTAGGCGACCGTAGGTCAGGGTACGCCACAACCACTCCATTGGACCGAATCGATAACGCTCCAACCACCAGGCGCTAAAGCGAATCTGGGCAAAAAATATCAAGATGGTGGTTACCAGACCAGCCAGGGGACTGAACTCGCGATAGAGTCCCAAACCATAGCTGTAAAATATCAAGGTGGCGACCACCGATTGTAAGATATAGTTGGTTAGAGCCATCCGGCCGACCGGGGCCAGAGGGGCCAGGCGCCGGTGCCAATTCTCCTTCTGGACCAGCAAGGTGATGCCCGAGACATAGAAGAGCATAAGTGCTGGCGCGCCTATGGTTCGACCCGCAACAACGACAAATCGTTGATACTGGGTAGGTACCGTATCGGGACGAATAGCTGCCACAACCCATATCGCTCCGAAAAGCAAGCCCACTACCAAAGTGAGGCGGTTCATCCACCGAAATAGCGGTAATTTCTCCGCGGTTTCTTGGAAGAGGCGTCGCTTGCCAAAATACAGGCCGAGCAAGAACATGGCGAAGACGTTGCCAATCCAATAGATAAACCATGATTGTGCACCAATAAATTCACTGGCCCGCCGTTCGGTTATCTCACCATATGCGCCCCGGCCAAAGATATCCTGGGGCACATCACTGAGGTTTCGCATGAACTCGGTTAGATCCGCATAGACTTGACGCAGGGCATCCATCGTTGTCCCGGGGACAACCACAAGGATGGCCAACAATAACGAAAGCGCCACCCCAATGAGCAGCGTTCTCTTGGAGCTCTTCCGAAACAGCAGCAGGAACAACCCTAGGAAGGCGTAATTAGTGAGAATGTCGCCTGGCCAGATGAAGATGCCATGGATGAGGCCAAAAGCCAGGAGAATAAGTTGGCGACGAATATAGACAGGCACAAAGGGCGTACCTTTGGCCGCGGCCCTTTCCATCTGAATGGACATGCCCCATCCAAATAAAAGAGAAAAGAGCGAATAGAATTTTGCCTGGAATAAGAACATGACCAGGACAATGACAATCTTATCCAGCAGATCGGGTTCGCTTTGGTAGTTAAAGATCACTCCGGCGAACGAGAACATATTTACAGCCAGGATCCCGAATATAGCAAAGCCCCGCAGAATATCGACCAGCTCAATGCGGCTACGGCCAGATATTGGCGTTGAGAAGGCCTGGCTATTTTGAGTATCTGGATCCGGTACGGTCATGGTTTTGAGATGAATTTTGCCTGGTGAATCATGGTGGGTTTCGGCTCACCCGGTCGGCAGGCAACCAGCCGTTAGCCTTTACTGAGTTAACATAATACCACAGAGTATTCTCTTCCCCGTCGCTATCAGTCACAATAACTGGGTCGCCCAGGTCAAGCAAAGTGATGATATGAGAGCTAGCGCTAGGTTGTTCATATAGATAAACAGCGCTGTCAACCCCAGTGATCGTTCCGGTAAACCCGGCTGATTTCTGGACCAAGGCCCGAGACCGGAGGCTCAAGGTGAACACCAGAAGAAGTACGGCTGCCAAGCCTGTAATAATCCAAAAAATCGTAACGGGTTTTCTTAGCATCGGTATTAATCGTTACAATCGCGTTTGGCGGACGATTTCGGTCAACATACGCGTAAAAGCCTGGCCTATCACCTGTAGCTTTTCCGCGTCGATGTATTCCATCAGATCCTCTGAGGGCGGCACAGCGGAATCTTCCCAGGCAAAAGAAAGCCAGGCTGATCTTTGGGCTTTGAGGACCTCCACCTGGGGAACCGTATCCTCGGCCATCATAGTAACCGGAATACCGGCGTCGGAAGCTGTTTCAACCCAGAGTTCCCGCAAATCGGTGCTGGATTGTGGGTGAATTAGGAGTGTGTCGCCACCCGCTCCCAGGTAATCCAATTGGAGAACCACACGCGGAGCTAACGGCGTTCCATTATTATTGGCCGGCAAATGTCGAAAAGAGGTCCGATCGGCAAGGAACTTTTGGGCGCCGGAATCATCCAGCTGTCCACCACCCCAGGCGACAAAGAGCACCGAACGTCGCGGGTCAAGCTCCTGCTCTTGCCAAAGCCGGGCAACCTCCAGCATCATACCGATACCGGCCGCGTTGTGATTGGCCGCGGGAAAAACAGTGCCATTAGGATCCACCCCCAAGCCATCATAGCTGGCGAATATCACGACCAGCTCATTGGATATAGTGAAATCGGAGCCATTCACATAGCCCAATACAACCGGGACAGGCGTTGTCTCCGGGTTATCAAGGGCCAGGGACATTCGCATTCTGGCATCCAGGTTGTGCGAGGTCCAGCCCAGTCCACGCTGTTCAGCAGAGGAGCGGTCAGAGAACAAGCCGGACAATGATTCACCTGTCGAAGCCATAATTGCCTGGGACACGGCCGGCCGGATACGAAAAATCGGGATAGTTGGAGTCTGCAGCGAGGGATGTTCTGGATTCCCACTTTGAATCTGGGAACGGACCGCGTTTAACTCATTTCCGGTGACCCAGAGCACCCCTTCAGCCCCACGAATAAGCGCCTCGTTAGCAAAGTCCGGAGGTGCATTACCTTGGATGAGAAGGACAATCCGGCCGCGTAAATCTAAACCTTGGAACGATTCCCAACTATAAAACTCGGGATCCTGATCAAAGCTGAGAAAGGTAATGGGTGCTTCAGACTCTCCACTGCCACCATGGCCTTCTATGACGAAGCCAAAATCAACTTGGTGGCTAAAAGATTGTAACGGTTCACCAACAACATCGAGGAGTGTCAACTCCGGTTGAGAAGTGGGTCTAACCAGTAATGTTTCATTCGTGAAAAGGTATTCGGCTTGCTGCCAACCCGGGTCCAGGCCATATTGCCTGAATTTCTCGGCAATGTACGCCGCGGCTTGTTGGCCCCCTTCCTGGCCCGCCCCGCGGCCGTCCATAACAGCAAGGGATTCTGTATGGCCATAAGCCGAATCCGTGTCGAAGGCCTGCGAGACTTTGGCAAACCAGGGCGCCGGTCCGGCATTGTTGATGATGAAAATAGTGGCAAAAGTGAGACCACCGATGACCAGCAGCATACGTCTGCTAAGGAGAAAATTGGGGTTGACATGATAAGTCTCGATGAAGCGACGCAGCCCCTCGCCTAGAGCGTTGAAGCCAATTATGGCGATAAAAAAAGCCAGGGCCGGAGGATAGACGATATGAGGCTTAGATCGAAGCCACTGGTAACCCGCGGCCAACATCGCCCCCCACTCAGGTACCTCGGCCAAGGTCACCAGTTGGGTTCCGGTCAGATCATCACCAATCGATATGTGGCTGCCACCTCCGATAAATACACCAACAAAGCCCAGTTCACCAAAGAGTAATAAAACAGCGGCAACCTCCAGGAAAGTGATCACCAATAATTGGGGGAGAATATTCGGCAAGATATGGCGGATGCCTATCTCCCGGCTGGATGCCCCGACTGATAGAGCCCCCTCTATGAAGGGCATTTTGCGCATAATTAGAAACTCACCTCGGATATATTGCGCGATTTCGGTCCAACCGACTATCGTCAAGGCAACGATGAATACCGGTAACCCACGGCGGATGTCTAGGGCGAAAATGAGGATCATGCTGCTAAGCAATATTGGCACGGCAGCGATGATCCCGATAGTGCCCATGATGACTTTGTCGGGCGTTTTTCCTTCATGCCAGCCGGCATATGCGCCAAGGCCAAGGCCAATGAATACGCGGGCCATAGCGATGAACGCAGCGGCGATCAAGGTATTGCGAGCGCCGTATAGGAGCATACTGAAGAGGTCATTTCCGTACTCATCCGTACCAAGTGGGAATTCCTCCGATGGTTCCAGCGGCGGGCTGATCCACTCGCCCGTATCGCTGTCTAAATGAGGCTGAATATGTTCTCCGGCAATGTAAGGGTTACTTGGCGCCCAAATGGGGCCAAAGAGTACAACTAGGAATAATCCCAAGACAATGAGCAAGCCGACGACAAAGGGCAGGTTAAATAGCGCCCGCCAATAACCCCGGCGACCGCGCTGTCCGATGGGCGCTTCAGTCTCATTGGCCTCGGCCGTGAGCGGGCTCAAGGGTGGTAAATCATTTAGCCGCGCTCGCGGATTAAGCAAATAATCCAATACTCGCCTGGCTGTGCTCACCTTTCCTCCCTGATTCTGGGATCAACCAACCAGTAAGTCACGTCCAATATTAGATTTAGAACTAGAAACGTGAGGCCCAAGATCAAAGCCAGGGTAACCATGAGCGTCACGTGTCGGGCCTCGAGTGCTTCCAACATGAGCAGCCCTATACCAGGCCATAGGAAAAAGAATTCGACAACCGGCAGGGCGACCAAGGCAAAACGTATGGAGACACCCATGGCCGTGAGCACCGGTACGGCGATATTAGGTATGGCGTGCCAATTTATGGTGTATCCCGGCCGTAATCCTTTCGCGCGGGCAGTTCGGATAAAGTCCTCATCCATCACCCGTTTCAAGGATAAAAAGGAAGCACGGGTGAGATAGGCCAAGGGACGCGCCATGAGCACCAATACCGGCAGCAACATGTGTTTATAATCCCAACCAAATCCGGCCACCTTTACCAACTGTCGGCCGGTGAAACGGACGTAGTACAACTCTCCCGTCCGCAATAACAGAGCCGCAAAAAATGCCGGCACCGATATGCCAATTATGGTGAGGGTTAAGACGGGCAGGGAGGTCCAACGCTGCTTGGATACAGCGGCAAAAGTGCCCAAGGGTAGGCCAATGAGAGCAGCTGCAAATAAAGCCGTTAATAGCAAGCCCAGGCTATTCCTATAGGCCACTTTGATAGTAGTGGTTAGTGGGACAGAACTGCTGCCGATCTGCACAGAACCCAAATCACCACTGGCCAGGTCCTGAATATAAGTCTGGGTATCCCCCCAGGCAAGGCGTGTATAGTTGACCATGTCGTAGCTGGGATCGCTCACCTCCGAGTTTCGGATCATGCGCATGCCCATATGTACGAACAGGATTATCAGCAAACAAACAAGGAGGATGAAAAATAGACGGCGGCCGATGAATTGGAGCATGGGATGCTAGAGGTATCTGGTCATGGCCAATTGCTCGCTGGCTTGTATCTTGAATCAGGCGCGTAATGATTTACACCCCGAGATCTATATCCCGGAAAACAAGTTATAGAGGATTATAGGTGGGTGTAATTTTGGTGTCAAACAAGTGGCGTTTTAGGGTCAAGGATACTATCGTTTCTAGACAATGGCTACTCAAATAGATTGGGAGCCGAAAAATCATGAATAGTATTTCAGAAGCGGGAATGGAATCAATAATAATCCATGATCTTAGCGGCTCTCATGATCCCCACCACGCTCTTGGCATCCTGTAAACGGCCATCCAAAGCCATGGCCACCAATTCATCTATTGGATAGGGCCTGACTTCGATATCTTCGTCCGAATCGCGCTGGAGGGGCGCTTCGGTCAGGTCGGTGGCCAGATAAACGGCCATGATTTCATTGGTCAGGCCGGGCGCCGGCCATACTTCCCCCAAGGAGCGCCAGCTTTCGGCCTGATAACCGGTTTCTTCTCGCAATTCTCGCCGGGCGCAGGTGAACCGATCTTCGCCTTTTTCGCGGGTTCCGGCCGGCAGCTCTAGGATCCACCGCTCCAACGGCAGGCGATATTGGCGAAGCATGAGTACCTGCTTCCCCATCATGGGTACGATAAGCACCGAACCGGGGTGATCAATAACCCCTTTCTCAAGGATGGTCCCATCTGACAGTTTTATCTCGACGACCCGCAGGCGCCATGAACTACCCTGCCACTTTATATGAGATGGGTAATCTTGGGAAGGCAAAGTAAGCTGATTATCCTGACGTCCCGCGAAACAAGCCTCTACCCGCCACAGGTGGTGGGGATGCGAATCTGCTGCCCGACGTTGATGTAATTCGGGTTGGCAATGCCGTTGTAGGCGGAAAGCTCAGCCACGGTACATCCATAACGCAAGCCAATGCGATAAAGGTTCTCGCCTGCCTGGACGGTATGTACCTGTTCACCTGAGGGCAACGTCACTGGTACAGAGGCTTCGGTTGGCGGTGGCGCCTGGGTTTGATCGGCCGGCTCAGCGCCCCCACCCTCCGGCGGAGCCGTAGGGACAGTATCGCCACCTCCTTCTGGTTGCCCGCTATCGGGTACCGTCGTATCAACTGTCGGCGGTACGACTTCAAGAGTCGGCACGAGGATAGTGGTCGAGCCGTCTGGCGCTGTTGCCGGCACACCCTCGACGGTGGGCACCGGAGTCGGCGTTGGCGCCTCTTCATTGAGCGGCCGCTCACAAGCGACAAGCCCAATAGCTAGCATCGCTATCAAGAGTATAAATATGTGCCGGGAGGCAAAAGTTAATCTCACAGGGACCTCCTGCTCCATTATGGACAACTATACATAATGATGGCAGTTTACCATAATGATTTATCAGCGTCAAGACGTCGGCACGGGGTCACTTCGATTGCATCAACGCTTGCCCATGCTATAATGCTTGTCCAATTTATAATCATATATGTAGTGCCATGACATCACGAAATTCAAGACCGGATTCATCTTCAGGCTCACGCTTGCCCCTATGGGTATTAGGAATATTAGCCGCTATTGTATTGGCCTTCTTGATTATTAGCTCGATTTGGCTATTCAGGACAGTTCTCGGCCTGGCCTCCGATTTAGATTTACCCAATCCTGATTTTGGCCAGATTGACGAACCGGCCGAGGGATCGTCTGCTGGAACGAACAGCTCTGCCGACGAAACAGAACCAGACAGCGAGAGCATCTTTTCCAGCCCATTGCCCCAAAAGTGGTCCGGTCATGACCGTGTAACCATCCTGGTATTAGGCATTGATCAGCGCTGCGAAGAGGATGGTCCAACCCGGACAGATACCATGATGCTCTTAACCATGGACCCGGTGGGACTTTCGGCCGCAGCGCTGTCCCTTCCTCGCGATCTGTGGGTAGAGATACCCGGTTTTGGTGTTGATAAGATCAACCAGGCCCACTTTCTCGGCGAGGTCTACGAATATCCTGGAGGTGGCCCGGCTTTGGCCGTCGAAACAGTTGAGGCTACCCTGGGGGTTGACATTGATTATTACGCCACTGTGAACTTCGACGCTTTTGTCAAGTTAGTTGATGAAATTGAAGGCATTGAAGTCGAAGTCACCGAAGATATCGACGACAACACCTACCCTGACAACTGTTATGGCTATGACCCTTTTTATATTAACGCCGGTGTCCATCAATTAAACGGGCAATCGGCGCTCAAGTACGCCCGCACCAGGGCTACGTTCGGAGGAGATGTCGATCGGGCTATGCGCCAGCAACAGGTGGTCATGGCAGTGAGGGACAAGATCTTGCGTATCGATATGATACCCCAACTTCTAACCCGGGCGCCAGAGCTCTGGCGGATCTTCCAGGATAATGTCGAGACAGACATGCGCCTGAATGAGGTGATAGAGTTGGCACTTTTGGCTCAAGATATCCCGGGCGAGAACATTCGTACCGAGGTGCTTAATTATGACTATGTCTATAATGAATTGACGCCGGACGGTCAGGCGGTCCTGATACCCGTTCGAGATAAGATTCGTGTATTGCGCGATCAACTTTTCGCACCGCCGGCGATCCCCACACCAGTTATTGAGAATTTACCGCAACTCACGGCCGCAGAAGGCGCCCGGGTGGCGATATACAATGGTACACCCTTTTTCGGACTGGCTGGAGAAACGCAAACTTTCCTGGCTGAGTACAATATTAATATCGTCGAGATCGGCAACGCCGAATCGAGTGAATATAACAGCACCCAAATAATTGATTACGGATCTCATCGTAGCACGACTCTCTATCTAACCCAGATAATG
The DNA here is from genome assembly GCA_035527655.1 of Patescibacteria group bacterium. Classification (GTDB taxonomy): domain Bacteria; phylum Chloroflexota; class Anaerolineae; order Promineifilales; family Promineifilaceae; genus UBA11865. The sequence continues at coordinate 53,636 of DATLAB010000023.1, read as the reverse complement.
CAGATCCCGCCGCTCAATATCAGTAGTAGTAATCAACCACCGGGTGATTTTGACGTTCTTATCATACTGGGAAATGATTGGGAAGTGCCTGGTGTCGAGGAATAGCTCGTGGTCGAGTATGACCAGCACCAGAAACTGGCAATGGTGGGGGATGTCCAATAACATACGTAGTTTGTATGGTTTCAAGAAATAGGTGGGCAAGGTTATTGTTGCTATTGGCCGTGATGTTTTTTACGGCCTGTTTGGATGATCCGGCCAGCGATATCCCATTATCTCCTACCGCAACTGTCGAACGGGGACCAACCAGGCAACGATCAACCCCACAGCCGGCTGATTCCCCCCCGCTTGAATCCCGGCCCCCTGGCAATGGAACAACCCCGGCGGCCAAACCACCGCCGACACCAACCACAACAGCAACGATTACTCCATCTCGGAACTATCCTGATGATTGGCGCCTGTTTGGTGATCAGCGTTTTGGTCTGCAAATTGCCGCCCCCGAGTCCTGGGTCAACCTGACCGGTGAGCTGCGCCACACGGAAACTTTTGACCAGCTTGGACCCAAGGTGCTTCTTATAGCAGATTTGCCTGAATCCGGTCGCAATCTTTTAAGTGGTACTCCTCTGGGCCAGGGCATGTTTGTATTCGCATTTTTTGACAGTTCAGCCTCCGCCGAGATTACGCCGGCCGATCGCCTATTGGAATATGCTGCTGCGGCCGAAATCGAAGATATCACTGAAGATGACGTGTCCCGTTTCGACTTCAACGACGGCGCTGGCGCATTCATAGACCTCAAGGCCGATCTGCTGAATATCTTCCCGATTAATGAGGATATGTTGCAGTTGCGCCTGCTATCCCTGGCTAGATCAGATTCAGATGAAAAGGCCATATTCGTATTGGGCGCCAGTGAGAGTAACGAAGAAACGTATGATGAGTTGATTGATAACATCATGGATACGATCACCTTGCCACCGACCAACAATCGAGTTCGCGGCCGGCTGGGGGGCAGCGGACCAGTCAACGACTCCTTGGAGAAAGGGATTGCCGACTTATGGACTTTTAACAGTCCTAACGGCAATTACGCCACTATCACATTGAAACCCGATGAGGGAATTGTGGATTTGACGCTCAATCTAATCGATCCCGATGGAAATATCCTCACCAGCGTGGATAATGGTTATGCTGGCGACATCGAGGTATTAACTGATGTATTGTTGCCGACAGCCGGCAATTATGTGATTGAAGTAAGTGAGTTCTTCAACGAAGCGGCCGGTTATGAGTTAAACCTCCTGTTAACTGATGAGCTCCAGTCTGGTGGTGGCGGCCCTATTCGTCTTGGTCAAGAGGTATTCTCGGAATTACCCGAAAATGGCGAGCATCTATGGGCTTTTCAGGGGACGGCCGGCCAGGCAGTGACGATGATATTGACCTCCCACACTGACCAGTTGGATGTTATCCTTGAATTTCGCGGTCCGGATGGTAGCGAACTTGTTCTCCTCGACGAAGGATTTGCCGGAGATCCCGAACTGCTTACTGGCTATGAGATTTCCGTTACCGGTGAATACATCATCCTTGTTCGAGGTTTCGCCGGTCACGGCGGCCCCTATTCCCTGTTCCTTGATGAAGGTGGCGAGAGTACAGTTAATTTTTTTGATGCTGGTAACCTCCAGTATGGGGAAAGCGGGCGTGAGATTTTGCGTGAAGATGAGGCTCATGCCTGGTTCTTTGAAGGAGAAGCTGGCGATGAGGTGACTATTGAGGTTTCTCCCCTAGAACCAAACCTGGATATGGATATTTGGCTACTTGACCCAGAGCTCAGGCAACTGGCAACCAAGGACGAATTTTTGTCTGGCGAAACCGAGAAGATCGAACAATCATTACCTGTTAACGGCCAATATTTACTATTGGTAAGGGAGTTCTTTGGCGAACCAGGAGAATACGAGGTGGCTCTTGATGTAAGCGGGGGCAATATTCTTGAAATCGCTGGCTCGATCAGTTATAGCCAGACTATAACGGGTACTTTACCAGCGGGGAAACAAGTTGGCTGGACCTTCTGGGGCCGGTTCGACGAGATTGTTGATATCAAGCTGTCCCCTATCAATGGTAACCGCGACTTAGTCATTGTATTGTTAGATCCAACAGGAAATACAGCCACTTCCATTGATAGCTCCCTCTCAGGCGTTCAGGAAAACCTGGAGGGGTTTCGACTGACCTCTGAAGGCCAGTGGATGATTGTCATCCAGGAGTTTTTCAATGAGGGGAGTGATTACGAACTTCAACTTTTCAGGCAAGTTATTGAAGAGCCGCAGGAAGAATAAGCCTTCCAGAAAGACCACTTCCTCAAAAATTCACAATATGGATAAGCTGCATGTTACTCTGGTAGAGTCAGATCATAGACCTCGCGCTTACGCCAGCCTGATCGCTGGGAGATTGTCGCTGCAGCCGCCTTGCGACCCACACCCCTACCCACCTCGGTGGCAAACGCTGCCTTGACAGCCGCTTCATCCCAGCGACTCTCTGCCGCATTTGAACCCTCAACAACCACCGTCAATTCTCCCCGAATTTTGCCCACGCCGAAATAAGCAATGGCTGCGCTGGCCGATCCTCGCCAAATTTCTTCGTATAGCTTGGTCAGCTCCCGGCCGATACTGACCTGGCGATCCCCAAGAACGGCCTCAACATCCGTCAACAAAGCCAGTAAACGATGGGGCGCCTCATAAAACACCAGGGTATAAGGTAATGGAAGAACTGTTGTTAATGCCTGCTGTCGTGCTTTTTTCTGTCGAGGTAGAAATCCATAGAAGAGGTACTTATCGGTTGGCAAACCACTGCCGACCAGCGCGGCAATAGCGGCCGAAGGGCCAGGGACCGGCACAACTTTGACACCGGCCTGAATAGCAGCCTGAACAAGCCGGTAACCGGGATCGGATAAGCCAGGCATGCCGGCGTCGGATATCAAAGCAATATCCGAATGACTCAACTTGTTAATAATCTCGGCAATCCGCGCCTGGTCGCTATGCTCATGGTAACTGATGAGGGGTGTATCTAGCTCGTAATGCTTCAATAGGCGACCGGACACCCGCGTGTCCTCGGCCGCAACCAGCCCCACCTCCCCCAGGATACGCAAGGCCCTGAGGCTGATATCCTCCAGGTTACCGATAGGTGTCCCGACCAGGTAGAGAGTTGGCATGAGAAAAAAGGCGCCGGTAAAGAAGTCCCGACAAGCTACTGATTTTAGTGATTCTGCACGAAACCAAAGCTAATCAGGTTTTGATTACAACTGGCCCGGGTCTGGATACGATAGACTTGAGACACGGCCGTCCCATTGACCGTCTCTAATTGGACATTGTTATCCTGTATGCGCGGCGCATCAAATAGGAATTGCTCATATCCGCTTGGACCATAAGCCGGCGCCCCACCGACAGGCGCTCTGACGTCGATGCCGCTATCCCAGACGTGGACCTGGTATTCGCCGGTTGGTACCGGGTTGCCGTTCAGATCCAGTACAGTCCCCCCAATGCCCATCCAATTACAACCGGCGGCATTGGCAAAATTTTGTAGATATTGCGGGCTAACATCGTCCTTAGTAAATACGAACGCTGAACGAGTGCTGGTTGCCGTTGGCGTTGGACCTGGCGTCGGCGTATCGGTTGGCGTCGGCGTCGCGGTTTTGGTCGGCGTTGGCGGTGGCAATGTCGCCGATGCCGATGGCGTTAAAGTCGGCAGCAAGGTATTAATGGGCACAGGCGTCGCGGTATCGCCAACCGGCACCGGCGTGTTGGTCGGTGGCAAACTGATCACTGCCGGCGTGTCTGACGGCAACGGTGTTGAAGTAAATGTCGCTGGGGCTGCTAATGTTGCTACCAATGTTGCTGTCGCTTGTTCCGATTCCTGTCCAGATAAATCGGCAATAAGGTTATTCGGCGTCACTATCACAATTAGGAGCAGCCCGACAACGCATAGAGCAGCAACAATCAGCACAACAGCCAATATATTAAAGATATTAAGTCCCCTACCGCTCTGACCGGTTGTCTCGTCTTCGAAGGTTGTATCCTCCTCGAAGGTGTCTTCATCCATATTACTTTCCCCTCCGCTGTCAGGCGAATGCTAATCTAATTCTTCGGTTTACTAAAATGCTCGATACTATCTTCGCTTGTCAATCAACGATCTAGAAATTCCAAAAGAACTTTTCTTTTGGTTGAAAGCCTACCGGCATTAGATCTCAATAAAACGAATTATCTCAGCCTGTTCCCATTGCTGAGATAGCCACAGTTCAAATTTTTGTTGCAGTTGTCTGAATAACATATCAGCGCTTAAGTCACGCTGGGGATCACGTTCAATAAGTTGGATGATATAGAAAGTTGTGGCGCTACCATCAGCCCGGTTTCCAGCGACAACTTCGCTGGTTTCACCCGGTTGGAGGTTGAACGCTGCTTCTTCAATCTCCGGCACTAGCAGCGAACCACGGGCAAAGAAACTGAGATCGCCGCCATTTTCACCGGTAACACGGTCAAGAGAGTGTTGTTGAGCAAGGGCGGCAAAATCAAGACCGCTACGAACCTGATCTAATAACGATTGAGCCAATAGTTGATCATCCACCTGGATATAACGGGCGTGAACCTGCTCTACGGCTCTGGGTACATCGGCAGTTACAAAATCGACCGTCTTCTCAGTCAACATCTCGGTTGCCAAGGCTACTGTGAATTCATCCAAAGTCATCTGGTTTGTTTGTAACCAGGCCATGAAGTTCTCTTCGCCGCCGGCTAACTCCTTCAATTCAGCCATGCGCGCCGATACCATTTCAGGGGATATCACGATGCCATTTACCGCAGCCGCCTGAGAAATAAGCGCCGTTTCGATCAATGCGTCCAGAACAACCCTCCGGTAACTATCCAATTGATCTCCATCCGATAAGCCAAGCTGTAACTGGGCTTGCTCATACCGGGCCAATTCCTTCTCAAACTGGGCAAGCAAGATCGAATGGCCATTAACCGTTGCCGCCAGCGGTTCGGAAGGCGTGGCTGTTGCCGGAATGGGGGTGTCTAGCACGGCCGTTGGCGGGGCATCGACCGGTTGTCCACTATCCTCGGCCGGAGCCAGGGTCGGGACGCCGGGTGTTAATTCGGTCCCAGGCACCAGGGTTGGCAGGGGATCGTTTTGACAAGCGACAAGGAACAAGAGGGTCACGAAGGCAACTAAGGCAAATTTGCGTTGAAGCATTGACAAATCCATAAATTCTGCGCTGTGGCAAGTGCAAACAGCGCCGGTATAGCGACATAATGTTTGCCAGATTATACACGCGCAATAGGCCAACGCAACAGCGTACTAGAGTACGGGGTGTCGCCAGATTTCCCTGCTATGTGGATGTCTCAATGAACGGAGCTTTAGCAAAAGAGGCGGTCTCGGCCAGCCATCGCCGACAAAAGGCTTGATTTCATTGTCAGCGATCGTTCGCTTGTTTGGATAGAAAGGAACTTAAAATGAGATCAGTCCCATAAAGTAAAGCATTACGGCAACGATGCCCCCCACAATGAGAACGATGCAGCCGATTCGGAAAACGGCCGCTGTTAAGCTCAATAAAATCCTGAACAGGAACCATAGCGCCACCAATGCCACGACGACGACGATAATGGTTACCGGGTCAAAAGCCATGATCAACTATCCCCCATCTAAGAATGGTTGTCAAAGGACTTAAATCGGCTTCCGCTCAGCTTCTCTAATCCATAATACCAGGATAAAAACAGCCAAGGCCATAGCAACAGAGGCGACCAATCCCAGCAGTTCATAACTTCCACGAGACATGATTTGGGGGCCTAGCAAGGCACCCACTCCTCGACCCAATCCACCCATGGCCAGCACAATAGACATGACAACTCCGCGGGCGGAAGGTACTACTTCAGTCATCAAAGGTATCCCACCCACAACACTCATTTCGAAAAACAGGAACAAAATAAATAAGCTTATCAAGGCGGCCGATAGGGTGATACTAGTATACGGAATTGCCAGGTACATCAGGCAACTCATCAGGCCGGTAATAATGACAAATGGGCGTTTCCCCAGCCGGTCTACATAGACCGCGGTAAATATCTCCCCGGTGAGTTCGGCGCCGCCAATGACCGCCGTTGCCAAACCCAGGGTGGTGAGGCTGAGGTCATAGGTAATTTCCATCACGCCCCCATATACGATCAATAACAATTCATTCGCACCCATCACCAGGAAAATATATATGCCGGATGCCCAGATTACTGGGTTTTTTCGGAATATCGTCCAGGCTGAACCAAAAGGAGAGGCTGTTCTACCTTTGCCGTCGCCAGAGGGAATTGTGCGCCACAAAACGAAGGCGGCCGCCAGGCCAAAAGCGGCTAACCAGGCATAAGGCGCCTGCCATCCCTGACGCTCCATGGCAATGCCCACCAGAGGAATACCTAGTAAAAAAGCGCCTGCCCACGATAATTCCGTTATAGCCAGGGCCCGGCCCCGTTGATCGTAGGCTACGCTATCTCCCAGGTAAGCCTGCATGGCCGGATTATAAATCACATTTGAAATGGCGATTATCGTCAGCGTAACGCCAAATGCCCAAAGGGTAGGCCAAAAAAGTACGATAGCGCACCCCAAGGAAAATAGGATCATGGCCAATACCATCATCAACCGGCGACCAAAACGATCGGAGAGGGGACCAAACAAGGGGCTCAAAAGGCTCGTGAAGCCACGCAACGAGACGATCGCAGCGAGCGAAGCAATAGGCACGCCAAGCCCGCGGGCTATGGCCGGTAAAAATGGATAAACCATACGGAAGCCGGTATTGATAAAAAGCTTGCTCCCGGTCAGGGCTCTGATTTCGGCTTTATATTGTCTGGTATGTTCTTCGGTCACCGCGGGAGTTTATCCTTGAGCCTGAAATTAGAAAAGTGCTGCCGGCTGGTCTTATAAGCCAAATACGCCCTACGGATGGCTTGTGTTATGATCGGCAGCTGGTCAGGTGGCCTGACAAGTCAAAAATCGGCAAATGTGGAGAAACGAATGCCTGAGGAACGTTGGATTATACTTAACGAAGAAAAGGTTCTAGATCATCCTTATGTCAATGTAACCTACCAGTCTATCCAGCTGCCGGATGGCCGGATAATCCCCGATTGGCCAATGATCCAGACCAGAGATTACGTAAATGCATTGGTGCTCAATGAAAGCGGGCAGATTATGATCCTAAAAGGCTACAAACACGGGCACGGCCGGTCGAGTTGGCAAGTATTAGGCGGCTACCTGGAACCTGGGGAAGATCCCGAGCAAGCAGTACAAAGAGAGTTGCTGGAAGAAACGGGTTATCAGAGCGATCAATGGCAACATCTGGGCAGCTTCACCATAGATGCCAACAGGCACGTTGGTACCGGGCATTTTTTCCTGGCCCGGGATGCCAGGAGGGTAGCCGCTCCCGATCACGCCGACCTGGAACAATTTGCCATTGATTGGGTTAACGTGGAGGTTCTCCAGCAAGCCCTATTTGACGGTCGTGTAGCTATCGCCAGCTACGCCATCAACATCGCCCTGGCTTTGCTGGCTATGAAGTGACCGCGGGTTCAACCCTTGCACCGGCCTGGTCAATCCAGTCTACCGGGTCCCCCTGCCATTCAGCGACATGGGTGTGAGCTACCACTTCCTCTGGACTCAGGCTGGCCAATTGGGCAAAGGTAAAAACGCCTGCCTCGTTCAGCCGACGGGCGAAGGTAGGGCCAATGCCGTTGATCGTCGTCAGATCATCGGCCTCAGACTCACGAGCTACCTCTTCCACCTCTGCTTCAGCCTCATACACCTGGTCAAAAAGCAATCCAACCAGTCCGGCGACAATGTTGATCATCGTTTTCGGCCGCGGTATTGCAAACATCATGTCCTCCTTAGCGAAATATCTTGCGATGCCTGCGGGCATAGCTCTATATGATATAGCCTTTTAAGATGTATACTCATCTATGACGCACTGCATTATATCATACGTTAATGCTCCCAGGGAATGCCGGGCGATGATCAGGTTAGCTATGACTTCATCGACAATGAGCGCGAATTTATTGGTTAAATGCGACGTCAAAAACATGGCTCCTTTTGCAATTCAGCTCGCTCAGGTTTAGAATGCCGGTAATGGTAAATGAAGGAGGGCGATCTGTCCCAAGCTCAGAATGATTTCGACCGTCTAGAATTGACCCGCCTGCGGAGAGAGCTGGAAGAAGCCCATAAATCTCTGTCTACGGCCCAGGCCGAATTAGATCAGCGCAACGCTGAGATCAGGTTGTTAGAGCGTCGGATACGTATTCGCCTAGGTAGACTGGTAGATTCTCTAGCGGCACTTGAGGAGGAGATAGAGGGTTACGAAGTAGAGCTGGCCCGCCGCTCCAGCCCGATGGATATCAACTCCGGCTACTTACCTGTGGAAGAGCAATATCGCCGGGTCTGGAACACGTCCTCTGACCCGGCGGCCGATCAACCCCAATCCGAATCACCAGCAATACACTTCGATTTGACAGACGAGAAGCAGGTCAAGCGTCTATATCGCCAGCTTGCCCGTCGCTACCATCCCGATCTGGCCCAGGATAGGAATGAAATCCAATACCGCACCAGAAAGATGGCGGCTTTAAATGAAGCTTATGCCTCCCGAAGTTTAACTGAGCTGGCCGCCCTGGCGAGTGAAGCAAAACCATCTTCCAAGGATCTCTCATATCGGGCCAGTACCACGGCCGAGATGATCGCGGCGTTACTGAAAGAGCTGGCCCAGGTCCGCCGGCAAACCTCACTGATCCAAAACGAAATTCAGAATCTTCACAACTCCCCAGTGGTACGGCTAAGCCTGGAAACAAAGTTAGCTCAACAGGTCGGCCGGGATCTCTTAGGTGAGATGGCCAAAAATCTAAAGGTTACAATTGCGATAAAACAGCGGGAGAGAGATGAGCTTAAGGCCAGGCTTGACCAAACGGACCGCTGACCACACCTCGTTGCCGCGCTGGGCAGTCGAGTCAGCTTGGAACAATCCTCGGGCTCAGGGCTTCCCCGCCCAATGAGTAACAACGATCATATGGTGGGTCTGTGGATGCATATCGATGGGTTGGACCTCGAGTAACACATAACCCTGGTTCTTTAGTCGCCGGGCATCCCGAGCCAAGGTAGCTAAATCGGAACTCACATAGATTAATCGATCAGGGGCTATAGCAACAATCTGATCGACTACGTCCGGCGGCAAACCAGTATGGGGTGGATCCACAACCATCAAGTTGGGTTTCACCGTCAACAGAGGAAGGATCTCTTCCACTTTGCCTTCATATAGTGTCACATTATCCGTGGTCGCCAGATTGATGGCCGTATCGGCTACGGCATCCGCGTTTACTTCAATCGCGATAACCTCATGAGCAGCCTCGGCCAAGAAGGCGGTCATAGCGCCTACACCACTATACAGCTCGACCACCATGTCTCTGCTTTGCAATGCAGCATATTCAATTACCTTATCCAGAAGTAAGGCAGTTGCCGGCGGGCTGGGGTAAAAGAAGGCGCCGGCCGATACCCGAAAATCACGCCCCTTCACAGACTGCACAAGATAAGTATCGCCAACAAGATTGATCGCCTGGCCATCGGGAAGGGCCAGGGCAACAGAAATTGGAAAATCCGTCGTCAGCGCCGGGGGTTCCACGTCCTCAACTTCCAGCACGGCCAGCATGGCCCCACCATCTCCCCGGCGCAGGGTCAATTTTCTTAAGCCTTCCAGAATGAGATCGATATCCTGGAACACATCCATCAGCTCCGGGTGAGTAATGGGACAAGCTTCAATAGCTATCACTTTTGCCAGATGCGGTGACCAAAAACCGAGCTCTCCTTCTGTAGTCGGACTAAGCTTAATCTCCGATGCATAAGACCACGGTTCTGGGTTGGCCAGTACCGGCTTGATTGGAATGTTCTCAAATCCACCAATCCGGCTCAACTGATCGCAAACTACCATCCCTTTGTACCGCAACTGGGCCGCATACTGGATATGTTGGAAGTGGCAGCCACCACAAGCGCCGAAATGAGGGCATGGGGGATCAATCCGCTCAGCCGAAGGGATCAGCACTTCAACCAAATCGCCCCAGGCAAAACGCTTCTTTTCATCTGTCGCCATGACACGCACCGTTTCTCCAGGGATACCAAAGGGTACGAATATAACCCGTTCGTTTTCATCTCGGCCTAGCGCCGCTCCGCCGTTGGCCATATCCGTCAATTCCAGGGTGAATGTTTCCATAATTTAACCATTTATCAGGCAATATCGCCTATCAGGCTGGAGATTTGTCCAATCAGCTAACCAATACGGCCAATAACCAATAGATAGGTAAAAGAGACCATAAACCAATGAATGAAGAAAGGGTAAAGGAAAGAGCGCGATTTCCAGGCGACGTATCCAAAGGCTGCACCGCCAAAAATTGTCGTCAGTGCTTCAAATTCTGGCTTGCCCAGGTGCATGAAAGCAAATGGTACCGCCTGCAGCAAGATTGCCGGTCCGGCTCCTAAGAATGAGGCCAGGCCAAACAATAAAAAACCTCGCCACATAAATTCCCAGGCCCAATATTCCACGGCCGTTATCCACAACAAATAGAATGTGCCTTCTGGCGCCCTGGCTTTGTAATAACTTTCCATAGACTGCGTACGGACAAGAAACCAGAGAATGAAAGCCATGCCAACGCAGCCGGCAACCGTAAACAGCAAGCCAGTTCGCCAATTACCAATTCGAAGGCCAAAGGCCGCCGGCTTTTCCCGGAACAATAACAAAATCACAGCCATGGGGATGATGAAATAATAAATGAAACGATCATAAGCTTTGATGCCAGTTGGCGAATGACCAAACGAATCAATCATAGCCAGCAAGGTGCTCAGAACGATGATCAGGGTTAATTTGAGGTTAAACTCAACCCCACCAATCTCTATGGTGGTGCGCTTGTTCATGGGGCTGGTGCAATACCTACCAACAGGGAAAGCCGGGTCTCCCCGGTATTCTCCACCCCATGGGTAAGACCGGCCGGCGCCCAAACAATTTGGCCTGCACCGGCGTTTTTCCGCTGCTCGCCCAGCAAGAAAAGTCCGCTGCCTTCGACAACATAATAGAATTTATCTTGACCATCATGATCATGGGGTTTCTGTACCTGGCCAGGCTCCAGACAATTCAGGCCAATAAGCAAAGACGAGCTACTAAATAGCGTCGTTTTATAGTACTTTTCCAGGCGAACTCCAACGAAATCGTCCACGCTTTTTACTAAATCCATTTTTGACCTCTAATCGGAACTGTTCACACCAACAGTGACTGCTGGCAACATTGATTATAACAAAAAGCGTGCCCGACCAGTGATCGGGCACGCTAATAAATATTCTAATTACCTGACAGTTATAAGTGGCACTGATGTCGGTAACAGATCGCCTTGTGGAAACGATCCGGTCAGGCTAATTGCACCATATCCTGCAGGACGCGCTCCATGGCCATCGTGTGCCCACAGACCGCTCTGGTCGAGAAGAAGTCACAGTCACAGTTCCAAATGCCCTGGTTATATTTAACAACGTGGGTATTATTATCACCCTGTATTTGCACCTCGAACGAGTTAAATGTAAATCGGTCTCGCTCCTCTGCATACAACTTCCCCTTCTCGATTTTACCAATCATGCCATAGTCCATAACGCTATCCTCTCCTTGTCTAAGTGACCGCCACCCCAGGGAATCAAGGGCAATCCAGGTCAGTTATTGGGAATAAAAAAACGCACGCGAAAGGCGTGCGTTCGGCTATCATAAATAGCGGTGACTTTTTCTCTTCACCATTCATACTCACAAGTATATCCACGAAGAATATCATGTCAATCCGCCACTATTCATTTCAACCTACGATTTAACTACGATCATCGTCGGCGGTCTTGAGCGCTTTTGGCCAAGCCGCCCGCAATCCTAACATTGCTACTCGATCCATATCTGGGCTAATTTTAAATGGGTGTCAATCCAATGCCCATCTTCAGCAATGATGCTCAGGCGTTGGTCGGTCACCACATCTCGAACAGAAATGATAACGTTATAGCGGCCTGTTGGCGTGCCTCGATCAATGGTCAACCCATGTAGATCTTCAACGATTTGCTCGCTATTCCAGGTTTCAGTCGGTAACATTCCGCCGGCCGGACGGCCATCAGCCCAGCCCCATTCGCCACCATCTTCCGCCTGCAGACGTACCTCCACAATATAATCCTTGTCCAGATCTCGCAATGAACGCCAGAAGAGGGACACCTCAATCACCTCGCCCGGTTTCGCCGACCTCCGATCGTATTGATAGCCGACCAATCGCATCTCATCACCGAAGTTCTGGTCCTGGTTATTGGGGAAGTCGCCATCACTGGGTCGTAATTCAACCACGCCTAATTGTACGGCATCACCCAACGGGCGATTCTCTTTATCGCTCGCCGTCAGCCGGTAAGCATCCGGCGCGTAAAGTCCTATGTTTAGCCGGCCCGTCGCCGGGGTGTAGACTGTTTCGGGTAAGTACAAACGGATCGAATCCACAAAACGGTCGCCGGGACGCCACAAACTACTGGGAAAATTGCCCAGACCTGGGTGTGTATCACGTTGGGCCACCATGGTATTGGCCTCATCCATGAGATGAAGAAATAGTAGATAATTTCCCGGCGGCTGGGCGTTGACTTCCCAGTAAAGATCAACATCGATTGGCTCTCCTGGAAGGGCGGACATTTGGGTAATCTCATAGCCAAGCAGGGTTACCAGGCTATCGAATTGGATATCGACCCGGTTAGGCACCACCTCGCCTTTGGTCAGGGATGGTGGCCGGGCATAGGCTGGGGCTAGATAGTTAAAGAGCACCAAAAGTGACAGAGCCAGCATCCCAATTGTCAATGTCAGTGAAAGCAAGTTGAACGTAACTTGGCCTGGTCCGACCTCTATCTCCCCAGTTTCTGATGCAAGCTGGCCGTGCTTTATCCAATACAAGATTTCAAGCAGGATCTGGCCTAGTCCGTAAACGATGAGTACCGCGAAAGATGAAAGAGCAGGGAAGAAAAATCGGCCATTTGGGCCGGCCGGGCTTACCAGCATGTAGTTAAATAATACCAGGAAGAAGAGTCCGACATTAGCTATGAGTATGAGCAGACTAATCCTTTCCCGAAAGGTTGCCCGGCGGATAAATCCAATCACTACTCCAATGAGACCGATGGTGGTCAGTATCTTTAACCCGGTGTAAATCGCTTCTGGCAAAGGAATCTGGCCAAATCCAAATCGCCCCCAAAGGGTCGTCCAGGCATAAGGCAGTTCGGATATTGCCAGTCCGAGGCTTTCAACAGGATTGCGTACACCCCATAGTTCGGTCAGTTGTTGAAAGCCGGTCGGCTCGCCAAACAAAATCTGGTTACGCACAAACCACCAGCCGGCAAGCAATCCGGCAACAACAAACAGAATGCCATTCACCGCCAACCAGAGCCTAATATGAGCCTTTCTTGCCTCTCCCTTGGGAAGCGTTGGTAGGTCAGGACCGTCCTTAGTGGACTGGACTGGGTCGTTGGGTTTTTTCCAGGTCGCCCAGGTTATAGATGCCTCGATCAAAATGATGATGGCAGCCAAGTTAAACTTGCTCATCAGCGAAATCCCATAGAGTGCGCCGAAGATTAGGCCCCAGCGCCAGCTGAATCGCGCCGGGTTATCCAATAGCACAACACAAGCATACATAACCGCGGTTCCACTCAATGCGGCGATGATGTCGTTATTTATCGCCCCGGACATGTAGAGAAACATTGGGTTAAAAGCTACCAACGCGGCCGAACCAAGAGCGATTCCCTGCTGCCGGGGCCAGATGGTCTGGGCAGTCAACCAGGTAAGATAAACAACGCCAGCCCCTATCAATATGTTGACAATTCGCACGATGTGCACTGCCAGAGCTTCACTGCTCCAGGGAAAAGCCTCCTCTTCTCCATGCAAGTACTGGTTCTTGTTATCCCGACCAACATCCCAATAGCGATAGGCCCAGAAAGGATTCTCCGTTGGCGAATCACATACACCCCGGCCCGTATCTATCCAGGCCGTCGCCAAGGCGCCTATGGCATAAAAGAGTGGTGGATGATGAGCTTGGGAACGGCAGGCTTCCTGACCTTGAATCGGTAGGCGACCGCTGGTAGCCAGGGTGCGCACAAAACGATAATGACGTAGTTCGTCGGTCGCCTCATGGATGGGATTAATCACACTGTAGGCGAAAGATAGGCCAAGAAACAGTAACAGGATGGCCCAAATGCCCCAGCGATCAACCGCTGTCTTCTGCTCGACCAACTTGCCTTCCATATTAATCAGGGTCTACTTGAGAATCTCTACGATAGATATTAACGATAGTCATGTCAGGGTCATGATCGCTAAAACATTTTCGATGGTCCAAACATTGACAATGCTATTATCCGCCAAACTCAATCTGCAAATGATCTTGTCCATCTTCGGTCAATAAACGCTGTCCGGTCAATGGATCATAAAGACCAAAAATAACAGACACTGGGATTTTCCCTGGGGGAGTAATAAATCGATGCTGCTGTAGAAAGCGATCTCTGGGCAAAATAGTATGCTCATCTATCCATAGACCATCATCACCCGAAATCACCGCACCCGCCTCATCCAGGAGTTGGCTGAAAACGTGTAATCGTGGACCAGCGTAGATATTCGGCGGCGGCGGGTTGCTGATCAATAACCTAGGTGCTACTTCAAGCGAGTCGCTTAATTCGAGGGTTAAGTCCAGGCTCTGCGTTAGCGGATCGAAATCCGCTTTAAGCAGACAAAGGTTATTTTGAAAACAGAGTGGTTCACCGGTCACAGCAATATCCTTCTTCAAAGTCACCAACCGGTAGCCGCCTGCAGTTTCACCAGGTACAGGCTCATAATAAAGTTCCTCCAGCGCCGTTGATACCGGGTAACTGGCAAACGACTGGGCTGGTTCACCTCCGACACGTAGAAGCACAACACGTTCAGGATTGTACCAACGGGGCCGTTGACCGGCCTCGTTAGCCAGGTCAATGGCCAGCGCCTGCCCATCCCAGGGGCCGGCGAGCAAGCCGGTTACACCAAACTCGGTCATATCCGGGTGCTGGTTAAGATAGCCAGCCAAATCACTGAGATCAGCCCGATAGAGAAAGCGCGTCATCCCCCTGCTGGGCCATTTTTGAAAATAATCGGGCAAATCTCGGCCGCCAATCGAGACAAGCAGGACGACTGCGAAGGCTACAGGCAATAATTCCCATAGTCGACTACGAGATCCTGTCCGCGCCTTTCTTTTCCCTAAGAGTTCAAGCCCAAAAACAGGTAAGGCCAGGATAATATAGGTCGCAGGTTGGGCGATAATTGTATGGCCCAGGCTGGCCGGCGGCACGCTCACGAATGCCGGAATGATGCCGATTAGCCACCAGGTCAACAAGAACGCCCCGGCGATTTCAAGGCCAGGTGTTTGGGACGCCATCTTTGTTGTTATTGATCTGTCATTCTTTAGCTTGTGGCTTTGATTGAATGGAATTCGAATAATTGGTTTGAGCGAATAGTAGGCGGCAATTGCCGCACCAGACCAAAAGATGACGGCCACCATGGGAGCAAAAACAGGCCTATAAGGGATATTGTAGAGCCATTCCTCGTCACCATCACTATGGAACATGTTGACAGTGCGAACAATATGATCTGCCAATGGTTGGAAATTGCCGGACCGAGCTTCGACCAGCGGCACAGCAAGCTCTTGAACACGGGCTTCCGATTCGGGTTGTCCGGCCAAGGTTATGACCAATGGTATGGCCACAATTATTGCCAGGGTAAACATCACCAGGACTCCTCGCCAGCGCTGGACCACCATCTGACGATAGAAGATCATGATATAGACCAAGATGGCCAACAAAATCAACGGTGTACCACGCGCAGCAAAATAGGTATAGAAACCCAACCCCATAAATAGGCCTGCCAGTATAAAATCAACTATCACCCTCCGACCAATCACACCTCCAGAATCGATGCCTGAATTGTTAATCCCCATCCCTCGCAAAAAAAAGTAGAAGGTTCCGAGCAAAAAGATGGGCAAGCTAACATGCCGAATGCCTATCCGCGAATACATCAGAGCCCAGAAGCTAACGGCCAAGCTGGCAGCAGCAACCAAGCCGGCCTTCGTACCGAAGAGCCGGTTGCCTACTAAATAGACCAGGGGCACGGTAATTGTCCCCAAGATGGCTGAGATTAGGCGAATACCGGCTACGCCCGGGCCGAATAGCGCTAACATGCCCGCGTTTAGAATATGGTACAACCCTTCATGGCCCGACGCGTCGGGATAATATACCGACCAGTCACCGTCCAACACCTTCTGTGAGATCACAAGCGAATTAATGAGTTCGTCGTCACGCCATCCCGGAGGTACTGAGTCAAGTAGCCAGACCCGGGCGGCGAAAGCGACCAGGGTAATCAGCATCACAATTAAACCCGGGCTCAACCGGTAGGTAGATTGCTTAGTAAAAAAGATCTGTTTCATGGGTTGATATTCAGAGGCGGTAATTGAAGCTGGTCAGCGGGGGCTTGTCCAGTAAGGTGCAGTGGCAGTCGTTGCCCGTCCTGGCGTGTGTAGAGACCGATTGCCATTGGATATTGGCCTTGATTGATCGAAGCCGGCAAGGTTAATTCGTGCAGCTGGAGAAATACGTCACCTGCTGACCAGGCATAGCTCGGCACGTCTAACCGGTCTTCCTGGGCAATCGGCAGTCCATCTGTGCCCAAGACATGGACAAATATGGCGGCATCATCTACTGGTTGATGGGTCCGCCAAAGAGTGACCATCCGGACCTGTTCCCCGGGGGAGGCGCTGGTTGGTATCAATTCATAACCTAACAACTCAACAGCATCGCCAAACAACACCGGCAAAATAACACCATCGGGGCCTATCACAACCTGGTCGAAGTTGGATTGCCACTCGGTTAATAGGGATCGGCCGTCAACCTCATATACGGTGACCGGCCGGTCAAGGTCCGAGGCCAATTGCGGCAGTTCATCGACCTGGACAGCAGAGAAGTATGGCTCCAGATCCGGATTCAAGGGTGAGAAACCTGTAAACAGGATGGTGCTTTCCTTTCCCTGCGGGATCAAGAGGCTATGCCGGCCATCGAACCACCGGAGATCCACATCTGGGTTATTTTGGGTGAGTAGACCCACGGCCGGGCTATGAAAACGATCAGGGGTAGTGGTTGATAAGGCAGTCTGCCCTATACCGAAATCATTCAGGTACTTGACCGCCATCACAGTCGTACTTTCATACTGAACTCGCACCGCAGGGGTTTCGGCCCAGACGAAGAAATAATCTCGAATTGTTTGCAAGCCGACGGCAAAAAACAACAAAACCATGAGAGTATAGGCGACGTTTCGCGGCAGCCGCAACGATTTAATGGCTGCGCTGAGAGCCAAAGCCGGAAAGAGATAGAGGACCGGCTGCAAGCCTACGATTCGAGTTGTGCTGAGTTCGACGCCGGTTACCAAGGCCGGAGAAAGCCCTAATAACAGCCAGACGACGGCAAAAAAGGCGCAAGCGGCCGGCCAAATTCTTTGGCGGTTACGAATCCCTCCGCCGATGCGCCATAAGGCAAGCACAAAACCGGACAAAAATAGCAGCGCGACAATGGGTTGAAGAACCGGCCGGCCGGCAATATTATAGCGCCATTGATTGTCACCTTGAAAGGTTAATAGCTTTAAGCCGGCGACAACATTTCGTTTCATCGGTTCAAGATTGCCTTCAGTTAGCGACTGAAGGGGAGCGCTCAGATCTGCCAGTCGTGTTTCGGCCGACGGGTTCGTAGCCAGGTACGTAACAAGGGGTAGTGCGATAAGGGCGGCCGTTACCAACATCACTGTTGTTCCAGGCCATAGACGACTGAACCGCTTCCGTTCAAACATGAGCAAGAACAACAAGAACAGGGGGAAAAGCAACCACATAATTCGAGCCGGTGGGTAGGTATATATGGTGGTGCCAAGAATCAGGCCGGCCAATAAGAAATAACCATAGTGCGACCAGCCACTACTAATAGGAAGCCGCCTCTCCTCCTTGGGCTCCTCGTCACCGGCGATAACGATTTGCATACCGCGCCAAAAGCACAAGACCGCGAGAGCGAACAGCGCCGGCAAGGTAATAGAGCGTAATGCCTGCCGTCCGGTCATGACAGCATAGAAACTCACAGCCAGCCCGGCCGCTGTTAACAGAGCTACGCGGTAACCAAATGCCCGGCTAACCCAGGCATAGGTCCCGGCTATCACAATCAAGCTGAAATACACTGCCGTTAAGCGGCCGGCCAGGAAAGATGGCCCCAAAATGCTCATCACAGCAGCGGTTGCATAGTCAAAAAGGGGCTCCCGACCATAGCCGACAGTGAAGTAGATCGGACGGTCGCCATTTACCACACCCCAGGCATCCAGGCCGTGATCGGCTTCATCGTGAGTTACTCCTGGAGGTAATTCGGTGAGTCCGACCAGTCGTAGTGCGGCCGCGAACATCATTATCAACAATAACAGCCACAAACGTCGCTTTACCATAGCTTGTGGATGATACTGAAAGGACCGGTGGGCGACAAGAAAGCACCAGGTAGACCAATCGGGTTCTCATTCAAACGAATTAACTCAGCTACAGCTCCTGGCGAGTCTTCCGGCGGATAACCACCAGGCAGCTAGCTGAAGCACCGGTCAAAGATCTCAATTTCTCACCAGGCCAGTGCGCTTGCCTGGATATTGGCGCCTAACCCTGACAGCTTCGTAGATAACTCAAAGCAAGAACCTAGATCTCGTTCATGCACGCTTTAACGGCCAAACAAAAAACGCCACGCTAAATGGAGTAGCGTGGCGTTTCGATATTAAACTGCCAGAAATGTCGTAGTTATGGCGTCAGTTCGCCAGGGCCTCTTTAGCAACGTTAACGATAGCGGTAAAGGCTGCCTCATCACGAATAGCAATGTCGGCCATCACTTTGCGGTCAAGGCTGACCCCGGCCAGTTTCAAGCCGTAGATCAATTTACTATAGGGGAGTCCGTTAGCCCGACTGCCGGCGTTGACCCGGGCAATCCATAGCCTGCGGAAATCCCGACGCCGGTTGCGGCGGTCCCGGTAGGCGTACCAATATGATTTCATCATGGCTTCATTGGACCGGCGGAATAACCGTCCCCGGGTACCCCATTGTCCACTAACCATAGTAATGATTTTCTTGTGCCGCTGGCGTCTTACAGTCCCGGTTTTAACTCGCATTATTTATACCTCGCATTTAGTAGGGCCTAGGCGCTCTGGCTAAATCCCCTGGATTATATCGATCAGGATCTTAGCCGAGGCCAGGCAGCGCTTAATAAACCCTTACTTTGGTGGATTCGCTTTATACTTCTTCAAATAGGGTGCCAAACGCTTGATGCGTCTCTTATCACCGGCTGCGGTCACTTCTATATTTCCACGCAAAGCGACAAGTACCCGTTTTGATTTCTTGCGTCTCAAATGGCTCTTGCCGCCTTTAGTCCGCATGATTTTCCCCGTTTTCGTCATTCGGAATCGTTTCGCGGCTGCCTTATATGTTTTGAGTTTATATTTTTTCTTAGCCTTGGCCATCTGATCTCCTCACGAAAAAGTCCAGGCAGGGCTTCTCGCTAACTTATCTCTTTTGTTGTAATTAACTAATCGGCGTCTGGGATTTATTCCAGCGGAGCCAGCAGCATCACCATGGACCAACCTTCTAAATTGGGTCTTTGTTCAATGGTGCATATTTCCTCAAGTTCGGTGGCTATTCCTTCCATCATTTGCTGGCCCAGTTCAGGGTAGGTAATTTCACGACCTCGAAACCGTACAACAACCTTCACTTTCTTTCCCTGCCCAAGCCATAATTTCGCTTTTCGAACATTCAGATCGCGATGAAATTTTGCGATTTTGGGACTCAGCTTAATCGTCTTGATTTCGATTTGCTTTTGATTTTTGCGTGCCTCACGCTCTTTTCGCGTCTTTTCGTAGGTAAACTTGCCGAAATCCATTACCTTGCACACTGGTGGATTAGCATTGGGCGAAACTTCTACCAAATCGAGTCCGGCATCTCGAGCAATGTCCCTAGCTTCCTGGATCGAAACGACCCCAATATTAGATCCACTGCCGTCGATTAACCGAACTTCGCGAGAGCGAATACGTTCATTTACCCGATGATTTGTACTGATTGATTACCTCGCTGCGATACACCGCCACTTATAAAATCTAAACAACAAACGATCCGGCCCCAGGCCGGATAGCACGAGGATCATAACACAACGCATAGGGGGAGTCAACCAATTTTTAGCTAGATTTTTAGCTAGATTCTAACCACCGCACCATGGTTACCCACCATTGGCGGAAGTTTAGGTCTCCATGAACCATCAGCGACAGCTTACCTGAGAAAATCTTATAACGGATTCGTGGCAGCCAAATCGGCGAAAACGACAATTCGTTTATTGTTCACCAGATATGGATAACAAGAGATCAATGTTGTGCTGGCGTGTTCTGTTGCGGCCATGACCCCGACATCCGTTGGCTGAACGACTTCAATATCGCGAATGACGTAGGTATAGTTTCGCCTTTCGGTGGAGATGACAATTTCATCTCCCGGATCAAGTTTGTCGAGATGGCGGAAAATTTCACCATAAATATCGTTATGCGCTGAAAGAACAACGTTGCCCTGTTGCCCTGGTTGTACAGACCCGATATGCTGGCCGACTCCTTTCTTCAGCTGTTCCCAGGAATCTCCTTGCACAATGGGTTTATCCACATTAATCTTGGGAATTTGAATGCGACGAGCCTGTTCTGGTCCTGGGGTCGGAATTGGCGGGGGTCTGTAAGAATCAATGATGGGTAACAAATGAGAAGGGATTTCGCCAGCTTCTCCAGGTTCAGGTGGCCGGCCATCAATCGGCGGCTTATGTCCACTTGGTAAGACAGCTACACCGATAATGGGGGCAACTGAGGCCGTTGGCAAGGCTACGCTCCCACTCTGGGCCTGCTGCACCTGGGCAATCTCCTGGTTCAGCTCCCTCGATGTAGACCATAATCGGAAAGCCAGAATAACCAGACCGACCACTGCCCCAATTTCAAGGAACAATAAAATCTTATTGGCTATCCAGCGCCATTGAATGTGGCGCTTACCACCGTCTTCCTCACCAGATGTAATGATCTCATCTATACTGATTTCATTTTCAGAGGCCTCTTGTGCATCTGGCTGGTCATTCTCTGGGCTGTCATCCTCCCGATCAAAAGGAGAAGTTAATCCTGATACCTGGACCAGACGACCTTCATCCTTAAGACGGCGCAAACGTTGTTGGCGTCTGGCACGTTTCTTCCTATACAGTATTTGTTCTAATTCATCGACCGAAAGGTCGTCAGGTTGTGACTTACTACTCATCTACTATCAATGGTACAACAGGAGCACTGGAATCGACAATGGCGCCGGCCTCATCCAGCAGCGGTAACCTCTTCCCAGAAGCGCGATCATACAGGCCAACAACCACCTGGTAGGCTCCGGGCCGTGTCCCAGCAGGTATCTGCAGCCGGTGAATTTGGATAAAGAGATCCCCTGTTTGCCAGTCCCATGAGGGCGCCTGGAGAGCATCCTGTTGAGCTAGAATATTTCCGTTTTCATCCAAGACATGAGTGAAAAGAACCACGTCCGTTTCAAATGCAGGCGGTACAACTGGCCCTACAAGAGCTGGATCAATCACTTGCCAAAGGGTCGCCATTTCATTCACCTCGCCCGGCTGAACCGAATCATTCAACCAATACGCGTCCAACAACACCAGCCCATCGCCAAAATTATAGCTAAGGGCGCCCGCACTCAACTGCCCGGCATCCACCTGGTACAGCGTGAATGAGGGATCAAGATCATCCGGCCGGATTCCGACTACTTCTATCGTTTGAACTAGGGCGTTAAAAGCAGGATGCAAGGGTGTCGAGGATGGTACAAGCAACCGGGCGCTTTGGCCTTCAGGCAACAGGAGCGAATAGCGCGCGTCAATCCAGCGCAAATTATTGCCACCATCTGGTAATAGGACCCGGGCTATCGATGGATCGTGCGCCGCGCCCGGGTAAACGGAGGATACCACCTGTGGTTTGCTGACCGGATTTTCCAACAAATAGCCTAATCCCTGGGTCAGGGTATGTTGATAGGCGGCCCGGACATCCGGTGACTGGGCCCAAATAGAAAAATAATCACGGCCGACCATGAACAGGGTGAGCAGTAGCCAGAGAATCGCCACACCGGCAGAAGCCACCCGGGCCGGTCTACCCCAACGCCCGATAGCAAGCTGAGCAAGGAAAACGAAGCCTATGGCCGGGAATACATAGGTAGGGGGCAAAGCACCAACATTTCTAGTTGTGTTTGCCTCAGGTCCGGTAATCAATGAAGGCAGGATGCCAAAAGCGAACCAGATAAGTAAAAACGCATAGCCTGCTTGGCGCCAGCGCCAAAGAGCTAAAAGCAAGCCAAGTAGAAAAAAAACTGCTGTGACCAACCCCAGGACTGGACGTCCAGGTATATTGTAAGCCAGGAAATGGTCGCCAAAACCAGGCCGGATGAAGGCTAGAAGCCCCTCGCCAATATTTTCCAAGATGGATGTTAGCCTGCCGGCTATCAAGTTGTCCAGTGAGCCATCCAACATTTGCAGGCGGGTCTCCGCCTCCGGATGTGCCTGAACATAAACGAACATCGGAATCACCAGGATACCAGCCCCGACTAAACCGGCCGCGGTTGGTCGCCAGATTGCCCTAAATATTGAGCGGTGGATAATGACCAGGTAGACCAGGAAGGTCGGAAAGATGAGCCAAAGAACACGGGCCGCTAAATAATTATGCAAGGTGGCAGCCACACTGACGGCAAAACCCGCTACCAACCACCATTTCGGTCGGAATAAACCGTGAGAGCCATCCGATTTGTAATGGCTGGCCCAGCGATAAATCTGCCAGAAGAAGAGCACCGCCACCGCGATCAAAAAAGGAAGTAGCCCAGCTCGTAAGGCCTGCCGGCTGGTGGCCAAAGGCCAGAAGGAAACGGCCATTAGTGCCGCTGTTATCAACGCCGTGCGTCTTTTGAACGTCCAGCTCGCCCACAAATAGAGGGCGGCAATAGCCAACACGCCAAACATGCCATTGACCAGCCGGAGTGCGAATAGATTCTCACCCACCGTGGCCATCACCCCGGCCACGATATAGTTGTAAAGCGGTTCGCTCCCATAGTTTAGGGGAAAATAGAATAGCAGGACGCCATCAAGGATGTTGATCGAGTCCCGGCCGTGATTTGCCTCATCGTGAGTGAGCCCTGGCGGCACCTCAGTTAGTTTGTACGTGCGCAGCGTGAAAGCCAGCAGGAGAATGAGGATAATGGGGAGATACTTCTTAAACATACTAATAGGTGCGTGGTCCGAGTTTCGGGCCAATAGCCCGACTCCGGCTGTCCACTGTGGCTCTTCTTTCCCCAGGCCTCATTATTTCTTCTCAGCGACCGCAAATACCTCACGCTCAAAGAACCAACGAAAGGGTGGCACTTCGAAAGCCAGCCAACGTAAGCCAGCCATTACCAGACTTTCGTCACGGTTTTGAGGTGGGCTATCCAGCCAGACTTTTCCCTTGAAACCGGTGTCCGACAAATTTTTGTACATACTGCGGATATCTTGCTCGTTCACATGCACATCCTGGTTGACAGGTACGATGGCTCGGGGATCTTTGGGATATTCTTTGCCCTGTCCCAGAAGGCGTCGAACCATGCGGACCATCGGGTAGGCATAGATATCATACCAACGGTTGGGGGCGGTATGGATAATGAGCCGGCCATTATCACTCAGCACCCGATGGATGTCGCGTAATGCCCGGTGAAGCTCCCAAGGATAAAGGTGCTCTACCACATCAAACAACAGTACCCGGTCGAAGTAACCATCGGGAAAAGGTAAAAATTTCGCATCGGCCAGGCAGACCCCACTCTCTGCGGCCGCCTCGGCGTGTTTTGTTTCTTGCTTAATAACCTCGCGGCTCATCTGCGCGGCGACTTCGGAGTAATCAATTCCGTAGGCATCAATGCCCAGCCGCATACAATGGCGGATTATCTCTCCCCGACCGCAGCCGACATCCAGCAAGTGCATCCCTGGGCGCACCTCCGCCATGATGAAGGCATCATTCAAACGGCGGGAAAGATGACGCCCTTCCGATTCCAGGAAAACATCATATCCCTCACACGCGGTCAGGAAATACTCTTCAGTATATAAAGTCGAAGGAAGGGATTTGCGCTCCTCTTTTTCCATAATTGCCGGGCATTATAAAACAGCGTGTTGGTAGCGTCAACGCCGCGATATCCAGCCTCTATTGACCACCTATCAATATCTGCTCCGTCAGCGCAAATGGTCGCTCGTGATAGAAGCTAATAGTTGTACTCTTTCTACCACAGATCCGTTTTTGCTGAATGGGAAATCATTTAGCAACTTTTTTTGTTATACTGCGTAGTGAACAAAGAAGTGTCAGGAGATGAGGTACCAGGGTTACGAGGATGAACAGCGCTGGCTCGATGAGGCCAGGCACGGTAATCAGGAATCATTTGGCCGGCTCATCGGAGTCTACCAGGGTCCTGTATTTAATCTTGCCTACCGAATGCTAGGCAATGCTGACGAGGCCGAGCAAGCGGCCCAAGAAGCGTTTATTCGGGCCTGGACTCGACTGGATAGTTACGACCCGGCGCATAAATATAGTACATGGCTACTGTCGATTACTTCAAATTACTGCATCGACTTGCTTCGCAAGCGCAGGACGCAGCTCCTGTCTCTGGATGGACCGTTACCCGCCCACCCGGCCCTTATGGCCGAAAGATCAGCTGGGCCCGAAGCCCAGGCAGCCATTGGGGAACAACAGGAGATCGTTCAAAATTTGCTGCAATCGCTTCCAGAAGAGTACCGGCAGACAGTCGTATTACGTTATTGGTATGACATGTCTTATGACGAAATCGCAGAAGTTATGAATACGACCGTAAGCGCGATTAAATCGCGACTTTTTCGCGCCCGCCGGCAGCTGGCTGAAACTGGTTTGGAAATGGGTGTCGTCCCTGACACTCATCAGCCCGTTATTACGTAATGGGTATAGTGAGAAGATATTGTATTTATTATTTTCGAAAATGAGGAATTATCGAATAGAAAAAATGGGTTATGGAGTGGAATATGGAGCATGAAGAGATAGTTACCTTAATGATGGAATCCCTGGATGGTGAACTTCCGGAGGATGAGTTGGCGCAGATGAACAGTCATTTGCAGAGTTGCCCATCTTGCAACCAGCAATGGGAATCCATTTTAATGATTCACCACCTCTTTCTACAGGCACCAATATTGAGTCCGGCCGCTGATTTTACCCAGCGTACACTGGCTCGCCTGCCCAATCCCAAACATCGTCTCATGGCCTTGAGCGCAGTATATGGCCTGTTGCTATTAAGCGGCCTGGCGCCCCTGATCTTATTCATCTGGTTCGCTACCCAGATTGGGCCAGCTTTTAACCAGCCGGCCTTCGTTGAGGGGTTATTGCAAGGCGGCGGACAGCTATTGGGTTTAGGCCAAACGATTATGGCCGCTTTCTGGCAAAGTTTGAGCAACTTGGGCGAATTAATAGGCCAGCAACCGGCCATTATCGGCTTGATCCTAGTTATGCTGGGCGCCATTTTCCTTTGGGGTGGCGTTTACAGTCAGCTAACTGGGCAACAGCAGGTGCGACGGTAAATATGACCTGAAAGGCTTTCGGCCGGCCTGAGCCTGGAACGGAGAAAAAACTACCGGATGACACAAAGTGGAATGGCTGCTTATCGCAGCCTGAGAGCTGAACTAAAGTGGGAGAAGGAATTATGAACAAAAAAACGCTATTGTTAAGTATCATCATCTTACTGGTCCTGGTAATACCGCTTGGTGTTGCCTCGGCGGCACCGAATTTCGACCGGATTATTGAAAATGGAGAAACGGAACATGAAGATGTCGTAATCTTTGGCGGTTCACTGCTCATAGAAAAGGGTGCAACCGTTGATGCTGACGTATCGGTATTTGGTGGATCGGCCGTCATCAACGGTGATATCACAGGCGACGTGGTCATTTTTGGCGGCGAGACGACGTTGTCAGGCACTGTAGACGGCGATCTGGTGATCTTCGGCGGCACCCTGCATACCAATTCCTCCTCCGATGTTGACGGTGATTGTATCCTGATCGGTGGCAATGTGGCGGGAGATGGGGTTGGAAGCCTTAGTTGCACGGAAGTAGGCGATTTTTCAGGAATCGTTTTTCCGGCCTTTGTCGAACCACCTAACCCCCCAGCGCCGCTAAGGGTACCTGAGATTCCCCAGCGATCACACGATTATGCACCTCAAGGGCGAGGTTTCTTCGGTGATATCAGTTCAGCGGCCGGTAGTAGCCTGCTGTTCGGAATTCTGGCGCTGATAATTGGCTTTGTTGCACCAAACCATCTTGGGCAAGTTAGTAACACTTTACGACAGAAACCGGTCGCTGGCGGGGTCGTCGGCTTCTTGTCGATGATCGCCGTGCCTTCCTTGTTGTTCATTTTGGCTATCTTACTGGCAATCCTGTCCTTCGTCTGTATTGGGCTGCTTGGTTGGCCGTTCTTTATTGTGTTTGTTTTCGCCTTCGTTGTAGCCCTACTGCTTGGTTGGGTAGCGGCCGGGAACTTGCTAGGTCAAAGGTTAGCCGTCTGGCTCAAGCTTTCTAACCGTAGCCTGCCGGTTACAGCCGCATTGGGCACGGCAATCCTGACCCTGGCCTCCAGTTTGCTAAGCACATTCCCGTTTTGGTTGGGTGGTTGGTTCTGGTCTATCTTGGCCTTCCTCATCCTTTGCGCCGGCCTGGGTTCAGTAGCCCTGACTCGTTTTGGCAGCCGGCCGTACCCCAGGTGGGCGGCCGTGAATGGCGAGAAAGTAGACGCCGTACTTGAGACCTTGCCGGTTGAGGATGATTCGGATTTCCCCCAGAAACCTACGCGTGATTAAGCGATATTTAACCTAAACGAAAGAATCCCCGCAGGCTAATGGCCTGCGGGGATTCTTTCGTTTAAAGGATAGTAAATCACCTCTCGACCTACCCCGGCCGTTGGTAATGATTTTCCTTCTCAGTGGAATTTACTTCATTCTGGAACCTAACTAGTCCCAAAACCAGCCTCAACTTTTTTGCCATCCAGTCCACCAGCGATCTGGCCATACATGTGAGCTGTGGCAGCTGAAATCCAGAAGTAGCCGGCAGGAGCTATGATAAACCAGCCACAAATAGGAATCCAGGTCAGCAAACCTAAAAGGAAGTTAGCCACCATGATCATCAAAAAGACTATTAGAATGTTCACAACATTTTCGCGAGTTATTGCGAGCACTTCCTTAACCTGGAACATTGAACCAAAGTCGCCCATACGTGCGTACTGAATGTAGACGGCCGGAACCATAAAGGCCAGAGCGATAGCGAATAAGATGACCAAACAGGAAATAACGACCACGCCTAATATTGCCCCACCCGCGAGGACGTCGTTCCCACTGGCGGCCGGCAGCCAGATAAACATTGAGCATAGGGACAGCAAGATCACCGGTAATGCGTAAACAAACACTGCTACCGCTACGACTATGCCATCCATAAATATCTGGCCCCACTCCTCCCATTCCGGCAGTGGTTGCGGATCGTTGTTAATAACCCGGCGCATGATTGCGATCTGATATCCAACCACGAAGAAAGCAGGAATCAGTAACCAACTAAAAAACGTGAAGACAGCCCCGATAGCGATCTTCTTGATCCAACTACTATCCTCGGTGACAAATAGAAATGCTTTGCCAAAATCCATTTCTACCCTCCTGATCACAATTTACGACAGCTGGTTAAGGTTAAATTTTGTGGCAGCGCGCTCGTCTTATACCCAGCCTTGGCCCTCAGCAAAGTCGGTTAAAACTGGGATCCGCACCTTCTCACCCTGATATGCTTTGAACGCAAAATAGAACATTGCCAGGAGAATCAGGATGCCCACGCAGAAGACCGACAACACAATGCCAACGACGCCGGTCGCCAGAGCAAGAATGGCGTGATAGCGTATGTAGGGTCTGTCTTTTTTATCGTCGATGACCAACATTACGATGGCAATAATTGGCCACAGTGGGGAAATGGGAATCCAGGCTAAAGCTGCCCACAATCGATCATCATCGGAGATTTCACCAGAATCAGCTATCGACTTAACATTCTCCTCCACGGTCACACTCCTCCCGGCAGCTGCAAGCTACCGGCACCTGTAGAACAATAGAATAAAAAGGAAGATTACAATCCGCGTTCGATTGTAAGGCTCTGAAGCTGATTCGTCAATACTCACAACTCGTTTGCCAGATAGGAATATGGGACACGTACGCACGTACGTATTGCAAAGGGATCCAATAATCAAGTATAATTTGAGCAATGTAATAGTGTCTGGGTCGGTCAAATTGCGAGGGAGTTCGATATACGTATCTGGTTTTACCGGCCAAAGCTTATTCTGTATAGGAGAAGGAGATATGATAAGAAAACGGCTACATCTCTTGATCGTTGGCGTAATGGTCTTGAGCTTCATTCTTACCGCTTGTTCTAGTGATGAGCAGGACAAGGTCTGCGCAGTGCTGGACACCGGTGGCGAGAATGATCGCAGTTTCAATGAATTCACCTTGAAAGGCGCTCGCGAGGCCGCTGAAGAACAAGGCTTTGAATTCGCATACATTGTTTCAGAGGCAGAAACTGATTACGAGAAAAATATCAACAATTTCATCGAAGAAGGTTGTGATATGATCGTCACCGTGGGTTTCTTGATGGGTGACTCAACGGCAGTAGCCGCCCGGGCAAACCCGGATGTCCACTTCGCCATTGTTGATTACGATTATTACCCCGGATTTGGCTGTGACGAGTCGCTTACTGACTGTTACGAGGAAGATCTGGCCAATGTTACCAGCCTCATGTTCCAAGAAGATGAAGTTGGTTATTTGGCTGGCGTTTTAGCAGGCTGCATGTCTGAATCGGGTGTTATTGGCTCCGTCTCCGGCATGGAGATTCCCCCGGTGGTTAAATTTGTGGTTGGCTACCAGAATGGAGCTAAATCCCAGAATCCGGCCATCGAGACACAGAATGTCTACATTCCTGACTTCAACGATCCCTCTACTGGCAAACAGGCCGGTCAGGCCATGATAGACGCTGGCGCCGATATTATTTTCGGTGTTGGCGGCAATACTGGGAACGGTGGCGTTCTGGCAGCCCATGAAGCTGGACTGCTCGGGATTGGCGTTGACGTAGATCAATACTTTACTTACCCGGATGTCTCAGCGAGTTTGTTAACCAGCGCGGCTAAGAATATGGATGTGGCGGCTCACGACGCCGTTGTTGCCTTCGCCAATAATGAATTAGAAGGCGGCGTTCGCATGGGTAACGTGGCCAATGACGGTATAGGCCTGGCTCCATATCACGATCAGGATAGCAACATCTCTGCTGAGTGTAAGTCTGCGGTTGATGCTGCCGCAAGCGAATTGGCTAAGGGCGGCTTCGATACAGGTTACAATCCGTAAAAATTCGCCTGGCGATTATAAGTGACAGAATATGGGGTCACTCCCGATTGGGAGTGGCCCTTTTTTGTTTATTTTGCGCAATCGACGATAGGCAGAAAATAACGGCAAAAGCATAAAACGCGACCCCAAATCTGTTGACTTTCTTGATTTTAACTGGTATTGTTGCCCTGAGTTAGAAAACCTCGTGCAATGTTTTTTCCGGGCAATTGGTGACTTTGATTATGCGCTTGGATTTGGAATACTCAATATGGCTTCCCAGGCCATTATTTTGTTTGGCTGAATTATTCAGTCTCCGAACCTTAGGGAGGAACAAGCAGCGATGACTGATTTTCCTGTCTTGGAAGCCCGGGGGTTGACCAAGCGTTTCCCCGGTGTTCTGGCCAACGATCATGTCGACCTGACTCTTATGAAAGGTGAGGTTCACGCCCTATTGGGGGAGAATGGCGCCGGTAAAACAACCCTGATGAATATGCTCTACGGGTTGTACCACCCTGATGAAGGGGAGATCCTGGTTGACGGTAAGCCCATCAAGATGGATTCTCCCAATGAAGCGATTGCCGCCGGCATTGGCATGGTGCACCAGCATTTTATGCTGATTCCGGTTATGAGTGTAACCGAGAATATCATGTTAGGCCTGGCGAGAACTCGCGGGATTAATATTGAAATCCCCAGAAAAGTTCGCCCAATTCTCCGAATTATCCTGGTGATCTTTTTCCTGGTCTTTCTCTACGTCTTGTTTCAAGCGGCGGCATATTGGATTGCCTTGATAATGTTTGGGGTAATCGCGGCCGGAGCCCTGGTACTTCTGCCTTTGCTGAGGTGGATGAACCGGCAAGGGGTAGCTAAACGTATCCAGGAATTGTCGGAATCGTATAACCTACCTGTAAACCCGGATGATCTTATCAAAGATCTCCCGGTCGGCCTGCAACAGCGAGTCGAGATTATCAAAGCCCTTTATCGCAACGCCGATATTCTCATTTTGGATGAGCCAACGGCTGTGTTAACTCCTCAGGAAACGGAAGAATTTTTCGTGACCATTCGGAATCTGCAGAAACAGGGAACTTCGATCATCTTCATCAGCCACAAGCTGAAGGAGGTACTGGCCATCGCCAACCGAATTTCCGTCCTGCACCACGGCCGTTCGGTTGGAACGGCCATACCAGAAGAGGCGACTGAAGCTAGCCTGGCTGAGATGATGGTTGGACGTAAGGTCATCTTGCAGGTTGATAAGTCGGAATCTCATCCGGGCAAGCCCATTCTTCAAACAAAGGAGCTGGTCGTAGAGGATGAACGAGGCCAGATTGCCGTGGAAGGTGTATCTTTCGATGTGCGAGCAGGCGAGATTCTTGGCATTGCCGGCGTCCAAGGCAATGGCCAACGTGAATTAGTCGAAGGTTTGACCGGATTGCGTCCGATTGTCAGCGGTCATGTATTCATTGATGGACAAGAAACAACAGGCAATTTTCCCCGAACAATTACGGAGCTCGGCGTAGCTCATATTCCCGAGGATCGCGAGAAACATGGCCTGGTGATGGGCTATTCCGTCGCCGACAACCTGGTTCTCAACCGATATTATCAACCGCCCTATGCCCGTGGTCCCCGGATGGACTACAATAAGATTGCGGCCGATGGGAAATCGTTGGTCGAGAAGTTCGATGTCCGCACACCCAGCGTTGATACTTTGGCCGGAAGTTTATCTGGTGGCAATAAACAAAAGGTGATTGTTGCTCGCGAGTTCTCCCGGCCGGTAAAGTTGCTCATCGCCAACCAACCTACTCGAGGAATCGATGTAGGCTCCATCGAGTTTATTCATAATCAAATAATCGAACAGCGCGACGCGGGTAGCGCTGTGCTGCTGGTTTCGGCCGAGTTAGATGAAATACTCTCCTTGGCCGATCGGGTAGCCGTAATGTTCGATGGGCGCATCGTGAAAATTTTACCTATCGCTGAATCGACTCGCGAACGATTAGGCCTACTCATGGCTGGCTCCGACGCATAGCAGCAGGATTTGTTTTCCTTGGCCTGAAACTATCAGAGAATAACCATTATTAGAGTGAAATATGGGATCAAAAGAAGTGCCAGAAACTCAGTCGCCCAAACGCTCTTTTAGCAAACGGTTTTTGGGGCCGATGGTCATCCCATTAATGGCTATTTTCACTTCCCTGGTCATTGTCGCTATCATCATCATCATCACTGCCGAGAATCCCGTCGTAGGCTTACAAAAGGTCGGTGAGGGATACTGGGGCATTATCGATGGCGCATTACTCAAACCCCGGGGTCTGGTGAATACCTTGGTGGCTGCCGCACCGCTTATCCTGACCGGCCTGGCCGTAGCCATACCCTTTCATGCCGGCTTGTTCAATATCGGGGGTGAAGGCCAGTTCATGATCGGCGCCCTTTTTGGAACCGTTGTAGGCATCTATGTGGATTTGCCTCCAGTCATCCACGTGATTGTGGTCATCATGGCCGGGATGTTAGGAGGCATGCTATGGGGTTTTATCCCCGGTATTCTTAAAGCCTGGCTGGGCTCACATGAGGTAATCAATACCATCATGCTAAATTTTATCGCCTACGGCCTGGTTAACATGTTGGTGCGTAATGTATTCAAGGACCCTAATCCTACGACTGTACAAACATTGCCCCTCCTGGAAACAGCACAGCTGGCCCGCATTCCCTTTCCCGGAGTGGCCTCGAGCCGTTTACATCTTGGCTTCTTTATTGCCGTATTAATGGCCATTCTGGCCTGGTATTTCCTCTTTAAAACAACCTGGGGCTTTTCTTTACGCACCACGGGATTAAATCCGGATGCAGCCGAATACGCCGGTATCCGGCCGAAAAGATGGTACGTTCTCAGCTTTGTGATCGCCGGTAGCATGGCCGGCATGGCCGGCATCATGGAGGTACAAGGATTATCCCGGGCGTTGCCGGTAGGTTTTAATGCTGGTTATGGTTTTACAGCCATTGCCGTTTCCCTGTTGGCTTTAAACAATCCCCTGGCCATTATCCCATCTGCCTTGATCTTCGCCTTGTTGACAGTCGGTGGGGACTACCTGCAAATCCGCGCCGGTTTATCGGTGCACATCGTATCCATTTTCCGGGCCTTGATTCTCCTCTTCGTTGCCGCTCCGGAAATCGTCCGCTACATCTATCGTATGAAGGGCGAACCTGAGAAAGCAGAGGCTATGCCCGCACCACAGACTCGCTGGGGAAGTTAAGATGGAAGTACTCGGATTGCTGTTTGCTGCCGGCACATTACAACTGGCCGTGGCTACGGCTACCCCCATAGCCTTAGGTGCGTTTGGCGGTCTTTTCAGCGAGCGCTCCGGTGTCGTGAATATTGCCATTGAGGGCATGATGTTGACGGCAGCCATGTCAGCCTCCTTTGCGTCGGCTTACACGGGGAGTCTATACTGGGGGGTATTGGCCGCCTTACTCAGCGGCGCCCTTATGGCCGGTCTTCATGCGATTCTGTCCATCCGCTTTTCCATGAACCAGATTATCAGCGGTACCGTTATCAACTTCCTGGCCCTGGGATTGACCGGTCACCTATATCAAACCTACCTGGTCCCACCTAACTGGCCTGGTTCTGCAGGTACTTTCCAGACAGTGTCTATCCCTCTTCTCTCAAAAATACCTTATATTGGGCAGATTTTTTTCCAACAGGCTCCCATTGTCCTGCTTATGCTGGGCCTGAGCTTCATAATTCATTATGTCATTTTTTTCACACCCTGGGGCTTGCGAACCAGGGCCGTGGGAGAACATCCTGAAGCGGCCGATACTGTCGGTATTAACGTTAACCTGATGCGTTATGCCAATGTAATAATCGGCGGCATGCTGGCCGGATTGGCCGGTGCCTGGCTGACCCTGGAGTGGATCGACAACTTCACCATTAATATGACCACCGGCCGGGGTTTTATTGCCCTGGCGGCCTTGATATTTGGCCGCTGGACGCCCTTCGGCGCGTTGGGCGCCGCGCTTATTTTCGGCCTGGCCAATGCGATGCAAATAAAATTGCAGATAAACTATCCTACGGTCCCGGCCGAACTTTTCCAGATGCTGCCTTACGTTTTGACCATTATCATGGCAGCCCTGGCCCGGCCGGTACCCCCGGCTGCCATCGGCCAGCCTTACGAGAAAGAATGATAAGGTAGCGACTGATTTCACCTGCAATTTATCGGTTTTGGCTGCCGACCCTCTTTTCGCCTGTGATATAGTTCAGCGAGTTATAATCTAGCTTATTTAGTAGTCCCTTCATGTCTCAGCAGCGAATGACAAATTCCATGACCGACCAATCACCAACACCACCAAAAGTCGATGAATGGGCAACCGGGAGCAGCACTTACCAACTGTTTAATTTAGGTATGTCATTTTATGCGGTTCTAGGTTGGATAGCCATTTTTCTGTTACCCATCTCAGATGATGCTAGAAACATTTTATTGGGCGCAGACAAGGTGGTCAGCCTTTTCTTTCTGTATGATTTTTTTCGGCGACTCTTTTCAGTTGATAGAAAAAAGGATTATCTGAAATGGGGATGGCTTGATCTGCTTAGCAGCTTCCCCTGGTTCCCCTTGTTACGAATAATTAGGGTCTCTTACATTATTCGTGTTCGCCGCTACCTTCAAGCTACTTCGGGCTTAAAAATCTTGGACACCTTCAGACAGAAACGGGCGGAAACTGCCCTGCTGGGGACACTATTTGCTCTCTTTCTGCTGCTAATTTTCGGTAGCATTCTTGTCCTGGATTTTGAGGTCGACGCTCCCGGCGCTGATATCGTCAATAGTGAGGATGCTCTTTACTGGAGTATCGTCACATTAACCACCGTTGGCTACGGGGACCTGGCGCCGGTAACCGAACCTGGTCGGTTGGTGGCCGTCGTGATCATGACCTCCGGTGTAGCGTTAGTAGGTGTATTAAGTGGCTACCTGGTTAGCTACTTTACGCCAGAGACGGAAGATCCCAAAGAACGGCTGGCTCAAATCGAAAAGGATTTGTCTGAGATCAAACAACTGTTGAATGAATACCGGCCGCAACAGACAAATCCCGAAATCGAGGAGCCGGACGCAAAATAGTACCAATCTTCAGCGAACTAAGATTCAAGAATTCGAATGAGCGCCCTCATAACCCCGCGCCTGCCAGGCAGAATAGAGCATCACCGCCCCGGCTGTGGCTGCATTTAACGAAGCTACCTGGCCACGCATTGGCAACATAACCAAATAGTCACAGTTTTCTCGCACTAACCTGCGGAGTCCCTGTCCTTCATGCCCAATGACAATACCTAAGGGAATATCCAGATCCACCTGGTCCAGGGGCATAGCCTCTTCATCCAGGTCCAGGCCAACGATCCAAATACCTTCCGTTTTAAGCCATTGAATCGTCTGGGTCAGGTTGGTTATCTGAGCAATTAGCAGGTGTTCAGCAGCGCCGGCCGAGAATATGACGACGCTGGGGGTGATGTCTGGTGCGCGTCGATCTTGCAGGATGATACCATGAACGCCACAGGCCTCGGCCGCTCTTAGTAAAGTCCCTATGTTCTGCGGGCCATGGAGAAGATCAAATAACAACAAGAGTGGCCGTTCCCCCCTGGAAGCCGCCAGAGTCAGCATCTCTTGGATCTGGCAATAAGGATATGGACCCACCTCCAGGACCACACCTTGATGCCCCTTGTCGCCGGCAAGCTGGGTCAAATGTTGTTTATCTGCTGTTTGGATCGGAATTGATAAGGATTTTGCCGCTTCGACTAATTCTTGGGGCTGTTGGACCCCCTTCTGCAACCACAGGCGTTTGATCACTCGCCGGCCGGCGCGTAATGCCTCGAAAACCGTATTGCGGCGATATAGATATTCCATCAGAAGCCGTGCTTATTTAAGAGTACTTACTGACCCAGAACCAGGTTCGAAACAGGCCGCTGTCTATTCAGGACTATAATGATTTAGCGAGTTTCTTGCCGGTCAGTTGCCTTCTTTCCAGATCGTCCCTTCTGGTCGATCTTCCAGAACGATCCCAATTTGGTCCAGGTTGTCGCGGATCATATCGGCCGTGGCCCAATCCTTATTGCTCCTGGCTCTGGCCCTTAGTTCTATCAAGAGGCGCATCAGGCCCTCTTCATGGCTGCTTCCGGACCGGCTATGCTCTTCATCCGGTATCAAGCCTAACACCTCACCGGCTAATTTCTGGTAGAGATCATCAATCGCCTTGAGCGATCCAAGAGTTTGAGACTCCATCTTATTAAGCAGGGAATTAACCTCGCGGGTCAGGTCTTGTAAGGTTGCCAGACCGGCCGGAGCGTTAAAATCGTCATTCATCTTTTCGACAAATGTCCTCTTAAATTCGTCCAACATAGCCTGAACCTCAGCATCCCCATCACCATCTGGAGCCGCTAACATCTTCTCCCTGGTGAGTCTGACTGCGCCCCACAGACGCATCCAACCTTTTTGCGCTCCATCCAAGGCAGCAACAGAGAAATCCACTGGACTCCTATAGTGGCTGGATAAGATGAAAGTGCGGATAGCTTCCGGCCGCCAGCGCGCCAATGCCTCGTCGATGGTCAGCGTATTTCCCAGGCTTTTGCTCATCTTTATGCCATCGAGGGTTAAAGATCCCACCAACATCCAGTAGCGGGCGAATGGTCTGCCATTGGCGGCTTCACTCTGGGCGATCTCGCACTCATTATGGGGGAATATATTGTCAATCCCTCCCCCATGAATGTCGAAAGTATCGCCAAGGTACTTACCGGCCATGGCCGAACACTCAATATGCCATCCAGGGAAACCATCACCCCAGGGACTTGACCAGCGCAACATATGATCCGCCTCCGCCCGTTTCCAGAGTGCGAAATCGGCCGGGTTGCGTTTCTCAGCCAATACGGTCACTCGAGCCCCATCTTCAAGCTCGTCTACTTTCCTGCCGCTCAGTTTTCCGTAATCCGGAAAGGAAGAGACATCATAGTAAACCGATCCATTGGACTCGTAGGCAAATCCCAGATCGATGAGAGTCTGGACCATTTTTATCTGCTCAGGAATATGTCCGCTGGCTCGGGGACTGATATCTGGCCGGATCACCCCTAAAGCATCCATATTTTCAAAGTAGAGCCGGGTATATTTCTCAACAATCTGCATTGGTGCAACCGAAACCTGGCGGGCTTTCTTTAGGATGCGGTCTTCTCCACTATCCAATAGGTGTCCTACATCGGTGATATTCTGTACATACAAGACATCATAACCACGATAGCGCAGAAATCGGGTCACTACATCGAAATTTATGTAGGTTTTAGCATGACCAATATGTGCATAATCCTGCACTGTTGGCCCGCAAACATACATATTCACTTTTGCTTCAAAGAGGGGTTTAAATGTTTCCTTCTTTCGACTCAGAGCATTATAGATTTTCAGCGTCATATCGCGTCCGTTTGGGGCCGGGCAAAAATCATCCGGCCGGCCGAGGTTTGCAACACTTTCGTCACTACAACACTCAAAGATTCGTTCAGGTGAAGTTTGCCATCTTCCACGACAACCATGGTACCATCTTCCAAATAGGCGACCCCTTGGTCTAATTCACGTCCTTCCTGAACAATTCTGATCGATAGCTCTTCACCAGGCAAAAAGACCGCTTTAACCGCATTTGCCAACTCGTTGATATTTAACACAACAACGCCCTGAAGTTCAGCTATGCGATTGAGGTTATAATCATTGGTCAAAATTGGGCAGGTCAACTTCTTTGCTAATGCAACCAGTTTCGTGTCCACATCTCGCGCCTCAGTGGCATCCATATCGGTAAATCTAACCGGGATCGGGCAATCTTGTTGTAGAAATTTCAGAACGTCCATGCCTCGCCGGCCTCGATTTCGCCGCAGGGGATCAGAGCTATCGGCAATGTGTTGGAGTTCAACCAGGATAAAGTTAGGCACTAACATCGTGGCCCGAATAAAGCCTGTTTTGCATATATCGCTAATCCGACCATCAATGATAACGCTGGTGTCCATCAAGATGACACCCTCATCCTCAGAGGATTGGCCCACCTGTTTTTTTTTGCCATCGGAACGAAGAAAGCTCAATGAAGACCGCAAGTCATTCTGCCGTAGCGTCAGTACGACAATGGCCAGGTAACACAACAAGATAGCCGATGCCAAAGGTATTATCTCGCGGAATGGTGTCGGCAAGGTGGACAAAGGCAGAGTCAATAGCGATGTCGCTATTAAACCCAAAAAAATACCACCAATGATGGCCACCAGTCGTTCGGCCGGCATACCTATCAGGGTATTTCGCAAACGTCGAACAGGTCGAAGGGTAAAAATCGGGGTCAGAATTAATCCCGTTAAAAAACCCACCAGGCCGAATACAACCGTATAGACAATCAGTTCTGATGGCACCTCAAGCCAAATTGCCATCCTTGCCCCCAATATGCCGGCGAGAATGCCAAGAACGAGCCCACCAATGATCCTGGAAAAAAATTCGTTGCTTAATCCCATAGATTTATCCTACTTGAATCTTACACCGGCATCATCATCACAATAAAAAAAGGTGAACGCACAGACCCGTACGTTCACCCTATAGCGCTGATTGATCAGGCAACAGAACCCGGCACACAGGTTGCCAAGTTCGCTTCTTCTATCTTAATTCAGTCATATGACCGTCAGCAAACAGTCATCTCGATGGAATAGCCTGATTTAAAAAGTGATACCAATCCAATATTAAATAATTGCACATCTGCGGAGCGTACGTCCAGAAAAATAGTAACACAGCCCCAGAGTTACCGCAAGTTGGCTAATAGAAACGGAAATCCCTTATCACGAGCAAGCGTTGTCAATACCCACCATTAGATCACCAGCCAGCCGCGAATATCTTTTGCCGCCAGACCATTCCCATCAGCGCCCGACACGCCTTGGTGAACGTACTAACATCGGCGACCTTTGTCGCCTAGCCTGATGCGACAATCGGCGGCTTACACGAGTCGAATACCCAGTAGATTTCGGCCGAGAATTAGCCCGTGTTGCCTGGGCCGCTGAGGCGGTTGGGATTCTTTCTTCCCTACGCCCGTAGTCTGGGTGTCCTGCATTGGTGTGCCTATTACCACCACTGATTGTAGCCGCTTGCCCTGTAGCAGTCGACCGATGCTGGTCCCTGGTCGTAGAGTGCCGGGATACAAAAGATGTGTCATTACCAGGTCCAACCATGCGACTTCCGGCGATGGAAAATGCCCCAATAAAGAGTATGCGCGTTACCCAAACCAGCACGGCAACTAACATGGGCACAATGTCCAGTAGCTGCTCATGGCTTAAGATAATATTCCCGTTCTGGAGATCAAGTAGGCTGAGCGAGACGGCCCACCAGGACATCAAGGCATTCATAGTAGCCCCGAGTAACCAGGCGCCCATCAAGTACCAGATCTCTAGCTGATTTTGAGAGCTTCCGTCTGGGCCAAACAGATAAGTCAGACCAGCGAAATCAATAGCGCAGAAGGCGACCGCAAGAATTGTAGCCCAGCGTATATTCATGAAGCTGGTTTCTCCCAACAGATCGCCCAGCGCATATTGGGTTGTATCAAAATTGAAGAGTTCAAAAGCCAGCAATGAAGTTATAAGAAGGGCCCCAACAATAGTTTGTCGAGGTGTGCTTTCCAAAACCCTCAATAAACCATCTATAATACCGACCCGCAGTGGGAATTGGGCATTTATATCGGGTTGTTGCAGATTACGGCCGATACGGTGACTGTTCAGAAGTGCTTCTTGTCTCATGGTTGCCTCAGAGAATCGTCTCTGTTACTCCTGGGAAACGAAGTTGGAGGTCTACAAGTTCCAACTTCGATTATCCGGGAAAAAGGGGAAAACCGATACGTGAAGATATTAGCACATATGTTCTAATATGTCAATTAGTCCGAATAATACGACAGAGTTTGGTTGATTGACCGACTCACCAACGACGAGGGGTGTTTTTATCCGGATACTTCTTCGGCTTGTGGTTCCTCTGGGGTAGGCAATATTGTTCCAGGACCGTACTGATAGATATTTTGCCAGGGTACGTAGTTACTTATAAAAGAATCCTGGCGAATGAGATCGCCTCCGGTATTAAAAACACTCCGGCCGATCGTCACGTCAGCTCCCTCTACAGCCCAATCTACTTGTTCGATCTCCCCGGCCTCTAGATCTTCGTTTAACTCCCATATGTCTGGCTTTGCCGGCACGACATTGGCTATTGACGGTCCATCTTTTACAACAGTTCGGCCCAATCCGGTGCTATAAAATTTGAATGTTAGCGACGAATTCGCTTCATTGTAATAATTCTCAATCAGCAGATGATAAGGTGTGTCATTTATGAAACGAAGATCAACCAGGGGTGAATATACGGTGGCATCCATACCAGGTCCTTCGCCATCATCATAATAACCAACCTGATAACCATGCTCCCAGCGCTCAACAATGGGATAGCCGGCCCAAAAAGCTGCCTGAAAGAGCGTCGTACTCACCTGGCATACACCGCCGCCAACCCCTTCGATGGTCCTTCCCCCAAAGATGATCAGGCCTGTTTCATATCCCTGTTCGGCGCTTACCTCCCCCAGAAAGTGATTAAATGTGAATTCATCACCAGGGGCAATGACAATGCCATAAAAATTGCTTGCGGAGCGAGCAATATTATGCATTCGTTCATTCGAGGAACCAAAAAACCAGGTTGTGCTCTCACTCACCAATTCAGTAATACCTAAATCCTCGGTTGTAGCCCCTGAATGAACTGTTGGGACGATCTCTTTAAGGGCAAAGGGCATTGAACGATTGGGGGTTTTAACTTGTTTAAGGAATTGCTCAACCGTGGCTTCCACATCAAGCGCTCGCCCATTCACATGAGGCTCGACCAATACAAGCTCCTTGGTGTTATCGTCAAAATAGAAGCGGGCATTGACCGGCTCGCGCGACAACAATTCTTCATATGGAGCCAGCCATGCACGCAAAGCATTTTCATCCAGGAAAACTTCCGTCGCCATACCCCCTTGATCGTCCCCAGCCGTTCGGACTCGAATCCAGCCAATGACTTCTTCGGTTGGTACGGTTACCCTCTCCAGATCGACGCCATCTAGAGGTTCTTGCAGATAGAAAGAGATCGGTTCTCCCATAATCTGCCGGATTTCTTGGGCTGCTTGACTCGTATCACCTATTCGAGGCAACGTTTCATGGACGAGCAGTTCGATTTGACCCTGGTTCAAGTCGTCCAAGGTCGCCAAAAGGCGGGCTTTTGTATCGGCAAGATCCAAACTACGGCCGACCTGGGCTGAAGTAAAAGTGACTTCTGTACCATCAAATCCCAGACTGGCATCGACGGCCGGGCGGGCGATTTCTAAGGCGATCTGGGTAACCGCCTCGTCCAGTCGACCTTCATTAAGGACCATAACAGGAGATACCTGGTGTCCGTAGTACCAACTATCATACTGCTGCTTTAGCCGTTGAAATGGCCCACCTTGCCGGCCAATGGAATAGGCAGTGGCAATGGTCGCCTTGGCATCCAGGGTAAAACCCAACTCGGCCGGTGATAATGTCCACTGTTCATCAACGGCCGGGTCGATTAAGCGGAACTGACCCTCATTCGTATATGGGAAAGCTGCCAGCAGTTCCCTTTCGGCTTCAGCAATTCCCATGCTGCTCAAATCAATCCCCCAGGCTGTAACGCCTGTAAATATTCGATCGAAATGCTGCTGTTGGTAGATAGTAACCACCAGCGCCAGGGTGAGACAGATCATAACAGCGGCCGTTACCGGCGCAGCCAAGAAGTAGCTCAATCGCCGAGCCAGATCGGGTTTCTTCGTGGTTGGTTGGTTTGGTGGTGTTGCGCTGGTTAACTGCATTTCTCGTTAGGTACAAGGCAATATCCTGGCTTAATCCAGGATTAAAGGTCACATTATAACAAAAGATATTGTTATCGTTGACGATACTTAACTATGGCTCAGGCTGGAGCCCCTATCCTTGCCTCTCTGGCTTTATGGGGAAGCAACTGGATTACAAATCACGCGCGGAAAATAACCAGCAGGCCAGACGTATAATGACCACAACTTAGATTATAGAATAACCAATCATTAGCTCACTGGGTTGAGAAGAAATAGCCACAGGACCGGCGAATTACAAGCCACCATCTATTCGAAAGCCTTCGAGTAAAATATGGTCGGATATAACTGCCACTATGTCATTCTCTGAAGCATCACAGGACATATCAAGCAACACCTTTCTAAACACCAAGTAAGGGAATTTTGTGACAATTCGGTTTTGCCTAGCGAAAGTTTAGGCCTGGTCTAGTTGCTGGAGAGCCAGTTGCACTCGTGCATTAAGATCAGTGACATCACGGGGAATATGCTGCAGGGCCGTTTGCGATTCAACAATGCTAAAACCAAGACTAGTGAGTACGTCAATCACTTCACCATCCAGGTCGGTAACAAAAGGCCTGGCGCCCATATCGGCCGTCAGATCGAGTTTGTCACGCAGGTGAAACATGATCCGCTCCGATGTTTTTTTGCCAATTCCGGGTACCCGTTGAAGCACAGCCGGCTCTTCACGAGCAATTGCTCCTTTTAGGACTTCTGGGCTCATCGTAGACAAAATAGCCAACCCCACCTTTGGTCCAACCCCATTGACATCCAGCAGGACTTCAAAGAGCATAAGATCTTCTTCACTTTCAAAACCGTAAAGAGAAAGTTCCGTTTCTTTGACTACCAGGTGAGTATGTA
Source organism: Patescibacteria group bacterium (assembly GCA_035527655.1). Classification (GTDB taxonomy): domain Bacteria; phylum Chloroflexota; class Anaerolineae; order Promineifilales; family Promineifilaceae; genus UBA11865. Next base: position 11,364 of record DATLAB010000023.1, on the reverse strand, counting down.
AATTCAGGCTACGTCCCACAGCGCTGATGCTTTCTAGCACCGGCCGGGGCACAAATACCCGCAGGCCAATACCGCCGACAACCAGAACAACATGGTCTTTGCCAATGAAATTTACGATTCCTCTGATTGATGCAATCATGGATTCACATTTCTAATCATCGCAGACTTCGGCTACCTTCTTGAGGGGTACCGGACTCTATCAATAAGCCGTATAAATATGCTCAGCTTTCCCGGAATAGGGCTTCATACTTTTGTCGCTGATATAGAGTAAATGCCACAGCCAGGCCGTCGGCCGCATCATCTGGCTTCGGTATTTCATCAAGGCCTAGAATATTCTTAACCATAAATTGGACTTGCTGTTTGCTGGCGTTGCCATATCCAGAAACAGCTTCCTTAATTTCAGGTGGCGAGTACTCAGAAACCGGTAGACCGGCATTTGCCAGAGCGAGCAATAATACACCACGGGCCTGTCCGACATTAATAGCCGTCGTGATATTCTTGCCAAAGAAGAGCTTCTCAATAGCGGCCGCGTCAGGCCGGAACTCGACGATCAGATCGTTTAATTTCTCGAACAAGATCTGTAGACGCTGGGCAGTATCGCCATCTTTTGGCCTGGTAACAATAACGCCGTAGCTCACAACGACTACCTGGCCGTCAACATCATCAATGATGCCATATCCGACCGTCGCCGTGCCTGGATCCAATCCTAAAAGACGCATCAAGCCTTTTTAGACAGCCGCAAGCGCCAGCATCGCCTCGTCGCTGATCTCCAGAGCCGAGTAGACGTTCTGGACGTCATCCAAATCCTCCAATGACTCAACCAGCTTCATGACCTGAAGGGCGGCCGATGTCTCTAATTCAATCGTATTGCTAGGTTCGTAAATCACGCTTACTTCGTTCAGTGCGTAGCCGGACTCCTCCAGTGCAATACGCACATTTTGCAGATCCTCCAAGTCGGTAAAAACTTCGGCCATGCTCTCTTCAAAACGCACATCGTCAGCGCCGCCATCGGCCGCGGTTAGGAATACTTCGTCTTGCTCGAACTCTTCGGTGATGCTAATGTACCCCTTCCGGCTAAATTGCCAGACTACGGCGCCAGACTCGGCCATACTACCGCCCTGCTTGTTGAATGCGTGACGAACCTCGGCGATCGCTCGATTTCGATTATCGGTAACTACTTCAATGAGGATCCCAACCCCATGAGGTGCGTATCCTTCGTAAATAATTTCCTCGAGTTCGCCCCCTTCTATTTCCCCCGTTCCCCGCTTTATTGCCCGTTCAATATTATCTTTGGGCATATTACCGGCTTTAGCCTTGTCCACAGCCAGACGCAAACGGACATTGGTCGACGGGTCGCCACCACCCTCGCGAGCGGCGAGCGTTACCTCTTTGGCTAGGCGGGTAAAAACCTTGCCCCGTTTGGCATCAACAGCGGCCTTCTTATGCTTAATTGTGGACCATTTTGAATGTCCTGACATCTGATTCTCTCCACGTAATAACGAACTTAATACTCCCACTCTGATGACACTTACATGATTGTTTGTCAATATGCGGACGGCATTTACTATGGGTTGATTATACTGCAAATCAATTAAGCGATAAACCTCTGTTCCGTGGTGAGCCCTGTTTATAACCCGCTCCCAGTAGGCGCTTGTCCTGGGAACATCGTTTCGAGTAATTCAGGCGCATATCTCCTGGCCATATCGCTACTGATGCCATTACTATGGCAGATCTCGCGATAGAGTTTAGCGCTAGGGCGCCATTCTCGCTGCTGTGTATGGGGATCCATATCGATAAGACCAAAACGCTGGGACCAACCTCGTTCCCACTCAAAGTTATCAACCAGGGTCCAATGATAATAACCCATCACCGGAAAACTGAAGCTTATGGCCCGCCACACCTCGCGCAGATGGGTCAGAATAAAGGACGGCCGCAACCTGTCCCCTCGATCTGGTAAACCATGCTCGGTAATGATTATCGGCTTGCGGTAACGCATTGCAGCTTTTATGGCCGCGAACAACCCGGCCGGATAAATCTCAAAGAAATCATCGTCTGTCATAATAACGCCTGCCGTGGGTCTGGTTTCATAAAGATGGCCAGGTCTTGGCGGGAAACGCACCAGCGATCGAGAATAATAATTGAGGCCGACAAAGTCAAATGACCCGGCCAAATGCTTGATAGCGCTTCGGCCAAGAGGCCAGGATAGGCGCCCGCTAACCAGGCTGTCCAGCCAAAGATCGTTGAAAAAAGAAGATACGCGGCCGGCCCACCAACGATCCAGCCTGTTATTCGGCGACCAGGCTTCGATAGGCCGGTAATGTTTAGCGATGCCAACCTGGGCCATGGGGTAACTTTCTTTGATGCGCTGATAGGCCAAGGCGTGGCAGGCCAACATATGCCGAAGAGCACGAAGACCGGCAAACCAACCCGTCTCGACGGGGGCCGGAAAAGATTTTTCCAGATAACGCATGACGAAGTAGACCATCGGTTCGTTGATCGAAATCCACTTTGGCACCAGATCTCCGAGCGACGAGACGACCTTGGCCACATATCGTTGAAAGTAATCAACAACCAATTCATTGTCAAAATCACCTTTCTTTGCCAACCACACCGGATTAGTGAAATGATGTAAGGTGACCATTGGCTCGATATCCCGCTCGTGCATCGCCTTCAATAGCTGACGGTATCGTTCCAGGGCTTCCTCGTCGAAAACGCTCGGTTCCGGCTCTATCCGGCTCCATTCTACAGATAAGCGGTGGGCGTTATTCCCCATCTCGGCGGCCGCTTCCAGGTCCGCTTCGGCGTTCTCCCACCAATCGTTGGCCCGCCCCGAGCGACCACCGTTAATGATATTCCCTGCCCCACCCTCCCACTGCCACCAATCGTTATTGACATTGTTTCCTTCCACCTGGTGAGCGGAAGTGGCCGTACCCCATAAGAAATCGGAGGGAAAGAACATTGTTGCCTGTGCCATATTATCTGACCTGCTGCTTTGATCAATTATTTCCCCCCGTGTTATACTTCACCGATAATATGTTTTTCGTTTTGAAGTGGCGACAAGGAGCCTGGCAAGAAAGTCCTGTGAGAAATCCGATCCCCCCGAGCGGCTTTTACTACCCGAACAGGATTGCCCGTATTTACCTCAGGGCGATGGAAGAGGTCAAGGGTCCGAATGGACTAAAAGCCCTGCTCAATTTAGTTGGCCTGGTTCAGTACACGAAGGAATTACCCCCAATAAACCTCAGCCGGGAATTTGATTTTGCCGATTTCGCCAGCATCAATCAGGGCGTATTTGATATTTACGGATTCCGTGGTGGTCTTGGATTATCTCTCAGAGGAGGATCGGCTACCTTTGACAAGGGGCTAAAAGATTGTGGAGCTTTGGCCGGGGTCGGTGACTTCGCTTTCAAAGTACTTCCACTGACCACCAAGATAAGAATAGGCATGCCTGCACTGGCTCGAATATTTACCCAATTTAGCGACTAGCTTTGCCACGTCGAAAATTATGATGATCACCTTTTGTATTTTATTGATCGTTGTCCTGTATGTTGGAGTAGGCACAGTGACCGGCCTATCTGCTTCGTTGCCCGTGGCCTATTGCAAGAAAGTTTAAGATGGGTTAGCGGTGGACTAGATTTCCGGGTAGATGAGATCGAATGTATTGCCGCCGGCGGATCAGCTTGCTTATTCAATATCGATAAGGAACCTATCTGGTACATTATATAAATAGTAAGCCAAAAGCAGATTCTTATCATTGAAGTCAATGTCGAATTAGCGGAGAGTTGGTCCAGCCGATTTCGCCATCATCACGTTAACGAAAGAATTTGATGAACTAGCTCAAAATTGTCACATCTTTCTGGATACCTCAATACCTACTACTATCCAGGTTGCGAACATGAGAAATCAGTGTCCGAATTGACGAATGAACGTTTGGCAGCTAGAGTAACCGGCTTGTCATCAGCGGAAAGCGAAATTAATACGATTGAGGAGTTGCGGTTCGCCCTTATACTTTTTTTACAAAGATTCTTGACCTGCGCGTGCTGAGGCAAATCTGTCAATAGACTGAAAAAAGAGAAAATAATCAAAGTCAAATTGCTAATAATAAGGGTACTGTTAGCCCTGATTTTGTTTGAATCAGGTTGATGCTGAACTCTCTGGTCATTATCCCAACCCATAATGAGGTGAACAACCTGCCAGTATTGGTGGCTGAATTGTGGGCGCTGCAGATGCCCGGGCTTTCTATTCTCATCGTCGACGGTGATTCATCGGATGGCACAGGTCAACTTGCCGACGAGTTAGCCCAACAGCGACCAGACAGCCTGTCAGTGCTGCATCTCTCGGCCCGAGGTGGCTTGCGGCGAGCCTATATCGCGGGCTTCAAGTGGGCTATTGTCCATGGCGCTTGTTACATTATTCAAATGGATTGTGATTTTTCCCATTCGCCGAAATACATACCGGTAATGTTGGAATCTGCGAAACAGGCAGATTTGGTGATTGGTTCCCGCTATATTAGCGGTGGCAAAATGGACGAGCGCATGGGTATCCTACGTTACTTGCGTAGTTGGTGGGCTAATACAATATACGCTCGTTCAATCCTGAACCTGGGGGTCAAGGATGTGACCTCAGGCTACCGATGTTGGCAAGCGCACGCTCTACAGCATATCGATCTCGACGGTATTGCCTCTAACGGTTATAGTTTCCAGATTGAGATGGCTTATGTAGCTGAGAAATTGGGCTATAAAATTGCCGAAGTACCTATCTTTTTTGAAGAGAGGCGGATCGGCCAGACAAAAATGCGACTATCCGCGAAGGTGGAGGCAGCCTGGCGAATCTGGTACCTGGCTTGGCGGTACAGAGAACTATCACCGGCTGCAGACAAATCATCGAAGCTGCATCACTCGTTTACAAAAAAGTGAAAAAAAGAAATAGACAAATGATGACTACCAGACATGGTATTTATTGTCATCAACCGGCGCAATGTGATTGCCGGCATTGCTCTGGTGGATAAGTTACGAAACCTCAGTCGCTTGTATGAGTCGGCTTAATAAGTACAAGACAGATGTCATTATTGTGGCAGGGTTGCTAATCCTGCCGCTTTTGCTGTTTGGGTGGGTCACGCTGGGCAATAAAACCATGCTGCCAGCCGACAATCTTTTTCAGTGGGCGCCCTGGGCCAGTACCGCCGCAGATTTTGATATCGACTTTCCCCAAAACAGTTTGCTCAGTGACCTGATCCTGGAAAATTACGCCTGGAAGAGCTTCATCTCCAGTAACATCAGTGCGGGTCAGATTCCTTTATGGAATCCCAACAACTTCGCAGGTACCCCGTTCTTAGCTAATGGTCAGCACTCAGCCTATTACCCTTTTAGCGTTCTTTTTCTAGTCTTTCCTCTGGCAAAGGCTTACGGTTGGTACACCGTCAGCCAGCTATGGCTGGCTGGCATCCTTACCTACTTCTTCGCCCGGGTCCTCAAGTTGCGCCGATCCAGCGCGGCCGTGTCCGGACTGATATTCCAGGGTAGCGGCTTTCTACTGGTGAGCAGTGCTGTGTTTCCCATGATCATTGGTGCGGCTATATGGTTGCCCTTGCTTCTAGCCTGCATCGAGATGATAACCCGCAATGCCAGCAACCCTGCCAAAGCTGGTAAGACACTCCCCTGGGCGGTCCTCGGAGCACTTGCGCTAGGCGTTCAACTCCTGGTCGGGCACATCGAGATCACCTATTACACCCTTTTAATTATGGCTTTTTTTGCCGTTTGGCGATTGGCCACCCTCTTCATTCATTCCCGTAAAAAGCTAGAAGCAGATCCACTTGTGGCAAATTCAAAGCCACCAATTAGTCGACCCACGCCCTGGACCCTGACCTTGCTCAAGCCGTCACTCTGGCTGTTAGGCTTCGTATTGATAGGGATGATGTTAGGCGCCGTGCAATTCATCCCCTTTGTCGAGGTAGGTCAGGCTAACTTCCGCGAGGGGTCGGCCAGCCTGTCTGAGATACGGGGCTGGGCATTTCCAGCCCGTCGTATTCTGACCCTGGCTCTGCCGGATATGTTTGGCAACCCGGCCAATCACAACTATCGCGATGTTTTTAATGGGGAAAGCGTCCCTTTTAATACAAATTACTTTGGTCAGCTAAATCCCCATGGCCCTTACACAAGTGATTGGGGTATCAAGAATTACGTCGAAGGGGGGATCTATCTCGGCATCCTATCCCTTTTTCTGGCTCTCCTCGGCCTTTGGTCTGCGGTTCGCCAGCGCACTGACCGGCGCTCGGAAGTAGGCTTCTTCACCACTCTGAGTTTTTTCTCTCTCTCATTTATCTTCGGCACACCAACTTACGCCATCCTTTACTATGGGCTCCCGGGAATAAATCAGCTTCACTCACCTTTCCGCTGGGTTTTCCCCTTTTCTTTGTGTGTGGCCATTTTAGCCGGTTACGGCATGGACTATGTGCTCAGGGCGGCCGAGGAAAGACGAAGTAATGATCTCGAGCAGGACCGGCGCACCCCGCTTACGACTTTAAAATCAATGTTTACCTTAGGCGCAAAAGTGTCGGCAACGACAGTCGCGGCCGGGGTTGCTTTCTGGGGTGGCGTCCTTGTGCTACTGGCGCTATTTTTTTCCCGACAGGCTTATTCATCTATTGAGCCGGGTATCGAACGTGTTTTCCTTGGACTTGTTCAAGCGTCCGACGCTTTCCCAGACACGCGGGCGTTTTTTAGCTACCAGTTTAAACAGGTTCTAATTTTTTCCCTGATGCTGATCGCCACCGGTCTGGTTTTACGAGCCGCGTATTCCAGAGCCAAACTCCGCGGCCGGTCCGTCTGGATTCCCCTGGCGCTGATAGTAATCGGGTTGGACCTATTCATCGCCGGATATGGCTTTCATTCTGTAGTTGATCCGGCGCTCCTGGACTATGAACCGGAAGTAACCCAATGGTTGGAAGAACAACCCGGTCTATGGCGGTTGACCACCTTCACGCCTCATGGAGACAAGCCTCTAAACGCCAATACACCGTGGCTTTCTGGATTGCAAGATATTAGGGGTTATGACTCAGTTATCCTGAAACAATACACCGACTATATGGCCACGATTGAACCACAAAATGAACTGCCGTTCAATCGTGTCCAACCTATCGTTAATTGGCAGTCAATCAATTCTCCCCTCCTCGATCTGTTAGGAGTCAAGTTCATCATTTCTGCCGAAGATATAGAACTTCCCAAGCTGATACCGGTGTGGCACGGCGAAGGGTTGACAGTGTATGAGAACCTGGCCAGCGTACCGCGAGCTTATTCAATCGCCCAATCGGCGACGGTCGTAGTAGAAAACGCTCTCGAGGCCATGCAGGTGCGGGATCCGCGCCAATTTGTTTTTGTCGAAATGGGCGATACACCGGATGCCTTTAATGGAAGCGGCCAGCCACAGATCTTAGCTCCGGCCGAAATCGTCGAATATGGCGATAGCGAAGTTCTCGTGCGAACCAGTGTAGCCGAGGATTCCTGGCTTATTCTCAACGACACATACTTTACGGGTTGGGATGCTTTCATACGCCAAACCGATGTACAGGACGGAGAAACGGACCAGGAAGAAAAAACTGATATAGTGCGAGTAAACGGCAACTTCCGTGGGGTAAAGCTCGAGCCTGGTAATTGGGAAGTCAGGTTCCGTTACAGCCCGCTAAGCTTTAAGCTTGGTGGATTGATCAGTTTCATGAGCCTCATCATTATCACCTTCTCCCTGGTAGTCTGGACCTGGCGTCGGCTGATAGATCCACAGGCGTCATTGACTAATACGAGAAGCATTGCCAAAAACAGTATCGCGCCTATGACCCTTAACTTGTTCAATCGGGCGATTGACTTCGTTTTTGCCGCCTTTTATTTGCGGATGTTGGGTCCGGCTGACGCCGGTAAATTCGCCACTGCGATTATCATTGCCGGCTGGTTTGAAATCGTCTCCAATTGGGGCCTCAACACCCTGATTATCCGAGAAGTCTCCAAAGATAAAAGTCAGGCCGGGCGTTATATATTGAACACCTCGGTCCTGCGCCTGGGCACAACTGTTATCGCCAGCCTGCCGATTTTTGCCTACATTTATTTCATCAGTTCAACTGGCAAGCCTCTTGATGTGCAGACAACAATGGCCATCCTGCTGCTGATGATTGGCATGGTTTTTTCTGGTATAAGCCAGGGTTTAGCAGGCTTATTTTATGCTTATGAAGTGGCCGAATTCCCGGCCGCGATCACTACGATCACAACAATTTTTAAAGTCGGTTTCGGCGTAGCCGTTCTCTTGCTTGGTTATGGTTTCGTCGGTCTCGCAGGTATTTCCATCCTGGTCAACATCATCACCTTGCTCATCCTGTTAGTTGCCTCTTCGCGCCAATTCCACCTGAGCGGGCCCTGGCGGATCGATCTTGGCCTCCAGCGACGCATGTTATACTTAAGCTATCCGCTTATGCTCAACCACCTTTTTGCGGTCATTTTCTTCCAGATTGACGTCCCCCTCATGAAACAGATCAATGGGGATGAGGTTGTGGGTTGGTACAACAGCGCCTACAAGTGGGTATTGGCTTTTAATGTAATACCTTCTTTCTTCACTATCGCCTTGTTTCCGGTCATATCCCGTCAGGTTCATAGCTCTCTAACCGATGCCAGGCGAACGTTTCGGATGGCCATCAAGCTGATGTTGCTCATCGCATTTCCCCTGGCGGCCATCGTAACCTTACTGGCGCCAGTCATGATCGGCATCCTAGGCGGTCGGCAATTCCTACCGGATGGGGCCATTGCCCTCAGAATCGTCATCTGGTCCATCCCCATTGGCTGGATGAACAGCGTTACCAACTACATGCTCATATCTCTCAACCGTGAGAAGATGCTGACCAGAGCCTTCATCATTGGCGTGGCCTTCAATCTCATAGCCAACCTAATTTTCCTGCCTCGGTACAGCTACGTCGCCGCTTCGGTCATAACGATTCTGTCCGAGATTGTCTTACTGGCCCTCTTTACATATTTTCTCAGACCGGTCATGCCCAGGGTGGGCTGGTTTAATCTGCTGAAACGCCCGCTGGCCATTACGGCGGCTATGGTCATCGCCATGATACTGGGCAACCAGGTGAGCATGATCCTTGCCCTGGCGCTCGGTATACTTGTATATCCATTGGGCCTGTGGATATTAAGGGTCTTTGGTGAGCAAGAGCGGCAGATCATCGCCTCACTTCTTCCCGATAGCCTGGCCAGCCGATTTTCGGTAGATAAATCTTTGGGTGGAGAGTAATATATGCCCAACAGATCCCATTCCCGGCCATCTAACCACTACCGTCTGATCCTGGTCGCTGTGTTGCTTACAGCGGCGGTTCTACGCCTATACGGGATCAACAATCTATCTCCACCAGGGTTGGAGCACGATGAAGTAGCACACTGGCTCATCAACCGCGATATCCTCTCTGGCAATCTGGCTCTCTATTTCACTGATGCCTACGGTCACGAAGCGGGTTTCCACTATGTTCAGACCGCTTTTTCGATCTTTTTAGGCGACAATGCCTTTGCTTTACGTTTGCCATCCGCCTTTGCCGGATTGATGCTTGTCTCCGTCACCTTTGCCTTAACGCGACGATTGTTTGGAATCAAGACCGCCTTACTCTCGGCCAGTTTGTTTGCCGTTCTCTTCTGGCCGGTCTTTTACAGCCGTCTAGCGCTGAGGGCCGTTGCCTTGCCATTGCTGGCCGGTTTATCAGCCTATTTTTGGTGGAAAGCCTGGCAGGGCCGGCCTTCAAAGCCCGGTCAATCATCAGGCTTCTCTTCCCTGGACTCGATTCTTTCTTCTTCGCTCACCTGGTTTGCCGTGGCCGGTCTGTTTGCCGGTCTGACTTTCTACATCTATATGGCCAGCCGGGTTCTTCCCATCTTTTTCTTGTTATATTTTACCTACCTGGCCCTGGTGCATCGGCCGGCGTTCAAAATGAAGTGGCGCGGCATTCTACTGTTCGTCTTAATTTATATGATTATCGCGGCGCCGCTGGGCATCTATCTATTAAGCCATCCCGGGATTGAATCCCGCATTGGTGAGGTCGACGAGCCCCTGCTAGCGCTGGTCAGGGGAGAGCTAAAACCGGTCTTAAATAACGGCCTAAAGATCATAGCCATGTTCGGATTTCGAGGTGATCCCTTATGGCGACAAAATGTTGCCGATCTACCAGTGTTTGATCCGATTGTTTCGCTGTTCTTCTATATTGGATTGACTATTTCCTTGTGGCGATGGCGTCAACCCCGCCATCTATTCATAATACTTTGGCTACTCACAGCAACTATACCCAGTATTGTGACTATAGATGCGCCAAGCAGTATACGCATAATCAATGCCCTCCCCGTAATTACAATTTTTCCGATTATAGGGTTGGAAGTTATTCACATTATCAGATCGTTATCCACAGTATCTGTAAAGTTATCCCCAGAAATCGGTAAAAAAATCGCCTTTCTGTTAATAGTCCTCTTTTTCCTGTTCAATGGTCTGCGAACTGCTAAAGCTATATTTCTAACATGGCCCAACGAGAAGGAAGTTCAGTTTGTATGGCAGGGCGCGCTAACAGAAGCGGCCGCCTATCTGGATGCTTCGGCCGGCAGTGGACCGGTGGCCATCGGTGGGTGGACTCCTGATACCCTGGATGCACCGACTATGGAACTGACCCTACGCCGGCAAGATTTGAGTCTCCGCTATTTTGATCCAACCGAGGCAATAATCATTCCAGGCCAGGTAGAAATCAATGGTAATCCACTAATCAGCCGTATTGTGCACCCTACAGCCTTACCAGTTCAACCAGCACTGGAGAAGCTATTGCATAGCTGGTCAGGAACTTCGATCGCGACAAATAGTTTTGTATACTATGAACTAAATCAGCCGCCTCCGATACGCCCAAGCTATCCGGCTGAAGTCATTTTTGGCGGCGAGCTAACCTTGCTGGGTTTCGATCTGGAAGAATCGCCCGCTGAGAGTGATTCTATGGCCGGTGAAGGATCTTTGAACCTTATCACCTATTGGCGGGTCAACGAACCGCCCGCCGGATCAAGGAGGCTGTTTTTGCATCTCGTGGGCGGGGGGGGCAGCATAGTGTCCCAGGATGATCGCCTTGGTGCGCCGGCGCAATACTGGTCAGCAGGGGACATTGTCATCCAACGGTTCTCGCTAGCCTATGGTCGGGAAAACACCGGTGTTGAGCTACGCCTGGGTGTCTACAATCCTGATTCGGGACTAAGAATGTTGACGGACCAGGGAGAAGAATTCGTGGTCGTGGGTGAAGGTATGTTCAAGCCCTGATCAAAGAGAGATATTTGCCCTGGCCCTAGACTGAATAACCACAGATTCAGATCC
>DATLAB010000022.1:0-3604 GCA_035527655.1 Patescibacteria group bacterium | reverse complement strand
TGATCTGTCCAAGAATACCCGGATGAAAGGCAGACCTCATTTTCGGGTGGTGGGGCTGACTGATAATATGGCGCTCCTTTCCGCATATGCTAACGATGAGGGTTACGATCAAGTATTCGCCCAACAATTGGTCTCCTTTGTGCAGCCCAAGGATGTCGTGATAAGTATTTCGGCTAGTGGGAACTCCCCCAATGTTTTGGAGGCTGTAGAATTGGCCAAGCGAATCAATGCCACAACAATTGGTTTTACCGGTTTCGACCGGGGGCGTTTAGGCTTAATGGTTGATATAAACTTGCATGTCCCCAGCGACAACATTGAGCAAGTCGAAGATATTCACCTGATGTTTGAACATCTTATTTGTACTGTTCTGCGTCATCGTATCCGGCAAGGATTTCCGGAAGGACAATTATCTTCGGTCAACGGCGAGGTACTCGCCAGAAAAGCCGAAAACAACGTCCCAATAAATGTGTAGATAAACCGGCAGAGAGAATACAGGAATTGGAACGCTCGTAGATGAAACGCGTAAACCGGCCCCTGGCATTATTTTCGATTATTGGAATAAATGCCCTTGTGGTAGCCAATAGGTTAAAAGCCTGAATCTCGGAAAAATTTGCCCATATTCAGCCATCCCGTCCTTGAATTCTTTCAACTTTTGCACCATAATGGAACCCAAGGGTTGAGATTCGGTTATGCTAGTGGGGGACATCTCGTGGAGATGGGTTGCGGCAAGGGCAACGAAAGCCCGGCATGCCCAATTCGGGATGAAAGTGTGGCAGCACCTGACCTGTCGCCAAGAGGTGACAAGTGAAGCTGGCTAAACTTTGAGATGGAGGGTGTTCGGGCTAATACTGGAAGCACTACAAATACCCATGACCGGACTGATGTTAACGATTTTTCCCCGCGGTGCAGGCTATGGTGTTCCACGTTCGAAGGGGATACCAATATGGGGATTAACTACCTCCAGCGTCTCCTAAAACCTGGCGACGAGGGCTGTGATTTCGCACTTTTGCCAGGCCACTTCCGGTTCGTAGATTCCAGAGTACAAATGGCCAAGAATGATTAGATGATAGACTCGGCACAACAACAGAAAACGGACCGAGTTGACCAGAATAACGTAGGATTACCGAATGTCAGTACCATGGTACTAATAATAAATTTTTAGAGCATGGTATGTTATAGTAGGATTTATTATGGATTTGGCCCAATATTTTCAACCTCTTCGAAAATGGTGGTGGCTACTGGTCATTTCGGCCGCGTTTGCCGCTGCATCCAGCTACTACGTGGTTTCGCAGCAGCCACCAGTCTACCAGGCAACTGCTACCCTCCTGACCGGTAGTGCCTTTGGGGATCCAAACCCGACTGATAGTGAATTATACTTGGGCGAACGACTCGCCCGAACGTATGCCAATCTTGGCCTTCGCCGGCCGATCCAAGAAAAAACGATGGCAGCTATAGGACAGAATTGGCTGCCCGATTATATTGTCCGCCCCGTACCAAACAGCCAGTTGCTTGAAATTTTAGTGACTTCTACTGATCCACTACTTGCCCAAAGAGTAGCCAATGAGCTCGCCAACCAACTCATCCTTCAAACCCCAAGGTCGCCAGGATCTGAAGACCAGGAGCGACAGGCTTTTATTGATAATCAGCTAACTGTGCTGCAAGAGAGAATCCAAGAAACAGAAGAGGAGATAGTCAAACAGCAGCAAGAGCTAGAGGAAGCATTTAGCGCCCGTGAAATTAGCGACCTACAAGCAGAAATCGGTGGACTTCAGAGCAAATTGACCTCCCTCCAAGAAAATTATGGCTTGTTACTTTCTAGTTCTGATGGCGGTGCAATCAATACGCTAACACTAATTGAACCGGCACCCATACCCCAGCAGCCAATTGGCCCGGGTAGAATGCAGACTGTTCTGATCACAGTGATGGTTGCCCTCACCCTGGCGGCCGGCACTGCCTATCTGCTGGTATATTTGGACGACACAATCAATAACTCAGACGATGTCAGTCGTGCCAGTAACCTGCGACATCTCCCCAGTATTCCGTTTATCAGGGCAACGGGAGGATCAGAACCGATAATTTCTTTTGAGGAATCCTTGGTGTCGGCCGTCGATGCATTTCGCGCGCTTCGTACGGTCGTACAATTTAGGATCAAAGACAAAACCAACCCGGTCATCTTGGTTACCAGCTCAATGCCTGAGGATGGGAAAAGCACGGTTTCAGCTAACCTTGCCGTCGTATTTTCACAAGCTGGGAGTACGGTGCTCTTGGTTGATGCAGATATGCGCCGTCCAGCGTTGAATCGCCTCTTTGGATTATCAGACCTCAATGGGTTCGCAAAATTTATGCTGAAATACAAATCAAACAGTACCGCCCTTTACATGGAAGATCTCTTAGAGAATTGCATCGAACAATCGGCCCAGACAAATCTATGGATTATGCACAGTGGCGCTTCTAACCATATGGATTCCCAAATGCCAGGTATGGCGATATTGGACGAGGTACTGAGCGCTGCTTCTAATCGATTTGATTACATCATTATCGATAGCGCGCCATTATTGGCAACGTCAGATTCATTATCAATAAGTGCGAAAGTTGACGGTGTCATTTTACTGGCCAGGGCTGGTAAAACACGCCGAAAAGAGTTGGAGAGTGTGACTACCCAGTTGACAATGGTCGAGGCTAACGTATTAGGTATCGTCTTAAATCGGGTAAAAAGGGACCATACTGCCTACGCCTATAACTATTATGGCCCTTATGCAAAAAAATCTAAAACTGAACCGCTGAAACACCAACCTGCAAAGACGGCGGGTGAAATCCGACCAACTACTTCTGAAGGTAAACCATCGGAACAGGTAACTGAACTGCCGCAAACCTGATCGGAGCGAGATAACCAGCAGTAGACCCCTCGATATTAGCGAAGCATAATTACATTGTCGAACAAAGAAAGGTGAGAAAAGCCCAATCACGTGCGAGTGATTGGGCTTTTTTTTATATTCTACTGGGGACTTGGGTTAATCCACATAGCGGGGCCACTCCTCTTGTGCCCGCTCGTATTTTTCCTGGGTACCGACATCGACCAGATAAGTGTCTTCTTGAATCGGCAGCCCATACAACAGCTGATCTTGGACTAATAACAGGGGAAGCAAGTCGTGACCATAATCAAAGAATGTGGCCTCGGGAATCGCATCTAAGATGCCCGGTTCGCAAATGAGAACACCGGCGTTGGCCAAGTTGGTAAAGACCTGATCGGCGTCCGGTTTTTCCTTGAAGGCCGTGACCCGGTTGTCTTTATCAATCTCTACTAGTCCAACCTGGGTGGGATTGTCAACCCGATAGAGCGATAGCGTCACCAGAGCGCCTTTTTTCTTGTGAAAACTGATTAATCGCTGGTAATCAATATTGCTCAGCACATCCCCATAAATGACAACAAAGGTATCTTGCAACAGAGACCCAACTTTTTTGATTGCCCCGGCAGTACCTAACAATTCTTCCTCATAGGAATAGGTGATATTTACGCCGAAGGTTGCTCCATGCCCAAAGTGATCGGTAATGGCTTTCGGCCGGTGATGCAGATTGATAATGAGTTCTGTTAACCCTTGGCGGC
>DATLAB010000021.1:0-45234 GCA_035527655.1 Patescibacteria group bacterium | reverse complement strand
CTTATCCATCTCTCTCAGTGGCGTCGGCACGTACTCATCTACCACCCGCATCAATTCCCAGATGGAAGCATACTCAGGCGCATCCACATCCTCGCTCGTGCTCGCCAGAGCTTCCAAGGCGCTACCCCGAATGATCGGCGTTTCGTCTCCGGGGAACTGGTAGCTATCCAACAGCTCCCGCAGCTCCAACTCTACCAGCTCGAGCAATTCTTCATCGTCCATCATGTCGACTTTGTTCAGGTAAATGACCATCGCCGGCACTTCCACCTGTCGCGCCAGCAACACGTGTTCTCGCGTCTGCGGCATCGGCCCATCGGGCGCCGCTACCACCAGGATAGCCCCGTCCATCTGCGCCGCACCGGTGATCATGTTCTTGATGTAATCCCGATGACCTGGGCAGTCCACGTGAGCATAATGCCGGTTCTCCGTCTCATACTCCACATGGGCGATAGCAATAGTAATGCCTCGCTCTTTCTCTTCTGGAGCATTATCAATTTGATCAAATGCCCGAAAATCAGCGTAGCCTTTCAAGCTGAGGACTTTGGTAATTGCCGCCGTCAGCGTCGTCTTACCGTGATCGATATGTCCAATGGTCCCCACATTCACATGGGGCTTTTCGCGTACAAATTTCTCCTTCGCCATTTTTCGTGATCCTTCCCTATATCTCCACTTAAATATTTAGGCTCTATAACGACCCTAAACAAATTAATTTCGTCAATTGCGCACGCTAGTTGCGTACACCTCGAGAAATCGCATCGGCGATTTCCTTCGTAACAGGCGCATAATAATCGAATTCCATCGTGAACGTGCCGCGCCCTTGAGTCATCGAGCGAAGACCAGTGGCATAACCAAACATTTCAGCTAATGGCGCTTTCGCCTTTATTGATTGAACACCATCGGTTCGCAATTCCATGCCCTCAATTACACCTCTTCGGGACGAAATATTACCAATAACATCGCCTGTATATTCCTCGGGTACAACAGCCTCAATCCTCATGATAGGTTCCAATATCACTGGCTTACCTTTCAGAGCGCCATCTTTGAAGCCCATCGATCCAGCAATCTTAAACGCCATTTCTGATGAATCAACCTCATGATAAGAGCCATCGTAGAGAGTCACCTTGACATCCACCATGGGATAGCCGGCCAAAACACCACTCTCCATCGCTTCCCGCACCCCATCGTTTATGGGTTTGATATATTCCTTGGGAACTGCGCCGCCAATGATTGCGTTTTCAAAAACAAATCCTGTTCCTGGCGCCAAAGGCTCGAGCTTCAGTAAAACATGGCCATATTGACCCCGGCCACCGCTTTGTCGGACGAAACGACCTTCTGCTCGATCAACTTTCCGAGTAATGGTTTCTCGGTAAGCAACCCTCGGCTTGCCAACATTGGCAGCCACCTTAAATTCACGCAACATTCGATCAATAATCACTTCGAGATGCAACTCGCCCATGCCATAGAGGATAGTCTGCCCAGTCTGTTCGTCTGTCCGAATTTGGAATGTTGGATCCTCTTCTGACAAGGATCTGAGAGCTGTGGACATCTTGTCCTGGTCCAGGTTCGTTTTTGGCTCGATCGCGGTCATGATTACCGGTTCTGGGAATTCGATTGCTTCCAAAATAATCGGAGCATCTTGAGTACATAGCGTTTCACCCGTAAAGGTGTTCTTCAACCCAAGTGTTGCAGCAATATCGCCGGCTTGGACCTCATCCAGATCTTCACGCCTATCAGCATGCATCCTCAGAACTCGGCCAATACGCTCCTTACGGTCCTTCGTACTATTCAACACGGTAGAACCGGCTTTTAACGTCCCGGAATAGACGCGAAAATATGCCAGCCGGCCCACATACGGGTCCGTTACAATCTTGAACACCAGGGCCGCGAGTGGTTGATCTTCTTCCGGCGGCCGCGCTTCCACCTCTTCACTTTTGGGATTGAATCCAGTGATGGGAGGAATATCTATCGGTGATGGTAAATAGTATACAATCGCGTCCATCACCCGTTGAATTCCCTTATTTCGCAACGCAGACCCACACAAGACCGGGGTGACTGAGCCCTGAATTGTTGCTTTTCGAAGAGCGGCCCGCAACTCCCCAATAGAAATCTCTTCTCCATCCAGGTAACGGGCCATCAGGGAGTCATCTGTTTCGATGATATTCTCCATGATCCGCTCGCGTGCGGCCTCAACGTCGGCCAACACATCCTCAGGAATATCGATTATCTCTACCCTGGCCCCAAGGTCTTCTTCTCGCCAAACAGAGGCCTCCATTGATATCAGATCGACAATCCCTCGAAAACCACTTTCCTGACCGATAGGCCACTGGATAGGTAGTGGATTAGCGTTTAACCTATCTTTGATCATTTGGATTGTGCGTTCGAAATCAGCCCCAACCCGGTCCATTTTGTTTACAAAACAAATTCGAGGCACATTATATTGATCTGCCTGCCGCCATACTGTCTCTGATTGCGGCTCAACACCGGCTACGGCATCAAATACGACGAGTCCGCCATCCAACACGCGCAAGCTCCGTTGTACTTCTGCGGTAAAGTCAATATGACCTGGTGTATCAATAATATTGATATGGTGATCCATCCAATAAGCAGTCGTCGCCGCGGAAGTAATCGTGATACCGCGTTCTTGCTCCTGTACCATATGATCCATGGTGGCAGTTCCGTCGTGGACTTCGCCCATGCGATGAATGCGCCCTGTATAATACAAGATACGTTCCGTTGTGGTCGTCTTCCCGGCATCTATGTGGGCAATAATGCCGATGTTACGAACCTTTTCCAATGAATCCCGATACATGATCTTAACTTACTACTGCTTAGCTACATTCAAAGAGTAAAATGGCTTAAAAACGATAATGAGCAAACGCTCTATTTGCCTCAGCCATCCGGTGAGTGTCATCTTTCCTCTTAACCGTTGAGCCCTGCCCTTTTGCAGCGTCCAAAATTTCTGCCGCCAACTTTTCAGCCATTGAACGGCCACCACGACTGCGGGTAGCTCCCAGCATCCATCGAATGGCCAATGATGTCCGCCTGTGAGGCGCAACCTCCATTGGCACTTGGTAGGTTGCCCCACCAACTCGACGCGGTTTTACCTCGATTTGAGGCGTGGCGTTCTGCATCGCCTGTTCGAAGATTTCCAACGGCGGGCGATTAGTCCTTTCGGCAACCAGGTCCAACGCATCATACATAATCCGCTGAGCCGTACTTTTTTTACCACCCCTCATCATACGGTTAATAAACATCTGTAACATGACGCTTTGATAACGTAGATCAGGTTTTATTTTTCGTTTTTCCGGACGATAACGTCTTGGCATTTTCTCTACTCCAAACCTTCAAACTACCTGGGCGATTTCGAGCCATACTTGGATCGACCCTGTCTGCGGTCAGCAACTCCACCAGAGTCCAACGTGCCACGGACAATGTGATAACGGACACCAGGCAGATCCTTCACCCGGCCGCCACGAACCAAAACAACTGAGTGATCCTGTAACGTATGTCCTTCACCAGGAATGTAGGCAGTAACCTCAATACCATTGCTCAAGCGAACTCGGGCAACCTTACGTAGAGCCGAATTCGGCTTCTTCGGCGGCATGGTCTTCACCTGCGTACACACCCCACGTTTCTGTGGTGCGCCTTTTGGCTGACGCGTTCGACGCTGTTTGAATGAATTGAACGTAAACTGCAACGCAGGCGCTTTCGTCTTCTTTCGCTTTGGCTTTCGGCCTTTGCGGACTAACTGGTTAATAGTAGGCACACTAATACTCCTTGTCTGCTATTAATTGGAGATCCTACCAATCTTCTTGGAACAAAAAGCCGACCCATCAGCCTGCTTTCTTCCGATCACTACTCGACAACAGAGGCCATCGAAGCTCGTCCGATGGCCTCCAAAAAGAATTCACTTATCCAATTCGTGGCCTGGCCGCTATAAGTGGACCTTGCCACGTCTTATCGAAAGTACAACAGAGAATTCTACCACAGGTGCTCAACTTGTCAACAAAGAGCTCAGCTGTTGGTGTAGGTCTTTGCCTGAACCAGTCACTCACCACTGCAAAGTGCATCAAACAAATCAGCGGCGGTTTCGGGCGAGGTCCATTAGACCTGTGCCCACCCAGTGGCGCTGCCGCTTATCGTCGTCCTTTCCAAAATGAATAACTTCACCATTTTCGGCAACAGCTTCTACCGCCAGTCCAAGACTCTGCAATTCCTTAACCAGCACCCTGAATGAAGCTGGTATGCCAGGTTCATCAATCGGTTCATTCTTGACAATTGACTCATAGGTTTTCACGCGCCCTTGGACATCATCAGATTTAACCGTCAACATTTCCTGAAGAGTGTGTGCGGCGCCATAAGCTTCGAGCGCCCACACCTCCATCTCTCCAAAGCGTTGTCCACCAAATTGTGCCTTGCCACCCAAAGGCTGCTGAGTCACCAACGAATATGGTCCGGTCGACCTGGCGTGTACTTTGTCTTCTACAAGGTGGGCCAGTTTTAACATGTGAATGACGCCGACTGTCACCGGCATATCAAAGGCCTGACCGCTCTTGCCATCATTGAGTCGCTCTTTGCCTAAAATTGGGGCCGGAGACCCTGTCGCTAGAGTTATTTTCGTAATCCATTCCGATAAATCAGTTTGGCTCAAGCCAGAAATATCTACTTTGAGCTCTTCCCCTAATTCATCCGGATGTGATTCAACCAGGCTGAGGTACCACTCTTTGAGGCAACTCTCAATAGTTACGATATTTAGAGATGTCCAATCATCCTTTCGCAATTCGATCCAATTTTCTGGGAGAATTTCGTCAGGATTCCAACCTCGAATCCGGAGCCACTCACGAGCTACTGACTGACGAGCGTATGTCTCATCAGATGTCAGCCGATCCAGATCATAGCCCGATTCACCCAGCCAGGCAGTCGTATATAGTTCCCTCGCTGCGTCATCATTATCAAGTGACTCAAGATCGTATTCTATCTCATTTAGCCAGTCCCAGGCCCAGTCCGTTGCCTCACTCCAGGCCCGATCGACTAACCATGCTCTACCCAACTCGGCTGCTATTTCGTCTTCGGTGGCGCCGTCAAACACAGGCGTTACGGCCCTGAAACCTAGTTTTTTAGCCGCCCAACCCAGGTGGGTTTCCAAGACCTGTCCCAAATTCATACGACCTGGTACGCCAATAGGATTCAAAATGATGTCGACTGGCGTGCCATCGTCCAGGTAAGGCATGTCCTCTACAGAAACCACTTTTGAGATGACACCCTTATTACCATGCCGGCCGGCCATCTTGTCGCCTTCCGATATTTTGCGACGTTGCGCAACACTCACCCGTACCATTGTCTCAACACCGGCCGGCAGGTCACGGTCCTGCTGTCGGGTAAAGACCTGGACGTCAACTACCTTTCCGCGAGAGCCATGAGGCATGCGCAAGCTCGAATCTTTAACCTCTCGGGCTTTATCGCCGAAGATGGCCCGTAAAAGCTTTTCTTCGGGGCTCAGCTCCTTCTCACCCTTGGGCGTTATCTTGCCCACCAGAATATCGTTCTCGTTGACATACGCCCCGACCCGGATAATTCCGCGTTCATCCAGATCCTTGAGCGCTTCTTCACTCACATTAGGAATATCGTAGGTGATTTCTTCTGGACCGAGCTTGGTATCACGTGCTTCAATCTCATGTTTCTCAATATGAATTGATGTGAAAAGATCGTCCCGCATCAATCGTTCGCTTACCAGTATTGCATCCTCAAAGTTACCGCCTTCCCAAGACAGAAAGGCAACGATAACATCTTGACCAAGAGCTAGTTCGCCATGATCGGTCGATGAACTATCGGCCAATACGGTTCCGGGTATTATACGCTGACCCTTAACGACTATCGGCCGTTGGTCGATGCAAGTGCTCTGGTTTGAACGACTATATTTCCGCAGATTATATGTGCGCGCTCCGTTCTCCGAATGGATAACGACTTTGTCACCTGTAACGCTAACAACCTCACCTTCCTCATTCGCAACGACAACCTGACCCGAGTTGATGGCCGCTTGCCATTCCATACCTGTGCTAACGATAGGTACATCTGGCTTTAGCAAGGGCACAGCCTGGCGCTGCATATTCGATCCCATGAGAGCACGGTTTGCATCGTCGTGCTCCAAGAATGGAATCAACGCCGCTGAAATACCCACAATCTGACGAGGAGCAACATCTATAAAATCAATGCGCTCTACCCGTGAGAAGCGGAATTGTTGGTTGCGCCGGGCAGAAATCCGAGTGCCCACAAGCTGGTCATTCCTGTCCAACTCAGCGTTGGCCTGGGCAATCGTATATTTATCTTCCTCATCTGCCGTCATATAAATAATTTCATCAGTGATGAAAGGTTTCAGTTGAACCTTCTCGATACCGGCTTTCTTAATTGCGGTCGCTTTCGCTTTGGTTATCCGCTTCCCGGTCTCAATTATTACTTCCCCCGTTTCCTGATCAACGACATCCTCTGAGACATCATGACCAAACAGATCTTTGCTGTCGCCAGGTAATGAATTATTGACTCTTCGATACGGTGTTTCAATGAATCCATATGAATTTACCCGCCCGTATGACGCCAATCGGCCTATCAAACCAATATTCGGTCCTTCTGGCGTTTCAATAGGACAGATTCGACCATAATGGCTGTGATGTACGTCCCTCACCTCAAAGCCAGCACGTTCCCGGCGCAAGCCACCAGGACCAAGTGCCGAAAGCGTTCGCTTGTGCGTGAGTTCTGCCAAAGGGTTTGCCTGCTCCATGAACTGGCTGAGCTGCGAACTACCAAAAAATTCGCGCATGGCGGCAACCACCGGCCGGATATTTATCAAAGTAATCGGTGTCAATTTATCGCGATCTCGAATGGACATACGCTCGCGAACAACCCGTTCCATTCTACGCAGGCCAACCCGTAACTTACCCTGAAGCAACTCCCCAACAGTTTTTACCCGGCGATTGCCCAAATGGTCAATATCATCCGGACCCTCCTGACGATTGTTGATTTGGATCATCCGTTTGACGAGGCGAACGATGTCATATTGTGTCAACGTCCGATGGGATTCTGGAACGATATCGCCAAGATCCAAACGCTTGTTCAGTTTGTATCGGCCGACTCGTGCCAAATCGTAACGACGTTGATCATAGAGCTGTTCGACAAGGAATTGGGTCGCATTGTCAACTGTTGGAGGATCCCCCGGCCGCATTCGCTTGTAGAACTCCACCAAGGCCTGCTCTGCGATCGGTTTGTCAGGTTCCCAATTTGGCTCTTGATCGATACTGCCTTGAATATATTGATGTTCGACGTTCGTGTCGACGTCTTCAAAAACGGCCAGGATCTCTTCATCAAGACCATCTTTGATAAGTTGATTGCCGGCCCCGTCATCGACCGCCGCCAAGGCCCGCAGAAACAGGGTAACCGGAACAGTACGTTTGCGATTAAACTTCACAGTAAGATAATCGGTTTTTCGTGACTCAAACTCCATCCAGGCACCGCGATCGGGAATTAACTTGGCCATTGCCAGCGGCCGCCCTGTCGCTCGCTCCTCTTCAACCTCAAAATATACGCCCGGGGATCGAATTAACTGGCTCACGACTACTCGTTCGGTACCATTTATGATGAAGGTGCCGGCCGGGGTCATCAGAGGAAAATCACCCATGAAAATATCCTGGACCATAGGCTGATCTTGATCAGGACTGTATAACAGAACACGCACATACAGTGGCGCAGCGTAGCTCATATCTCGGTCAACACATTCGTCGACGCTATATTTGGGATCTTCAAACCAGAAATTAAGGTCAAAACCTTCAACTTCCGGATGCTTGGAGGGAAAATACAATTTCAACTTGCCGTTGAAGCTTACAATTGGGGATATTTCTTCAAAGAGCTCAGCCAGACCAAACTCTGTGAAATACTTAAACGAATCAAGTTGAACATCGATTAGTTTAGGCAATTCAAGCGGGTTAATTGTTCTTGCGTAAGTTTTTTTTGGTTTCTGTGCCATTCCTTATCTCACCTGCTCCCTGCTAAAGGTATGCGGATCGCTTCTCCACAAACAAGGGGTGTAACGCGTGTACTTTTCCAACCCACGTTACACCCCTAAAGGTATCTTTCAACTAACTATCTTCACAAATCCAAATGAACCTAGGAATCTGACTCCCAATCTCTGGGTTTTCAATAAGCCGAACAAACATTGTATCGAACTACGTATTAAGTGTCAAGGAAGCGGGAATCTTATTGAATAGCTCACTCGGTATAGTCAGATTAGTAGCGATCTCCGTTTCGTTATCATGACCTGCAGCTTACTCGAGCTAAACTTGTGTTCCCGGGCTATTGAACGATGCTCAGGCCTGGCCTTTGGTCGTCCGGATCAGAGAGATTGCGATATAGATTGAGGATCGTTTCGCCAGCTTTGATCCAGCTATATTTCCGGGACGCCCGCTCGCGTAGTTTGACCCCCAAATCTTTTGACCCATCAGTCCGCAATAGGCTTTCCCCAATCTCCTCAGCCAGTGCAGTGACATCCCCACTGGGAACATATACACCCAGGTCGGCCAGATATTCTCGATGAACCGGGGAATCATAAACGATTGTCGGCAGACCCATGGCCATATAATTAAGGACCTTACCGCTTCCTTCCGTCAATGACATCTTTGGGGACACAGCCACCGCACCCAGAGATAGATAGAGAGGTGCGTCGGGATATGCAATGCGGCCGGTGATGGTTACCCGATCAGAAACGCCCAGTTTCTCGGCCAATATCTTATAATGATCCTGTCCGGGAAATCCCATAATTAAGAAGTGGGCTTCGATGCCGGCTTTTTTTATTGCTGCAGCGGCCTCAATAAGATGTGACGTCCCTTGATATTCGGCGAGCAATCCCAAATAGGCAACGATCGGCCGCGCGATGGGAATTCCCAAATTATTCCGGAGAGCTAGCTTCTCTTCCAGGGTAAATCGCTGAGGATCAAACGAATGAGTGTCGACGCAATCCGGCAATGGGTGGATCCTTTCCGGGCTTACCCCGAAACCCTCGACCAACAACGTCCTGGCCTGGAGCGAACTCGTCAGAATGGCGTCAGGTAGCTCGCAAATGAATTTTTCCACCCTTCTGACCCATCGAAAAAATCGCCCTCTTGGATTAAGAAAACCATGATCAACCATCTCTCCGACCAGGCTCCCTTGAAAATCCATTACCAGGGGTATGTGTAATAACCTGGCAAGTGCACTGCCAATCAATGTGCCTTCGTGCATATGGCCATGCACAATATCGGGTTTAATTTTGAATCCTTGCCATAAACAAGTGGCAAACAACGCCATATCAAACGCCAGCTTGTGCCGAGAAGAGCCTACCTCATAATCGGCTCGCCACGGTAAAGCAGGTGTCCGCCGTATATCCATTCCACCTACATCGTTACCCTTATAATAGGTAATAATAGTAACCTGGTGACCTAACTGTTGTAAGGTCCGAGCCTCCTCTAAGATCCTGATGTGACCCCCATAATCATTGAAAAATGACGTTGGTGCAACC
Source organism: Patescibacteria group bacterium (assembly GCA_035527655.1). Lineage (GTDB taxonomy): Bacteria > Chloroflexota > Anaerolineae > Promineifilales > Promineifilaceae > UBA11865. Next base: position 35,693 of record DATLAB010000021.1, on the reverse strand, counting down.
ATTAGAATCCGCAATGGTCGCTCATCGTTTGGCTTGGCCTTTTCCCGAAACCTCACGATCCCTTCTTTGACTGCTCGTCACCCCTTCCAAAACCAAAGCCCATTAATTGCCTGGCGATCCCCGCGGTGCTAACGTTAGATGAATCATCCTCAATCCAATTGTTTTCTCGCCGCTCGTGAAGCCATTGCTCTCGCTCGATGGTCAGCTCCTCCACTATGAAAGTAAATCGCTCTTCGTCAGACTCGTTAATCCAGCGGCGGACTTCTTGAAGCTCCCCGAGCACCGCATCAAGCCAGCGCAAGCTGGCCTTTTTATCGTTGAGGGCGAGCCTGGCCAAATCTGGATTATCCAAACTGGCCGTTGACTGGGCAAAACCCAATCCGGCAAAACGCAACATATCTCGCCAACCGGTTGATTTGGTCATTGCCCGTAACATGGCCGCGGCGACTAACCCAGGCACAACCTCGATACCTTGCGTCAGGCTGTCATACTCATACGCATCCAAAAAGAAAGGCGTCGCGCCAAGGATTCGCCCTAAATTCACAGCCGTTTCGACTGCTTTGGGGTCCGCCTTTACCGATGGCATAATGCAAAATACGCTATTCTTGAAAAGATCAGCCCGCGAAGCCTCGATTCCCATGCGACCATCCGTCAAGGTATCGGCCGCTAAAACTGGTTTTGCGCCCACGTAGTGACCTTCTACCATGTATTTATCCGCCCATTTCTGACCGACACCCTTCATATTTGATAGGTCAACAACCAGTGTGTGTTCCCTGACTTCGGCGCCGGCAATTTCCAACGTCTGCTCTAAATCACTCAGAGAGACATTGACTATCAATATATCAGCTCCGGAAGCAGCAGTAGCCAGGTTATTAGTAACCTGGCTAACAATTCCCAGTTTCTTTGCTTCCGCAGCCAGGGATCGATCTCTATCATGCCCAACAATAGTCAGGCCCAGGTCCCCACTCTGAAGCGCTAAACCTATCGAGCCGGTAATACGTTCCAGACCAACAAGTGTTACTATTTGAGTTTTCATATTATTGCCCTCATTCAACCGATGTTCAATCAATTAAGATTTTGCCTAACTCCGATCATCTGACCATTGCAATAATGATAACCAATCGCTTTCACGATTTCCAAGCCTGTCATTGACAGGATCTTGATGTCGCCGAATGAGTTCTACGGTCAGTGGCGTACAGGAAGTTGCTTCGGCATAATCTGCACCCCAATCCGGGTGCCGCTTTTTTATCAAAAACGGCCGGCGCCATCCCGATCCATCACCGTCTCCCCACTGTTCTACCTTTCCTGGGAATAGTGCCTGGGCCAAGACGACAACCGGTCGATCCCACCACTTGGACTTGATATGGATCTTACCGACATCATGCAATAGTGCGGCTGCTAGCAATTCTTGGTCCTGGGGCCCCTTATTCAACAGACTCTGCATAACTCGGTATCCATGTTGTTGTCCAGCGGGGGACTGACGCAAAAACAACTGCGTCTGCTCACCATTGAGAACGGTCTTGATTGACGCTACGGCTTTTGGGGAGAGTGGCCTGGCAACGATAACTTTCCAGAATTGCCATCCTCTATAGGTTATTCGATAACCCAACCCCATGTTAACCGATTCCGGTAAGCAGTAATGTTATGGTATCCATCACCGGTGTAATGACCAACCCGATGATGCTGGTACCAGTGAATTGAGGCAGAATTAGTAACCCTAATAAAATCATATTTCCATACTGCCGTAGCCCCGCCAACTGATAGGCAAGATCGGCCGGTAAAATACCCAGAAGTATCGTAAAACCATCTAGTGGTGGAACCGGCAGCAAATTGAATGCAAATAGAAGTAGATTTATCTGGACCCCAGTCCAGCAAATTTGAAAGGCTGTTGGCAATAATTCCTCAGAGAAGCTCGGATCAAATACACCTAACCTGATCGGAATTGCAAACAATGTAGCCATCAACAGATTCGCTAGAGGACCGGCAAGCGCAACAATCATCATGGACTTACGCGGGTTGCCTTTGAGCAGATTCGGATTTACTGGCGTCGTCGCCCAGCCAAATCCCACCAAAAATAACATAATCAACCCAAATGCATTCAGATGCCGAATTGGATTTGGGCTCATTCGTCCATACGACCGCGGTGTTGGATCGCCCAGGCGGTCCGCAACTATCGCGTGAGCATATTCATGATATGCAAATGCCAGAATAGCTGTCAGTGCAAAGGCAAATATTTGGGAAGGTGGTTGTCCCAGTAGATACATTGTTTTAGCGCTTGGTCCAAGCTCAGCTGATGATTAACAAGCGATTATAGCTTGTTGATCACAAATATCCGAGCGAGTGGAATAATACCCAATATCCTTTCGACTTGAATTGAGTCCTTCAAATTAAGATGGACACAAGATTATGACAGAATGCCCCTAACAATACTGTTAGCGTCGGATAAGAATTATTCATGCGAATCCACGGATGCGACAGATTGTTGACAGCGTGGGATGACAGGGGGGGTTATAATTTGGCCCATGATCTTACATTTCGAACTCGGGGATATCGTGCGTATGCGCAAGAAGCACCCCTGCGGCAGCTATGACTGGATGATAACTAGACTTGGTGTGGATATCGGTATCGTCTGCCAAGGTTGCGGACGGCGGCTCATGATACCCCGCAGTACCTTCGTAAAAAAAATGAAGAAGGTCGTCAGCCGTCCATCTGATGAGAGTTCAGGTGTTATCGAACCATGACGTCCTGGCTAAGTTCCATTTATATTGCTGCTGCCGGTGGCATCGCTCTTTTTGGTATTTTGGGTCTTGTCACCATTTGGCTCTTCTGGTGGCATCGTTTTGACGAATTCCCCCGTCCCGAAGCAGCTGAAGAAGAACTACCGGTCGTCACGGTGCAACTACCGATCTTCAATGAGCGGTTTGTCATTCGTCGTCTTGTTGAGGCCGCAGTTAACCTTGATTATCCTACCTCAAAATTACAGATCCAGATTATCGATGATTCTCTGGACGACACGACGGAAATTGCCCAGGATCTCGTTGATTGTTATGAAAGCAAAGGCATCGATATCTCGCTTCACCATCGTGATAATCGGCAAGGTTACAAAGCTGGCGCATTGGGACAGGCGCTAGTCTCATCAAAAGGGGATTATATCGCCATATTTGACGCCGATTTTCAACCCAACGCTGATTTTTTGCGAGAGACAATCCCTCACTTTCTCCATGATCCGCAACTAGGTATGGTACAAACTCGTTGGGGTCATCTGAACCCTGCTTATTCTCAGTTAACCGCTGCCCAGACCATCGCCTTAGATAAGCACTTTATGATGGAACAATCTGTTCGCCATCGAGCCAACTTGTTTCCAAAATTTAATGGTTCGGCCGGAGTATGGCGCAAAAAATGCTTGACTGATGCTGGCGGTTGGCAGGCGGATACGGTATGCGAGGATCTATGTCTCAGTACCCGGGCCATCCTAAAAGGATGGAAATTCCTCTTTCTTAACGATGTCGTCTCACCAGCCGAACTACCGACGACGCTCACCGCCTATAAGAACCAACAGGCTCGATGGGCTAAAGGCTCTACCCAATGCTTGGTAAAGTTCGGTCCCTCCATTCTTAAAGATAAAAATCATACACTCTTGGCCAGGCTCTATGCCATTTTGTCAATGGCCGGATACACAACTCACTTACTACTGCTTCTCCTGTTGTTGGTCCAGGTTCCCCTTATTTACCTCGGGTACCGTCCACCATTAGCCTTCCTGCTTTTTGGATTGCTTGGCCTGGCCCAGCCGGCGCTCTTTGTTATGGGTCAGCGCGAGCTTTATCATGATTGGTGGCTACGATTGCGTTTTTTCCCGGCCTTGCTCCTGGTGGCCATCGGACTGGCCCCGACGAACACCCGGGCAATCCTCCAGGCAATTTTCGGCCGCCAACACGTATTTGTCCGCACCCCTAAAGGATCCCATGACTCGGGTCCCCATGGCTCCGTCCCCATCGCTAGAGGCAATATTTACCGGCTGCCTGGTGATTGGATCATCTTAGCTGAAATCCTTCTAGCCCTCTACGCAGCGGTCGGATTATTGCTATGTCTGCTGGACGGTAATATCGGCCCTATGTTTTTTATGCTAACCTGCATGCTTGGCTTCGGCTATGTTGCCATATCAAGCTTTCTTGAACATATCTAGCTGGCTTTTTCCCCTGACTACCCCACACTGCTTCTCAATTTAATTATGAAAGATATAATATATTTAATGTCATGTTTATGATTATTGATATTCTTCTTGACATTTGTGAATAATATTGTTAATATCATTGCAAATATTCATTAATCTTATCATTACGAACATTTTATTATGCGCTACTAGATCTGGCGGATCAATATCAAGGCAATGGTGCCTCATTCAGGTCAACAGCCTATCATAGCGCCGCTGAGCAATCGATTGCATTTTTAGCAAGATGATCTTGGAGTTGTAAAAAGATGAATCCAGTTATTGGGCATTGCCCTATCTGTGGCGAAAGTTTGACCGTAACCCGGTTGCATTGCCGGCATTGCGATACCACCGTCCAGGGTCAATTTGCTCTCGGCCGACTGTATCACCTGAACCCTGAACAGTTGCAATTCGTGGAGATCTTTATTCGTTGTGAAGGGAAGATCAACCGGGTAGAACAGGAGATGGGACTTTCATATCCGGCTGTTCGGGCAAGACTAAGTGGGGTCATTCGGGCGCTAGGTTATGAGGTCGGCGAAGGTGAATCGGAAGGCATTAGCGATGAAGCCCGCCGGCTGGTTTTAGAACAGCTGTCAACGGGCGAGATATCGGCCGATGAGGCCGTCCAGCTATTACGTGGCTAAGCATTTTAAAACACCACCGACCTGATGGTTGATGGCAGTCTCTATCGTTACTAAAATTCAGCACGTCGATCCTATGTTAAGAAAACTTTGGATTTACCGATATATAACTGTTTACATGAGCGTTTTTCAACTGGAGGTTTAAAAGATGACACTTTCTGGCGAAGATAGAATGGAAATCTTGCGGTTACTATCCGAAGGAAAAGTTACTGTAGAAGAGGCGGGTCGTATGTTGTCTGGATCAGAAACGAAAACGGCTCCGCAGATCCCTGGAATGATCAAAGTAACCGAGGATGACATAGTTAATCCGAATGTAGACAAGTCAAACGAACCATCCTCTGCTCAGAAGTCAAATGGCGAGCGGCCGAAATGGTTCCATGTGCGGGTTAGCGATTTAAAGACTGGAAAAGGGAAAGTTACTGTCAATATACCTATCGGCCTGGTTAGAGCCGGTTTTAGCATCGGCAGTCGCTTTGCCCCCGATCTTCATGGTATGGATTGGGATGAATTATCGGCAATGTTGACCAGAGAAAAAAGTGTAATAATCGACGTTCAAGACGAAGAAGATGGCGATCATGTCCAGATCTACGTCGACTAGGCGCCTACGACCATCGGCAAGGAGAATTTTATAATGAGCGAAGATCGCTATGAAAGTGGTAAAGCACCGAATATTACTGTGAGTTGTCAGGGTGACTTGCTGGTGCGGGGATGGACTGAACCAACCCTTTTACTAAACGGATCCGGGTATACCTGCTCCGAGAGTGGAAAGGCCTGGCATATCGAGTCGGCTTCAGATTTAAAGATCTTTGTGCCTGTAGCAGCGGATCTTACCGTTGCCGTGGTCAAAGGCGATCTAAAAGTAAAGATGGTTGAAGGTGGCTTGGTTATCTCTGAGGCCATGGGTGATGTGTTGGTCAGTAATAGCGGCCCTGTCGAACTGGGTACCGTATATGGCGATCTATCCATTCGGAATGTCAATGACATGCTGACAATAAACTCTCTCATGGGAGACCTATCCGCACGCAATACAGAGAGCCTTGCCATTGGTACCCTCCAGGGTGATTGCTCAATCAGGTATGTTAATGGCACGGCTGCATTCACTGAAGTGTTAGGCGACATCGATATCAGAACCGTCAACAAAGATATCACAGTCGAAAAATGTCGCCGAGACTTGAACATTAGGAACGTCGGCGGCCAATTATCTGCCAAGGATGTGTCTGGTGATATTCGATTGCTTGGGGGTCTTCCTAGTGGTAAGCACAGCCTGAGCGCCCAGGGCGACATCGTTGTCCGTTGGTCTTACGATCAGCCTCTACTGGTGGAGGCTCACGCTCCGCAAATTAAACGATTAATCGAACTCGAAGATTTAGTTGAAGAAACAGGCTATCTTAGCGGCCGAATAGGCGACGGCGAAACCTTTTTGCTCCTCAATGCGAAGGGACGTATCATCATCAAGGAGGCATATTCTCCCGATCAACAATACGGTGATTCTCTGGACATGGACTTCAATATTGATATGGACTTTGGAGGACTGGGCGAACAATTTGCCACTGAGATAAGTAATCGGATGTCTGAATTTTCCACTCGAATGGAAAAGGAATTCGGGCCGTCATTTACAGCAAAGATTGAAAAGACCGCCCAAGAAGCAGCCAATAAGGCTGAGAAGGCGGCCGAACGAGCCGTTCGTAAAGCAGAACAGGCAGCTCAAAAGGCGCGTTACCGGGCTGATCGGGCGTCATGGAATGCCCCACCGCCACCTGTTCGTCCTCAATCGACCAAGGAAAATAAGGTTACGGAAGCAGAACAACTTAAAATATTGCGTATGGTAGAAAATGGGATCATTTCTCCTGACGAGGCAACTATCTTATTGGAAGCAATCGATAGCTAAATAATGTTGGCAACGCCTGTAATCACCCATGACGCTCCATCTAGTGGCCTGCGTCCAATCAATCTGGCAAAAGACACCCGGCAAGTGGTTGAGTTACTCAATCTTACCTTCGGTAACCGCGGGCAGCGAAGGCTGGGTGAGCGAATCAGCCTAAACTATGCCTCGTCGATAACGATGCGCTGGAATATGCTTTCGCGTGGGTTTTCGCCCGGCTTTGTTTGGGAAGAATCAGGTAAAATTGTAGGCAATTTGACGTTGCTTGAATCCCAATTAACCGGCCGCTTTCTTATTGCCAACGTGGCTGTTCATCCTGATTATCAGAGACGTGGTGTAGCTAGGTCTTTAATGCAGGAAGCCACAAACTATATCGTTCAGAACCGCGGTCATAAGATTCTGTTACAGGTAGAAAGAGATAACCTTCCAGCGATAAACTTATATCATTCCCTGGGTTTTGTTGCCATTGGGACAATGAATCACTGGTATGTGGCGCCTTCGCGGTTAAAAATCGAAACGCCAATAAACCCGATCCACCCTGATATTCGCCAACTTGAACGAGGTGACTGGCAAGAAGCGTATCAACTGGATCGCCGGGTTGTCCCCCCCGATCTGAACTGGCCGGTGCCGCCAAGCCCTGATCTCTTCAAGACTGGGATATGGCGGCGATTGACAGATTTCCTGAATGGACAAGGCGTGGATTGTTGGGTGGCGGATAGACAATTAGATGAATTTGGAAAGCAGCGTATCAATGGACTGGTGACCCTATTCAGAGAGTGGGGTCGTCCCCACCTGCTTCGCCTACGTGTTGACTCGGCCTGGCAAGACCAGCTCGAACCGGCCCTGCTCTATAAGGCACTTGTCAAAGTGAAGAAATTGCGCACTGCTTCGGCGATTGTTATTCACCCAACAAATGACGGGACGGCAAACAAAATACTCATCGGAGCCAATTTTCAGCTTCGACGGGAACTAACAATAATGACTCATGATTTGCCCGGCTATCATGAAAGCTAATATTCAAAAAGACAGTCTAATATATTTGGTTAAATACGAATCTCTGGAGAACTATTGCCATGGCCACAGCCGAAGAGCGAATGAAAATCCTAAAAATGATCGAAGAGGGCAAGATTTCTGCCAAAGATGGTGCAGATCTATTGAGAGCCCTGGAGAAGGATAGTATTTCAAAAACTAGCGAACCGCTAAAAGGGGCGAGTCCGGCTAAGTGGTTTAGGGTACGGATTACCGATGTAGCCACTGGTAAGAATAAAGTGAATATCAATATTCCTATGGGCTTGGTCAATGTTGGAATGAAGATGGGAGCCCGCTTTGCGCCAGAGGTAGAAGGCGTGGATTTCGATGAACTGACTGCAATGATCCAGGGCGGCGCTCAGGGCAAGGTAGTCGACATTATTGACAATGAAGAAGGTGAACACGTCGAGATATTTGTCGAATAAGTCCAGACTTCTACGGATATTAATCTATTTGCGACGCTCCATCACGACAAAGTGGTAACGATAGGGATAGGCTTCATCGGGCTCATATGTTTTCCTTGACGTTTCCAACCAATCTTCTTCGTTGATGACGGGAAAGCATCTGTCTCCGGGAAATTCAGCCTCGATCTGTGTTAAGTATAGACGGGTAGCCCGAGGTAGAAGCTGTTTGTATAACTGAGTACCGCCAATTATCATGACCTCCTCCCCCATGGCCGTATCGAGCGCCTCCTCTACTGAGTGAACGACCCAGCACCCTGGAGCCACCAAATTCATGTTTCTTGTTACAATAATATTTTGACGACCGGATAACGATTGGCCGATTGAATCATACGTTCTCCTGCCCATGATGATAGGTTTTCCCATGGTCATCTTGCGAAAATACCTCATGTCAGCCGGCAAATGCCAAGGAATCTGATTATCTTTTCCAATCACCCGATTGGTTCCAAAGGCAACTATCAAAGAAATTATCACAGATCGTTATACAGCGATAGGGGCAGCAATTCCAGGATGATAACGATAATTGATCAATTCGAAATCATCGTAGCTAAAGCCAAATATTGATCTTACATTTTTATTGATCTTCATTTCTGGCAATGGAAATGGCTTACGGGAAAGCTGCTTCTCTACTTGATCCATGTGATTAAGATACAGATGAGCGTCCCCAAAAGTATGAACAAACTCTCCTGGCTCATATCCTGTAACCTGGGCTAACATCATCGTCAACAATGAATAGGAAGCGATATTGAAAGGTACCCCGAGAAAGATATCTGCGCTTCTTTGGTAGAGCTGGCAAGACAACCGGCCGTTGGCTACATAAAATTGAAATAAACAATGGCATGGTGGCAGGGCCATCTGGTCAATATCGGCCACGTTCCAGGCACTAACTAAGTGTCTTCGGGAATACGGTTTGGATTGGAGATTTAGTACCAGCTGAGAAATCTGATCTACATAGCCACCTTCGGATTTTGGCCATGAACGCCATTGATATCCATAAATAGGTCCGAGGTTGCCCTTTTCATCGGCCCATTCATCCCAAATAGTGACGCCATTGGCCTTTAAATAATCAATGTTCGAACTCCCCTGAAGAAACCACAACAATTCAAAGATTATGGACCGAAAATGAAGTTTCTTAGTTGTGACTGCTGGAAAGCCCTTGGACAAATCAAAGCGCATCTGGTATCCAAATATACTGAGGGTACCAGTACCGGTGCGATCGCCTCTTTGTACGCCATACCGCCGAACTTCGTCCATAAGGGAAAGATACTGTTCCATGAGCGTTGCCTCTAAATATTCTAGACCGTTTAATCACTTTATGGTCAAATTCGAATGATGAGAAGTATAACACATCCACCAGCTGGCCTGGATCTCTTGGACCCTGGATTATATGCTCTTCGCGTGGTGATTGTACCGAACCGCCATTTCCAGTCGTTTACTTTGACAGGTTTTTGGGTTTCATCTAAAATCCAGGCCAATCTAGCGCCACAAATCTTTCCAAAAAAACATTTCCCGTGAGGACTCTCTAAATGAAGGAATATCACACAAAACAGATTCGTAACATCGCGCTTGTCTCCCATAACGGAGCCGGTAAAACAACTTTCATCGAAAGACTGCTTTTCGACACCCAGGTTACTACCCGAATGGGTCAAGTTGACAATGGTTCCTCAGCGATGGATTTTGAGGAAGAGGAAATCAATCGCCAAAGTTCAGTTGCCACTGCGATTGCCCCAATTGAGTGGAATGAGCAGAAATTGAATTTCTTGGATACTCCAGGTTACGTCGATTTTGTCGGCGAAGTCAACAGCGCCTTAACCGTCACCGACGGTGCCCTTATCTTCGTCGAGGCAGTTGCCGGCGTCGAAGTTGGAACGGAAATGGTTTGGCAGTCAACCGGTAATCGTAAAATGCCGCGGTTGTTGTTGGTCAATAAAATGGATAGAGAAAATGTCCGTGTCAGTCGGGTAATGACCAGCATCAACAAAAACTTGGATGGTGACTTTATCCAGTTTCAATTACCCATTGGCGAAGGAACGGATTTTAAAGGTATCATCGATCTGATAAAGATGAAAGCCCGTCTTGGAGATGGAAGCGAAGCTTCTGACATACCAGCCGACTTGACAGACGCGGCCGAGGAAGCCCGTTTTCTCCTGGTAGAGGCAGCTGCCGAGGGAAATGATGATCTTCTTGAGAAGTACCTCGAGGGTGAGGAGCTTTCTGAAGAAGAAATTTTGCTTGGCCTGAAAGCAGCCGTGCTTGACAATCAGGTAGTGCCAATCATCTTTGCCGCCCCCCAAGCAGGCATTGCTGTACATCCGCTTCTTGAAACATTAATTGATCTCTTCCCACATCCCGACGAAGTTGGTCCTTTCTCAGCTATTAATGCCCTTGGAGATGAGGAAGAAAATGAAGTGGATGATCTCTCCCCACTGACAGCTTTCATTTTCAAAACCAGGGAAGATCAGTATGGGAAGTTGAGTTACCTAAGAGTCTACGGTGGCATCCTCGAATCGGACAGCCGGATCTGGGATTCGGCGTTAGATAGCGAAGTGCGAGTGGCTACTCTTAGCGTGCTCCGGGGAAAAGAATCTACGCCTATTAATCGCCTTCACAGCGGTGATATCGGTTCCGTAAATAAGTTAGGTGACGCTGCCACCAACGATACCCTTTGTGACCAGGGTCATAAGCTGACACTATCGCCGATAGATCAACCCGATCCGATTGTTTCCGTGGCCGTCCACCCAGTCTCGCAATCAGATGTTGCTAAGCTAACCACGGCTCTTGGTCGTTTAGCCGCGGAAGATTTGACGCTTCATTGGAATTCGGAGCGGGCCACGCGTGAAACCATTCTTTCGGGCATGGGCAGCGTTCATCTTGATATTGCCGTAAAAAAAGCGCAGTCGAAATTTGGGGTGAACTTGACCACCACCATCCCGAAAGTCCCCTATCGAGAGACGATTACGAAGACAAACTCAGCGGAGTATACTCACAAGAAGCAGACTGGAGGTGCCGGTCAATATGCGCGGGTATTCATCCGGGTTGAGTCTCTTGGCGATGATGAAGATTTCGAGTTCGATTCGGAAATATTTGGGGGGTCGATATCAGGCCCATACGTAAGCGCGGTACAAAAGGGTTGTCGTCAGGCCTTAGAAAATGGAGCACTGGCGGGATATCCGGTGACTGGAATTCGGGCAATCGTTTACGATGGCAAAGAGCATCCGGTTGATTCCAAAGAAATCGCTTTCCAAATTGCGGGACGCGAATGTTTCAGAAAAGCCGCTTTGGGAGCCGGCCCTGTGCTATTGGAACCCATTCATGAAGTTACAGTCGCCGTTCCGGCCGACAATATGGGCGACATCATGGGTGACCTCAATTCTCGTCGAGCTCGAGTATTGGGAATGGACCAGGAAGAGACCAAGGCCATCGTTCGCGCAGAAGTACCTCTAGCAGAGATGCAAAGTTATATGGCCGACCTACGTTCCATGACCCAGGGTCGAGGCGTTTTTGGCATGAAGTTCCTCCGCTACGGTCGTGTCCCGGCTCACTTACAGGAGCAGATTGTCGCGGCAAGGCAGAAGGAAAAAGAGGAAGAATAACCCCTAAATCAGGCTTTTCTGTGTTACTGAATAAAAAAGGCGAACCCGGGTTCGCCTTTTTTTTATCTTCATACTATGTCCAAAAGGGCAAGTTCGTTAAGCCCGGAATCGGAACTATTCCCATTCGATCGTTCCTGGAGGCTTCGAGGTGATATCGTAAACAACCCGGTTCACACCCGGTACTTCATTTACAATTCGGTTGCTTGCTCGTTCTAACAGTTCATACGGTAAGCGAGCCCAATCAGCAGTCATAAAATCTTCAGTTGTCACTGCTCGAAGTGCCACCACTTCCTCATAAGACCGGCCATCACCCATGACACCGACGCTCCTAACCGGCAACAAAATGGCAAACGCTTGTTGCGTCTCTTGGCGGATCATATCAACTCTTGCCAATTCATCTCTAAAGATGGAATCGGCCGCGCGCAGAGTTTCCAACCTATCCCATGTTACCTCGCCGAGGCAGCGAATAGCCAGCCCCGGACCTGGGAATGGTTGCCGCCAGATGATGCGCTCCGGTAATCCAAGTTCAGCGCCTATCTGCCTGACCTCGTCCTTAAAAAGTTGTCTCAGGGGCTCTACAAGTTTGAAAGACATACTTTCCGGGAGCCCACCAACATTGTGATGCGTCTTTATCGTGTGGGCCTGATCTTTGTTTCTAGCAGAGCTCTCAATAACATCTGGGTAGATCGTACCTTGAGCCAGGAAATCAATCCGCCCCAACTTTTGCGCTTCGCGTTCAAACACACGGATAAATCGCTCGCCAATTATCCGCCTCTTCATTTCCGGATCGATCACACCAGCCAGTGCGTCCATGAATTCTTCCACCGCATGCACCACTACCAGCCGCATACCATGTAGTTCCTCAAAGGTTTCGATGACCTGAAGAGCTTCGCCTTGTCGTAATAGACCGTGGTCCACGAATATGCAACTAAGTCGCTGGCCAACCGCTCGATTTATCAAAGCTGCAACGACTGATGAATCAACACCGCCGCTCAATGCCAGGATGACTTTCCCATCTCCAATTTTCTGTTTGAGAGCGGCCGTCTGTTCCTCTATCAATATTTTCGTGGTCCAGGTCGGAGAACAGTCGCAAATTGAAAGGACAAAGTTGTTGAGGAGCAACCGGCCCTGCCTCGAATGCGCGACTTCCGGATGAAACTGGACTGCATAGTATCTTCTCCGTCGATCTACCATTGCCGCAAAGGTTGAGCTGCCGGTATGGGCGAGCGATTCAAAGCCAGGCGCCAACTTCTCAACTTTGTCACCGTGGCTCATCCATACTCGAGTTGGACTATCTTCATCCTTCGTTCCACGCGGATTCCAGCCGTCGAACAGCTGGTCTTCAATTTCGTCGACGTCTAACGCAGCTGGACCGTATTCGTGCCTCAGACTACGACCGACCGCTCCGCCCAGTTGGTGCGTAAGCAACTGCATCCCATAACAAATTCCCAGAATGGGCCGCCCGCTATTCAAGACATAGGAGGGCAATCTTGGGGCATCTTGATCATAGACACTGTTCGGTCCGCCGCTCAGGATAAAACCTAATGGGTTATATATCATCACAGAAGCTGCAGCAGAATTCCAGGGCAACACCACACAATATACATTTTGTTCCCGTACCCGGCGGGCAATCAGTTGGCTATATTGTGATCCATAATCGAGGATGACAATAGTATCGTGCTTGGGTTCCATTTTGTTACCTGCGAACTACAATTCCACCATCACTCATATCGGTGATGGTGGCCATTGCCTTTATTGGAACTCCCCAATGGGAGAGCAATTCACGACCACCTTCAAAACTCTTTTCAACGACAGTGGCAATACCAACTAATGTAGCCCCAGCATTTTCAACAATCCGGGCTAACGCTTCGATTGTTTTCCCGCTGGCCAGGAAATCATCGACGATGAGAACCCGATGCTCTTTACTCAGAAATTCTGGAGACACCATGAGATTGACTTCATTGCCTTTGGTATGGCTCGGAGCAATTTCAACATAGACCGGTTCCCTCATCGTGATCGGCTTATGCTTTCGGGCATAAACGACAGGCAGATTATCCAAGGCCAATGCCACCATGACCGCGGGGACGATACCACTAACCTCAGCGGTCAGAATGAGCGATGGTTCACATTCTCTGAATGTTGATTCGATCTCTCTTCCGACCTTCGCCATTAACGCCGCGTCGACCCGGTGGTTTAGGAAGCTATCGATCTTCAGAATACCCTTCCCAAGATTCTCACCTTCAGCTTCGATTCTATCCTGTAGCTCGTGCACTTTACCCTCCAAGCTAATTTATTCCAACTTGCCTGTGAAGCCATAATAGCAGCACATTTACAATACCAAAATTAACGACCTCACGGCTGACCTATTAATGATAAGCATAATTGAAATCAACAACAACCGACAATTGATTTCATTTGCGTATTCTTTCACAAAAGGCTTGACGCTCCTAATTGAACGATCTATAATGTTCAATATTATTTGAACGTTATGAACGGGGTTTCTTAATGCTTACGAATCAACTTGAAAGTGGCTTTGCCGCGGTTGATCAAACGCTGCTAGATGTTATTGCTACTGATGTGGAAATGCTTCAAAACGCGAGTCGCCACATTATCGTTTCTGGAGGCAAACGCATCCGCCCACGAGTGGTTTTTCTCAGCTATTTGGCCGCGGGCGGAAAAAACCTCGGTGAGGTGGTGCCGCTGGCCGCAGCGGTCGAATTGGTCCATACAGCCACATTGGTTCACGATGACATTAACGATCACAGTCTTACCAGAAGGGGTAAGATTTCTGTACACGCCCGATTCGGTCGAACATTTGCTCTTCTTACAGGCGATTATTTGTTTACGAAAGTTTATGAATTGATGGCCCCATATGGTCCTCAATTTAATCAAATCATGGCCGACGCCTGTGTGAGCCTTGTAGAGGGGGAAACCCTCCAGGCGGCCGCCGCAAAAGCCGGGACAATCAACCAGGAAACCTACAAAGTTATCATCACCCGGAAGACCGCCAGCCTATTCGGGGCTGCGGCTCGTATGGGAGCCAGCATGGCTGGTGGTGATGAAGCGCTGGCCGGTAAACTGTCTGAGTACGGTTACAATCTGGGCTTGGCTTTCCAAATTGTCGACGACATACTGGACATCGTCGGCGATCCGAACAAGATGGGCAAGCCCGTAGGAAATGATTTGGTTCAAGGTGCCGGCGCATTGATCGCGCAAAATGGGAAAAAGGTTTTGAGCCCCACCAATGTTTCAAACCCCGATCCCATTGATGAATATATAACCCGGCTTAGAGATTCTGGGGCTGTGGATGTCGCTTTTGCCCAGGCTCACGAATGGGCCGGCCGAGCCAGGGAGGCCTTAAGCTCTCTGTCAGATTCCCCAGCTCGAGTTGAACTCTATCGCCTCGTAGAGTTAGTAATTGAGCGACAGAAATAGCCCTCTATAGCCACAATTGACCAGTCTATGGCCTTTGGTATATGTTCATCTCTAATTTAGGTGGCGATTCTCCGAGCAGAGCAACTACCTAATGAACATTGATCTGAGATTGACCCGCTTGTCGTAAAGTCATAATTACTCCCAATAACAAAGACCGAATATGGTCGGAGACTTGTGTAGTCGTTTGCTTGCACATACCAATGTAAGTAGTTAATCTTTCGCTATTCGAAACAGAATAGAACTATTATCCGGCCAATGATAGACAAAACTACCACCCTCGATACAGCCTCCCAATATCTTCAAAGTGGACAAACGGTTGCCCTAGGCGGAATGACCAATTTCCGACGTCCGCTTGCTTTTGTTCGTCACCTGCTGCAACGCTCACCAGCCCCGACAAACCTAACTTTATTAGCTTTTACAGCTGGTCTTGAGTCTGATATGCTGGTCGGCGCCGGTCTGGTAAATCGAATTCGGGCGTGCTATTTTGGATTAGAGATCTTTGGTCTTGCTCCCATGTTCACCAGGGCTGCCAGCATTGGTCAGATCGAAATTGTAGAAGAAAGTGAGGCAAGCATTGCCTGTGGCTTACGAGCCAACATGGCTGGTGTTGGCTACATACCTAGCCAGGCCTGGCAAGGAACGGACATGCTTTCGGTGCGTCCAGATGTCAAGACCATCCTCGACCCCTATTCGGGTCAGAGACTAACAGCCTTCCCGGCCATCCGCTGTGACGTCGCGGTAATTCACGTGTTGCAAGCCGATCGATATGGAAATTGTATTCTTGGAGGTAATCCAACAATCGACTATGAGTTAACGGCAATCGCCGAGACTGTAGTAATAACTGCCGAGGAAATTGTCGAGGAAATCGACACCCCTATCGATTTAACGGGATTGATGGTGACTGCCGTGGTTCACTGCCCAAAAGGCGCTTGGCCGACTTCTTGTTACCCTCTTTATCCAATTGACGGTGAAGAGATGCTCCGCTATATCGATGCCTGTAATCAAGGTGATTTTGAACAATATTTAGCCTCGCTGAAGGTAATGTTTGAAACATAAATCGATTGGTTGCTGAATCGAGAAATAGATGTCAAATATTGATTACACGATTGATGAACTCATGGCTGTATGCATCAGTCGCCAGATAGCGGATGGAGAACTGGTTGCCCAAGGTATTGCGACGCCACTGGTCGCCTCTGGCTATTTATTGGCCAAGCTAACCCATGCCCCGAACATCTCATTTGCATCAGCCATCGGCCAGGCAATCTGTTCGGATTGGGCGCCACTCGGTGTTGCCAAAATCGAAAAACTATGGATCAAACAGGGTTTGCTGAGCATGGGATTTGTTAAGGTGGCCTGCGATTTTCTGCCCCTTCAGGCTCCAACGGAGTTCTTTCGGCCGGCACAGGTGGATGCTCATGGCAACTTCAACAACATCTTCATGGGTGGCACTTACCGGAAACCGAGGCTCAGGTTGCCCGGATCAGCCGGTATCCCCGATGTCACCATCAGCAGCAATCGGATTTATTTGTATGTTCCCCGTCACGGACGGCATACCTTTGTTGAGAAGCTAGATTTTTGCAGTGGATTGGGTCATAGCCCAACTCGCGTCTCTGGCAAGGGTCCTCGTTACCTCATATCGGACCTGGGTCAATTTGATTTTGATCCTCATGATGGGACCATGCGCCTGGCTACTTTACACGAAGGTGTTTCTTTAAGGCGCCTTAAGGCCAAGACCGGATTTGAACTTGGAAGAGTGAACAAAGTGCCTGAGACCGAACCACCTGACCCCGAGGAATTACGATTACTCCGTGAGGTGATTGACCCTCTGGATACTCGAACTCTGGAGACGCTTGGTGGCGCCAGGAGAAGGCAAAAACTGCGCGAGATTCTCCAACAAGAAGCAAAATTACCTTGGAATTGATGATGCCCATGAAAATTGCTGTTTTCTCGGACGTTCACGGAAATCTATCTGCTTTGGAAGCTGTTTTAGACAGCATCCAAAATCAGCCAGGCATCGATGAAATTGTCTTCGCAGGGGATTTGTGTGTTTTTGGACCGCGGCCGCAGGCCTGTGTAGAACTCATCTCAGACCAGAATATCAGCTCAGTAGTGGGCAACACAGACGACTGGATCTTCCGTCCACCGCCGCTATCCGACGACCTTCGCGGTGATCAGAGAAAACAGCGAGAAATGCTAATTTCGGTTTGCCAGTGGACCAGAAACCAACTAACTCAAAATGCCCTCAACTGGATCGATGATTTATGCCAGTCGTTCCAGCTGCGATTCTCACCAACGGGCCAAATGGACGACGATTTATTGGTGGTCCACGCCAACCCAAAAAACCTGAGCCAACTGATTTTTCCACCAGAAAGTGATCAAGAACGTCTTTACGGGCACGTACGTCAGAAAGATAGTGAATTATCGCCTTTATTAAATGACATAAAAGCTGGCGCGATCGCCTTTGGGCATCTCCATGTCCCCAGTATTCGGCGATGGAATAATCTATCCTTATTCAATATTAGCTCAGTTAGCCTACCTGGCGATGGGGATGGGAGAGCCAAATATGCCGTCATCTCATGGATACAGGGGTTGGGCTGGTCCGCTGAACAGTTCCGTCAAAGCTACGATATCAATCCTGAGCTAGAGGCCTATCGTCAACAACGCCCGCCAGGTTGGCAAGCTCGGGTCGACATACTGGTTTCGAACGGCTTCATACCGCAGATTGTCTGAGAACTACACGGACTGCTTTAGTAGCTTACCTTGGCAACTACTATATCCACAAAGATGCAGCCGATGTTACCCTGAACGTGGCGAAGAATAAAAGCTTCAGTTGGGGATCCTAACCGTAAACCTCCCTCAGTGGGGGTAAGTTTTCCAGACGTTCCTAATATACCGATTTCTGCTAGAATGGAGGCCATGGTCCTGGGAATTGATGGTGATCGAAGAGTGATTATTGCCTTCATTAGTGCAATGATGACCGCTGTTCAAGTGCAAAAAGTGTCCGAACACCTGGGTTATTCGATAACCTTCCTTGAAGATGCGGCTTCGATCTCCAAACTCGGATCATCCGATTTGGAGCCACGGGCTGAACCATTATTTGGCCGAGAGGCTGCCCTAATCGAGCTAATATCCGCACAACAACCTGCATTACTCATCTTCGATCTTTCCAATGAAGAAGTTCCCTGGCAAAGATGGGTGTCCATCATCAGGTCTTCACCGGCAACCAGGCTTGTGCCCATACTTTGTTTCAGCCCACACGTGGATAAGGAGGCGATTCAGGCAGCCGCCAATCTCAAGGTTGACAATGTCGTTGCTCGTTCTCGATTTATGGCCCAAATGCCACTCCTTATCGAGCAAACTGCCCGGAAGGATAATTCCGAAGCCATTAAAGATTCGTGTAATGAGCCAATCTCAGTCGTGGCCTTGGAAGGACTTGAAGCTTTCAATTCCGGCAACTACTTTGATGCCCACGAATATCTGGAGGAAGCCTGGCATAAGGATACAAGCGCTTCACGGGATGTATACAAAGCTGTTTTACAAATTGCCGTTGCGTATTTGCAAATAGAGCGTCAGAATTATCGGGGTGCTGTCAAGATGTTTCTTCGTGCTCGTCAATGGCTATCTCCATTGCCAGATTTCTGCCGAGGAATTAACATAAATCGTCTCAAGGATGATGCAAATCAAATCCACCAAATACTTGTTGAATTAGGCCCCGATGGTCTAGACAACTTTGATTATTCAATTCTCCCACCTATTGACTACGGAAAACCTTTGTAACCGCTTTCTCAAGTGTAGCGGTTGTAGTTTAGCTAGTGGAGGACCACCCGCAGAATGACAAAGGAGTCGGATTCTTCTTCAAATAGCTGATTTCTGGTTTGCTATCTTGGTTGCTGATAATTATTTTGGTTGTAACCCAGGTAAAATCAATTCGGCTTAGACCGCATTTTCGGGACGTTTCATACACCTCAATACGTGAGTCGATTTCCTGGCAATTATCGCTCTCTATATGCTTCAGGGTGATTTTACCGCGCTCACCATCTTACCTCTGCTGGCGACAATTAGCATTTTTGGCAAATACGTTCGCGTGCGTATTTTAGATATTGATCCCTGGCCCGTTGAGGAACAAGGTTCAAATCCGCTAAAAAAACGAAAAAGATATCAATGACAATCCCGCAGAACGACCAGAGTCACCTTGAATTGAAGCTGGTCAGCCACTCCGCCGGCATCTGAACAACCGTAACCAATCCTCGGGCAGTCTCTACATCATCGACGATAACTGAACTGGAAACAACCACCTTGCGGCCTGAAATTTCGTTAGCTTTCGCTGCTATATGTAAGATTGCATCGATAGGCGTCGGCCGCAGGTAATCAACGTGGAGGGATGCTGTTACGTATCGAAAATCTGGCTTCGTACCCATCTCGCGCCCGGCCGCTTCATAGGCTGCTGCCGCGGCCGTACCGGTGCTATGACAGTCGATAATGGAGGCGATTAAGCCTCCGTAGACGAAACCTGGGACCGCAAGATGATACGGTTGCGGTTGGAAAATGCACAATGCCTGCTCGCCATCCCAATAACTTTTAATCTGGTACCCATGCTCATTTAAACGACCACAACCGTAGCAATGGCTTACCTGCTCCTGGTAGAAATCCTGAATTGCTTTCACAATTTCATCCACAGTTCTACTAAATCATTTTAGCCCGGCAATCTTTAAACCGGCCTCTAAGATATCATCCTCTTTGGTTTCGATGGTAGTTTCACAATACACCCGGATGATTGGTTCGGTTCCGCTGAAGCGAACTAGAAGCCAGCCGCCATCTTCCATAATGAATTGATGGCCGTCAGTAGTCACAATATCGGTAACTTTTAGACCAGCGATCTGAATTGGCTTGGCGTTTGCGACATTCAATTGGATCTCGGCCTGGCGATCATGATCAAAATAACTGTCAATTCGCTTGTAAAAGTGAGGGCCGACCAATTCAAATAGTCTATCCAATAGTTGCGAAGGCTTTAAACCGGTTCGAACCATCATATCTAAGAAATATAGTCCGGCCAGTATGCCGTCACGCTCAGGCACATGGCCTCGGAAAGCATAACCCCCGCTCTCTTCTCCACCAATCAAGGCGTCAACTTCGACCATTTTTGGGGCAATATATTTGAAACCAACACCCGTTTCGTATATTGGAACACCATAGATGGCTCCAAGCTTGTTCAACATTTTGGTTGTTGAAATTGTTTTTACTATTGGCCCACGGTCTTTTCGCAACTCAAGAAAATAGTAACCGAGTAATCCAAAAGCTCTGAGTTGATCAATAAATTGGCCATTTTCATCACCAAAGCCCACCCGATCAGCATCGCCATCATTAATGATGGCTACATCAGTTTTGAGCTCACTGGCAATACGGAGGCCTTGGTCGACATTTGGCGGAATAGGCTCAGGGCGAATCATATCCGGAAAAATTGGGTTACGATAGTTGTGGACCTCATGTACAGTTGTTTTAGAACCGCCCAGTAAGGAGGTAAACCAGCCCGCGCCATTTCCCCACATACAATCGACCAGGATATTGAAACCTGCATCCCGCAGCGGCTGAAGGTCTATCAGCTTGTTTATTTGCCGGACATAGGCCGGACCGGCATCAAACACAGTTACCAGGCCATCACTCCTTGCATCCTCCAACTTCCGACTCCTGACTTCAGGTAGGTCTTGTGGGATCAGGGCCTCGATCTTCTTGAGATTATTCGGCGCAATAGCCCCACCTCCGCCATCACGAACTTTGAAGCCACAATCTTCTGGCGGGTTATGGCTGGCGGTAATATTGATTGCGGCACCTGCCTGTTTATCAACTACGGAATAGGAGATGGTTGGCGTTGGCGTTGCCCTATCGGTTAACCAGACTCTTATTCCATTACCGGCCATCACTTCGGCGGCCGTGGCGGCAAATTTATCCGCCAAGAATCGCTTGTCATAGCCAATGACGACACCCTTTTCTGCAATACCTTGCTGGCCTAAGTAGTTGGCAAAACCTTGGGCACAACGCCGTACATTATCGAAGGTATAATCAGCGGCGATCCTACCTCGCCAGCCGTCGGTACCAAATTTTATTTCGATCATAAGAAGCTCTCTCCGGTACAGAAATGAAAACCATCGACAATATTTCGCCGTGCGCCAAAACTCCTAAGACAATTACATCGCTACTCGACCATCTCGAATCATCTTTAAATCTGCTTCCACCATCATATGTATAAGTTGTTTGAATGAGACTTCTGCCTGCCATCCTAGTTCGTCTCTTGCTTTTGTAGCATCTCCTACAAGCAGATCGACTTCAGCCGGCCGCATGTACTTAGGATCCTGCACAACGTAATCGTGCCAATCCAGGTCTACGTATCCGAAAGCATGCTCCAGGCACTCTTCAACTGAATGCGTCTCACCTGAAGCAATTACATAGTCAGTCGGACGTTCATTTTGGACCATCAACCACATCGCTTTCACATAATCGCCGGCAAATCCCCAATCTCGCTTAGCATCCAAATTGCCTAGCCTGATTTCATCGCTCAGCTCCAATTTTATGCGGGCAACTTCATGAGTAATCTTTCGTGTGACAAATTCCAATCCTCGACGAGGCGATTCGTGATTGAACAAAATGCCCGAAACCGCGTGTAATGAATAACTCTCGCGATAATTGACGGTAATCCAATGCCCATAAACTTTGGCCACTCCGTATGGACTGCGCGGGTAGAAAGGTGTCGACTCTCGTTGTGGCACCTCGACTACTTTTCCAAACATCTCACTCGAACTGGCCTGGTAAAATCTGATGCGAGGATTAACCGTTCGGATAGCGTCTAATACTCGAGTCACCCCTAGGGCTGTAGCTTCTCCGGTGAAGACCGGTGTCAACCAGGAAGTCTGTACAAACGATTGAGCGGCAAGATTGTAGATTTCATCGGGTTGGTGCTCTTCTAATATTCGAATCATTGATATCTGGTCCAGGAGATCCCCCTGGACAAGTATGAGTCGATCTTGAATATGTTGGATACGGTGAAAGTTGATAGTACTACTCCGCCGCACCATTCCGACAACTTCGTAGCCTTTCTCCAATAAAAACTCAGCCAGGTAAGATCCATCCTGGCCCGTGATTCCGGTAATTAATGCTTTGGTCAAGGTGCCTCCCATCATTCTGTTTTGCTTGATGATTATAGCCCAGTGGATCAGCAACCAAAAACAAACAGATTTGCACCGGAACGCCGGGTAGATCAAGCGCATCGGTTGTTACACTCTCGACGCATCTGGTTGAACTAAGGGATTTCTATCTCCCCCAAAACCAACGGTTCTCCCAATCGTTCAAGAGTAGGTAAGTAATAGAAACCTGATTGTAGTCTGTATCTGCCAGATTGGAGATTCTCGGGCAAAGCCACCTCAAATACATCCGTCACTACCTCGTTGGGTTGCCAATCACCGGTAGGATATCCGTCAGGCAGCCGATCGCTTTGAGCGATTAGAGAGCCATCTTGGGCAAGCACGTGGACGTAAACTGTGTAATCTCTGGCCATCTCTACTATCGCCTGCCAGGTCAACGTAACCTTTAGCAGATCTCCGGAAGATTCGGCCTGCCAATCTTGAAGCGCTATCGCCCCACCCCATGACAAATCTGATCCATTCGTATAAGCAAGCCCTTCGCCATCACCTGTCAACCAAAACGCATGAAAACTTGGGGCCGACCTGTCGACAACGCCACCGGGAAACAGTTTGGTGAGTCGATCAAATACAGATTCTGCAGAAGGGCGTATCAAAAAAATTGACTCTTGTCCTGGTTGACCCGCCGGTGTTAGGCTGTCCTGCGGACTATGAAAGCTGCGTAATCTATCTCGTTGGCCGCCTAAGGCGTAATAAATTGTGGCCATTTTCTGCTGATTAGGCGTCAGGTACACAATGGCCTCATCGGGTAATGTTGAAGCATATTGACCCAATTGCCAATCTGACAGCTGAAATGCATCCGCTAGCTCGGGTTTTCCAGCGTAAATCTGGAAGTAGTCCCTCGTAGCTATCGTCGCGCTGAACATAAAGAGGATCATCAAAATAGATCCGATCACGATAATTACGTGGTCACTTCGACCCACCAATCGTTCATAGACCAGGTCGGCAACCCATACGGCGCCAAGGGACAAGAGAATAGCTATTGGTGCCATTATGCCAATCAGGCGACCGAAATGTGGTGCATCCCCGCTAAGGATCCCTGGCAGCAGCATGATGGCAAGCCAAAAAATGAGGAATATTTCTCTCAACTGAAAATGCCGCCAAATAATTCCACCAAGCCCGGCTACCATCAGAATCGCCTGGATCGGATCTAAAAAGGGGCGTCCAGGTAGGTTGTGTCGCAAGTTTGTATCGCCTTTGATTATTAGCCCGGCGCCGACTCGTCCTATATTGGATAGCCACGTAAGCCAGGGCTGGCCAGGATGGGTGCCTTCACCCCTATTAGCCACCACCCTTGACCGCTGGATCATATAATAAGGGTGCCGGAAGAGAAAAACGAACAAAGGCAGCGCGACCATAAATCCGGACAAGATCATAACCCCTAGGTTTGCCCATTGCCTTGCCAAAACAGTGCGATCACGCCAATACCAATAAGAGATAAAGACGACAAACAGCACAGGAAGGAATCGAGCGGCCGCATAGGTATAAAAACCCAGACCAAGGGATAGGCCGGCGACGAAAAACCACCGCGGATTGAAATCTCCAAGAGCCAGCGCCTGGAAGGTTGCTTGTCCATTCCTTTGGCGAGCAGATTTTTCGGAAGCCTGAATACCGCGCCAAAAACAATAAATAGTTAATGTTTCAAGTGGAACGAAGGCCATCGCCCGGACACCATATCGACTGAATGTAATGGCCGGATATAGGATCGCCATTGTAAACGCCGCAAGAAGTGGAGCCAGGATAAATAACGGTGATTCTGCTGGTGGCTTATTCACTCCACCTGAGTGAGTTGAGGATGCTAGAAGAGCGGTTGCCGCCAAATAAGTACCGAGGACAGCCAGAACTCCGAGAATTGCCGGGACGATTCGTAGAGCAATGAGCGTGGGCCCGAATAGCCAAATAGAAGCAGCCATCAAATATACAGTTGCCGGCTCTCGGCCATAATTGCCTTCAAAAAACGGGGGCAGCTGCGTATTTCGGATTGGCAGGTTCTGGTGCGCCTCTTCTGCGTATAACTCCCACCCCTCATAGAAAATCGGGAACGTCCCACCTTCTAGAAGCGTTAGAGCATCTAGGCCATTATAGGCCTCGTCATGAGCCAAACCTGAGGGAAGCGTTTCTATCTGCCAAAGCCTGAGAAATAGGGCTAGCAATAAAATAATTGCCAGAACCACATGTTGCCATGAGATGCTCAAGCGACGACGGCGCCCTTCAGTTGCCGGGCTAACTTCTGAGTTCATGTACCCACCAGGTAGAAATTATGCCCATAATTGGACTGTTTGTCGTTCATTGATAGGTAAGGAGATTTACCTGCAGACAATATGAGAAAAAGCCCGCCGATTACCTCCGGAAAACATTTTGCCTCCATACTAAAGAGCGTACTGTGCGTTTTTGGGATTAATTATAGTAACCATATCGCAATTCACAGTCAATACGTAGTTACAGTTGTGTAGTTACAGTTGAAAAGCTCGACTACCGGGAGTCGGATTTCTCTTCAGTTACCATATATATGTGAATCGAATAGCCTATCCGGTCATCCGGCGGGCGATCTCGGAACCAAGGGAACACATTTTTTTCCTCAAGGGGTATTTCCCATAAGTTGCTAACGCTAATCGCGTAGATTCCGGGTTCAGGCGTTTCTGAATCAAAGGGAACATCCCACCACAGGTCAAAATGATGCGTCAAACCAGGTAAGGGTTCGTAATCAATATCATAATACCCCGGATCGGCCGTCCCAAACCAGGATAGCTTGACCTTCTCGATTTCATTGTGCGCCATCCATTTTTTCAACCTGAGCAGGTCCTGCCCCCAATCGAGATTGCTGTCAACCAAGATTTGATGGCCGTTACTCGGACCGCCGCCCAGTATATTGAAGTAGCTTAGGTAGTGGGGATGAAGAATAATATCGATAATCAATACGGATGCAACCACAGCAATTAACATACCCTTAACTAAACGTGCTTCCCACAATGGTAAGCGAGCAGTGACCGCAGGCAAAGCCGTCATGCCACTGCCCAGCAAGTAAAGGAAGGGCAATATGGGCAATAAATGGCGATAGCCTATATTTAGCGAACTTCCCATACTGACCAGGAAAAAAAGCACGGCTGGCAAAATCAGGAATACAGCCCGGCCTCGTGTCAATCGCTCCTTAAGCATTAATACGACAGCCAATCCAAATAGACCAAGGACTGGAAGTGGCGTCTTTACCAGAAAGGCAATCGGAAAGTAATACCACCAGCCTTCGGTAGAAAATTGGCCTAAAAGAAACGAGGGGCGCCCGCCACCGCTTATGAGCAGGATCTGTTCGATCCCCCCAAAGAAAGTAGGCATAGGTCCGCTTAGGTGATTGAGCGATTCCAATCCGTTGGAGCTGAAGCGGAATGAACCCCATTCAAAGGCGTAGATAGCCCAGACAATGATCAAGGCACCCAGGCTGGCAATTGCCAGGCTCGCCAATCTCCTCAAACTGTCACGCCAGCCATTATTGCCTTCATAAAGGGGTAATAATGAAATCAGGGCAAATATCGGCAGGAAGACCAGAATTGAAAGCTTGCTGCTCAGTGCAAGACCAAGACCCACAGTGGCTGCCAGAAGCCGTCCCCAATGCCAACCGGCTGTCTTCCACAGACGCCACAGAAGATAAGCTGCCAGAACCAGCATCGTCGTACCACCCAGGTCGGTAGTTATATAACGCCCGTGGGCTAAAATGTTGGGATCAAAGAGGACCAGCAAAAAGGCAATCAACGCGGCTGGTTTTCCCCACAATTCTCGAGCAAAATGAAAGCAGATGAGGGCCAGGGCCAGTGTTAAAAAGATGCTTGGCAATCGAGCAAGGAAGATCATCCTGGTCACATCATGGTTGTAAACCCAAAGTAGCTGATCAGCGAAGGCGTACCAACCTTCAGGCTGGTCCCAACTTGGATGATCAAATGGAATTTGCAGATCATCAATGGTGAGCAACGGCAATGCACTGAGAAGGTTTATCAGTGGAGGGTGTTCGAGACTGAACCTCGGATCTCCAGACCGCATTAGAGCGATTCCCCGGGCCAGGTGATTCTGCTCATCCATCGTTGGACTATCCCCAACCATCGAATCAAGAGCTAGAAAGAAGAAAAGGAGGATGATTGGCAAGGCAAGAAAGACCAAACGAGCGCGGCGGATACGGATCATAAGGATCGATTATAGGCCACGGTATTAGAGCCAGGCAATAAGCGTGTCAGTCTACTCATTACCAGCTCAATGGTCGGCTGGTAACTTTGCCGGAATGAACTAGAATTCCCCTGATGTTAAAACAGTTCTGGTCATGGTTGACTACCACGCGCTGGTGGCGTTTCTTGCGCAGGCACCTTTCCACGATTATCAAGGTTTTTATTACCGTTGCCGGGTTGGCCTATGTCCTTTATACGATCCCGGCCGATGAAATTCGTAAAGGTCTACATATCGAGAGTTGGGCCTGGGTGTTCATTGCTTTTGTCCTTGTCGTTCTTGGTATGTTTGTGCGTGCCTTTCGATGGCGCATATTACTAAGAGGACTAAACGCACAGGTACCTTATCACCGTTTGGTTGAAATATATTTTGCCGGAACATTTTTTAACACGTTTTTACCAAGCGGCTTTGGGGGAGATGCGGTACGCATCATTGAGGTAGCCAAAGATGTGCCCACAAACGTGGCCGCCGGCACTGTCATTGTCGATCGGCTCACCGGTATTATGGCCCTGCTACTACTTGCCCTTTTAGCCATGCCTTTTCGGCCGCCTGACTTTCCTGATAAATTGGCCCTGATGGTCGCTGCAATCAGTCTGATTGGCTTGATGGGCGGCTTTATTCTTCTCGAGGGCAGCCTGATATCCCGCCTTGGTGGGTGGCTCCCAGCAAAACTCTCGACAGAGGGCGATGGCCCCGTAGCCAAGTTAATGCAAGCCGTACAAGGCTGCGGGTGGAAAGCCATAGCCGGCGCCTTCGGAGTGTCAATGGTATTTAACGTACTGCTGATTTCCTGGTGGGTTGCTGCGGCAAAAGCTCTTGGAGAAGACGTTTCCTATAGGTATATGACCCTGGTCGTACCTATCATGTCCTTGGCCCTCCTGGTACCCTCAATTAGCGGAATCGGTGTAAGAGAGTCAATTGCCGGACCACTATTCGCTGCCGCAGGTCTGGCAGGTTCTACCGCAGTCGTTCTTTCGCTACTGGTGAGAGTAATCACAATCGCCGTGAGCTTGCTGGGTGCGCCAATCTATCTGCTGTCGACAATTCGAGACAGTCGCCAGCCAGGAAGTGAATCCCACGCACAGGATTCAGGATAACAAGATTATTCATTTGTTATGCCCGATTTTTCGTGGCATATTCCGCTCATATCCGGCCAGAATTACTGATCGATATCAGCCACCCAGACTGGTTTGCCGCGCAAGATACTTCGAATCTGATCTGGAAACTTCTTCGAAGCTAAAGGCTTGGCCAGATATCCATCGAACCCAGCCTTTCTTGCTCGTTCCATTTCCACCACGCTTCCAAGGGCAGTTACCGGAACGACCAGGGTGCCGCTCAATTCTGGATGAGTCCTGATCTAATGCAAAGCCTCGTAGCCATCTTCCACCGGCAGCCTGATATCCATGAAGATCAGATCCACTCGCCCCATCTCCTCAGCAAACTGAACCACACCCCTACCGGTTGTCTTCCATGCCGGATTCTTCACGCCGCAATACGCCAGCAAACGCGCAGTCAAAGCAAAATTAGTCGGATTGTCCTCGACGACCAGTATTTTGGCATCTTCAGGATCTATTGCTTTCTGCTCAGCCACAGCTTTCCTCAAAACAAATGTACTTCAACCCAGTCACCAGCTTCAAGACCGCCGCTATTTAGTGGCACCTTTATCAGGCCGTCAGCATTTACCAGCGTGTAAATCAAGTTGCTCTTTCCAAATACTGGTTTCGCCATCAACCCCTCTACGCTGTCTTCTAATTTTGCAGGAACATAATCTTCTCGCCCCGATTCGCTGGCAATATTGGCACTGATCCTGGCCCAGACAATGCCCTGCCGGGGCGGCCTTAACAAACCTTGTAGACGGTAAATAGTCGGCGTACCAAACATAAAAAACTGGATCATCGCCGAAACCGGGTTTCCTGGAAGCCCAATAAGCGGTTTGCCGGCAGCGACCCCAATAATGGTTGGTTTTCCCGGTCTTGTGGCCACGCCATGAAGCAAAACGCCAGGTTCGCCCAATTCTTCCATGACTTTTACTGTCATGTCCCGTACGCTAACCGAGGAGCCGGCCGACATCACGACCATATCATTTTCCTCGATGGCTTTTTCAGCAGCCTCTTTGAGAACGGCGAAGTTGTCCGGTATGATTCCAAATAGCATGGGTATCCCACCCGCATTTCTTGTTTGGCCGGCGACGGTATAGCTGTTGATATCCCTGATCTCTCCCGGTCCAGGGTCAGCTCCGGGCTCAACCACCTCATCGCCTGTTGCTATAATAGCGACACGAGGTCGTCTGGCTACCATGATCTCAGTAATACCTAAGGCTAACAGCCCTCCCAGATCTTGCGCTCGCAGGTAATGCCGCCCTGGTATTACCTGTGTGCCTTGTTCCACATCTTCGCCTACTTGCAGGACGTTCTGACCGACGGCAACCGCCTTAAAAACCTCAATCTCGAAGGGAAAGCGTATCGAGTTAGCCGGATCTACTTGTTGTGTATGTTCGATTTGCACGACTGCATCGGCGACGTCCGGAATCATTCCACCCGTATGTACAACTGCGGCCGAATATTTACCAATGGGGAACAGAGAAGCCTTTCCCATTTCGACCTCACTCATTACCGTCAAGACAACTGGTAAGGTCTCACTTGCGCCATACGTATCCTCCGCTCTTACCGCATACCCATCCATCGTACTACGACGAAATGAAGGTAAGGCTTGGGGCGCAAAAGTTGGCTCAACTGTAACTCGGCCCAGGCTGTCTACCGTTGGCCACATTTCCGACCTGACTGGCAACGTAATATGCTCAAAAAGCAATCTTCTGGCTTCGTCGGGCGGCAATACGTTAAAGAACTCAGGCATAGGGATGGGACCTCAAAGCCAAATAAAAATGGTTAATCCGAATATAAACCTTATGATATTAGCAAACTGGGTACGATATCGATGAGGTTAGTAAACTAGCTCGGGACACCGACTATCTGCAACAGTTCAATTTGCCAACTACTCCTAACCGCTATCGACCAGCCTTAACAGGGCCGCCTGGTCTAGCACCGATACGCCGAGTTTCTGAGCTTTATCAAGCTTGCTCCCGGCCGATTCGCCTGCTACCAGGTAATCGGTCCGGCCACTGACCGACCCGGAAATTCGGCCACCATGTGATTCGATTAGAGCCTTTGCCTCATCACGGGTCAAACTGGGTAATGTCCCAGTTATTACAAAGATCAATCCCTTCAATAACTCGGTAGTTACCTCTTTTTTCTCCTTCGTGAAGTTAAGCCCGGCCAAGCGCATCTTTTCCAACAATTCGCGGTTCTTTGGATCGCTAAACCAATCCACCACGGCGGCCGCGGTTTCAGGGCCAATTCCCTCGATAGTTTCTAATCCTTCCTGAGTTGCAGCGCCAATATGATCAATACTACCCAGCGCATCCACTAACAATCCGGCAACAATGCTCCCCACAAATCGAATACCCAGCGCCGTAACTACTCGTTCGGCCGGCTGTTGGGTGCTCTGCCTGATACCAACTAAAAGATTATCAGCCTTTTTTCCCTTAAAACCCTCCAGGGCCAATAACTCTTCTCTCTTGAGGTAGTAGATATCGGCAACGTCAGCGACAAGACCTTGCTCAACCAGCAGCGCTCCGGTTCGAGATCCAAAGTTGTCGATGTCCATTGCGCTCCGACCGACAAAATATTCAACGCGGCGAATCAGCTGTTCTGGGCACGTCGGGTTATCACAATAGATCGCTACTTCTCCTGGCAACTGTTGGACTGGTGTTTCACAGAATGGACAAAGCTCAGGAGGATGAATAATTTGCTCGGAACCAGTTCGAAGATCAATAACTGGACCAATAATATACGGGATCACATCACCGGCTCTTTTCACCACGACCGTGTCGCCAATTCGAATGTCCTTGCGGCCGATCTCATCATAATTATGCAATGTCGCATTTCTAACGATAACGCCACCAATTTCAACGGGTTCAAGGACTGCATTTGGGGCCAACGCCCCGGTCCGTCCCACATTGACCGATACACCGAGAAGTCGGGTAGTCTTTTCCTGAGCTGGATATTTCAGCGCGATTGCCCCTCGAGGATCTTTGCCCACGAAACCAAGGCTTTGGGCCAAAGGCTGGTTATTTATCTTGATTACAATGCCATCAACCTCATAATTGATGATATTTCTTTTTTCCATCCACTCCAGATAAACATCAAACACAGATTCCAGAGTTGGACAAAACGCGATATCCTCAGATACGGGAAATCCCAGTTCTCTCAACCAGGAGAGTCGGCGCCATTGTTCATCCGGGACACCCGGACCTTCCCAGGCTATCATATCATAGCAATATAGAGACAACGGCCGTTGGGCTGTCATCTTGGGGTCCAGTTGCCGGAGAGAGCCGGCGGCCGTATTACGTGGATTCATATATAGTGGCTCTTCCTGAGCCAATCGCTCCTCATTTAACGCCTCAAACTTATCGAGTGGAAAAAAAGCCTCTCCCCGGACGACAAAATACGCAGGGGGCTTTAACTCACTGACTGGATCCACCGGTATTTGCATCGGCAGTGAACGCAGAGTTCGCAGATTTACCGTAATATCTTCCCCAACATCTCCGTTTCCCCTGGTAGCTCCCAGAACAAACTGGCCGTCCTGATAAGTCAAAACAACTGACAGGCCATCGATTTTTGGCTCGACCACATATTCAATTTTTGAGTTTGGCGGAATCAGTGGATCAATACGCTTGCGCCAGGCGAAAAGATCGGCCTCGTCAAAGGCGTTGGCCAGGCTCAGGATCGGCGCCGGATGGGTAACCTTTACAAATCTATCGAGCGGCTCTGCTCCGGCTCTCTGAGTTGGTGAATCCGGTTGCGCTAAATTGGGATTTTGTCTTTCCAGGGTTAATAACTCCTGGTACAGCGCATCATACTCGGCGTCACTAATGACCGGTGAATCGAGAACATGATACCGGTAAATGTGAAAATTTATTTGTTCTCGGAGATACTTTGCACATTGCTCCGGGGCCATATCTACATCCTAGTTGTCATAAAACGAGATTCATCCAACACGTGATTGTGTTTGACATCATTATTTGGCCATCAGCTTTGTAACCAATGGCTTTTAGTTTGTGGTTACCGCTTGCATAGTCCCCAGTGTCAAATCGAAATTGGAAGGGGGCCGACGTATCTTAACCAATAACTTGACCCTCCAGGATAAACTCGCCTCGGAACAGGCTTTCAGGTCCGTTCACAATATATGAAAATGTACCTTGCATTTGTCCGGCAAGACCATATCCAAAAGCGCGATTCAGTCGCAGTGAAAGTTCATTCGAACCGTCCTCATGACCAAGAACCGGTGTTGGACCAATAGCCAGAGCAAACAGCAAGATAAACACAACAACTCTTAGCACAGATTGTGGTTTGATCTTGCGGTTCTGGGACATGTGATTAGGGCTGTGCTGCAGGGAGCAGAAAATCTCCGGCAATCCAACCCTCGGTTCCATCATCTAGTTGGGCTTGCCACCAAATAAAACCGCTGCCTTCTTCTGGACCACCCAATATCAGGACAAAGGCGCCCTCTGGTACCAACACCAGCCGCAAATTGTCAGTACTGGGACCTGAGCGAAGACTAACTCCGATATCATCAGTGTTTGCGACCTGGGCATAATAACCTACCGTTAGCGCATCAGGAGCAACCGACAGGTCAGGAGTTGGGGGAGGAGTAAATGTGGGTATTGGCGTCGCCGTTGACAAAACATCAAGGCTTGCTGGAGGCGTCAGAGGTGGGGCTGTCAGGCGGATAATCGTGGGTGTTGGTAAGGTTACCGGCAACGGATCACGAGTTAGAAACTGGATAACCAGAAACAGGGTCAAGGCGATACCTAACAGCGCAACTACGATTCCCAGTCCCAACCATAACCAAGGTATTGGCTGCTTTACCCGAACGAGATCATGCGGCTTATCCCAATTGTCTTCAGATCCTGGCTTTCGCGGGTCAGGTGGTCTTCTATATCTTGCCATTTTTTGCTGATAGCTCTAGGGCTAGTAATGTGAGGTCATCAAAGGCCGGTGAACTACCAGACCAATGAGTAACATCTCTCGCTAATCGTTCTACCAGATCAACGGCCGTTAGATTCTCATGTTCTCTGAGGAACTTAAGCAGGCGCTCGTACCCATACTGCTGGCCTCGACCATTGGTGCTATCTGGTACGCCGTCGCTAAAGATCAATAACCGGTCACCAGGTTTTAATTGAAATGTCTCTTCCTTAAGTTCAAGCGGGTCTAACATGCCCAAGAAACGACCCTTTCCAGCGAGTTCGTACACACCGTCACCTGGACGAATCAACAGCGGCCGTTCATGACCGGCTAAGATATAGGTCAGCAGGCATGTCGGCCGGTGGTAGACTCCATAGAAAGCGGTTACGAATATATCAGCCGTCGGAGACACTTCCATGACACCCCGATGAACGGCCAGGGCCACGTCAGATGGGCTTAATGTCCGCCGGCCCTCAACCATAAACAGGGTTCTGGCCACCGCCATAAATAAAGCGGCCTGAACACTTTTATCCGCTACATCCGCTAATACAAGGCCGACATGCTCATCGTCTAAGGCGATGGCATCATAAAAATCGCCACCCACCTGTCGCGCTGGTTTCAGATATGCTGCCAACGTCAGATCTGGGTACTGGGGAAGCGTGCCTGGTAGAAGACTTCTCTGCACGCTGGCTGCGATTTCCAACTCTCGTTCCAACCGCTCTTTTTCAACCACCTCCGCCTGGGCTGCCTGAAGATCTTGGTATGCCTCGCGAAGCTCTTGATTTTTCGCGGTTAAATCGTCGATAGCCAATTTATCAGTGCTCCGCAACAACTCCACCACATGACGCGTCATCGCATAGGCGACCGCGGGGCTACTCTCAAGGACCGTTTGAAAAACTTCCTCTGTTATCTCCAAGACTGTTACGGCCGTAATAGCGATACAACTAGCCATCCGTGGGGTGTCATCAAGCAAGCCCAGCTCGCCAAAATATTCCCTGGGCCCCCTGATGGATAACAATCGTTCGTCACCATCTTCAAGCTTCTGAGATATCGCTACCCTTCCTTCAACCAACACGTAAAAGGTATGTTCAACCTCACCCTGGTGGCACAAGATTGTTTGAGGGGGGTACGTATGAGTCTCGGCTAATTCGCGAAAGGTGTCGAGAGCCTGAACTCCTAAGCCATGGAATATGCTTTTAAAAATGCTTGTCGTACCAGTACTCATGCTTCCTTCCGATTCGGCCAGCCAGAATAGCCCACGCCAGCGTCATTCTATGATTTGTTCTCGACAAATGCCATTAATTTGTCTGCACTCCAAGTATTTACTACATCTTCTGCTGTTGCCCAACCTCGCTGTGCCGTGGCAACCCCAAAATGTATGAACTGGAAATGATCGGCATGGTGAGCATCTGTGTTAATCGCGAGTTTCGCCCCGATCTCGATCGCTCGGCGAACGTCCTTGGCCTGCAGATCAAGACGTTGGGGATTTGCATTAACCTCTAGAATTGTGCCAGTATCGGCTGCCCGCTGGATAAGTACTTCCATCTCCACATCAGCGCCTGGCCTATCGGGAATCAACCGGCCCGTTGGATGGGCAATCATATCGACATGTGGATTATTAACGGCGCCAAGGAGCCGCTCCATGATCTGCTCTCTAGGTTGTCGTAAACCAACATGGAGGCTGGCAATGACAAAGTCCAACGCGGCCAATATCTCGTCTGGGAAATCAAGCTCACCATTGGCGCGAATTTCCATCTCCGTCCCATGCAGAATTCGAAAATTTGGACCAAACTCTCTATCGAGGGCTCGAATTTCTGCAGCCTGATCCCGCAGCCGTTCGATAGTCAGACCATTCGCAATGCCCAGGCTGGCCGAATGATCGGCGATGACAATGTGACTCAAGCCTCTTCGACTGGCTGCCTCAGCCATCTCTTTGATCGTCATTTTCCCATCAGACCAGGTGGAGTGCATATGCAAATCGCTGCGGATGTCCTCCATCTGCACCAGGTTCGGTAATTCTCCCTTTAGAGCAGCTTCTATTTCGCCCTTATCTTCGCGCATGGGTGGCGGTATATATGGCAGCCCAAGTGTCTCGTAAACGGCTTCCTCAGTAGCGCAGAGGATATCTGCCTGGCCGTCCTGAGGCGTAAACGAATACTCATTTAGGCTTAATCCTTGTTTAATTGCCAGTTCCCTGAGCCGAACATTGTGTGACTTGCTTCCGGTAAAGTAGGATAACGAGGTACCCCAGCGGGCTGCCGGTAACACACGTAAATCAACTTGAAGACCATTGATGAGGTTAACACTACTCTTTGTCGGACCCCTTCCCAGGACTGTTTCGACATTTTCCATTGCACAAAAGAATTCCATTATTGGCTCTGCGTCATCGGCCGCGACCAAAATGTCGATATCCCCGATTGATTCTCTCATTCGGCGAAGGGAACCTGCCACATCCACCCGCTCTACACCGGCCAGATCCCTCAACTGCTCCACTATTAGATTGGCCACCGGCCAGGCAACGCCAAGAGGGGTCCGGCTATCACCATGGCGGACCAATGCTTCGACCCCGGCAATAATTCGTGCTTCTGATTTTGCACCCATCCCCGGCAACTGCCGCAGGCCGCCTTCTTGGGCTGCCTTGGAAAGCTGGTCCAGATCCGTGATACCCAGCGAATCATAAATCTGTTTCACACGCTTGGGTCCTAGCCCTTCCACCTTCAGCATCTCCACTAATTTGGGCGGGATCTGTTCGGCCAGGCGATCGTAAAAAGCCAAACGATTATTAGTCAACATCTCTTCAATCTTCTCGGCTAACGTCGCGCCAATCCCCGGAATTGAGGTTAGGTTGCCTTCAGCCATAATCGCATTTAGATCCCTGTTTAACTCGCGGATATTTTCAGCCGCACGGCGATAGGCTATGATACGATGGATTTGATCACCCCGGATCGCCAGCATGTCGGCCACTGTTTCAAAGGTCTCTGCAATCTCGCGATTATTCATCCACCTGATTATACCTTAGCTAGCAG
>DATLAB010000020.1:0-14896 GCA_035527655.1 Patescibacteria group bacterium | reverse complement strand
GCAGGTTTTCGGTTGTTTCAGCTAAGAGCGAATAGCAGAATAGGCCGCATACCGCAAGGTCGGCTGAATCCAGCGCAAATGCCCCCTGGTTGGCAGGGATCCGGGGTCAACGGAGTGGATTTGGTGGCTCCACCAATGGGCGGCCCGATATCACTTAGAAACCGAGTTTTTTGAAAAAACTCGGTTTCTAAGTTTCTAATTTACCGCTTTGGTATATGTCCCAGGCTTCCTCTGGTGTAGCATTTTTGTGAATCATCGCCATTAAAGCGCCGGTGATCTGCGTCATATTGGGGTGCTGGTAAATGTTCCGGCCGTAAACGAGACCTTTGGCCCCTTGCTGAAGAAAGGCATAACTCTTCTCAAAAACGCTTTTGAGATCAGCTTTGCCGCCGCCTCGCACCAGAACTGGACAACGGGCAGCTTCAATGACCGCGTAATAATCATCGGGATTGTCGCTGGGGTCGGCTTTGATGACGTCAGCCCCCAATTCACGAGCTTGACGAATCAGAGGCACCATCAGCTTTATATTACCATCCACCTGATACCCGCCACGAACATCATTGGTCTGCATCACCAGCGGCTCAATCATCATTGGCATCCCGTATTTGTCACACTCTGTGCGTAAAAGCCCAATATTTCGGACGGTCTGGCGATGCAAATCGGGTTCGCCGGGGAGTAACAGTAGATTACAGACAACACAGGCAGCGTCCATCCGCAGTGCCCCCAATATGGGGTTATTCTCATCTTGCAAGATGTTGTACATGACCTCATGGGGTGTTGGGTTGTATGGGTTGCCGACATCCACCCGGAGCACCAAGGCCGGTTTATTTTTGCCGCTGATGTTTTGTAAAACATCGCTTTGGCCAAAGTTCATTTGAATAGCATCAGGGGCGGCAACCACCAGCTGGCTTATGACCTTGGGCATACTTTCTAGGCCGTCTAAAAACCTGTATTCATTAAAGATGCCATGATCAACAGCCACATCCAGGCATTTGCCGGAACTGTTGAACATTCGGTTCAACCGCACTTTTCCCGAAATATTCATCTCCATTTCCTTCATTTAGATAATTTTTATGACAGTCTTGCCGGTTGAGTGACCGTCTTCAACGATGTGATGTGCCTGGTCGATTTCAGCCAGCGAAAAGATACTTGTGATATTTACTTTGACCTGTCCGGCATCAATCATACGTGCCGCCTCATTTAACATGCCGGTTTGCCGCACCCTGGCGTCATGCATTTTGAAGTGTATGGGCGTTAGCATAAGTTCATAGCTCAGGCTAAGGTTTCGTAATTTAGCCACTCCTGCCTCACCTTTGCTGAAGTTTATTTCATCCAGGGTAACCACGTGACCGTAGATTTTTGTGGCCGGGAATGAATCGGCAAATACCTGCCCGCCAATCACGTCAAAGACGATATCAACCCCTTCTCCACCGGTAAGGTTAAGGACAGCTTTTACAAAATCCTCCTGCTTATAGTTTAGGCAGTGATCGGCTCCCACAGATTTAGCAAATTCGGCTTTTTCAGGGCTGCTAATTGTTGTAATAACCGTCGCTCCAGCCTGTTTGGCGATTTGAATGGCTGTGTAACCTACTCCACCAGCCCCACCATGAACCAATATGGTATCCCCTGCTTTCAGCGAAGACCGGTCAAAGAGGGCCTCCCAGGCGGTCAGCCACACTAACGGCACTGAGGCGGCTTCTATCATAGTCAGGCTCTTTGGTTTGGCCGCCAGATAATCTTGATTAACGATGGTTAGTTCAGCATAGTTACCCTGCTCATCCCCTCCCATGCCTCCATTAAAGAAAAAGACTTCATCCCCGGCCGCATATTTTGTAACCGCTGCGCCTATGGCTTCAACTACCCCGGCTCCATCGCAGCCGAGAATGAGCGGTAAGCGATTGGGGTAAAAGCCACCTTTTCGACGTAGTTTGTAGTCAACCGGATTCAATCCTGCTGCATGCAGGCGCACCAATACATTTTGGGGACCTTTTAGAACCGGATCAGGGACTTCCACCAGTTTCAACATATCGGTGCCACCGGCACCAGTTAAAATGACTGCTTTCATTGTTTCATCTCCTTTCGAAATGTGATCTAGGACGGATCGAGCCATCGCTTGCTCGTAAGCGAATATATAAATAAACGCATGCTTACATGGGAGAAAACCTTAACAGGCATGCGCCTGCTTATGATCCCGTCCTTACGCTAGCATTTTGTTAATCGTTCGGCCATGCTTTTTGTGTTTTTTGGTTTATTATTTTATGAATATCGACCGTATTCGCGCAATGTATTTAACATGGCCATATAGTTTTCCGGTTTGACGGCCGAGTGAATGGAGTTGCTCGAGGAGAGAATATAACCACCACCTGGCATCCCCTTGCGCAAGGCAGCTTTGGTAGCTTCAATAACTTCCTCAGGCGTGCCAAAGGTCATGAGTTGGGCGCAATCTACATTTCCTTTGAGCGCCACTCGATGCCCATACTTGGCATTAACTTCTGCCAGATCCATAACCGGCGGTTCGATGGGATCCAGGCAATCGATGCCCGAATCAATAATCATATCCATGATTGGCCAGATGTTACCGTCCGTGTGCTTGATGACATACAGACCGAGTTCCTTAAAACCGCGAATAACGCGTCGGAGACCAGGATAAAAGAATTCGCGAAAGTGTTTTGGCGACATGAGCGGCCCCTTAGTGTAGGCGTAATCATCGCCAGTATAGACGATTGTCGCCCCGCAGGCGGCAACTTCTTCAGCCAGTTCAAGATTGATCTTGACCGACATATCAACCAACGCTTTTACAAGCTCAGGATCGGACACAACAGCCATGAGTAAATCTTGCATGCCCATGAGATAGCGAGGTAGCGAAAAGACGTCGTTCAGATGGACGATAACCGCTTTATGCCCCTTGTACTTTTGCACGGCAGCTTTCACGGCGGCAAATCGGCCAGCGGCACCCGGGTCAGGTGGAGTGTACCGCTCGAAATCGGCCATCGATTTAATAGGCGATTCGACCTCGATGCCATGCTCTTCAGGCGTATCCTGAGTAACGAAACCCCACTCACTTAGCCAGCGGTTTGTGCCTACTCTTTCTTTCTTAAAAATCGGATCAACGATGATGGCATCATGCCCCATTTGCAAGGCGAATTCATCCGGAGTTCTACATTCCGGGCATAGGGCTGCTCTCACTCGATGATCCACCAGCCATTCGAAATGCGGTACACGGTCTGGCTCTTGTCGCCGCAGTACACGTAAGATCCGCTCTTCCGAAGTCATCTCAACCATGAATCCATCTCCCTGGGGTAATATAACCTTCTTCTTGTCGGCTTGTTGGCAGTAATAATGGCCACTTTATCAATTATTGCCTAGGTATCTGGCGCCAGGGTACGGAAACTATCTATTCCAGATTGGCGTGGCGCTCAGACATCTGCGCAGCGTCAACCCCGATTCGCCGCATCAAGCCTAAGATGAGACTGTCGCAAAGAATGAGCAGGGATTGTTCAAACAGCGAACCCATCGGCTGAACAGACTCAAATTCGGGAACACGGCCGCTCATATTAAGTGACGGCGCCGGAATAATAACTCGATGATCAGCTAAATCGGCCAGAGGCGATGTCGTATTTGTGGTGAACAGCAGGATCTTAGCGCCCCGACGTTGGGCTTGCTCGGCCGTCGTCAGCAGGCTGGCAGTCCGGCCTGAACCCGAACCGATGACCAACATATCTTCAGCTGTTATGCCAGGCGTTATCGTCTCGCCCACCACATAAACAGTTTTGCCCAGGTGCATCAGCCGCATGGCCAAGGCTCGCATGCACAGGCCACTCCGCCCGACGCCGGCAAGGAAAATTCGGGGGGCAACCTCAATCATAGTCTCGGCTTGAGCCATATTTTCGCCTGATACTTGGCCGATACATGCCGCGACCTCAGCCAGAACCTGCTCAATATCTTTATCACTCATATCATCATTTAAAGTATTTTTACACGATCAACCGAGCTTGTTCAGTGCTTCCCAAGGCACCTGCATCACCTCTACCAATCGTTGATATTCATCATAGCGGGCCTGGTAGTGGGGCGCGTTGGCTGGAATCGGCTCATGTACGCGGATGACTGTAACGGCTGCTTGAACAGCTTCTTCATAATCGCGATAGATGCCCGCGCCAATTCCGGCGGTCAGGGCTGCACCCCGTGCACCCAGTTCATTTCCATCTGGGACTTCCATCGGTAATTGAATCGTATCGGCAAACATCTGTGACCAGACCGGGCTCCGCGAACCCCCGCCGGCGAGTCTCGCGGCATTGATTTGTGCGCCGGCTTTGCGTAGTTTGTTTATATGGCTCAAATGGCCGAATACAACCCCCTCATATAGCGCGCGTAGGAGATGAGCACGAGTGTGCCAGCCGGCCACGCCATAGAATCCTGCGCGTGCTGTCGGTTGTACGTTCGAACCGAAAAGAAACGGATGAAATATAATATTTGAGCTAGCCGGGGGAATGTTCCCGACCTCTTCACTACAAACCTCATAGACTGATATCCCTCGTCGGCTGGCTACTGCTCGCTCCTCACCACAAAACTGGTTTACAAACCATTCCAGGTTCGTCGCAGATGTGGCGCTTCCTTCAATGGTGAGGAACAAGTCGGCTGCGGCAAAGATAGTGGTCATGAACAGGCCAGGGTCCACGATGGGTTCCTTGGTTATAACTTCGTTAATACTCCAGCTACCCATGACCAGGCAAGCCTGGTTAGCATGGATTACGCCTGCGCCAATCGCACTTGCGTCTACGTCAAACAAACCTCCGACCACAGGGGTTCCAACTGCCAAGCCAGTCTCCTGGGCGGCCGCCGGCAAAACCTTACCGATTACTTCACTACTATGTTTTAGTGGAGGAAGAGCATCGAATACTTCTGGTAGGTCATATAGGTTCATTAACTCGCTTGAATAACATTTATTGCGAACGTCCATCAAGTTGGCGCCACTCATATCGGTGTAGTCGCCGGTGATCTCCCCGGTCAGACGGTACTTAATATAATCCTTGACCATTAAGATAGACCCGATACGTTCGTAATTTTCCGGCTCATTTCGCTTGAGCCAGACGAGCAAGGCGTTAGGCTGTGCCGGCCAGAATGACTGGATCGTTAAGGGGAATACTCGTGCGTGCAGCTTGTCCTCGTTCCACCCTCCCACTACATCCGCAGCGCGCGAATCCAGAGATTGGATACCATTACGTAATGCTTGACCTTGCTTATCTAATAGATAGATGCCATTACCGTGGCCCGTATTGCCGATGCCGGCGATCTCTTCTGGTTGGGCGTCCGACTTCGCAAGCACCTGGCGAATGGCGCTGGCTGTGCTCTGCCACAACATTTCCATGTCCCGCTCTGTCCAACCAGGGTGCGGGTATTCGGTATCGGCCGGGTAACTGGCAACGGCAATTTCTTTCCCGGACAGGTCAAACAAAGCGGCTTTCGAGACCGTACTACCATTATCGATGCCCAAGAGATACTTGTTCATTATTCCTCTCCGTCAATGATCATTATTCATCAAACAGGTCACTCCTGGCGACAGCGGGCAGTGGGTTCTTCTGGCTTGCACGCTAAATAGACAATAACTATTCGGGAACGGTGTGGGACGGAAGTTATCCCATGAAAGCGGGCTCTACAAGCCCTTTTACACCCGTATTTACGCGGAACAAGTCGCCGGCCAGGGGGTTACTTTCACGCTCTTCATCACCATAGCCCCACCAGGCCGTCGTGACGTAGAGTTCATCCAATTCCTTACCACCGAAGGAAAAGGAGATCACATGCTCGACTGGGAAGGGGATCTGGCGTTCGATCTTTCCATCGGGATCGTAGCGCGTTAGCTTCGAACCGGCCCAATGCCCGTTCCAGATGTAACCTTCGGCGTCCACGATAAGCCCGTCTGGCATCCCATCTTCTTTGGGCAAACGCGCAAAGAGACGGCGATTGCTGACTGTACCATTAACTGTGTCATAGTCCAGGACAATGATCTGGTTATGACGCTGGTCGGCAACATACACTGTACTACCATCTGGGCTTAAGCCAATGCCATTCGCCGTGGCATAACCCGTGTCCAGCTCATGGAGGGAACCATCGATGTCCAGGCGAAACAACGAGGCGTCCGGGGTAAAGGGATCTTGCATATTTACCGTTCCAACCAGCAAGCGACCTTGCCGATCCACTGCCCCATCGTTGTAGCAAATATCTGGCTTTTCCTGATTCGCCGGTCCGGCAAGGAGCGTATACAGATTCGTTTCCTGATCCCAGGTATAAATCCCATTCTGGGCAATGGCGATCCAACCCCCTGAAGCCCGACGTGCTAAGGCTGTAACAGGTACGTTAACGGAATAGGTGGTCAATTTGCCCGTAGCCGGCTCGAACCGGCAAGTAGGAAGGCCTCCCCAATCGACCCAATATAATGCATTCTCCACAGGATCCCAGATTGGGGTCTCTCCCAGGCGATTCTGCACTCGTAAAATATGTTCTGGTTTATTCATGGCGGGGCCTCGTGTATTTAAACATTGAACTCTTCGTAAAGCTGATGGCTGACCGGCGCGAGAGCCGGATAGAGCTGTTTATAGATCTGGTAGCACCTGGCATATTTATTTGCCAGCTGTGGATCTGGTTGATAGATCTTACCCGGCTTGTAAACCTGCTCAAAGGCATCCTGCTCGTTCTGGTAGAGCCCAATTCCAATGCCCGCCAGGATAGCTGCGCCGAGAGTCGTGGCCTCTTCCAATTCAGGTACTTCAATGGGTAAACCGGTGATGTCAGCCTTGTTCTGCATCAGGAACTGATTGCGTGTGGCGCCTCCCACAGCAACAAGTCGGTTCGGGCTAATTCCCAATCCGGTTTCAAGAGCCATAACAATATCAAGAACCTGATAATTCAGACCCTCAACGATAGCACGCAGCATGTCGCCGCTCTGGACAAAATTGCTCAAACCCACAAAAGCGCCTAAAGAGCGGGCATCGACAACGGGACAACCGGCTGCAGACAGGTGTGGTAAGAAAAGGATGCCTCGAGCGCCGGCCGGCGAGGCGGAGGCTTCAGCCATTAAATAATCCCAATCTACCCCACCATTTTGTTCCGCGAGTCGTTGGGCTTTGAAGCCATACTCCTTTCGATACCACTCTAGCATATCAGAGGCTACCGCTCCTCCCCAAACAGCATAAATATCGCGGGCAACATGGGTCTCGACGGTCACACCTAACTTCTGCACATCAGAGGTCAGGATTGGCGCAGGGATTGCGGCCAGGATGATCTCCCAGGTACCCGTCACGTCCAGCACAACCCCGGGGGAGAAAGCGCCGGCCGGCAGAGCACCGCACAAATAATCATGCCCACCGAGTACAACCGGCGTTCCTTCTGGCAGCCCTGTTGCCCGGGCGGCCGATTGCGTCACTCCGCCCAGAAGCGTGCCGCTAGGATGAGCCTCGCACAACAACCGCTGCTCGATGCCAGATTCCGACAAGATCTCATCCGACCAGTCACGCTTGTTTTGATCGAATAAGAGCGTGCACGAGGCCATGGTATAGTCAGTAGCCTGGCGCCCACAAAGCATAAAATTTAGAAAATCTTCGATCAACAGCCATTTATCTGTTCGAGCCAGGATTTCTGGCTCGTGCTCTGCCATCCACAACAGCCGGAGAGCGGTGCTAAATCGCCACAAAGTATTGCCACCAATGCGAAAACTTTTCTCCGCTCCGATATTTTCCTCCCACCAACCTAATTGCGGTTCGGTACGAGGGTCATGCCAGCTGATAAAGGGATAAAGCCAATTGCCATCTTCATCGATGGGCACACCATCCATGCCCATTCCAGTTACGGCTACGGCTTTGATAT
Organism: Patescibacteria group bacterium; assembly: GCA_035527655.1. GTDB lineage: Bacteria > Chloroflexota > Anaerolineae > Promineifilales > Promineifilaceae > UBA11865. The sequence goes on along the minus strand of DATLAB010000020.1, from coordinate 7,039 downwards.
GACGCGGGTCATCCAATTGCTGGACCGCTTCTTTCATAGCGGCCGCAGTTCCACCCCAAATTTGCTCCGGCTGCCATACCGTCCAGTCAGGATGATTGGGGTCCGGGTGATGTTGCTCCGTCAGCCGGCTGCCGCTGGCGACAACGTTGCCAGCGAGATCGTAGATGATACATTTGAGGCTGGTAGAGCCCAGATCAATACCCGCGAGATAGTTCATAAATATTCACCTTCACAACGCAATCATTGACCATAATTATTTTGATATAGATCGACCATGAAGTCGAGTTGGCTGTCAGTGAGCATGATCGGTTGCCCTCGCAGCATCGCCAGGTGCGTGATCTTGGCAATTTCCTCCACTTCGACGGCCATCTTGGTCGCTTGCTGGGCTGAAGAACCGATAGTAAATACGCCATGATTCTGCATGATGATGGCCAGCGACCGGCCGATTTTGTCGACAATCTCCTGACCAATGTCTTCTCCACCAATTGGCGCGTACCCACCGAGAGGAATCTCACCACCAAGCATGCCACATGAAGTCAGGCAGGCCGGGATTGGCTGGCCTAGAGCAGCAAAGCTGCTGGCGTACGGTGAATGCGTGTGCACGATTCCAAAAACATCCGGCCGATGTTGATAAACATACAGGTGCGTGTCGGTGTCAGTCGAGGGCTTAAGTTTCCCGTCGACCAATCGGCCATCCATGTCGACCACGACGATGTCTTCTGGCGTCAACTCCTCGAAGCTTACTCCACTTGGCTTAATGGCTACCAGTCCCGATTCAGGATCACGCCCGCTCACATTGCCGCTGGTCATCTTTACTAAATCATTCTTAGGTAATTCCAGATTGCATTTCCAGACAATCACGCGAAGTTTCTCCAACAACATGATATTTCTCCACTAACTTAAGGTAATTTTCGAAATCCTTTATCAAATAGATCGAGGACACCTGTGGCAGCTGCCTCGTCGGTAATAAGTGCATGTATATAACCACCACGCAAGGCCGCATAGATAGGTAGTGCTTTGGATGCTGAGGCGGACACCCCAATTCGTAATGGAATTTCATGGATCTGTTCTAAGGTCAGCCCAATGACCCGTTCAGCGTACTCCTTAGCGCATGGTCGACCCTCGACGTCATAGACATGGGCGGCGATCTCCCCTACTCCCCCACAGTCCACAGCTATATGCTTCAATTCCTCAGCCGACAAGGCAGTGAACTCAACGAAACGCGAGGCCTTCGGGTCCACTGTGCCAATCCCTAAAAGAGCAACATTGGCCTTGCGGGCAATATCGAGGATCATTTTGACAGGTTCCATCGATCGAACGACCTCAGCTAATTCCGGTGTGTCCACATATGCTGGCGCGTGTAACATGTAAGATTTCGCGCCCAGGCGGTCAGCCAGGTGAGCAGCCAGGTAGTTCATGTCAGATTCAATATTGCCCTGGATAGCCCCTAGCATGGGCACGATTTTGATCTGATATTGACGACTGGTGTCGCTTGAATTGATGACTGCTTCGACCGTGGTGCCAGGCGTTATGGCTAGAATGTCCCCATCTCGAATATTTTCAAGCAAATATTTTGCTGCAACCGGGCCTATCGCGGTCATTAGAGAGTTGCTACCCCCTCCTACCGATGGAATGACAATGGCCTCCTGCAATCCAAAAACTGCTTTCAAACGACTTTCAAGCTCAAATAGCTGTTGAAATGGGGTTCGGATAACGTAACTGATATATCCAAGCTCGCGGGCTTGCTGGAGAAGGCGATTAACCTTGGCAGTGGACAAGTTCAACCGGTCTGCAATTTCCGTTTGGGTTATTTTATCCACATAATAAAGGTTCAAGATAGTATTAATTGTTCGTACTTTCTCGTGTGTTGGCATGGCAATGGCCTTTATGAATATGTTGCTTATGGCTCGACCGTCCAAGTATCAGCCACCAGATCAGCTACGAATCGTCTGGCAGAAGCAGCGGCCGCGATGGGATCTTGGTCGGAATGCATATCTCCCCAAATTTCGACGCCCAGCATGCCCCAAAAACCGATATCGGCCAGAGCCTGGAAAGTCTCTCGAAAAGGTACAATTCCCTTTCCAAACGGTATCCCCCGGATAACTTTGGGCGCAGCATCCTTGACGTGGATTCCCAGCAGTTTATCCCTGGTCAGTCTTATCTCATCCGGCGGGGAATAACCGGCCGCGGCGAGATTGCCCATGTCCAGATAGAGGCGCAGCCAGGGTGAGTTGATTTCGTCAATAACCGCCAGGCCCAGGCTTGCATTTTCCACAAACGGTGTATCTAAATTTTCGAGCCCAAGCATCATCCCGGCCTGGGCAGCCATTCGTGCGCCTAGCTCAAGCCCTTCCATAAAATTCGCTCGCGTCTCCTCATCACTAGTCTCGTAAAACACATCATAGGCCATGACTTGAACGACACGCAAGCCAATATCTACGCCAAATTCGATCGCCTTGTACAAAATTTCTTGCCCTTGCTCGCGAATCTTGGAATCGTGACTGCCAAGCGGATATTTTCGGTGGGCGCTGAGGCACATCGTCGTGACTTGCACACCAGTATTGGCAATTGAGCGACGAAGAGCGGCTCGTTCAGACGCTGTCCAGTCTAAGCGCGACAAGCGAGCGTCGCTTTCATCTATAGAAATATCTATGAAATCATAGCCTGCCCGGCCTGCTGCAGCCAGGCGTTCTTCCCAAGAAAGCTCAGCGGGTAATGCCTTTTCATAGAGACCAACTGGCATCTTGAGCATAAAATTTCTCCGATCTTTTACCTAGGGGTTCGTAGTGCGGTAACGTTGTCAAAGCCCTTATTCCGTTCCTCCTCTAAATAGGATTTCCGCTCCTAAGTGTCCCCTACGAGCTGGTGGTTGATGACAACGGCGATTAGTAACACGGCGCCAAGGGCAAAGGTCTGCCAATAGGCAGGGATCACGGTCAACATGCCGACTGTTATTACAATAATGATCAGGGCGGCGATAACTGTTTTCTCAACATTGCCTTCGCCGCCGGAAAATCTCGTTCCGCCCAACATTACGGCAATAATCACCCAAAGCTCCATTCCATCCCCTGTGAGCGGATCGCCCATGGACATGAAGCTGGCCCGGGCAATGCCAGCCAAGGCTGCGCTTACGGCGACGATGATGTAGAGAATCCACACCACTTTAATCCGATTGATGCCCGACAGCTCCGCCGCGGTGGCGTTGCCGCCGATCGCTGCCGAATATTTGCCCAGAAGGGTTTTACGTTGGGCCACAACCAGCACGACAATCACGACAATGGCCAGGAAAAATGCCATTGGTAGTCCAAATATAACATCCTCGCGCGCGTAATTGTTGATCCAGGCGGGCATCTTTTGCTCGCCAATGCTCTTGATGCCTGAAAAGCCAGCGGGCACGATCAGCAGGGCGATGCCCTTATAGAGGCTTAATGTGATTAGTGTGGCGATCACGGGCGTAATATTCAGCCTTATAACCAGGAAGCCGTTGATAGTACCCATGATGAGACCGACAAACATGGTGACCAAGAATGCGGGCAAGAAGCTGAATCCATTCAATATCATCCAGGCGAAAACCACGCCGGCCAGGCTCAAGGCGCTGCCGATAGACAGGTCAATATATTCGGCGATCATCAGGAAGGTGAAGGCGCCGGCGACGGTCATGATCGGCACGGCAATACGCAGCAGGTTGATGATATTATTCGGATTGAGAAAATGCCCTCGCGCAAACCATTCAACTTCGTCCAATCTTACGACGCTGAAGACGGCCACGACCAGAGCCAGCACAAAGTAGATGTAGTACCGTTTGATGATCGCCCGTATTTTCTCCGATTGACTTTGCTGTAGGGCCATGTTCTCCATGTTCATGTTTTCCTCTGAAGGAGTCATTTGGTTCATGCTGCTTCTCCTTAACCTTGCCTTCTTTTCAGAACATAACTCTGAGCGAGAATGGCGAAGAAGACGGCAACCGCTTTAAGGGTGAACTGCCAGTCTGGTGATAGTAGGAGTCCGGTAGCGGCCGATTGGACTGTGGAGAGAATGAGCGCACCGACAAACATCCCCAGGACAGAGCCAAATCCGCCGGCGATGCTAACCCCTCCCAGGAGTGAGACCACCAGTGCGTCGAATTCGTAGCCCATCGCCCGGCTTGAGACCCCGGCCTTAAACTCAGATGCCAGCAAAAGGCCGGTGATGCCGGCCAACAGGGAACTGAGAATAAAAAGAAAGGTAAGATGGCGGGTCACGTTGACGCCCGACAGTCGTGATGCAGCGGAATTGGCGCCGATGAAATAGGTTCGCCTGCCCTGCACCGTCTTACGTTCAAAAATGAAGGCGATTATGATTAGGACAATCATTACCACTACCGAATACTTGATGGTTGTGTTAGGTATCTGCGCATTGCCAATGATACCGAAGACGTCGGGTAAACTGGTATTGCGCTGGGCGCCCTGGGTGACGACTTGGGCGATGCCTCGGGCAACCATCATTGTACCCAGGGTGACAATAATGGAAGGCACCTTGAGCCGTACGACGAAGAAGGCGTTCAGGGCACCGATTCCCATTGCGCAAAGGAGAGCCAAGATAACCGCGACACCGTATGGTAATCCCAACCCGTTGGCCAGCTCGTTCTGGGACACATTGGCCGCCTGGCTGAAATATACGGCCAGTACGCCGGTCATGGCAATGACACCGCCGGTCGATAGATCAAAGTTGCCGGTAATCAGCAAGAAGGTGACGCCGATACCAATGATGACGATGTACCAGTTGTTGGTAACCAGGTTGACCAATGTCTGACCTTGGAAAAAACCATCGATAAACAGAGCCGCGGCGACGACCAGAAAAACCAGCACACCGATCATTAACAAGACGATGTACATCTCGTCGCCAATTCTGCTGGATATGGATGGTTTTTGGGTTTGGCCTTGTTCCGTTGTTGCCATGTCTATTCCCCTCCTGTAACGATGTGGAGGATCTCTTCGCTGTCGACGTCTTCCCCATTTTTCAGTGAAGCTTTGAGGTGGCCGTCGAACAGTAAATGAATCGTGTCACAGATGTTCATGATCTCAGGCAACTCCGATGAGAAAATCGTGATCGATCTTCCCTCTTCGGCCAGCTGACGGATGATGCTATAAATCTCGCTCTTAGCCCCGACGTCAACGCCACGGGTCGGCTCGTCTAGCATGAGTAGATCAGCATCGGCGAAAAGGCATTTGGACAACACTATCTTTTGTTGGTTGCCACCAGACAGCTTGGATATTTGCTTCTCAATGGAATCGGTGGCGATACTTAGCTTTTCAACGTATTCATTCGCAGCTTTTTTTTCTTCCGATGAACTTATGAAGCCATTTTTAGCAATCTTGCCCATGTTCATAACGGGCACATTATTACGGATATTGAGAATCGTAAATAATCCCTGCGTTCTTCGTTCCTCAGGGACCAGGGCAATTCCGGCCGCGATGGCCTTATCGGGAGAGGCGCCTAGCTTCTTCCCTTTAAAGAGGATCTCACCCTCGGCTTGATCGGCGCCATAAATGGCCCGAGCCAGTTCAGTCTTCCCGGCCCCAACCAGGCCGTAAAAACCAACGATTTCCCCCTTATGGACGTTGAAGGAGATATCTCTCAGCTTCTTATTAGTGAGATTATTTACCTCCAAGATAACCTCTTGTTCGGCTTCGTCTTTGGGCGTGTATTCTTCGAAGATGGTCCGGCCGATCATCATCTTGATCAGCTCAGATCGACCATTGACTTCCGAAAGTGGCTTGGTGTCGATATGCCTGCCATCCCGCAGCACGGTCACATAATCACCAATCTCAAAGATCTCATCCAAACGGTGGGAAATATAGATCACGGTAACATTCTGTTCGCGCAGATTCTGGATGATGCTGAACAGACGCTCAATCTCCCCTTCGGTGATGGCTGCCGTCGGTTCATCCATGATGATGACTTCCGAACCACTGGCGGCTGCTTTTGCGATCTCGACGATCTGTTTCTGGGCCACGCTGAGTGTGGACACCTTTTGCTTTGGATGGATAGACGGCTCAATGTCGTTCATGACACTGATCATGTCGTTGATCTTGTCCGTCTTTCTTATGAAACCAACGGTGGTATCTTCTAATCCCAGGGTGAGGTTGTCCTCGACAGTTAGCGTGTCCACCACGTTAAGTTCCTGGTATAAGGTACTGACACCTCGTTGTCTGGCGTCTCGAGGACCGTGGGGTTCAAACTCTTCGCCATTCAGAAGAGTTTTACCGCTGGTTCGCTCACAGGCGCCTGTTAATATCTTTATTAAAGTGGTCTTCCCCGCCCCATTTTCTCCAACCAGGCAGTGGACAGTGTTACGCTTGATGTCGAAACTGACATTGTCAACAGCCCGCACACCGGGGAAATCCTTCACGAGGTCTCGGATCTCTAGAACATTCTCGGTCGATGCCATGCCTGCTTCTCCGTGGATTCTGAAGGGAGAGGGGCGGGAGCCCCTCTCCCTCAAGGAACTATTTTTCAGACACTGTTATTGGAAAACTACTCGATGTTCGTTCCGAACTGATCGTTCAACCACCCTGCCGCATCCTCTTGTGCCATCGTCCAGTAAGAGACGTTGTATGCTTTGTAGAAAAACTCCTCTGCGGGATCGTTGGTCGGAGCGACGTCGCCTCTGGCGATATCCATGATCAGGTCGATACGTCCGCGTGCCGTCTCTACCGGCGGCAGACCCATCGACAGTTTGAGTGAGCTGTTTGGATCGTAAACTTGATTGTACTCGACTTCGTCAAAGTCAACGCTGGCTACGATCTCGGTTAGCGGTTTACCGTCTTCAAAAACGCCACGTCCGGCCTGGGTCAAGGCAGCCATCGTGCCTACGGTCAGGTTCGAGGCCTGCGAGTAGATGATGTTGATCTCTGGGTGCTGGGTGACAGAGTCAAGAATAATCTGCTTGGTCACGTCTGGTCCCGCGCTTGAATCGAGAATACCAAGATTGACGGCATCGGGGGCAACGGAGAGGACACCCTCAGCAAAGGGCACACCTCGCCCGGAATTCACTTCG
>DATLAB010000019.1:0-4050 GCA_035527655.1 Patescibacteria group bacterium | reverse complement strand
GGCCAGGGCTAAGGTGATGGGCCAGTCGGCCGCTTCGCCGACCACTTCCATGCTTAAATCTAGTAGCATTAGCCGGAGGGCGGCGCGTACGTCGGGCTGGGGAGCGGCTAATAACACACGAGTCATGAGTTAATCGTACCTCCAACACGCCCTGGAAACATCGGCCGCTCAGGGGGTTTTTAGCTCCCCCAGTTGGGGGATATGGATTTCATGTCTAGGGAATAATCGTTTCGAAATAAGCCGCGAAGCTGACTAGGAGATAAGCTGGTCACATTGAATGATGCAATTAACCCATTCATTAGCCCAACTTTTCCATACGAGGGACAGAAGCGGGTTTTGCAGGAGAAGGGAACAAACCCGTTTTCCATGGTGCTCAGGACAGACATAAAGAGCATAGCCGCTCCGAGGATTACGGCAGCCCATTATCTTTTCGGCTGTTTTCTGCACGCAAGCTCGCTGGTCGGCCGGAATCTCTTCCCGACGATAATCCCATCAGCGTTCCCAGTGGTCGATAAAGATGTTCCGAACCGGTCACTACGTGCTTTGTCGGCGTATGAAATAACAAGAGTGCCGCCGCTCCAAAGGTGGCGATGGCTAATATCCGTTGGCTGGCGTCAGAGAAACCGATATTATAGTAGAATGAGTTTTCGGGTTATTGAGTGTGGTTTAGAAAGAGCGAGTATTCAGACCGCATTTGCTCGGGCAATCAACGGAATGATCGATTTAGTGCTCTAAAGATTTAAACCATTGATTGTCTAACGGGATCCTGGAGATACGACGATGAAGAACTACTATCTGATCCTCAGCGTTGAGTCCGATGCCACGATGGAGCAGATCCGAGCCGCGTATCTCCGCCAGGCAAAGGATTTTTACCCAGATTATTATGGTCAGGACATCGGTCCGTTCATTGATATTCACGAAGCTTACTCGGTGTTAAGCGATCCGGCTCGACGGCGAGCGTATGACGATGTGCTGCATCAGCGTTCTTATACAGAACCAAGCAGGCCAGGCAGTGCCAGAACCGAACCACTATTTTCGAGCAAGCCCGCACCAGAACCGTTGATACCGACCCAGGAGCAAGCTGACCTGGGCGAATTATCGCTCACCAGGTCTTTTGGTTCCTTTAGTCCCTCGTTTGATGAGCTGTTCGACCGTCTCTGGCGCAATTTCAGTCTGGTTAGGCCTAAGGTTGAACGGTTGAGGAGTCTGACTGTCGAAATTCGCATCTCGCCTAAAGAAGCATTGCGCGGCGGCCGTGTTCGACTTCTAGTCCCGGCGCGGTTGAGGTGCCAAGTTTGCCAGGGACGCGGTGGTATGGGATTTTATGCATGCTGGCAATGCAATGGCGCTGGTGTTGTTCAGGGGGAGTATCCTGTAATCATCACATTCCCACCAGGGGTTGTTAACAACTGGGTGGTTGAGATTCCTCTTGACCGTTTTGGCATTAGCAACTTCTATTTGAGAACCATTTTTAGAGTATGTGAAAGCCTGTCCCCAGAAGAGTAAAGTTTACTACTGAACAGGGTGTAGCCAGCCCCTACGCAGGCGTATCCTCATGTTACTGAAGTTGGTGGGAGTTAATGTCAGAAAATACTTCTCGCCAATGAGGGCTTTACACCTTCGTTACCTCAATTCCCTGGGGTCCCCTCATATGATCCTGAATTAGTGCCACCGATGACACCCATGTAGATAACAGGACGATTGGACCAGTTTCCGCACGCCAACATCTTGGCTTATGTAGACGATGACAACTATATTGTTGGGCTGACTTATGCGTTGCTAATCGTTTCTAAAGTCCTCAAGTTCTTCCTTCTCTGCTTGCCTTTGTAGTATGTCTCGCACAGCCAAGGCCGACCTGTATTCGGTGGCCAGTCTGCCGGCAATTTCAGCAATTGCTGTCTCAAAGTCCGCTTGAAACTCGCTCGGAATTTTGCAGTGCACTTTGTGCGTGAATTCCGCCCAGGCGTCTTGAAGTTTCGTTCGAATCTGGATTTCGCAGATCTTTCTCTCCTCGACGACAGTGCGTTGCTTTCTGCAGGTCTTCACACGATCATAAGAAATATTCGCCAGAATGCGAATCGATCTGTATCCGGTACACGTCGGATCTATGATGTAGTCTTCCAGAGACCGCGGCTTGATGCGCAACTGCTTGGTAGCCTGGATGTAGTCGAGCATTCCGTAGCAATCATCAACAAACCAGCAAATCACTCTAGCGCCAATAAGATCCGTGATAACTTCGTTCGGATAGCGAAACATGGGCCAGTTAGTCTTCTCCAGTTTCGCGAGAAAACTCGTCAATGACTTAACCCTAGAGTGTTCGTCAACCGCTTCACGAGGGAGCTCGTTTTCTACTGTGTGAGCCGAAGCCAGTTGATCGAGTCTGATTTTGAGTAGTTGGCTTATCGATTCCAGTTCGTCGCCGAGCAATCGAAGAACCTAATGGCTCTATCGATTAGAAAGTCTCTCCGTTCTTTTCGGGTTAAGAGTTCGGTCATGTCTCATTCCTACTGGTATTCTCGTCTGCCCAGCGCGTTGATCAGCAAAATTCTTGATGTAATATCTCCACTTTCACACATTATCCAAACCAAAATTGGGCATGCTAAGGAGATAGCGTATCTTATATTCTGTAAATTTGGTCAACCCCATGTGAATTGGAACGGTCACCAGAGTTGGCCGATTGGCCGCTGTCGCTCTACCCTTTCAACCCCAAAACCATTAACAACTTCCATAAGTCGCTTGGGGATTGGAACAAGACTGATGATTTGGACACAGCCGTTGTAGCGGAAAGGTTGCGTTTTGGCCGAGAATTGCCGTATCCTTTTCATATGGAAGAGCGGCACCTGCCCCTGCGTGCGCAGCCTGACCCGCTATCGTTACCATCTAGTGGGCGAATTGGTGCGCGTCAAGTCGCACGCCCTGTCCCTGGTCTATCTCCAGGCCAGTGACTATACCGCTGACCCGGCCTTCTCCAATATCTTTGGTAAAACCAGCCAGTCCGTGCTCAAGGAATTCCCGTCGATGTAATCCGTCGCCGCCATGCCTTTTGATGAACTGGTGGAATGGCTCGATGTCAAAGGAAAAAGGCGTTTCTCCCAGCCGGAAGACAAAGCCCGCCGCTTGCAGCAAATCGCCCGCGATTCCTACCAGTTACCCGACGGTTGGCTCGGCGCGGTTAACACTGCCTTGACCTTGAGCCTGCGCCATATAAGCGCTCTGCAACAACTACTGACTCGCTTGGATACGGCAATTATTGACCAGATGGAGGCTTATCCTAATTCTTTAACCACCATTCCTGGTATTGGCCCCATCTTTGCCGCTGGCATCATCGCCGAAATCGGCGACCTGGCGCGCTTTGAGTACCAACATGCCAAAGTCGCCAGTTATGCGGGTCTCAAGTGGTCCAAGCATCAGTCGGCTGATTTCACCGCCCTAGAAACCCGGCTCAAACGGTCAGGTTCGGAATTCTTGCGTTACTATCTTTGCGAAGCGGCTCAGTTGGTTCGAATGCACGACGCTGAATATGCCGCCTTCTACCAGAAAAAGTATGACGAAGTTCGTCGCCATCAGCATAAGCGAGCTATTGTTCTCACCGCTCGCAAGCTCGTTCGGTTGGTTGTGCGGCTACTGACGACCAATGAACCGTTCCGAGCCAGGCAGGTGCCTAGCGACAAGAACTCCTAATACGACCAGCTCAAAGCTGGTAAGATTCGGCTCATAACCTGCTATTCTTTTGTTAAGGTTCTAATTGGCAGGTTCGCGTTAGCTTGCCCGCTTTTCGGTGAAACTACCCTGCTTTTGCCTCTTGACATTTCACCGTATCACTTTCAAGCTAACGAATATAGGCCTCCGGCCGGTTGATCGAGTGCCGTCGACTAACGTTTCAATAAGATAAGAATACCGGCCGCGATGGCCAGGACTGCCAGGACCTGGCTCAGGTCACCTAGAGCCGGGATAAACTCAGCCAGACCCCAGGCGATAAGCCAGATGGCCAGCAAGAGCATGCCGATGTTCCCCAATAATCTTTTCATGGTAGCAATCCTTTTCCAGCCT
>DATLAB010000018.1:0-2104 GCA_035527655.1 Patescibacteria group bacterium | reverse complement strand
CGTTTCTGCAGGGATCAATAGTGAACTACCGGCACTTTGGCTGGATTGGGTCCGACGTGCTCAGGCAGCGGGTTACGGTAGCCAGGAAACGGCAGCAGTTATAAAAGAGCTTCGGAAGCCAGGTTGACTGCCCTTATGATCCCTGCCGCCTATCGAATCAATTTACGCGTCAGTTCTCCCGATAGCGGACGGCTAATAAGCTGAGATCAGGCGGCGATCTTCGGCACCATCCAGACGCTCCAGGAGGTACATAGGACACAGACTATTTAAATTGCAATGGGTTCTCTTGCTTTTAGCATGACTTTGGGTCCGTGATGGATGTTGCGTTAATCCTGTGAATCCGGGTTTGTGGCCATATCTTTCATCATCAGCTGATTGAAATAGTGATGCAGCGAATCCCAGAAAGGTGAATAGTAATGCTGACTCCAGACCGGCGATTGGCGACCTTGTTGCACTGACTCTATGACGAGCTTGTCTTCCATGTGAAACCCATGGAACACCTTCTTTACCGCCAGTTCTTCTTCCTGAAAGTTTTCCATTGCAATCGCCTCAGGGCGATAAAATCGAAGATGTATCAATTCGGTGACGCCAGGCGATACAGGAATTACGATATTGACCTTGATCATTGAATCCAGCAGCGGAATATTCAGATTCGGGTAGATAGTTGAAAAATAACCGACCTCGGGTTGCTTCGATGGATCATGCCCGGCGGACGGCAGTAGGATCGGATCGTAGGTTTGATCGGTCTCCTCTCGCCGGTGACTGAAGGCTACGAGGCAACTATCCATGTACTCTTCGAACATTCTGTTGCCATTTTTATCCACGCGAGGGACTTCAGGAGATTTGCGATAGACCTCATGGGTAAAAGCTTCATGTAGAGTGTTTATCGAAGCGTTCTCCTGATAGGTTTTCCAATTGCTAGCCACCGATCGCTTCTCAATATGTGGCTGACCCGTTTCATCTCGGGCAGGCAGTAACTTGTCGATCGCAAAATGTCGACTAACCGTCCGCAACCACGGGCCGAGCCAATCATCGACACTTTCTGCGGTGCCGCTGAGATTTACAAAAACTACTCCAATCCGGGTTTCTGAACGGACTTCAACCAAATTGCCATCGAGCCCTGGCAGATCATCGACCTTACATTCTGGGTGGCCATTCCAGTAGGGCGCATCGATTAACCGGCCTTCCAGATCATACTTCCAACCATGATATACAGAGTTGATGTTTTCAAGTGCCCGGCCCGGTTTGTGAGCGACAAGACTGCCGTCATAGGGACAGATATTGTGGAAGACCCGAACTCGATCATCCTTGCCTCTAACAGCCAGAAAAGGCATGCCCAAAAACTCGAAAGGCAATAGATCACCGACCCCGGTTACTTCACTGTCAAACATAACCGCCATCCAGCGCGGCTTGAAAATACGCTCGATTTCCAGATCAAACCAATCCTGTGAATTAAATGCCTGATCCGGTGGAGTCATCGCAGATTCAATCGGTGCCATGATTGAATCAAACTCTGACTGACTTATCAATTTGGCTAACTCTGCGTCCACCTCAATTCTCCTGTTAGTCCATCTTTACTGCTCATGTGAATCACCCGGGGCTAAGCTAATGACCCAGTTAACCAGTGTCTCAATATTGTCACCACCTGCTCCGGTTGCTCCATTGGTGAATATTGGTTGCAAATATCAATTAGTTTCAATTTCGCATTTGGTATGGCATCTGCCATTTCGCGGGAGGTATTAAGAATAATTAATATACCATTTTCCTTAAGCCCCCAAATAAAAGAAAGATATCAACGACGCCGACAAGCCCTGGGACGCCCGTAAACTGCTTGATTCCTGCCGCCACGCCCAATATTGTGCCTTCCTGCCGGTCGATCCTGAAAATTTTCAGGCATCCGGAATGTCAGCTACCTGCCGCTACTTTTTCTAATCGACGGAAATATAAAGGTCTCCTTTGGGCCTGTCCCTCCTGTAAATACAATCGCGCCGCTTTTGTAGTCATTTTAGCATTTTCCATCATGCTGCAATTCTGCCATACCGATGGTGCAAGCCACCGACATGGGGAAACGCTACAACATTTCCCATCTCGGGGGGTTCTACAG
>DATLAB010000017.1:0-46958 GCA_035527655.1 Patescibacteria group bacterium | reverse complement strand
CTATCCCTGTTGTTAATTGGCGCGCTGGTTCTAACCGCCTGTGGCGGCGACGATCCCACGCCTACATCAGCACCGGAACCGGCCGTCCAACCAACGGAAGAACCCACCGAAGAACCGATAGAAGAACCCACCGAAGAACCGATAGAAGAACCAACCGAAGAAGCTGCGGTTGAGCCCGAAGTATTCCTGACCGTCTGGGCCGATGACACGCGCACCCCGATTCTTCAGGCTCTTGCCGAAGATTTCCAGGCCACATACGGGGTCGGATTGGTTGTTGAGCAAGTCATGGACATCAATGACCAGCTACCCATCGCTGCACCGGCCGGTGAAGGTCCCGACATCTTCCTCGTCGCCCACGACCGCAACCCTGGTTTTGTTGAAAGCGGCCTGGTTGCCCCTCTCGATTTGGGTGACAAAGCCGGTGACTTTGCCCAGGTAGCCCTTGACGCCTTTACGCTGGACGGCCAGCTTTATGCGATGCCTTACGCCATGGAGAATATGGCCCTCTTCCGCAATGCGGACCTGGTGCCCGATGCGCCTGAGACCTGGGACGAGCTCCTGGCTGTTGGCGGCGCGCTCCAAGATTCCGGCGATGTCACCTACGCCCTAGTCCTTGAAGATAATGGTTACAAGACCTACCCCATCCTGACCAACTTTGGCGGCTACGTCTTCGGACGCGATGCCGATGGCAACTGGGATCCCAATGACGTTGGCATTGACAGTGAAGGCATGATCGCCGCCGGCGATTGGATCGCCGAGAATGTCGCCGCCGGCCTTATCAGCCCCAACGCCAATGATGGCGATACCGCTCAAACGCTGTTTGTCGAAGGCGAAACGCCATTCCTCATGACCGGTCCTTGGGCCTTGGACCAGTTCCGTGAAGCCGGCCTCAATTACGCTATTAGCGACTTCCCCGAAGACGGCTATGCCTTCGGCGGTCTTCAGGGCTTCGCCATAAATGCCTTCAGCGAGAATGTTCTGTTAGCCCAGGCATTTCTGACCGAGTTCGTTGGTACGGAAGAAATCATGACCGAACTTTTCGTGGCCGGTAACCGACCGTCGGCTTATTTGCCGGTCTTAGAGGCCACCGAAGATCCTGATATGATGGCCTTCGGTGAGGCAGCCAAAACCGCCGTATCCATGCCGAATATTCCTGAGATGGGCGCTGTTTGGGGCTCCTGGAACGATGCAGTCGTCTTGACCATAACTGGTGGCGATACGCCAGAGAATGCCTTCACCACTGCGGCCGGCCAGATCCGTGGCGTTATCGCCGGCGAGAATCCCAATGAGGGCATGGTCAACGTGCCCGGCTCCTACCAGGCTGCCGCTGGCTGCGCTGGCGATTGGGACCCGACCTGCGATGTGACCGCTATGATTCTAGGTGATGATGGTCTTTGGACCTCCTCCCATGCTCTGCCGGCCGGCGAATACGAGGGCAAGGTTGCCCTTGATGGACTGTGGGCAGAGAATTACGGCGTCGATGGCGAACTGGACGGTCCAAACTACCCGTTCAGCCTGGCCGCCGATGGCACCGTGAGTTTCTCCTTCGATCCAGAATCTCACCTCTTGACTATCACTATCGAGTAATCGATTAGTTGATAATAACCAGAAGGCCGGGGCAAATTGCTCCGGCCTTTTTTTTGTTTAATTCACAGCCAATACGCGTCAAGAGTAATTAGTGCCAGTTTGCCCAATTACCTGTAGAATTATGGGTACCTTATTCTTCAAATATCCAGCCATAGCTACTTTCAACGTCAATATTCATAGTCGCATGGGGGCATAATATGGGCGCAGCTAAATCTGTTTTTGATCGTGGTGCGCAGGATGAAGGGACATCCTCCGTCGTTGGGTTGTTGGTCCGGCTAGTACTGCTGGCGCTTATCGATGTTTTTGCCGTCTGGTTTATCATCAACCTCGTTAGCTTCAACAACTATGTTTTGGCTGCGGTCGTCGGATTATTAACCATAATCAGTAACATCGTCATCTTTAGAAACGAATTCTTTCCGATTCGTTGGATGTTGGTCGGCCTGATTCTTATGGCCTTATTTGCTGTCTATCCCATCCTTTTTACGGTCAACGTCTCCTTTACCAATTTTGGATTTGGTCATTTATTAACCAAAGAGCAGGCGATTGAGCAACTGGAGAATATCAAGTATTTACCTGAAGGCGCCGGCGCTTACAGTTGGACGGCGTATGTTTCTGAGGATGGTGAATTCGCCCTCTGGCTGCAAGATGAAAATGGCCGGGGTTTGTTAGCCTTACCGGGTGTAGGAGCTATCGAGGTCTCTTCAGGGGAGGAGGGCGTTGGCGAGTTCGATGATGCAGGCATACCCCTAACCGTCGAAGGTTACGAACGGCTAAAACGGACAGATCTGCTCCGCTATATCGGACAGTTGGGTGATCTTCGACTGGGTGACGAAGATGATCCCCGGCCGGTTCAAGTCACGGGTCTGGATGCTGCGGCCGAGCTAGAACCCAGATATATCTATGATGAGGAGAGCGATACCATCACAGACCAGGTGACGGGCACTATCTATAACCCAGTCGACGGCTTTTTCACCGCCGATGATGGCGAACAGCTGACACCTGGTTATCGAATCTACGTCGGTTTGGATAATTACACGGACTTCTTTAAAAGCCCGGCGTTGCGCGGACCCCTGGTGCGAATTATCATCTGGAATTTTGTCTTTGCTTTTCTTAGCGTGACCACAACTTTCTTTTTGGGTCTTGGAATCGCGCTTATTTTCAACGACAAATCGCTTCCAGGTCGTAAAGTGATTTTAACATTACTTCTTATTCCCTACACGATACCCAGTCTTATTACAATCCTGGTGTGGCGTGGATTACTTAATCCCGAGTTGGGGCTTATCAATCGGATCCTGACTGATTTATTTGGTTGGGCGCCGGCCTGGTTCACTGACCCGTGGTGGGCGAAGGTGGGGATCTTATTAATTAATCTTTGGTTGGGTTATCCATATTTCATGCTCATTTGTAGCGGGGCACTTCAGGCAATCCCCACCGATATATACGGCGCGGCCGAGGTGGATGGCGCGAACATGTGGCAGCGCTTCTGGCGCATCACTTTTCCTCTCTTATTAGTCGCCGTGGGACCACTCCTGGTGGCCTCATTCATTTTTAATTTCAACAATTTTAATGTCATCTACTTGTTCAACCTGGGCGGCCCGGCCATCCCCGGGGCAGCAACGCAGGCCGGTCACACCGATATTCTGATCAGCTATGTCTATAAACTGGCCTTCGCTGGTGGACGGGGGGCCCAGTACGGTTTTGCCGCGGCTATCACTATGATCATTTTTATTGTCGTAGCTATCTTGACTTTACTCCAATTCCGTTACACACAGATGTGGGAGGAGGTAGGCGAAAATGTCTGATTTCATCCAGAGTATCCGCACATCGCGGAAAAGACAGAATCAGCTTGGTATGTTAGTGCGTTATGTCATCGCGTTCATCCTGATCATATTCGCCTTATTTCCTGTCTACGTGACCATCATGGCTTCCTTGAACCCACTCGATACGTTGGCCAGCCAGGGTCTATTGCCAGATAAGATTGACTTAGAAAATTATGAGAAGCTGCTGACGGATAACCCATTCTCTCAATCATTTCCATTTAAGAACTGGCTTCTCAACTCCCTAAAGATCGCTACGATTACAACGATAGGTTCGGTCTCGATTACGACGCTAGCTGCCTACGCCTTTTCGCGTTTTCGCTTTCGCCAGCGTCAAAATATGTTAAGGAGTATCCTACTCATCCAGGTTTTTCCCGGGATCCTGGCTATGGTTGCTCTATTCTTATTGATCCTGCAAATCGGTGAAGTCATACCGGCTTTCGGCTTGAACACGCACAATGGCTTGATCCTGGTCTACCTTGGCGGGGCTATGGGTATTAATATCTGGTTAATGAAGGGCTTTTTCGACTCTATCCCCCGGGAAATTGACGAATCAGCCATGGTCGATGGCGCAACTCACTGGCAGATTTTCACCCGACTACTATTACCCCTGATGCGGCCAATTATCGTGGTTGTGGCTATCTTAACCTTCATTTTCGTCTACAGCGACTTCGTTATTGCCCGGGTTCTCCTAAGCACTTCAATCAAATACCCGCTGACCGTTGGTTTGTTCGGCTTTACCCAAGGCCAATTCTCTCAGCAGTGGGGCGTCTTCGCCGCCGGGGCTATTATGGGTGCTTTGCCCATCGTCATCGTCTATATCGCCTTACAAGACCAGATTGTCGGCGGTCTCACCTCCGGTTCAGTTAAAGGATAGCCTGGCAAACAAGGAGATTCGATTATGGCTCATGAAATAATCCTGGGTGTCTTTCCCGGGGATGTAGAACAAGGGCTTACCCAACTCAAGCGTTATCACGAGATTCAAGATGAAATCGGCATCAACGATGCCGTGGCTATCTGGAAAACAGATGAAGGCAAGGATAAATTTGAATGGCTTGGCGGCAAGAAGAAGGCTACCGAAATAGGCGCTATTGCGGGAGCCGCCCTGGGTCTATTGGGCGGTCCGGCAACCATGATAGTGATGGGCGCCGGTGGGGCCGCGGCCGGCAACTTGATTGCCAGCCTGACCCACGCTGGTATTTCCAAAAAAACTATCAGCGGTGTCGAAAAAGGACTGGAGCCGGGCAGTTCGGCCGTGCTAGTCGTTGTCGATCATGGAAAGCATCAAGTCATTTTAAACGACTTGAAGCATCTTGGGGCCCACCTATACAGCGATACCGTCGACTCAGACGAGGTTGAGGGCAAGTACATGATATCGCCCGTATCCGGTATGGGCGAGAGCCAGTAACGGTTGGCACTGCTCAAAACCGCATTGTATAGGTCCTGGAACCGTTCGACTAAGAGCGCCCGGATTTCCATGGCACATTGGTAGCCTAAATTCATTTAAATATCGGGGTATACCTGACCGTATGCCCCATTTTCATATGTACCTATGTCAATAAAGCATATTTTCTATTATTCCTTTACCTCGATATGGATTGCTCTATCGCTCGTTGCTTGTAACGATCAGGACGTGGCGTCCCCGACTATGGCACCCTCACCCGATGGCTCGCCATCAACTGTTACCCAAATGATACCAACCGTAGAATTAACTCCGGTTGTTGTTGAGCCAACGCCAACAGCGACACCCGATCCACTCTATAGCGGCACTGGAGATATGCCCTGGTGGAATGATACTGTTTTTTATGAACTGTTCGTCCGCAGCTTCTATGATAGCGATGGCGACGGCGTCGGCGATATCCAGGGAGTGATTCAGCAATTGGACTACCTGAACGACGGCGACCCGGATACCACCGGTGATCTCGGGATTACCGGTCTCTGGCTCATGCCCATCATGGAGTCGCCCAGTTACCACGGCTACGATGTTGTCGATTATTACCAGGTAGACCAGGAATATGGCACCGAGGAGGATTTCCGCCAGCTTATTGAAGAGGCCAACGCCCGGGGAATTCGGGTGGTGGTCGACCTGATCCTCAATCATACCAGCAGCCAGCATCCCTGGTTCGTGGAAGCGAAGGATCCTGAATCGGAATTCCGCGACTATTACGTGTGGTCCGAGGAGAATCCCGGTTATCGTGGACCTTCTGCCCAAAAAGTATGGCATGAAAGTGATTCGGGTTATTACTACGCTGTCTTCTGGGATCAAATGCCCGATTTAAACTTAGAAAATCCTGCGGTAACTGAGAGTATTCACGAGGTAGCCCGCTTCTGGTTAGAGGATATGGGCGTTGATGGATTCCGCCTGGATGCCATCAAGCACCTGGTCGAGGATGGCCGGCTCCAGGAGAATACCCCGGCCACTCACCAATGGCTGGGTGATTTTTATACATTTTATAAAGGCATCAATCCGAATGCTTTCACAGTCGGCGAAGCCTGGACCGGCACGCAGCAGGTAGTCGACTATACTGGAGATGAGGTGGATATCGCCTTCCAATTCGACCTTGCCGAAGACATCATCAGCAGTAGCCGAGAAGGTATCGGCAGCTTGCTGACCAAGAGCCAATCAGAGATCGTGGAGGCCTTCCCAGCCAGTCAATATGCAACCTTTTTGGCCAACCACGACCAGAACCGGGTGATGTCCCAATTTAAAGGCGATGAAGAAGCCGCTAAGATCGCCGCTTCCATATTATTGACCTCGCCTGGCGTACCTTTTATTTACTATGGTGAAGAGATCGGGATGATGGGCGTCAAACCTGATGAGGATATCCGCTTGCCCATGCAATGGACAGGATCCGGGCCAGCAGCCGGCTTTACGGAAGGCATTCCCTGGCGGGCCCCCAATGCGAATTTCAATGAGCGAAATGTGGCCCACCAGGATACGGACCCCGGCTCCTTGCTCAATCACTATCGCACGCTCATTCAACTGCGAAATCAATCTGATGCTCTACGAGTGGGCGATTGGCTGTTAGTAGAAAGCGAACCCGGCCGTTTATACGCCTTTTTACGCTACGTTGACGATGAGGTGCTTTTGGTGCTGGTGAACCCAAGTAAGAGGGCGGTTGACGATTACACGCTTTCCCTTTCTGAAAGTCCCCTACTAGATCAGATAGAAGCCTTGCTGTTATTTGGAGAAGGCTCGGTCGTGGCGCCTATCATCAATGAAAAGGGCGGATTTATAAATTACACCCCTCTCGAGACTTTACCCCCACAAAGCACGTATATTCTGCGACTTTCATCATAATTTATAACGTCCATCCACCAGGAATAATATTAACGAGAAACTCCATGCCAGATTTTATCTTCGGAACCCTCTCTTCCCTTGAACGACGGGTCGAGATCACCCAGAAACATACGCGGGGTGTATACCATGGCCATCAACTGGACCCTCTGGCGCCCGGGCCTGACGACGCACCGCTAGTCTCGGTAACTGTTGGCCTGAATCAGCGGATTGAAGCTGTTGTCTGTGATTTAATGGAACCCCGAGCAATTAGTTTGCCGCTTAAACTGATGGCCACCAAATGGGATACCATGAATTGGCACTATTATCAGACCTGGCAGATCAGATTACCCAGCCAACCGGCTGGAACTATAGTACGCTACAAAATCAGCGCTGTTCCCGCTGACGGAAGTGATCAGATTCCGGCCGACAATGGTGCGATATTTTCCTACATAGTCGGCAATCCAGACCAACCGGCCTGGGCAGAAGAAGCGGTCATCTACCAGATATTCCCAGACCGTTTTCATCCGGGAAATAACCGGGATTGGAACGAAACCAAGGCTCTCGACGAGGTCTACGGTGGCACAATTCGAGGTATTATTGACCACATCGACTACATCGCCGATATGGGCTTCAATTGCTTGTGGCTTAACCCATTCTTCCCCGATGATACCTATCATGGTTACCATGCCGTTGACTACTTCTCTATCAATCCCAGCCTGGGTACGGCCTCTGACGTGCATGAATTGGTCCAGACAGCCCACGAGCGCGGCATTCGTCTGTTACTTGATTTCGTGGCCAATCACTGGGGAAGCGAACATCCAACATTTCAGGCAGCCTTGGCGGACCGCACCAGCGAATATTACGATTGGTACAGGTGGCATGAATGGCCAGACGACTACGAAACTTTCTTCACCGTCAAGGAGTTGCCTCAAATCAATGTCGATCACAAAGCGGCTCGCCAACACCTTTTAGAGGCCACGCGTTTCTGGTTATCCGAATTTGACTTTGATGGATTCCGTCTGGATTACGCCCTGGGCCCCAGCCACGATTTCTGGGTAGATTTTCGAAAAATTGTACAGGAAGTAAAGCCCGATGCCTGGATCTTCGGTGAAGCAACTGATACACCTGAAACGCAGCTAAGTTACTGGGGACGGCTCCACGGTTGCCTGGACTTCATCTTACTGGAAGCCTTACGCCAGACATTCGCCATGAGGACCATGAGCCTGACAGCGTTTGACGCATTTTTAGAAAAACATGAGGCCTATTTCCCTGAAGGCTATAGCCGGCCCAGTTTCCTGGATAATCACGATATGGACCGGTTCCTCTGGTTGGCCAAGGGCGATTCACGCAAACTTAAGTTGGCCGCCTTATGTCAATTTACCCTGATTGGGCAACCGACAGTTTATTACGGTACAGAAGTTGGTGTTTCACAGATTGACGACATGATGCCCCCAAGAGGATCCCATAATATGGCCCAGGCGCGCCTGCCAATGCTTTGGGATTCGGAACAGGACGAGGATCTCCGCCACTTTTATCGATGGCTTGTTCATTTCCGGAGAGAACACCCTTCACTTTGGCGGGGTGATCGCCAAACTCTCTTCCTGGACGATCCGGCCGGCATCTATGTTTATTCGCGGAGTGACGCCCGGGAAACAATCTTAGTGTCTTTGAACTTAAGCGATCAAACCCATCGAGTCAGTGTAGCCGGCCACGACTTTGATTTATCCCCCTGGACCGGAGATGTTGTTGTCAAATAACAATAATTGGAGACCGGCTGTTGACCGGGGAGATGGTGTCTAACGTCAACAGCGGGCTCCAAACCCTCTACTCTCGTTTGCGGACAAGCCGCTGGAAAGAAGGTGCTATCCTGTTCTGTCTGGCGCTGTTGGCTTTGTTTCCCAGACTTATCAGATTGAATACCGTCCCCCCCGGACTGGATGGGGATGAGCTTTTCAACGCGATTGATGCCCTGCAAGTCGGTTGGGACAATCTGCCTGTCTACTTTGAAGGGAATAACGGGCGCGAAGCCATATATATCTACTTGATGGCGTTTTCCCTGAAACTTTTTGGCCAAACTGTAGCGGCAGTTCGTTTGCCGGCGGTTTTACTCGGAACCGGTAGCGTATTGTTGGCCTATGGGATTGGCCGGATTGAGTTCGGCCGTCGTGTCGGCCTGGTCACCGGGATCTTGATGGCCATATCCATTTGGCCAATTATGCACTCTCGCTGGGGACTGCGAGCTGTCGGTCTAACGTTCTTTACCGCTCTGACCGTCTACCTTTACGGCCGTGCACGCAGAGCAAAGAGAAGAGCCATATTATGGTGGCTGGCCTCCGGAGTTGCCCTCGGACTGACAATTTATACCTACATACCCGCGCGGGTTTTTCCCCTGGTTATTCTGGGTTGGTTCATTTGGATTGCCCTCACCCAGCGAGAAGTTTGGCGGCTAATAAGGTCTAAGTTCATCCTCTCCCTATTGGTAGCTCTGGTCGTATTTGCGCCGTTCGGTCTGTATATGGTCCGGAACCCGGAAAAGGTGAAGCAACGCATCGCCACCGTCAGCGGCATCAATGCCTGGGAAAAGGCATTGGATGGTGAGCCGGCCGCGTTGCTGGAAACTGTCTCTTCAGTCCTGCTGATGTTCAATTTCAGCGGTGATACCGCGCTCCGTTATCATGTGGATGCCCGGCCGGTGTTTGATCCATTGACCGGCCTGCTATTTCTAATGGGCCTTATCGCGTCTATCTGGTTGGCTTTCAACCGGCGTTCCCAAAATCGAGCCGGCTATGGTTTGATGCTGTTGTGGTTGGGAGCCATGTTAGCCCCCAATGCCATTCTGGGAGCGGATACCTCCTTCCTCAGGGGCGCCGGCGCCATCGTGCCAGTTTATCTCCTGGCGGCCATCGGTCTGGATGCGATTTATGGTTGGTTGTTAAAGCACTGGCCCAACCGAAAAAAAGCATGGCGCGGGGGATTGGTTGCTTTGATCGTCATCGGTTCGCTGGCAACCCTGGCGGATACATGGCAAACCTATTTTGTATCGTGGCCGGAAGGCATAGTTGTCCGTGAGGTATATCATGCTGGGCTGGCGCGTATTGGTGATTATCTCAACCAAAACCCGCCCCCTGATGGCACAGAGATTTTTATTGCCTATGATTATGTATCCGATGCCGCACCCCGATCATTTGCATATTACTCCGATCAAGAAGTCATCTGGTTTGACAACCAGAATACGTTTGGTTGGCGACCTCTCGCCCAAGAAAGTTACTACTTTGTCCCTGATAACAGGTCGTTGACCGCCGCCGCTTCGGATAAATTGTCCTCCGCAGCAGAAGTCGCGGAGCTAACATTTTCTAACGATGACCCGGCTTTTCTGTTGTACAGGCTCGAAAACAGCAGCTTCAATTGGTCTCCCCAACATGAACTAAACCTACACTTTGTCGATGGGCCTCAGTTAATCGGCTTTGATCTCGAACAACCTTTGTATCGTGGCGAGCCGGCCCAAATCATCCTCCACTGGCAGGTAGCCGATAATCAGCAACCGATTCCCAACCGGCTGTCCTATGCCCAGGTATTTCTGGAGGATGAGAATGGCAATATTTGGCAACAGGCTGAAAGCCTCTTGGGTTACCCTGAAGCCGGCTGGCAAGCGGGTGATCGCTTCAATCAATTTATAACCCTGGAGATTCCCCCTGGCATACCGCCCGGTCCTGTTTACCTCCGCTTCGGCTTGCGGGACTGGACCGGACATACCTTCCCACTTATTGGCGGGTCGGACTATGATACCCAACCATTTACTGTCCACAGCCGGCCGGTACAGAATATCACCCTGGATCCGGAAACGCCCGTTTTTGGAGAGATTCTAGCCTTGTCCGGTCACACCTTCAGTTCATTGATTGCGCCGGGACTTGCGGTTGATATGTCACTCGAGTGGCTGGCACTGGCTGATCCAATCGACAACTATCAACTCATATTTGAGTTGATTCTACCCGGAGGTAAAGAGCCGTTTTTGAGCCAGAACTCTGGACTATGGCCTGATCGTTATCCGACATCCCAATGGCAGCAAGGGGATCGGGTAACAACCCTGCACCGCCTGCAAATTCCCCTGGATATTCCGACAGAAACAAATCCACTGTTGCGCGTTCGTGTTGTGCAAGAGGATGATGGCTCTGTTTTGCCGGTAACTCGCGGGGACAATACCCTGTCAGAGATGACGTTGAGTTTGCGAGAACATCTTTTCGAGGAACCGGCGATCAGCCAGCCCTATAAGGCTCAGTTTGGCGAACAGATCAGGCTACTTGGTTATGATCTGGAATCAACGAATGTCCGGCCGTCGGGCGAACTCAACCTGACTCTCTACTGGCAAGCGATCGAAACACCAGAAACATCTTATACGGTTTTTAACCATATCGTCGACCAGGGTGGGCAAATTCAAGGGCAATTGGACAGCCCTCCTGTGTCTGATGCCTGGCTGACCAGCACCTGGTTGCCCGGTGAAATTATCATTGAAAGACGAACCATCCCCATCCGGCCAGGAGCGACCGGACCCCATACCTTAATTATCGGGCTTTATGATTCCAAGGATGGGTCCCGGCTGCCCGTGCGAATAGATGGGCGACTTCAGCCTGCTGATCAGATCGTCCTCAGCGATATATCGATAGCCCCCTGATAGGCGTTGATCCACTACGGCCCGATAGTTACCGGAACTAAATAGGGCGCCGGGTAATTGCCATTGTTTTGCACAATTATCAAACGAATGACGTACGCTCCCGGAGGGAGAGCAGTAGCTTGCAATGTTTCCAGCAAGCCATTGCTGACACTCTGACTGTGGGTGGAACCAAAAGTAGTCCATGAGGTTGGCGAGATGCCTGAACCGATCTCTAACTTGTAATATTGCACCTCGGCCGGGTCGAAGCTAACAGAGCCAATAATTGGCACGATACCATTGATCTGCTCACCTGGAGATGGTGAATCGATGCGCCAGGCGGCCGAAAGTGGGGCGGCCACGCCGCCAGCCTCCACCGGCCGACCACCTCCCGATCCGGCCGCACCCGGCGCGGTTCTGGCTGCACAAACCACTGGTGGGGCCATCCTGTAACCATACTGACCGGCCCAACGCCGGGCAATAACTTCATCGGGGTAATAAGGCGGAATGGGTAAAAATAGTCCCCGGGATATTCCCGAATTGGGCCGGACCAAATTTACGACGCACTGGGTTGGCAAAGGAGGTCTAGTCCCTGAATCCAGGGCTGGCTGTGAGATTTGTTGTGCCTCCGAAGCTGATAGCGGAGCTACGGCCAATGTCCAGGCGCCGGGATTGGTGACAATGTCGGGAACATAACCCAGTCGCTGGATGCCGTGCACCGGCCCACCACTCCTAAATAGATCAGTTCTTTGAGCTGAACATTGGCTGCCGCCGGTACCGGAAGGTAGGCATACCTTACGCTCCTCAATGCCGCTAGGAATTGAAAATTCCGTAGGGGGTTGCCTACCATCTACCGCTAGATCACCCAGAATCGCTTCATCGGCATAAATATGCTCCATGATAGATCGCCACAAAGGCGCTGCTCCCCGCAGGCCTGACGAATTTTGCATGGGATGGCCGTCGGTATTTCCGACCCATACTCCGACAACCACACCAGGCGTATAACCCAGGGTCCAGTTATCACGGAAATCGTTGGTGGTACCGGTTTTTGCCGCGACCGGAAACGACAAGGCCAGATCATTATTACGCCCCATGGCCGGGGCGCGTGCGGCATCATCGTCAAGGATATCAGTGAGAATGTAAGCAATGCGTGGATCAAGGGCGTTAACGGCTGGTACTCTTTTATTGCTCGAATTAAAGACGAAGCGATCGCGACTATCGGAGATCTCCAGCACACTTGTTAAATGAGGACGCTGGCCCAAATTTGCCAACGTGGCAAAAGCCCTGGTCATCTCTAATAAGGGTACTTCGCCACCGCCTAGAGTCAGGGCCAGGCCGTAATATCCTGGGGGTTCGGTTAGGGATTCGATTCCCATCTTCCGGCCGGTATTTATGAAGGACTGTACGCCGATATCACGGATCAGTTGGATAGGTGGTATGTTGTAACTATTCGCCAGGGCATCCCGTAACAATAGCGGTCCATGGTACCGGCCGTCATAGTTCCTGGGGATCATCTTCTGACCGCCGCCGAGGTCCAACTCGATGGGTACATCCCAAATTACATCCGCGGTCGACCAGCCACGCTCCATGGCGGCCGCGTAGGTAATCGGTTTGATACTACTCCCCGGTTGTCGGGGTTGCAGGGTAACATTGACCTGGCCGTCGATGGTTGCGTTAAAATAATCAAGACTGCCGACCATGGCCAGAATCTCACCGGTGCCAGGTTTAAGCACGACGATTGCCGCATTATTGACATCGTTTTGGGCGGCTCGACCGGTAATCCATTCTCGCGCTGCCTGCTCAATATACTTTTGCAGGTTCAAATCCAGAGAGGTGGTTATTTGCCAGCCGCCACGGGTTAAGGCTTCTGGTCCATACCGTTGCTCTAACTCGCTCTGCACATAAAGTACGAAGTGTGGCGCCTCCAGGATACCTTCGGAGGCGACGAAATCCGGTGGGAGCAATGGCGCAAGGGTAAGCACTTCCTTCTTGGCGTTACCAGCCGCCTCCTTGTCAATGGCGTCTTCCTCGACCATCAGATCAAGGATGATCTCTTGCCGGATTTTTGCCCCACCAAAGTTATCATACGGGTTTAGCTCATAAGGAGCCTGCGGTATGCTGGCCAGGAAAGCGGCTTCGGCCAGGCTTAAATCAAGCGCGCTCTTCTCAAAATAGGTCTGGGCAGCGGCTTCTATGCCATAGGCCAGGTTGCCATAGTAAATCTCGTTCAGGTACATCGTCACGATGTCCTGTTTGGTTCGCCGCTGAGTTAGCATATAGGCCAGAAATATCTCCCTCACCTTACGCTCGTAGCTGGTTGCCACCCGCTCCTCATAGGAGAAAGCGATATGCCGCACTAACTGTTGGGTGATGGTGCTGGCGCCTACCGGCCGTTCACCCGGGTTTCGATAGTTACTGATCAGCGCGGCGACTATAGCATCAGTGTCAAAGCCGGGATTCGTCCAAAAGGTATCGTCTTCCACAGCCACTGTCGCATTGATCACATCACGCGGTATTTCATTGTAATTCAGCCAGCGCCTTTTTTCAGCCGTCTTGAGTTCAAAAAGCAAGGCGCCGTGTCGATCATAAAACCGGGGCGTACCCCCCGGTCCCTGACCTTGATAAACAGCCACCTGTTCGATGGCCTCGGCCAATTCATTATTGAGATAGAAGTAGCCCCCCACAGCCCCAATGACCGCAAAAATGGCTGCAACCAGGACGATAATCAAGATGAAGTTTATGAGTGCGGAGCACCCCCCCCGCCAGCGGCGACCAGGGCCCGTACGTTTCAACCTGGCCGGCTTTTTTTTCGCTCCGCTATTGGATTTGGCCGGTTGCGCTTCTGGTTCGGCCTTGCTCACCGGCCTGTTGCCTAGATAACGGCTCATGCCCGTATGGTAGATGGATTTAGCAAACGGTCAAGGGTACCTTATGACCGGCCGCTCTTTCGTGAATGGCCGATATTTGCCGTATTCTAGATTAGGGCTTCGATCAGGCGCCATACCTGGGTTACGACGAATACTAGCAAAAGACCCATACCCAGGGGCAAGAGAGCAGTCAAGGCCGTCCACTTTCTGCTTCCAGTTTCCTTATATACGGTATAGATCGTTGTACTACATGGGTTGTGGACCAGGCTAAAGAGCATCAAGCAGACCGCGGTTAACACTGTCCAACCCCCAACCTTTAATATTGCCTCCGTGGCCGCTAGAGAATTGGCCTCGAATAATACCCCCGCCCCGGCCCCTAAATCATCAACACCGGCCAGGAGAATGGTGAGCATCAAAATGGTGGGAATGACTATCTCATTAGCCGGTATGGCCACGATATAGGCCACCAGGATAATCCCATTTAAACCGAGCAATACTCCCAAAGGATTTAAGAAGTTAACCATGTACTCGGCGAGCGTTGTGCCATCAATTGTGACATTAGCGATCAGCCAGATGATTGCACCGGCCGGCATGGCGAAGACAATCGCCCGCCATAAAACATACATCGTGCGATCAATGAGGGATGTGTATATCGTCTGCCAAAATCGTGGCGGGCGGTAAGGCGGCAGTTCAAGGCTGAAAGTTGATACTTCTCCCTGCAAAAGTGAGCGTGACAGGCCGGCCGAGACCAGAAAAGTTAGCAGCACACCGAGAATGGCGATCCCCACTACTGCCAGTGCTGAGGCAAGGCCGGCAAGGTAGGCTGGAACCAGGCCGCCGATGAAAATTGTGGCTATGAGTATCTGGGTCGGCCAACGCCCGTTGCATAATGCGAAGTTGTTGGTGATGATGGCGATTAGCCGTTCCCGAGGACTGTCGATAACCCGGGTTGAAATCACGCCGGCGGCATTACAACCAAATCCCATCATCATCGATAAAGCCTGCTTGCCATGAGCGCCAGATTTCTTAAAAACATTATCCAGGTTGAAGGCAACACGGGGCAGATAACCAAAATCCTCTAACAAAGTAAACAGGGGGAAGAAAATGGCCATAGGCGGCAGCATGACGGCTATGACCCAGGCTGTGGCCAGGTACATACCATCCAAGAGGATACCCTCTAACCACCAGGGTAAACCAATTACGGCCGAGATCTCTTTCAAGATCGAATAGATGGTATCCAGCAAAAGCGTCGATAGAAACGCTGAGGGAATATTGGCCCCGGTGATGGTAATCCAGAAGATCAGCATGAACAGAAGGATCATAACCGGAAAACCCCATAGACGACTGGTTACAATGCGGTCAATGGATCGATCCAGATCGAAACGTGGTTTCTCTCCTGCCCGGGTTACCGCCCGGCCGGCGATACGAGCGGCGTCTGCATATATATCCTCCATCAGGTTCTCATGAAAATCCTGGCCAATGTTCCAGCGCAACCTCTCGGCCGTGCTCAGAATATCGACCGCGCTTAGCTCCTCCATCATGAGGCCATCCCGAGATTTATATTCAGATCCTGGCCTTCATTTTGAGGACCATTTTCAACATTCGCTTGCATTTCCCCAGAGCGGATCGCTTGCACAACCCGTTGGTCACCATCCAACAAACGCATGGCCAGCCATCGCGCATTAGGCAACGCCGGGTACAAAGTCTTTATTTGAGCAGATAATGTATCAATGGCACCCTGCACGGCCGGCGATCCACTTCTGATTCGATGGGGCCGGCAGACGGTCCGGCCTGTAGCTACCTCGGCGACGGTCTGAAGCAATAGGTCCAATCCTTCTCCTCGACGAGCGACGGTAGGTACTACCGGCACACCAAGATCCCGTGCCAAACGGCGCTCATCTACCTGCAATCCATGACGTGTTGCTTCATCCACGAGGTTTAAGCTTATGACAGCCCGGTCTGTAATCTCTAAGACCTGGAGGACAAGGTTCAGATTACGCTCCAATCGGGTGGCATCGACTACTATCAGAGTTACATCTGGCTGGCCGAAGAGGATAAAATCCCTGGCGATCTCTTCATCATAGCTCGTCGATAAGAGGGAATAGGTTCCCGGCAGGTCAATGAGCTTGTAGCGATGATCACCATAACTATAACCACCTTCAGCCCGGCTGACTGTTTTCCCGGGCCAGTTCCCTGTATGTTGTCGCAGACCGGTCAAAGCATTGAAGACAGTACTCTTGCCCGTGTTGGGGTTGCCTGCCAACGCAATTACATAGTCCCAATTGTCCATACTGATACCCAACTGGCGCAGATTACCTACATTGTGTGCCGGACATGTTTCACAAGCTGGGGAGGTTTTGGATACCGTTTCGTTTTCTTGCATATTTATCTCTTATTTGATGAAGACTGCCATCATCAGCGTTTGTGATTCTAAACCTTCGAACCGGTCAATCAACCGGATCGTGCAGTCTGCGGACTGTGATGAGATCGGCCTGTTCCCGCCGCAAGGCAATCAGGGCATCCCGTATCCGATAAGCTGTCGGATCGCCGCCCGGGCTACTGATTTCAGCGGTTATTATTGTTCCTGGTAATATGCCTAAATCAAGAAAACGGCGCCGCTCGTTTCCCCGGCTCACGCGGGATATTCCAATTACTTCAGCCCACTCTCCCAGTCCTAAGCTCGACATTTTTTCGCCTATCTCATCCTCTTTGTGAATGATGGCGGGAACGGGTAAGACAGAGATATTGGCAGCGACGATTGGGGCTAAGATATGCTCGTCTCCATCAGCCCAAAAACGAACGCGGCGGGGCGATAGCTCCAATAAGCGGACTTCCATTCCTGGCCCTAAACCTTCGGCCACCAGTTGAGCGTAAACGACCTCAGGTTCATCTTCCAGGTGCACGATCCGCACCGGTACATCAAGAGGCATATCAATTAAGGGCTGGCCCCCGTGTGGAACTAGCGAGCCTTCGGCCGTGGGGATGGGATCGCCATGGGGATCATGGGTCGGGTTACCTAATTCGGACGCTAAATCTTCGACATCGGCCGGGGTCAGGCTGTGTTCTGCTCGTTCAGCCCGATCATGCCACTCTTCACGCGCATAGCCGGTCTCATCGGCTAAGTATCGTTCCCAAAGACGATGCGCCCGTATGATGTGCAAAGCGTAGTCCCGTCCCCGGGGCGTAAGCTCAAAGCTCTCACCTTCGAGCTGAACCAAATCATGTTGTTCCAATTCTGATAGCAGTTCAATGGCTTCGTTGATCGAAACCTGGGTGGCGCCGGCCAAACTTTCAAGCGTAGGTGATCGACCATGACGCTGGCATCGATGAATATGTTTGAGGGCATCCTCACGCTGCACTTGCCTGGTGATACTCCTGGCGTGTTGCCAGCGCCAGAAGAACCCCCGTTCCGGCCGGAAGAACAACCAAACTGTAACGGCAATTATCAGGAGCACCAGCAAAGAAATTAAGGAGTTCAACATAGAATTTAACAGGCTAAGATATTTAGGTGTATCTAATTTTCTATTTTGATATAAGGATATCAGCTACTTGCCTGGAGAAAACATGACGAATGTCACTTATTAAGCATGACAAATATCACTTGCGATCTGTCTTTGGGGCATTTGATCATCTAGCTTCTTGATGATTAGCTCCGGCCGGGTGATCCATGCCAGTTATGGAACTCCTCCACCCATTTAACCCACTGCTAAATCCTGACGAAATGGCAAACCTCATCTCCATTTATCGCCAATATCAGTACAGAAGTTATGTCAGAATCTGGGGAACGGAAAAATCAGGCCTGGCTATTTACCTAGCCAGGTCTGATTTTTATCAAAGGTGGTCAAAACTATCTATTTAGATCTTCGAACTTCGCGGACCATTCATATGGCACCTATCTGGCGCTTCTTGCCGGAGGCCTGGACTCGCCGCCAATCGCTGACGCACCCTTTATTTTCAACGAGCAACAGGCTTTGTTGATGAGAATCACATCCACACTCTCCAAATCCGTAGAAACGCTTGAGTGAGCCGTGTTCATCAGTGAAAAGTCGGAAGGGGAGATGCAGCTCTCTGGCCAATTGATTCGCCTGCTGAAGATAATGGTTTGGGCCAACCAATACGACGGTAATCTCATGATCGGCGAGCCACTCTTCAATCTGCCCGAGCGCTTTGGCCTGGAGCCAACACCTGGAACATGTCCAACGCTCCATAAATAGGTACAACGTATATAGGTTTGATGTTGTCTCCGAGGAAGGTGTAGGCGCTGTTTTTCGTTGCCCAATCAATTGAGGAGCAACGGCCTGGGAACAGAGATTATTCATGCATATGGAATCATCCGAGGCGTAGGGTTTGTATAGGTCATGTTGCCTGTTCATCTTTAACTCCTTAGCCTTATCCGAAGGTCTTCCTGTCATGGTGTCCAGCTACCTGTCGGGGGCTCACTTACTGATCTGCGTTACGATCCTTCCGAATCACCAAGAGCTTTCAAGCCTAATTTCAAAAGGATAAGTAGATCACGCAACCGAAACTGTTCGCCACCATCAAGGGATCGCCAGGGAGCATAAAACAAACGGTTGGTGGTTTCTTCGATCCCCTGCCGATATTCCTTTCCGGCAGCGGTGATCTGGTAACCCTCTTGACCTTTTACCGCCCAACTCTTTTCCTCCAACTCGGTTAAGGAGTGAGCATAATCATCTTTTGAGTAGCCGCGAAAGGCTAATTTCTCGGCCAATTCGTCGGCCGAATTTGCGTCTCCCAGCCAGATAAATGTCATCGCTTCTCGGGTTCGCCCATCTATTTCGCTGGCTTGCCAGGCGGCATTATGAGTGTCATCGCGAAATGCATTGAGATCATCCAGGTACTGGTCGATCCTGGCCAAAGGTTGATATTCTTTTTCAGGGTGGCAGTTGTGCATATTGTTTATGGCCCATTTATCTTGTGGTTCCTCGGCCTCGAGGCTGGCCTCGACAATCCGGTGTAGTAAATCAGCCAATTCTGCAGCCTCTCCATCTGCCAGCGGGTCACTCTGCCCGAGTTCGGTGTAGAAGATATTATTGACCGCAGTTACGGCCGTTTTACCTGCTGCGGTTACGCGATATTTGCCGTTTCCCGTGCTGGTCAGAATTCCTTCTTCGACGCCAGCCTTGAACCGAAGTTCAATCTGATCGCCACTGTTATATGGGAATCGTTGACCATGTAGTTGGGCAGATAAAGATTCTGGTTCGCTGCCAATGGCCATCAGGGAAGGGAAAAAAATGGATGCATCTTTAAAATGCTCCTGGAAAGCCGGCTGAACAACATCTCTAGTCACCGGGAAGATGGCCTGAGCCACTTCTACTGCCAGGGGCCAAAACCGTTCCATAGCCATCTTGTTTAGGTTATTAATCGTGGACTGCAACAGATCTTCCAGTTGGTCCAGTTCTTCATCGTCAAGAACCGACCATGGAGCGTAATACAATCGGTCCGTATTGCGCTCAGCTTGTTCACGAATGCGCCGGCCGTCTTCTGTTACCTGATAGGAGCCTTCATCACCACCAATCCAACCGCGTTCAGACAAATCCAGAAGGCTCTCGGCGTATTGCTCTTCGGAATAACCACGGAAAGCCAGTTGCTCGACTAAGTCGGCCGCGGATGATGCCTCCTCCTGCCAGATATAGGTGAGTGCCTCCCACGACCGTCCATCTACGCCAAGGGGTCTCCACGCTGCCAGGTGCGCATCATCGCGAAAACGCGATAAATCGGTAACCAATTGGTCGATGGCAATTGATGGAGCCACATCCGGTCCTGGTTCGGTCCACCGGCTGTCTTGAAGCACCGGCTTTTCGGCCGGTTTAGGCGCGTTCAGGGTCGCTTCGACTAAGCGCTCCAGCAGGCTTCGTAGTTGATTCAATTCATCCTCCGCAAGTGGCTCCGTCTTAGCCATCCCCACATGAGCAACCCTGAAAAAACCTTCAATGACATCGCGACCCTTTTCAGTCAGTCGATATAAACCACATCTATCTATTTCCAAACACCTTGCTTCGACCAGCGCATCGTATCGTTCTGTTTGCCGTTTAATCGAAGCATAGGGGGCCTGGTGATGAAATTCTTCCGCTTTAAAGGTATTGGGTTCAACAGCTCGTACTGCATTTAGAGCAAACCAATTATCAGGAATATCGAATTCTCTTTGCCATTTGAGAACATCCTCGCGATAGAAAGGGTGGTATGCTTGCAGCGTTTCGTTCAATAACTCACGGATCTTCTTTTTATCTGCCATAGGTGTTGCCTCTGTATCGGGTAAGTGCAAGCATGCTATCTTGCTGACCTGCAAATTCTGTTAGTGATTCTGTCTCGCCAACAAACCATCCGTTACCTATATTTTGGTGCAAGTAGCCGTATCCATCTGCTAGGATGGAGAGGTTGGCCGAGGCGCTAATTCGCCTTTATGCCTTGCTCAAATAAGCCAATACCGCCCGCAATGTATCTTCCAGCCGATCACTATTCATATCGTAACACTTGGCTCCTTCACACCTTCGCTCGATGAGATAACCGGTTGCGCTGAGTTGTTTGAGATGGCGAGAAGCGGCCGACTGGCTTAGATCAAGCTGCTGAATAATCTCCTGGGATCGTTTTTCCCCTTCCTCGGCAATGAGCCTTAGAATTTTCAAGCGGTTGTCGTCGGCCAAGGTACTCAAGCGAACCAGGATTTCTGCTCGGCTCAAGTCCGGGGCGTAATAGTGGGTTCCTTCGGGAAGCCGTGCACCGAAAACTACACCATAGGCCTGCTCATATCTGAACCCGCCTAGATAAGGTCCGACATGGGCAGATGGGACAAAAATCACCTGTTCAGCGTGCTCGATCTGCTGAAGCATATGACTTTCCCCCAGGGTTTGGCCGGTAATAAATTCAGCGGCTTCGAGACGACCCATCGGCCGGTAATCAACCTGAGTAAAGGCCGCCACCGCATCCTGTAACATGGGCTTGACTCGTTCCCACTCAGCCTCAAGATACTTTTCCCACATACTCCTAAAATGATTTACGATAAGCACTTGCATCGCCGGGGGATCAATGATATAGGCATATGCTTGTGATTCCAGGGAGGGATCGACGTGTTCGGTCGAAAACCGCTCCTGTAAAAAGGTTAAAAAGGAATCGACAGAAGAAAGCAAGTTCTGGAAATCTTTATCTGAGACTATCCTTTGACTTTTCTCAGCAACATCCAAGCAAGGCATGTTGAAATAGCTGTTCAATAACTTATCGCGCAAAGCCATCGGTGACATCGTTGCCAGATGGTCGACGTAATCCAAAAATGATGGCCAACTTCGCTCAGGTTGAATGGCATAGTACAGCCCAATCATCACAAGCTGGTGATGCTGCTTCTCCATTGCCGACATAGAGATACGCGTCTCGATTACCCATTTACCGAAACCGCTCAAATTATTCGTTTTGGCCAGCAGCAATAAGCTATGGAAAACAGATTGAGCCGGCTCGAGGGATACTTGAATGCCGGTCTGGCTTGGAGCGAGGAGAATTTCTTGTTCTGGTGCTGCCATATTAACTTCTCCGGGCTAGCTATTCTATAAACCCGCTATCCTAACATATGCGGTTACCCGAGTAAGTGGGTAATACGGATATAATAGCAAAAGAAGCGGCCGCTGTCAAGAGTTTTCTGAATTCCCACTGGAACCAGGAGACGAATTGTTGGTTTGGTCGGCCCCCCAGCCTAGTCGCTATTCCAATGCCAAATAGTCGCGGCCCTGCAGGCGATCCTCAATACGATGCCAGATCAAATCGAGATGCTCATCATATTGGATGTAATTCAGGTTATTCGTATCGACCGTCAAAACCGGGCAGAGACGAAATCTTGTCGCCCACTCATCATATAAATCATTGAGCTCGGTCAAGTAGAGATCGGTTATCGTCTTCTCATAAGTCCGGCCGCGTTGGGAAATGCGCCGCCGTAGAGTCGGAACCGATGCCTGGAGATAGACAACCAAGTCTGGCGGCCGGAGCAAGGTAGCCAGGGTTTGATAAAGCTCGAGATAACAGCGCCAATCCCGTTCACTTAAATGTCCCTGCCCATAGAGATTACGGGCGAATATCTCTGCATCTTCATAAACGCTGCGATCCTGGATAACTGAGGACCTCATTTGCAGCAGATCGTGATGTTGCTGGAGGCGACGGGAAAGGAAAAAAACCTGTGAATGGAAACTCCAGCGACGCATATCCTCATAAAAATCAGTCAGATAAGGGTTTTCAGAGAAGGCTTCGTAAACCGGCTCCCAGGCCAGGCGTTCGGCAAGAAGTCCGGTTAGAGTCGATTTCCCAACGCCAATATTTCCTGCGATAGTAATAAAATATTCGGCCATATTCTTCCATCTGATCGACAACTAGCATCCGCACAATAATCATGGGCGCAGCGAGTAACTGTCGAGTATTATCGCGGTCGACCTTGCTTCGCCAATGGCAATGATTTCTGAAACGGGGGATTTGTCAAGGACCTTTCCCTTTGGGGGGTGGCATCTATAGACCATAGGTAAATGACAGTAAAGGTGTTACTTTATTGCTTATTCGATTGTCAGAGCAATGGTGTATGGTTCGCCTACGTAATTTCCATCCCACTGGACTACGATCAAACGCAAGAGGTAATCGCCCGGAGGCAATCCATCTGCATGCAACATCTCTAGAGTTCCGTTGACCACCGGTGTGGTGCTGGTTTCACCCAGGGTTACCCACTGGGGATTGTTCTTATCGCCAATTCCCAACTCCAGCTTATAAAACTGGACCTTTTGCGGATCAAAATCGGCTGTACCAACAATCGGCAGGATACCACTAACAGATTCATCATTTTTAGGACTGGAAATCCGCCAAACGGCCGGAATATTTGGATCACGAGCCATGGCCAGCATCTCGTCGTTACATTCGTAAGCCGGCAGTATAGGCAAACCATGCTCTATCGCCCATTCATGGGCTGCTTTCAGGCTCTCCGGGTTGCGCGGTGGCGATAGAAATAGTGATGCGGCCGCATCCGGAGGTAATTGCTCCAGCACCGTCCCCTCAGGAAAGTGGCAAAAAGCTTGTGGGGGGAGCTCACTCTCGTCAGTCGATTCCGCAAGAGAAAGTAACAAATCTTGTGGAAGTGGCGGTAAAGCTACCGCCGGCACCAACCAGGCAGCTGGATCGAGCTCACTCCAAGATAATAGGGTCGAATCTGCGGGTGGTTCGGCTTGATCGTTTACCAAAAACCACTCGGAATCGCTCAAAGAACAATCAGGCGACCCGATTGTCAAAGAACTGATGTCACAAATCTGGCGTTTCTCTAATCCGGAAGGAGGCACAAAACCATCGGGTGGCCGAGCCCCGTTGCTATCAAGAACGCTTAGCAGATCATGGTCGCTATAGATGGCTTGCATATAGGCCGACCACAATGGCGCCGCACCGCTTAGACCACTGATATTGAGCATTTCGCTGTTATCCGTATTGCCTGTCCACACCCCCACCACGAGGCCTGGTGTATAACCTACAGTCCAATTATCGCGATAGTCATTGCTGGTTCCGGTTTTGGCCGCGGCTGGAAATGGCAAGTCAAGCGGGTTTTCTCGACCCATAGCCGGGATTCGGGCTGGATCATCGTCCAGAATGTCGCTAATCAGGAAAGCGACCCGGGGATCAATCACAGGTTCTGGCAGTGGTGGTTGGTACTCATACAATATTTCACCATGGCTATTCTCCACCCGCAATATGGCAGCTGCTGGGATACGAAATCCACCGTTGGCGAATGTGGCATAGGCTTCTGTTAGTTCCAACGGAGTGAGTTCGCCGCCCCCGAGGGTCAAGGAAAGGCCATACCGGGCTGGATCGTCCTCAAATGACTTGATCCCCAGCCGGGCAGCTAGCTCCAGCAGGCTTGAAACGCCGATATCTTGCAGGGCCAATACGGCCGGTACATTGTAGCTGTTTGCTAGTGCGTCCCGCAGCCGTACCGGGCCGTGAAAACGGCGATCATAGTTTAGCGGAGAGTAGGTTGTTCCATCATATTGTTTGTAATCAACCGGCACGTCCCACAACAAGTCGGCTGCGCTCCAGGACGGTCCTTGACCATCTGGTGTTGGGGAAAGGGCGGCGGCATAGGTAAGGGGCTTTATTGCGCTTCCCGGCTGCTGTGGGCTGAGAGCGACATTGACATTGCCATCTATCAATTCATCGTGGTAATCCAGGCTGCCTAGCATGGCTAAGATCTCGCCCGTGCCCGGCTTTAAGGTCACCAGCGCAGCGTTTGTCATGTTATGTTCTGGCCCGACGGCATTCACGTGTTGTCTGGCCAATAACTCGGCCAGACGCTGGTATTGTAAATCCAAAGTTGTGGTCACCTTCAAACCGCCATTTGCCACGACCTCCGGACCAAATTGTTCTTCCAGTAATTGCCGGACATATACGGAGAAATGGGGCGCTTCCAGGCTGACCTCCTGGGGTACAAAATTGAGAGGTTCCAAATAGGCCGTTTCAGCTTCCGATCGGGTAATATATCCTTCGTTTACCATGAGGTTCAATACCAACCACTGGCGTTGTTTGACCATATCGAGGTATCGAAAGGGGTTAAGATCCACGGGACTCTGCGGCAAGCTTACCAGCAGGCTAGATTCGGCGAGATTCAATGCTGTCGCGTTTTTTCCAAAATAGGTTTGTGCGGCCGCCTCAATACCATAAGCCAAGTTGCCATAGTAAATTTCGTTTAAATACATTTCCAGGATCTCATCCTTGGTGAATTTCCGGTTCATTATCCAGGCCAGGATGGCTTCCTTACTTTTTCTAGTGTAGCTAACGGCCGCTCGTTCATCGTACTCAAAAGCGATATGACTAACAAGCTGCTGGGTAATGGTGCTGGCGCCTTTCGGCCGTTCATCTGGGTTACGAAGATTTGATATTAATGCCGCCACCAGGGATGGCGCATCCAGTCCTACATTTTCATAGAAGGTGTCGTCTTCCGTCGCTATCGTACCATTAATCACATCATCAGGTATCTGCGCCAGGGATACCCGTGTTCGTTTACCCTCGCCAAATATCTCCCACAATAATTGGCCACTTCGGTCAAAGATGCGGGTTGTTTCAAAGGTCTCCCGGTTCCGCGCAGCATCCAGGGCGACAATCCCTTGCTCAATCTCACCCGACAAATCACTGTAAATCAGGGTAGAGGCAATCACAATACCGGTAAAAATGACCAGGGCAAAAAGTAGTAGGCTACCCAAAAAAAGGCGGCCCATACAGCTACAACCACGCCGCCGCCCGGTCTTACCCGGCGCCTCATAAACAAAATCTATGTTTTCGAATGGTTCTTCTGTTGACATGCAATCCTCAAAATATCAGAACAAAGAAACGCTGGCCCAGAACCAATATACTCTGGGCCATGAAGCGGAAAAGGAGGTGATGAGTCGATCTTTTTTTATTAATCTAGCTGAACATAAGTTTATCAAATCCCACAACCGTTAACCGGCTGGATGCAATACGATTGCGTGACGCTTAGCTGACAGATGCACCACGACAGCCAGCAGTATGGACCAGATTACTTACCATTATTGATAAATAACGAAAGAACTACTCTGAAAGTTCCCGGCACCCACGCTATCTTTCACGGTCATTTGGATCAGAATACGGCTATTAAAATAGAAATATGGGGTTGGTTCGGCTTGGGTCGTTACAGGGTGTAACGGCCGATTCTCAGGCTATCAATCCAAGCTGGCGGCCGACATCAGACATAATATCCAAGGCCTTATCCAACTGATCTTCTGTATGGGTGGCCATGTAGCTCGTTCTAAGCAAGGATTGGCCCAATGGAACACCAGGAGATACGACAGGATTGGTATAAAGTCCCCGTTCAAATAGCAATTTCCAGGTGAGGAATGTAGGATCATTTTCACCAATAATAACGGGGATAATGGGTGTCTGGGTTATACCGGTATTGAAACCAAGGTTATTCAAACCGGTGAGCATCTTGTTACCGTTTTTCCATAGTTTTTCCACGTGCTCAGGTTCATTTTCCATGATGTCCAATGCAGCCATCACTGCCATAGCGTTTGAAGGCGGCAAGCTGGCACTAAAAATAAACGGACGAGCGGTATGCTGGATATAATGCATAATATCTGCATCGCCGGCTATAAATCCGCCTATGGAGGCAAAGGATTTGCTGAATGTACCCATGATCAAATCAACATCATCGGTCAGACCAAAATGAGCTGCCGTCCCCCGACCTTTTCCAAGGACACCCAGCGAATGGGCATCATCAACATAAAGTCGCGCGTTGTATTTTTTGCTCAGCGTCACGATGTTTGGTAGATCTACGATATCCCCACCCATGCTGAATACGCCATCGACCACAATCAACTTCCCTGCTTCATCAGGAATCTGGCTAAGAACCCGTTCCAAGTGGGAGAGATCTCCATGCCGGTAGCGCTTCATTGTACCCAGGCTAAGACGGCATCCATCGACAATGCTAGCGTGATTATCTTTGTCGATGATAACATAATCACCCGGACCAACGATGGCCGATATGGCGCCCAAATTAACTTGCATACCGGTGCTAAATACTAAGGCAGCCTCTTTTCCCACAAAAGCAGCCAATCTGCGTTCCAATTCCAGGTGCAAACCCAAAGTGCCGTTTAAGAAGCGAGAACCCGTACAGCTGGTACCATAGCGATCGATCCCTTCAGCAGCGGCAGCCCGAACTTTGGGGTGGGTGGTCAATCCTAAGTAGTTATTTGAACCGATCATTATGATCTTGCGGCCCTCCACAGTTACTTCAGTCCCTTCTGTCGCTTCCAGAGGAATAAAGTATGGGTACAGACCTGCTGCCATCGCCTCTCGAGCAGCCGTAAATTGGCCACACTTCTCAAAAATATCCATCCCTATCTCCTAAATGATTGGCGATAATTTCTGATGCAGATGGCAACTATCTCGCTTGATAGCTCATCGCCTACCACCTTGTCGGACTCCCCAATTTGACATTAGCTACCAGGTCGCCTGGCACCTCAAGACCATAGACGGATTGTAGTTCTTGGCTGATATCAAGTCAAGCAATAATACGCAAAGAGTAACTGGTGGCCTTTGCTTGGCACCGGTCAGCGTGATATAATCTTGGTATTGTTCGCATTGTTCGCTTCGTACGGCAACAAGTTTAGTAGTTTATAGTCATCCTCGGAGAAAAGTGGGCGTCCCCCACTTTTTTGTTTTGTTGTAGGGTGAAGAATTTGTTCGT
This sequence comes from Patescibacteria group bacterium, assembly GCA_035527655.1. Classification (GTDB taxonomy): domain Bacteria; phylum Chloroflexota; class Anaerolineae; order Promineifilales; family Promineifilaceae; genus UBA11865. The sequence continues at coordinate 19,537 of DATLAB010000017.1, read as the reverse complement.
GGTAAGCTACTAGGTAACAACGGTTTGTGGCGATCACCTGGCATTTGCAGGGTCGGAGGTGGCTCATAGCTCAGCTGGCCTGCGCTTGTCTCATCTAATACAAAGGGCAGTGGATTAGACGAATGAAAAACGAATTCATGTTAGCATTCAACGAAATTTGCGAAGCTCGCGGGCTTCCTAAAGAAGTTGTGATCGATGCGCTCAAAACAGCGTTGGTCTCTGCTTATCGAAGGAATACAAACGTCAGCAACACCCAGGAGGTTGCTGTTGATATCGATCAACGCACCGGCGAACCAACAATCTATGCCGAAAAAGAAGTCGTGGATTCGCTATTTGACGGTCGAACGGAAGTGTTGCTTTCGGTGGCCCTTGCTGCCGGTCATGTGGACGCAGAGCTTGGCGACTTGGTAATGATGGTAAGCACGCCTGAGAATTTTGGGAGAATAGCTGCTCAGACTGCTAAACAAGTTATCCTGCAGCGTGTTCGTGAAGCTGAACGGGATATGTTGTATGATGATTTTTCTGCTCGTGAGGGCGAAATTGTAAATGGCACAGTCCAAAGTGTCAGCGGTCAAAATATTACCATCGGCCTGGGTCGTACCGAAGCGGTGATGCCCAAAAGCCAACAAGTCCCGGGTGAGCGATATCGCGCCCACGATAAAATTCGTGTCTTTGTTCTCGAGGTTCGGCGGACCAGCCGCGGCCCGCAAATAATCGTCAGCCGAAACCATCGCAGTTTACTCCGTCGACTTTTGGAGTTGGAAGTACCTGAGATTTTCAACGGACAGGTTGATATTAAGAGTATCGCCAGGGAGGCGGGCGCTCGCTCCAAGGTCGCGGTCATGGCCATGCAACCCGGAATTGATCCTGTCGGCGCATGCGTAGGTATGCGTGGCGTACGCATCCAAAGTATTGTCCGTGAGTTAAACGAAGAAAAGATTGATGTTATCGAGTGGGATTCTGATCAACGAACCTTTATCGCCAAGGCGTTGAGCCCAGCGCGCGTTAGCCAGGTTTTCCTCGAGGATCATCCTTACGAAGGAAGAACTGCCATCGTTATCGTGCCTGATGACCAGCTATCCCTGGCAATCGGCCGGGAAGGTCAAAATGCTCGCCTGGCAGCCAAGTTGACTAGTTGGCGAATTGATATCAAGAGCCTGACCGAGGCGGCCGATGAGTCACTGCATAATCTCGATCATCCAGTGGCCGATCAGATCATCGCCCAGGACGAAGATCTCATCGCCAAGGTAAAGATTGTCCTAGCGAAAAAGGTTGCCAACCGGCCTATAACCTCAGAAGATTATATGGTGCTTAATCGTCTGGTCTCTGGGATTGAAGGGAACATTGTTGCGGTAAAAGCGGTTGAGTACGAAGAGATTCAGAAAGCCCGACAGTCTGCCCGGAAGAGCATACCCGCTGAGGCCTGGGATGTTCCTCTTGAAGATCTGCTAATAAGCGAACGCGTCAAGAACTTGCTTTTAGAAAATCATGTTACTTCTTTAGGAGAAATTTTAATCCGTCTGGAAATGGGTGAGGAATCGCTCCTTGAAATTGCCGGTTTTGGCGCCAAGGCCCTAGAGGAGGTTCAAGCAGCCGTAGACGGCTACGAGTTCGCCGAAGTTATACTTGAAATCGAAGGTGCGCTTGAAGCCGAGGAGGAAATCCCGGCCGGCCAGGTAGAAGAAGCTGAAGCAGAAGAAAGCGAAGTAGTTGAGTCGGTCGTCGAAGTCGAAGAAATGGCTGAGGTCGATGTCCTAGAAGAAATTGATATCGAATTGGAGATAGAAGAAGAGATCGTTGTGGCGGAAGTAGTCGGCGAAGAAGATACGGAAGCTGTTAAAGATTCGTCCATTGATGATCTGGCGACGCCCTTAGTAAAAGCCGAAGAAAAGAAACCCCAGCCGAAAAAGCGAGTCGTCGTCGTCCAGACACCGGCAGGACAACAGGAAGAAGAGGAATCCAGGTCTACTACCAAAGGGAAACAGCTTGTATTCGATGAGCAAAGCGGGACGGTTGTTGTCAAACGCAAACGCAAAGGCGGTCGCGCCCGTGAGAGGTGGGAGGACGTTGACGACATTGATATCGATGAATTGCTGGAAGATGAGTTCTAGGCTAAGAGCAGAATGTGATGGTGATATGTCCCGTTCTTCATTTTCTGCAGCCATGGGCTGAGAGGAAGAAGGAAGTTGCGGCGTAAACAAATACCACAACGCACCTGTGTTATTTGTCGCCGAAAAATGGATAAGCGACGACTTTTAAGGGTCGTTCGGACGGCCGAGGATGGGACCGTGGCCGATCCAACAGGAAAGCGAAACGGTCGTGGCGCTTATCTTTGTGATGAGGCAGCTTGTTGGGACAAACTCTTGAACAGCAAGGTGCTTGATCGGGAATTACGAGTGGAGATTACGGAAGCTGAGAAGAATTCATTACTCAGCTTTCGCCCCCAGGCCAACGCTGGAGAGTAAGATCCTTGATTTTTGGGGACTTTAACCGGATCAAACCTGGCAAAGTCGGCGATTCGCACTTTTTGATCATGACGACACAGCATAAACCTCCGCTTTTTGATAAGGTTGGCTATTCATTGCCATGTCAAAGGTGATGATTGGGACTAAAATATGTTGTTTGATGTTATGATCGTTAGCTTATTTATTCGGCAATCAGGAAAAACAAAGCAGCAACATTGGTTCCGGACGAGATTTATTTAATAATTAAGATGTTTCGCCGATTGTGGCATGGGATAGTAGGAACGGCATGGTTATGGAAGAAACAAAAACATTAATTGAAGTACCAGAATTTATCACTGTCCGGGAATTGGCCGATATTATGGATGCCAGCCCTATCGAAGTGATCAAACAGTTGATGAATAATGGTATCATGGCCAACATCAATCAACAGATTGACTTCGACACCGCGTCCATTGTGGCAGGAGAAATGGGCTACGAGGCAGTATCGTCCATTGTAGAACCTGAAGAAGATGAACAGGTTGAAAAACCATTGTGGCGGCAAATTCTGGCCGGTGAAGAAGAAGACAATTTGGTTGAGCGACCCCCGGTTATCACCATGCTCGGGCATGTAGATCATGGTAAAACATCCCTGCTGGATATAATTCGCCAGACCAAGGTACAGGCAGGTGAAGCTGGTGGTATAACCCAACATATCGGCGCCTACCAGGTAGAATATGAGGGGAATCTGATCACGTTTTTGGACACACCAGGCCATGAAGCGTTCACGTCCATGCGCGCCCGGGGCGCCCAGGCAACTGATATCGCCATTTTGGTTATTGCCGCCGATGATGGCGTGATGCCCCAGACTCGCGAGGCAATCGATCATGCCAGAGCAGCCAGTGTACCAATCATCGTTGCTTTGAATAAGATGGACCTGGATTCCGCCAATTCAAATCGGGTTATGCAACAGTTGGCTGAGATCGGCTTGACCCCTGACGCCTGGGATGGCGATACCCTGGTAATCCCAGTATCGGCGAAGCTGGAAGTAGGCCTCGATGATCTCCTGGAAGCGATTTTGCTCACAGCCGAAGAGCTTCAACCCCGAGCCAATCCGGATGCGTCTCCGTCAGGTACGGCGCTTGAAGCACAAATAACGAAAGGGCGCGGCGTTATGAGTACCCTGCTAGTCCAAAACGGGACCCTCAGAGTTGGCGACACTTTGTTGGTCGGAGAGTATTATGGGCGTATCAAATCCATGTACGATTATAACGGCCGGGCTATTGAAAACGCTGGACCATCTACACCCGTATCAGTCTCAGGTCTTAATGGGATACCCGCAGCAGGTATTCAATTTAAGGTGGTGGAAAGCGAAAAATTTGCCCGGCGTCAGGTCGAAATGGACCTCCTGGATTCGGCTGTGGTTGATGATAGACGGGCGCCGGTTAGCCTGGATGACTTTTTTATCCGGCTGCAAGAAGGTGAGACTAAATCTCTTAATCTAATCATCAAAGCCGATGTGCAGGGTTCTTTAGAACCAATCGTTACCTCAGTAAACCAGTTGAGTGGTGATGAGGTAACCATTGATGTCCTCCGTGCTGCAACCGGAGATATCTCTGAAAATGATATATTACTAGCCTCGGCATCAGATGCAATCGTTCTAGGTTTTAACGTCAATGTCGGTCCGGTTGCCAGAGTCGCTGCGAACAACGAACAGGTTGAGATCAACACTTATTCGATCATCTACAAAATGATCGAAGATATCGAGAAGGCTATGAAGGGTATGTTGGCGCCTGTGTTTGCAGAAGTGATCATAGGCCGGGCGGAGGTCCGACAGACTTTTGTGATTAAAAGCGCTGGCACGATAGCGGGTTGTTATATGCGAACCGGTGTCGCTCGACGGAATGCCCAGATACGAGTTATACGAAACACCGATTTATTGCATTCAGGCAACGTAAGTAGTCTGAAGCATTTATCAGAGAATGTGCGGGAAGTTAAGGCTGGATTCGAATTCGGCGTCTCTATTGAAGGGTGGAACAATATCGAACCAGGAGATATCCTGGAGTTTTTCGTGGTTGAACGTTCTGAGTCATGAGTAAAATCCGCCAGCAGCGAACAGCTGAGCAGATAAGAGTTATCCTAAGCGATCTGGTACTGCGTGATTTAAATGATCCTCGCTTACAGGGACTGACTATCACTGACGTCAAGATAGACCGGGAATTGACGCATGCCGACATCTATGTCAATGCTCTCGGTGACGAGACACGTGAAGCTGAAGTGATGGCGGCACTTTCTGGGGCAACCGGTTTCTTTCGCCATGAACTGGCCGGCCGGCTAAGGGTGAGAACAGTACCTAACCTACATTTTCATTGGGATCCTACATTAGCTCATGCTGTCCGAATTGATGAGTTGCTTGCCAGCATAGATATACCGGCTCCTCCTAATGAGGATGAAGAGGTTTAGGGGTGTTGCCTCCATCCATAACCAAAACAATCGGCACTTTACTTGACCAGGCTGAGCGAATTCTAGTTATTACCCATCTTGTTCCCGATGGTGATGCGCTGGGTTCCTTGACGGCTACCGGACAGGCTCTCCAGCAATTAAACAAGTCATTTTCTCTGGTAGTTGACGATGGCCTACCCTCACGATTTTCGTACCTGCCTTTGGCACAACATGTGCTGGTCGCGCCTGATGCGGATGCCAATTACGACTTGATTATTGCCGTCGATGCCGGCGATCTTGAACGACTCGGGCAAGCTTACACCAATCTGAATCAAGCCATCCCCCACATCATCAATATTGACCACCACATCACCAACACTCAGTATGGCCAGGTCAATCTGGTTCTGCCTGAAGCCAATGCAACGGTTGAAATTCTCTACCATCTCTTTCCCGAGCTGAATGTGACCATAACCCCTGATATCGCCGTAAGCCTGCTAACCGGTTTGCTCACCGATACATTGGGTCTGCGAACAGCCGGCGTGGGTGCGGATACTCTCAAGATCGCCAGTGCCCTGGTAGAAGCTGGGGCTGATCTGTTTACCATATTCACTAAAGCCCTTACGCGAAAGCCGCTTTCTACGTTGTTGATTTGGCAGAAGGGGCTCAACAACATGAAATTAGATGGTGATGTGATCTGGACCACAATAAGCAAAGCAGAACGCCACGAAACCGGCCAGAATTCCACAGGTTCTTCTGGGCTGGGAAATATGATGGCTGACATAGACCAGGTCGCCATGAGCGCTGTTCTAACGGAAACGGATGACGGCTATGTGACAGTCAGCTTTCGTTGCCGCCCGCCCTATAGTGTTTCGAGCCTGGCTGAAGATTTAGGAGGTGGGGGGCACCATTTGGCTGCCGGCTGTACTCTGCCGGGGTCATTGGACGAGATCGAATCATTAATAGTGGCCAGATCCATCGACTCGATAAATGAACAACGAGCCAGCCAGGCCAAGGTTGATTGATCCAGCGATGGTAGTTAACCAGGTTTATTGCACCGTATCCCCTGAATGGTGAATGAATGATGACACCCATGGCCGGAGTTCTTCACGTTGACAAGCCGGTTGGGTTGACCTCTCACGACGTTGTGAATTATGTGCGACGCCTGGCGGGAATCCGACGGGTAGGTCACAGTGGGACGTTGGACCCTATGGCTACCGGCTTACTTATAATCTGCCTGGGTAAGGCAACTCGCCTGGTCGAATATCTTGTTGGTCTTGATAAAGAGTATCTGGCAACGATTCACCTTGGTCGGGAGACGGACACATATGACGGTGAAGGTCAAATCACGGCCGAAAAACGGGTCGAGGTCACCGAACAGCAGATGGATAAAGCCCTCGAGCTATTCCGCGGTCAGATCGAGCAGGTCCCGCCGATGTTCTCGGCCGTCAAAGTCGATGGCCAACCTTTATACCGGCGAGCCCGTCTGGGGGAAGATATTGAAAGACCTCCCCGCCAGGTAACGATTTATGATCTGAAGCAATTTTCCTGGAATAGTCCGTTGTTGAAGCTCCGGATTTCATGTTCCTCAGGCACTTATATCCGCTCCATCGCTCACGATCTTGGCCAGGTTTTGGGTTGTGGGGCCTACCTATCTGCTTTGCGCCGCACCGCCATCGGCGAGATTACAGTCGAGGAAGCCACAACCCTCGGACAGTTGGATTCGGAGAAGTGGCGTCAACATCTTCAACCTCTCGATTCAGCTGTCCACCATTTACCGTCGTTAAAACTAACGACCGGACAAGTCCACAGAATTTCTCAAGGTCAGCGGATTCCCTTGGACGAAGTTCGCCATCCTGCCCTTGAGTCTCCGGTCCGGGCTTATGATCAGGCTGGGAACTTCATTGGTATTCTAATTATTGATCAGGAGCAGTGGAAACCGCATAAGGTTCTGTACCAACCTGATTTGTAGTCAGCTAATATGACGATGAAGAAGAAGAATTCCATCCTGGTGACCAATATGGAGTCGGTTAAAGAGGTGAAACCCACCTTCCTGGCCATTGGCGTATTTGATGGCGTTCACCGCGGTCACCAAAAGTTACTCCAGAATATGGTTGTTGCCGCCCAAAAGGCCGGAGCCCAGGCGGCCGTGCTTACCTTTTTTCCCCATCCCGCCGCAGTAATCCATCATAGACAGGGCCGTTTGTATCTAAACACCCTCGAAGAGCGGATTTCATTGCTAGCCGACCAGGGTCTGGACATGGTGATCGCCCAATCTTTCGACGATGGACTGCGCCAGACACCGGCCGCCGATTTTGTCAGCCAGCTTTGTCGTCACCTGAGTCTAAGTCAGCTATGGGGTGGCGCTTTTGGTCTTGGCTTCAACCGGGAAGGCGACTTACCATTCCTTCAAAAAATGGGTAAGGAGAGGGGGTTCACCGTCCACCATATTGAATCCATGGTTCAATGGAATGGACAGCCCGTCAGCAGTAGCCGTGTTCGGCAAGCCCTTACCGGTGGAAAGATAACCGAGGTAATCGGCTACTTAGGTCATAGCTACAACGTTACAGGAACTGTGATTCATGGGGATGGGAGAGGTGGGCCGCTTGGCATACCTACTGCAAATTTGATGGTTTGGGAGGAGCTATTATTACCGGCAAACGGCGTTTATGCTGCTTACGCCTGGCTCGGTGGTCAAAAGTACCGCGCAGCCACGAATATTGGCTACCGGCCGACTGTCAACGGGCATAGCCTGAATGTGGAAGCTCACCTGCTTGATTTCCACGGTGATATTTATGGTCAGGAGTTAACACTGGAATTTGTTAGCCGCGTTCGAGACGAGCAAAAGTTTTCCGGTCTGGAAGCTCTTGTAGCCCAAATCCGGATCGACATCGCTCTTGTCCGCGCCCAACTACCTCTTGATATCTCCCCCTAAGTTTAAGCTAAAATCGACGCATAGTTGAGTAACCATTGGATTTTTTTGTTGGTAACTCTATGAATTTCGTCAGGTTTAAAACTATTGCAGGCTATCGGTAATTTTAGCGGCCGGGCTGAATGTTGACATTAGCTTGTTTAAGCTGACGGCAACTTTGATTTCTTGGTCTGGACCGGATAAGTTTCCAATTCTGAAAGGTTGCTGTTGACGCCTGCCCCTGGCCGTAGGGATGTGTGTCGGCAACAGAAGCGAATTAGGCGATAACGACGATCAAAAAAAGGCGAGTAGCAATCTTAGAACTCGCCTTTAGATATTCCACGAGTGTCATATTGCTACAGCTGGGAGACTCCTGTCGAGAGGCGCTCCACAGCCCTTTCTAATTCGTCCATGGATGTGGCATAAGAAAAACGCAGGTGTCCTTCTCCGCTTAGGCCAAAAGCCACTCCCGGGGTTGCAGCAATCCCACACTGATCCAATAAAGCGTTAGCCAACTGCAAGCTATTATGCGTCGTGTTCACAAAACGGGGCATGAGGTAAAATGCCCCATCTGGCATGGCGCAGACGATACCATCAATCTCGTTCAATGCTTTGACCATGAAATTGCGACGATCTTGATAGGCAAGACGCATCTCTTCCACGACATCCTGAGGTCCATTTAAAGCCGCCACAGCAGCGGCCATAGTGAAGGTCGCCGCCGAGGTTACCGTCTGGCTGTTCATTTTCGCAGCCAGCTTCATGATGGCCGTAGGACCGACCAACCAGCCCAATCGCCAACCGGTCATGGCATAGCCCTTAGAAAGCCCGTTGATGGTCAAGGTACGGCCGGCCATCCCTTCCTCTGAAACCAGAGCATAATGCTCGCGATCATCATAAATTAATTTCTCATAAACTTCATCGCTAATAACAAAGAGATCGGCCTCTATGGCTACGTCGACAATAGCCTTTACTTCAGCCCGATCCAACACTCGGCCAGTCGGGTTATTGGGTGAATTAACCATGATGGCCTTGGTCTTCGGCGTCACCTTTTCCCGGATCGCCTCCGCCGTAATCCGGAAGTTGTCTTCGGGTGAAAGATTGATTGGCACCGGCTCACCGCCTACCAGCCGGATCATGGGCGGATAGGAAACCCAGACCGGTTCGAGGTAGAGCACCTCATCTCCGGGATTAACCACCGCGGCCAGGGCGAGATTTAGGGCCCATTTGCTTCCAGGCGTCACAACAATATCCGATTGATATTTGACATGAACGCCATGGTCGCGAACCATTTTCTCAGCTATTGCCGCCAACAAGTCATTCGTGCCCTTGGTGGGTGATGGATAATGAGTTTGACCGGCATGGATCGCTGCTAGGGCCGCCTCGACAATGTGGGCAGGGGTGTCAAAATCTGGATCGCCCCCGGCAAGGGCGATTACGTCATGACCCTCAGCTTTGAGCGCCTTAGCTTTATCATTAACCGCCATTGTCGCCGAAGTCGGCATTCGCATAAGGCGCCGGGATAGTTCACGCATCGTAATTCCTCCTATAAGTTCGTAACGGCTAATTCTAACAAAGCCGCCCACGATGTCTAACTATTGGTGGAAAATGAGCCATTTCTTAGCGGATTCGATGGCATCATGTGAAAATATGAGTTATGGGTATACGCATGAAACGGTTGGAGAAGAATGTAGCAGCGGTTGTTCTGGGTATGATGCAGGATGGCGGATTACCGCACATAGGTTGTCGCTGTCATCGTTGTGCGGCTGCTTACCTTGATCCGAATCTCACCCGGCTTACGACCTGTCTCGGCATCATTGACAATCGTCATACTCCGGCAAAGGTCTGGTTAATCGATGCATCGCCAGATATCAGATTTCAACTGGAGATATTGGGCGATATCCTGGGAACTGATCCATATAAGCCCGACCGCTTGCGGCAACCTGATGGGATATTCCTGACCCACAGTCACATGGGTCATACGGCCGGCTTGGTCCAACTTGGACCAGAGGGTATGAATGTTCGAAATTTACCCGTTTACGCCTCTGAAAAATTGGGCACATTAATACAAGAAACGAAACTATGGCAACCCTTGGTGAAAAATTTGACCTTAATAACCCTGGCGGCGGGGGAGTCCCTAGAATTAGCTCCTGGCCTGAGGATCACACCTGTCCCTGTACTTCATCGGGACGAGGTGGACGCGGGGACTTTCGCCTACCTCTGCTCCGGGCCTACCCAATCTCTGCTCTATCTACCTGATATAGATTCCTGGAAATCGTTCAACGAGACAGGGCTTGCCATGGACAGGGTTGATGTCGCGCTGGTCGACGCTTCTTTTTTCGATAGGGAAGAAGTTAGCGGTCGAACGACCGTCGCTCACCCTCTCGTTACCGATACAATGAGATTTTGGGCCGGATCATCTAGCCAGTTCATACTCACACACATCAATCACACGAATCCGATTCTGGATGAAGGTAGTACGGCCCGGTTGGCGGTCGAATCGACCGGCTTTTTAATCGCCTATACGGGACAAATCATCCCACTTTAAAATAGTGATAGCGAAATCACTGCCAGGGGCTGATAGAAATCTCATTCACCAGCCAATCACTCTGGCCTGGAAGATAAATAGTTAGAGCTGGCCCGTTGTCGGATCCCAGTCGGCCAATAATTGCTGGTAGGTCGGGTCTTCATAGCGCTGAAGCATGAAATCTGGCGCGTAATCTGGCAGATTACTACCCGTAATATGCGCGGCCAATAACTCCCCGGCGGCTGAGCAAGCCATAACGCCGTAGCCTGACAAGGCGCCAACAATGTATGCACCTTCTACCGGCAGAGGTCCAATAAGCGGCCGATTTTCTTGGGTTTTACAGTAGTAACCGCCATCCACCCATGGTTTACCCATCCGGTTGATATAGGTCGACAAGCCAGGCACCATTCGGGTCAGACCTCGCAAAACAATTTCTGGGTAATAGTCGTCAAAATGAGGCGGCCATACCGGCTCCTGTTCTTTAATGTCGTATGTCCACAAAATCAACAAGACAGGGCTGGGTCCAAGCCCTTCCGGACGAAAGTGAACGCCGGCCGGAAATTCATCGAGTAACCAACGCGTATCATCAAAGGCTTTCAGCTCGGTCCGCTCTTGTTCTGTCCACGGTAGATAAATTGGATCACTCCAAATCATAAGCGGCACATCCCGAGGAACAATTCCCAGGCTATCACTGAAAGATATTTTGCCATGAAGCTCGTTAAATACGGGTAAATCGACCCCGATCATCGAGGCAATATTATGGATGAAAGGTCCTGCAGCATTAACAAAGGTCTGGGTCCGGATCCGGCTATCGCGGTTTTCTACCTTCACCTGTACGCCGGCCACTTTTCCCTGGGCCTGGTCAATCCCTGTCACCTTTCCTGACAATAGGCGCACGCCGTGGGTTTTTGCCTGGTCAAGCATATACATCCCCAATTGTTGGGCGCTTAGCCAGCCGCAACGGCGGGGGGATAGCATAGCCACCACATCCCGAGTAATAAAGGGATAGTGCTCGCGGATCAACTCTGAACCGACCAGCAAATCTGACCCATCAAGGCCCCCTTTATAACCCTCGGCGGGTGATGGGCTGTAAGTTGACTTTCCCGGCTCGTGAAAACGGACAGGTCCGGCTCCCAGCGCAGAAATGGACTCGGCCGCTTCTGCATAGGTCTGAATATGGTCCTTCTCGCCGGTTAAAAAGACGTAACCACGACGATTGAGGCCGAAAAAATTATCACTCTCGCCAGCCATCTCTTCCAGAAGATCAATACTGCGGTTCATGAACCGAACCATCGTGTCCCCAGGTCCTGGCCACCAGTTTCGATAACATTCTGTTGACTTGTCGCTGGTAAGCGTTAGCGGCGAGCGTTCGTCGACAAGCACGACATTGGTAATGCCCTGTTTGACCGAAAGGTGGTAGGCGACCGCAATACCGGCCAGACCGGCGCCGCAAATAACTACATCAACATCTATCATAATGGAATCCTCAAAAATTGGAATTCTTGCAGGATATGTCGGGTCGTGTCTGACAAACCGTATGGAAACCTGGGATCGCAGGTCAGCTCCGGTAGGATGAAGATGAAAAAAATAACGCTAGTTGAGTTGCTTTTTATCCAACCGCGTCGCCCCAACTCTAGTAATATGAAAATGATCAAAATCGCGCGCGACATAGGTTCTGGGGAAGATAGATCGCGCTTCGTGCAACACATCTCGCTCAACATAGCGCCGGGACAAATGGGTCAGGATCAGCGACTTGACATTCGCCTGAACGGCGAGGTGGGCGGCTTGGGCAGCGGTGAGGTGGCCAAATTGTCGGGCCATGTCTGCTTCTGATTCAAGGTATGTTGATTCAATCGTCAAGGTGTCAGCGTGTTGACATATATCGACCAATTCATCGGTCCGACCTGTATCGCCAATATGCACGTATTTTGTACCAGGGATAACCTCACCCAGTACCTCATCGGGATGAATCATCCGGCCGTCAGTCAATGTTAGCTGCTCGCCACGGACAAGCTTTGCCCGTTCAGGACCAAAGGGGACATTTAGCGCTTCGGCCTTTTCAGCCAAAAAGGGGCGGCGGGCTTTCTCTTCGAACAAAAAGCCAAAACAGCCGCTGCCCCGATGAGTAACCGGAAAGGCGGACAAGCGGAATTTTTGGTCCTCAACAATAACATCTCCGGCCTGAAGTGGGACCAGTTCTAGTGTGGATGGCGGATGTTTTTCGGGGAAAACCACGCCAAATAACAGGCGTGATACCCTGCTGAGCGCCGATCGTCCCCCATAGATTTCTAATTTTTCCAGCATCTCCCAACGTCCAAGGGTCGATGCCAACCCGCCCAAACCCAAAATGTGATCGAGATGGCCGTGAGTTAACAAGATCTTATCCAGGCGTTTGAAACCCAGACCGCTTCGCAGGATCTGTTGCTGGGTCCCTTCTCCACAATCCAACAGGAATCGATACTGTCGGTGCATGATCATATGGGCAGGAAGCCCTCTGTAGGCGGAAGGAGTAGAGGCGGAAGTACCTAAAAAAACGACTTCAAACATGATTTATCACCAGATTGTACCGCTAACTCCTGGTCATATTGATTCCAAGTACAGTCACAGTCCCCGGCTGGTTGATTTCGCCGGTAGCTGTAATCTCAACGGCCAACCATTCCCTCAAAATATTAATGTTGGTAAGGGTATGGTGACTTAGTTTATCGACTGTAAAAGTTGATCTGCCCCGAGCCAGGGCCATCGGAAGGAGTAGCTGGTCAGCCAAATGATAGTCTACTGCCGCTCCATTGTCGAGAAAGGTTAGCAGGTCACCAACGGCCGCTTCAGCAACTTTATCGGCCGGATATCCTTTTCGACCCAGGGCGCTGAATCCGGCCTGGTCCACCCAGAGGACAATTCCGGCCCCAGGTCCGGCGCCGCGCTCTCGTCGTGGTTGAATGTCCGGTTCCAACCCTGCTTCAAGCAACAGGTTATGAGCCCGGCGGGCCATTCGATGGGGGATGTGGCTGGGAAGATTGCTGACCGCAGCGATACCATGAACTTTCTCACCAACAATGGGCTCAAAAGATACGCCGTTTAGCCTGGTGTTTGGCTCGATAGTGGCCACGACTTCCCCGCCGCCGGCACTCATCCATCCCCAACCGGTTAATTTGGTCTCTATTACCGCCCCAAATCTAGCATAGCTTGGCGAGGCAACCTCGGCAAAATATTGATATGGCGGGCTGAAGGGGACAAATGTGCCGCCGCGAATTGTGATCTTTGATGGGCCACCGGCATAAAGCAACGGCCATAGGATCGCCTGCAGAATCAGTGTCACGGCGCCGGCCGAATGTCCTGATGGGCTCTCCTCGGCAACATCAAAGAGATATTCCGCCGCATTTGGGCTGGCTCCCGGACGGAAAGTTAAGGAAATTGAATTCAATTCATCGCCTTCTACTTCTGCCTGGCAGAGTTGGGCAACGGCTCGAACTGCCACTAAATGTTGTGCTCGCAAACCCGGCCTGGGACGCTGGCCCCGGATATTTATCATTCGGAACGGCCGGCCAGTCAGAGCAGACAGGCTGAGACTGGTGCGCAATATCTGACCTCCCCCTTCCCCCTGGCCGCCATCAATGGTTAACATGAGAGCCATTCCAGATGTGTCTGAAAAAGATAGTTGACCCAGGTCATTGGAAAGCGCCCATCGATTCTGCGCGCCAGACAAAGTTAGCCAAAATACACTTGGACCCGGTCTCCATCTTCGTCCTCCACATCGATCATAATCGGTTCCTGGTCCGGATCGTTTGTCATCTGCTTCACAATTGCGGCTGCCATCTCCAGATAAGCCGCTTGCTCGTCAGGCACAAAAATTTTGGCGATAGGAAGAATCCACCTTGCCAGGCTCAAAGGCAGCGGAAAGCTTATGGCGAATCGGCGTCCATTTATTTCTTGAATCCGGAGATGGAACCAGGGTGCTTTTCGAACCATCAACATGAGCACTGTCGCCAGAAGAGCCACCACAAAGATACCCCATACGCAAATGAATCCTATCAGGGCAACTTGTCCGGCCGATTGGTACATCAACGCCAAGCCGATAGCGCTGAGCAATAGCGAACCGGCGGCGATAAAAAACGGTATCTTCCAGAATCGCCGGAACCTGGTCCTCTCCGGCGGCGTTTCATACGGCACTGCCTTCGGCATGTCGGGCGTGATATTCTCCCCTTCGACGTAGCCTGTTCCCCTCTCTTCCTGGCCGATGGCTGCGAGAAGTGTTTCGGCTTCCTCAGCCGTGATCGAGCCATCTTCTAACATTTGGAGGACTTTGCTCTCTGCCTCACCCATTGTGCACTCCCTGACAAAGCTTCTGTTAATGGCTAGGCGGCCGTGGCGATCGCGGTAAATAACAATACCAGCAACGCACAGGCCAGGTTCAGACGCAGCAGCTGGCCCTCTCGTTTGGTAAGGCGGTCTAATTCCGCTTCGGCCAAGGCAGGCTTTTTTTGCTCCAATAAGGCCAGGCGGGCGAGGGCCGGGTGCAGCCGCCACTGAGCATATAATCCAAATACCATCATGCCAGCAACAGCAATATGCTTAACCAGAATTGCTTGAGCCCAAAGCGAGTTTATCGCTAAAAAACCTTCATAATCTGGATTAGCGGACATCTGAAGGAACCCGGTTATCCAGAGAAGTATCAGGCTAATATTGGCCCAGGGCGTTAAACGGCGCAGCAACTCTGACCATTGGCCGGCATCCATCACCTGGTTTCTCACTGCCGGCCAGGCAACAAAGGCCATCATCAACAAGCCGCCCAACCAGGTCACCGTGGCTATTAAATGGACCCAATATGAAAAGGCCAATAACCATAAGGGAATATTGTTATCTAGTGACACGACCCCTCAAAATTAAGCTTGTTTCCTTTCGGCGAATATGGCTGTCTGCCGACCTTCAGTAATTATGTCCTTAGGATACCATCTTAGCGTCTATCGCCAACTGCCGCCGAACCCAATGCCATTTCTCGCGATGTAGAAAATTGCCCAGTCAGGATCCGCCACAGTATCCAAAGCTACGATAGTGTGAGCGAATACCCAAGCGGCGTCTATTGTGACGATATCCTCGATATGTTAGGCGACGGGTGACTGAAACCATATACCGGTACATTCAGGCAGCACTGTAGAACCCACCTTCATCACGTAATTCGCCAGCTCTTTTCCAAAGAAAAATTCTGTTAAATCTCCTGCTTCGGTAACGGATTGAAACTGGTAGTCAGTTCTGATCCAACGATGGGTGAAGCCATATTCTTCCTCCAACCAGCGGTAATAGCTGGCCAACCCCATAGTGGGTGGCTCAGGCGTCTGGCTGCCAGTTCCCAGAGTCTCGACGACAATGAGCGATCCTTCGGGGCCAATAACCCGTTGCATTTCTGATAAGACCAAAGCGATCTCCTGACGCCAGGTCTGTTTATACCATCCGACGAAGTGGCCCAGGCTCCAACCGGCAATGGCCAACTTGGCCAACCCTGGCCTCAGCGGCAATCGGCGGTTATCTGCTTCAATCAAGTGCCAATTTCGAAGCCCTCCCCTGGAGCGACTGGCGATTATCAGCCTCTCTCGAGCCACTTCGAGCATATGAGCCGAAATGTCCAAAGCCAGGATCTCAGACACGTGCGGTGTCAGGAGGCGGCTAATCCGGCCGGTTCCGGCGCCAAGCTCGACGACACGTATTCCCGCCAAAGGACAGATCGATTCCAGGGCAGACGCAAGATTTCCCTGCCGGTCCTCCCGGCTAACCAGGCGATCGTAACGTTCCGCTTCAGTGTGATATATTTGCCAATAATCAACCATGGTGATCTTCTTCTCCTCGGCGACCCATAAACCTGACTCTACACGCCTGCTTCTCCGTTGTCCACCAAATAGCAGGACGGTAATAATCATCAACACTGTCCCGCCGGTAAAGGTCCAAAACATGGCCGAGGTCAAACTGATTAAATCGGCCAAAAAACCGAAAAATAATGGCAGGGGAACGAGGCCTATAAGTGACTGAACAGCCGTAATCGTGCCGCCTCGGCCAGGAACGCTGGCCAGCGATTGGGCTTTGCCAATGGGCCAATAGACAGTAAACAGAAAGCTAATCGGTAGCGATAGCACAAGGCGCTGCCAGATCCCCGGGGTCAGCAACCATATTGGGTAGAGAACCAGTAAACCTAAACTGGCCCATAAAAGAATTCGCCGGTAACCCGTTCGGACCAACCAGCGATCAAGAAAGACCAGGTTGACGATACCGACCGCCATCTCAACCACCCGGTAGATCCCGATTAGAGCCTGGCTCATTCCCACTTGCTCGTGTAGCCAAACTGAGGTGAAGTGCAGCGGCGATTCCAACACAGCCAGTTCAAGGCATTACGGTTTTTTAGGACCTCCCGCAATCCTAAGCGGAGGGATTTTTTCCAACCGATTTCGGCCGGCTCGTCACTATTCGTCGCTGATGGAAAACGAGTTCTGAGAATAAGGACAGCGTATACCAGGCTGAAAAAACCGAGGCTAATCATTAACCAGCGCCAATCCAGTCCCAAAAAGAAGGTTAGACTCGCCAGCAATGGCGCTAAGAGAGCGCCCAAGTAATCGATGATTGTGGCCCGGGAGTAGATGCGCTCAGGCGTCTCTGGATAGGATTCAATCAGGACAACATCGGCCTTATGGGCCAGCGGACCGCTGGCCAACCCGTATATGGCGAACCCCAATTTAAGGATTAGAAAGGTGGGGGGCGGCGCCCATCACCATGGTCGCCAGGCCGATGCCGGCCGCACCCCAGGCCATTAACCAGTGCCTTTTCCAAAGATCGATTAGCAGGCCGTTTATGGGTTCGATGATGGCTGCCACATAATTGAGAGCCAATCCCAAGAGACTGATCTGAGTGTAGCTCAGACCAAAATGGGATCGCATGGTCGGCATCAACACTTCCGGTAAGCCACTTTAGAGCTCATCCATGAAGCGAGCGGAGAGCAAAACCGCTATCAGCCGGTCGGTCACATTTTTCGCTCGGGGGAGTGAATCGAACTTGATTATTCGGGCTATTGATTACGACCGTCAGATAACGAACACGCCATGCGACCTTCGGAATTGTGGGGTTATGATAGTGGTTTCGTAAATAATTGCCACCAATTTGCCTCAGAGTTTATCAATTCTGTTTATTCTGGCTGTGGGTCGGAAATCGAGATATACCTTCGGCTGACACCGGTTTTTGCCTGATAGATACAACCTGCTGAGTTCATTCATCGGGCAACCATTTAACCCCTAAATTCCCTTGATTAAAGAGTTCTATATTCTGGCTATATGACTTGTTTATCGTTCCGGTTATGGACCCCGCCGAAGAATACGCGCACCCAAATCGATCCGGCCAGATTGTTACCGGGCAGACCAGAAAATCCTGGGAAAGAAACGGATAATCCCTGCATATTCAATTCTTGGAGGGGGGATCAGGAGTATGATCTACTGCTACTCGATACTCGCGCGGTCGGCGCCCTGTTGCTGGTTCCGGTGACCAAACCTTGTGTCTGGATAAGCCAAATGCCTTCCCAGATAGACCAAATAGCCGCCAGGGTAGCTGTTTGAAAAGCATATGAAGTAAGCCACATATCAAAGTGAATACCCCCATCCAAGCGGAAAAATAATATCCCGGCCAACCCAAATTCGGGAATGCCATACACTGGGGAAAATGTTTGGATCCCATTTGACTACCACCTCCTAAGCGGTACAATTTGGCAACTAATATGTTAGATCTTGTCCTTATATTTGACAGTGACAACCAGGTGAAGCAGCGCCTGGCGCGGGTAGTAGGGGATTGGGGCGTAAAAGAAGTTACCCAGGCCGTTTATACGCGCGATGTGCTCATGGCCGTTGCCGAAAAACGGCACGATTTGCTTATCATCCCCTTTGAACATGGCTTAAAACTGGTACGACCCATCAGGGCATTGCAAGCCGATTGTCCGATCATTCTGACGACCACCAATCCGGACGAGCCCCTGCCCACAGATAGTATGAAGCTGTTCCAAGGTGTCTTGTTTATTCCTGACCTGGAAGTGGCCTTACCTGGGTTGCTAAACCAAATCCGACTTGTAGAAGGTAAACCGTATCCAGAAAAGACAGCCCCTCCTCCATCGCTTGTTCCACACCAACCGGCTGGCCCAGAGCAGTTAGCCAAAGAAATACCGGAACAACCTCCTTCCGGTTTCCACCGCAAACTGCCTAGTCCAGAGGAATTTCAGGCAATTTGCCAGGACTCTGACTTGCATGAAGCAGTCCTGCTGGTGGTCTTCTCCCGTTCGTCGAAACTGCTAATCTGCGGCGGTCGGGCCGAGTCAGATGGGGGAACCCTGGGTCGAGCTGTCGCTACCAGGGTCAACGATACCTGGGACAAAAGGGAGAACCAGGTCCAAGTACAGTATTGGACGTTGCCTGGCTCGCCGGCTGAACTTCTCCTCTATACCCGGCCGGCCGGCACGGCACTGATGACCCTGGTCGCTGCGCGCGGGACCCCAGTCAGCGATTTGCGACTCGGTTCAGATCGCCTGCTGGCCAGACTAAGCCAGCCGGCCGCAACTCCAGTGCCAGGTGCAGCGGATTCAGGCCAACCGGCCGGCGATCGTAAGGATAACACCTTGATAGCTGATACGGGGTTGAAAGATGGGCGGGCCTCGATTCTCGGCCCCCTACTCTTCGTACTGAAACATCTGGCGTTTGCCATTATCGTTTTATTAGCCTTGATCTTTATCACCTATTTTGGTCTTAACGCGGCCCGTGGGATGCCCACCGGCGAAGCGGCGACCGATGCGATAACAGATACGGTGACTTATGTTGGCCGCTTGTTGCAGGGTGACTTGGGCTCAACCCAGAATGGTACGGTGGCATTGTTGCCTGTCCCGGTCAGCGAGGTTCTCGCCGAACGTTTACCGCGTAGTGTGGCTCTCATGGGCATCTCCTTGTTGGCGGCGGCCATCGCCGGCCTGGTCCTGGGCGTCAGCGCTGCCCGGCGCGGATCCAGTCGCTCATTGGGCATCATTTTGGTGACGATTATCGGCGTTTCGGTTCCAAGCTTTTTCGCCGCCGTTATCCTGCAAACGGCCGTGATTACCCTGACGAAGCAGACCGGCCGGCCCTGGCTGCCTGTGGGGGGTTGGGGCTGGGACAGACATCTTGTATTACCGGTTTTAGTCCTGGCCGCCCGTCCATTGGCTCAGATTACCCGGGT
>DATLAB010000016.1:0-94224 GCA_035527655.1 Patescibacteria group bacterium | reverse complement strand
TGTATAAGGAAATAAAGGCATGCGCATTGTCGTAGATGCAATGGGCAGCGACAATTACCCAGAGCCAGATGTTGCCGGGGCAGTCTTGTCAGCCCGAGAGTTTGGCGACGAGATCATTCTTGTTGGAGACAAGAAACGGATCGAGGCTGAGTTAGTTAAACATAAAACAAGTGACCTGAATATAACAATTCAGCATGCCAGCCAGGTCATCGAGATGACTGACAAACCAGGGGATGCCTCGCGACAGAAGAAAGACTCTTCCATGCACGTGGGTCTTAACCTGGTCAATTCAGGTGAAGCGCAAGCCTACGTGAGTGCGGGTAACACCGGCGGCATCTTGGCCGTGGCGACATTGCATACCTTGAAACGTATTCGGGGTATAAAGCGTCCAGCCTTGGGCGTTGTCTTTCCCACAAAAGAACGGCCGATGCTCATCGATAACGGCGCTAACGCTGATTGTAAGCCAGAATATTTGCTGCAATTTGGGATAATGGGCAGTTTGTTCATGGAAAGGGTGTATGCTATTGACCGACCCCGAGTGGCTTTGTTGTCAAATGGCGAGGAAGAGGGAAAAGGTAATCTCTTGATAAAAGAAAGTATCCCGCTCCTGGCAGCCAGTGGCCTAAATTATGTGGGTAATGTTGAACCAAAGGAATTTATGCGAGGGCATGCCGATGTGGCCGTGACGGATGGCTTTGCCGGAAACCTGGTGATGAAGATGGCCGAGACTATCGCCGCTTATATGTCGGACCTGATCCGTGATGAACTCACCGACGGTCCACGTACAATCGTAGGTGGGTTGCTGGCTAGGCCGGCATTTTCTCGCGTGCGCAGACATCTAGATCCAAATGAGGTCGGGGGCGCCCCTTTGTTAGGCGTCAATGGTGTGGTTATCATTGCTCACGGCCGGTCAAATGCCTACGCGATTAAACAAGCTGTTGGCCAGGCACGGCTGGCCGTGTTAAATGATATCGTTGGTGCGATTAACGCTGGAGTTGGACATTAATTTCAGAACTAAAGAGGATCGATACGGCTTCGTCTCCTGTTTCCTTACATTGTCTGTCAACGGAGATTTATATGGATAAATATCTTGATAATCGAGGTCGCCCACGCATTGTGATCACCGGCATGGGGGCAGTTACGCCAGTAGGAAATTCTGTTGCCGAAAGCTGGGAAAATGCCTTATCCGGCCGGTCTGGAATTGGTCCAGTGACCCAGTTTGATGCCAGCGATCTACCTTGCCGTATTGCCGGGGAAGTGAAGGATTTTAATCCCAGCGACCACATGGATTTTAAGGAATCCCGGCGCATGTCGCGGGCCTCCCATTTAGCTGTGGCCGCCGGCCGGATGGCCATGGTGGATGCTGGATTCAATGATGAAGTGCCTGATCCTGAGCGAGCAGGGGTAGTCATTGGCACAGGTATGGGCGGACTTGAACGAATGGACGAGAATCTACAGGTTTTTCGGGCCAAAGGGCTAGCCCGAGTCAACCCTTTCGTTCTGCCTAGCGTCTTGCCAAATATGCCTTCCCATCACGTAAGCTTGATGTCCAGAGCGATGGGACCGATCAGCACAGTTGTTGCGGCCTGCGCGACTGGGACGCAAGCGATTGGCGAAGCGGCTGAATTTATTCGCCGGGGTGCGGCTGATCTGGTTTTGGCCGGCGGTACAGAAGGCTTGATTCACGTAATGGCCATGGCCGGCTTTGCGGCTATGCGTGCCCTCTCAACCGGTTATAACGAAACGCCGGAAAAAGCCAGCCGCCCCTTTGATAAGGATCGGGATGGTTTCATCCTCAGTGAGGGCGCCGGCGTTGTTATATTAGAGCGATTGGACAAAGCCCTGGCTCGAAATGCTAATATCTATGCTGAGTTTTTAGGCCATGCGTCATCGTCTGATGCCTTTCATGTGGCCATGCCAGATCCAGAAGGGGCAGGCGCTATCCGGGCGATGAAATGGTCGCTCCAGGATGCCGGCCTAACTACGAACGAGGTCGATTATATCAACGCCCACGGCCCATCAACGCCTATTGGCGATGCGACAGAAACCTTCGCTATTAAACGATTGTTTGGAGAAGAGGCCTACAACACGCCCATCAGCAGCACAAAATCGATCATGGGTCATGCTATGGGCGGTACCGGGGCTATTGAGGCGATCTTCACCATACTGGCCCTATCAAAGCGCATTATTCCGCCGACCTGGAACTACGAAACACCCGATCCGGCATGTGATCTTGACTATGTGCCCAATGCACCCCGCGAAGCCGATTTGAAGGTAGCTATGTCGAATTCGTTCGGCTTGGGCGGGCAAAATGCTTGCCTGGTTCTTGGAAGTTACGATAATGGTCAAACTTCCCAAGCCGGAACGCCCCCTCAACAAGATTAAGATTGACGGTTAGAATGAAGGCCTAACATCACTGGATTCTAAATAAAAAATGAAAATATTGCGCGACGAAGAAAAGATGGCCAAATTGAAGAAACGCAGCCAACAGGCCACCTTGATCGGTTTTTTGTTTCTGCTGGGTGGCTTTGTGCTACTCTTTATTCTTAAAGAAGATCCCAACGTTTATTTGTACCAAATAGGGGCTCTGATTGCCGGCTTTTCGCTCTCCCAGTATGGCGCTTATCTGATGCATCGATACGGCCGTTCGCCACGTCCAGACGAGGTCTTGGACGAATCGGTTAAATCAGTAGCTCGAGATGGGCGCATGTATCATTTTTTACTGCCCGCTCCTCATGTCTTGTTGACCAAAAATGGTCCGATAGTATTTATTCTCAAATACCAAGTCGGTAACATCAGCGCCGTCGAAGATCGCTGGACTCAGAAGGGTATCGGCTTCCGCAGATATTTTGGCCAGGAGGGCTTGGGAAATCCATCCAAAGATGCCGAGGCTTCTATCACCGCAATGGCCAACTACATTCGCGAACGTGCTCCAGAGGTAGAGGAAGTTCCCATCGCGGCGATAATTGTCTTCACCACTAAAAACATCGCTAACCTGGAAGTAGCTGAAGCCAACTTTCCGGCTATGCGCGCCGACAAGGTCAAGGGATTTTTACGCCAAAAGGCCATTGGAAAACCATTGCCAGAAGAGACATATAACGCGCTCTTGAAGGCTTTTGATGAAGCAGCGGTTGATCTTCTTTAGAAACGTTGTATGGAACTGATCCCAAACCTGCACATGATTGAAGGTCAGAGAAGTAACATATACCTGTGGTTGGGCGATGGCGGCCCGATTATGGTTGATGCGGGCATGCCGAATGATAAGGATAAAATCGTAAGATATATCGCCGAGATCGGTCTGAAATTGGCTGAATTAAAAGCCATTTTTATAACTCATGCAGATCTAGACCATGCCGGCTCGGCCGCTTCGATCCAGGCTCAATCAGGCGCAACCGTTTATGCCGGATCTGAAACGGCAACTTTTTTGAAGAAAGGCAAATCACCCAAGCATATGCCCTTGTTGGTGCAATTGGTGATCGATCAGTTCATGAGCTACCCGCGTCTGCCGAGCGAAGTATTACAAATTGTTGGTGACACCGATACGGTACTTGAGTCGTTTGACTGGCAGGCCCTGGCCACGCCCGGGCATACGCTGGATCACTATGCTTTTTACAGCCCGACATATGGCATCTTATTTGCCGGAGATGCTTTGAGTACCCGCGGTGATCGGCTGCAAGGCACGCCGAAACGCATCACGGCCGATTGGAATGCGGCGATTGATTCGGCCAAACGATTGTTACTCTTACATGCAGCAACCATCGCCTGTGGACACGGCCGGCCGTTCATAAATTATGATGCCAACATACCGATAATGTTATATCGTGAACTGGATCAAGAAACTGGCTGAGACTTCCCAGAGTAGCCAGGACGGAGGATCGTTATGACTCTGCAAAGTAGGGCGGCTCTTGACACCGGGCTTGCTGAGCTAAATAGTAATATTCTGAGCATTGCGAGCATGGTCGATAAGGCGATTGAGTACGCTATGGAGGCTCTCTACAATCGCGATGTGGAGATGGCCGGCCAGGTTGTGGCCGGCGATGAAGGTGTCAATCAACTACGTCACGAGACCGAAGAAAAATGTTTACTGCTCTTGGCCACGCAACAACCCGTTGCCGGCGACCTGAGAACGATTGTTGCTACCATACACATCGTTTCGGAGTTGGAGCGTATCGGCGATCATGCATCTGGTATCGCCCGGTTGGTCGGCCGGATGGAGAATGAGCCAGAGCTCGATACCTTGTATAAACTGCCCAAGATGGCAAAACGAGCCCGGACCATGCTCCAGGAAGGCATCCAGGCTTACATTCAAAGAGATCCTGATCTGGCCCAAACATTGATTAGGCGAGATGATAAGCTGGATAAACATTATCGTCTGTTGTTTCGCGAGACCCTGGAAGAGATGCGAGACGACGAATATATCCGACGAGCGACCTTCTTGCTCTGGGTTGGCCACGATCTCGAGCGCATCGGCGATCGGGCCACCAATATCTCCGAAAGAGTTATTTTCATGACCACGGGATACTTTATCGAGACGGATCACCTGACCGACTAGGTGAGTGGAAAAGCGTCGTTTGGTCCTAAATCAAGACGCAACATTAGAATTGATATTGACAAGCCTTGATTATTCATTAGAATCCTAAATCTATATGTTGGCCCAAGAGCATAACCTTATGCTCGTTCCCTTGATTCCATTGGCTGGTGAGATCAGGAGAGAGGAGGTGATGGCCATTTGTAGGAACTATAAAGAGATAAAATTCGGGTTTTTGTGTTGTCGCGTATCTTAACGGTTGAAATATTCGGCCGCCCCTGTTGTAGTTTTTGACAAGTATCTAATTGGAGGAGAAAAATGAAACGTACGATTTCACTATTGTTGTTGATACTGACATTGGGATTGGTGCTTGCCGCCTGTGGCGGTGAGACGTTGGAATGTACCGATGATATCGGTTGTGTGGAGATCGCGCCGGATGAGGCCATCTTGCTTTCCTCGGCATTGGTCATTTCGGGACCGAATGCCCCTTTGGGTCTTGATTCCCAGCACGGCGTAGAAATCGCCCTCGATATGAGAGGGGATGTACTAGACCATGCCGTGGAATTGCTCCCCGAAGACGATGGTTGCAACGCCGAAGGTGGCCAGGCTTCGGCTACGAAGATAGTCTCCAACCAGCAGATCGTGGCCGTGATCGGCACCAGTTGTTCCGGCGCCGGCGTTCCCGCATCCAAGATCATTTCTGATGCCGGTATGGTCATGGTTTCACCTTCTAATACCTCCATTGCCTTAACGGATCCCAACCAATCTTGGAATCCTGGATATCTACGTACCGCTCACAACGATCGCGTGCAGGGTCCGGCCATGGCAGACTTTGTTCTCAACGAATTAGGTCTTACCAAAGCCGCAGCCATCCATGATGGCGACCCCTACACAGAAGGCCTGGCCGCCGCCTTTGTTAATGCTTTCAAAGAAATGGGCGGCGAAATCGTGGCTTTTGAGGCTGAGGCAGCCGATGCGACCAACGTAGAGCCTTTGCTCACTACGATTGCTGCCGCTGGTCCGGAATTCATTTTCTATCCCGTATTCATCCCCCTGGGTTCGTTGCTCACCAACGCAGCCAGAGATATTCCCGGCCTGGAGGGTGTTGCTTTGGGCGCCGCCGATGGTATGCAATCCCCAAGTTTCTTGGAGAATACAGCTGGCACCAGCGAGGGCATGTATCTATCAGGTCCTGATCTGAGTTTCAGCAATACCTTCTATCAGGATGATTTCTTGCCGGCCTATCTGGATAAATACGGCACAGAACCGACTGCCCCATTCCATGCACACTCTTTCGACGCCACGAATATGATCCTCGATGCCATCGAGGAGGTTGCCCAAGTGGGTAGCGATGGTACTTTGCTCATCGGTCGACAGGCTTTGCGGGACGCCTTGTATGCCACCAAAGGGTATGCTGGCGTCACCGGTGAACTGAATTGTGATCAGTATGGCGACTGCGCCTTCCCGCAAATCTCAGTTAGCCAGATTCAGAGTGGCGAGTTTGTGCGCATTTGGCCCTAAGCACCCATGACTAAATCTTAGGTTATTGTAGCTTTGTAGAACAACTTGGGATAAAGGAATAGGCTCCGGCCATTATCGCCGGAGCCTGTTCTCCAATTACTATATCGCCCGGAAAAATAGTCCAGGGGTCTGAGCTACATCAGACCTAGGTTGTTGATGAAACCAGGCAGTTATTGAGTTGATGTTATAATACTCGCGTCAGGCCAGGCATTAACATCGCCAACATCAGATTCTACCAATGGAGCACAGCATATGAGGAATCGCTTCAAGGACCTAGATTGGGTGGGGATCGCGCTATGGGCCTTTAGAGCCGGGATCATCGCCCTGGTTATTTATGGTATTATCGCTAAGATCTTGCTGAAGCAAGGGACTCAATACTCGGCTACGGATTGGGTTACTTTTACGGTCTCTGGTCTTTCTCAAGGTAGTTTGTATGCTCTGATCGCTTTGGGCTACACCATGGTCTACGGCATCCTGTTCATGATCAATTTTGCCCATGGGGAATTCTTTATGTCTGGGGCAATGACCTCGGCCGTATTTGTCGCTGCCCCACTGGCTGCAAACGGTTTTTTAGACAAGCAACCTGTTTTGGGACTGTTGCTCATTATAGTCGCAGCCATGACCACAGCTGTTGGGGTAGCTTTGCTCACCGAACGCGTTGCCTACCGCCCCCTACGCAAGGCGCCGAGATTGGTTCCCTTGATTACAGCTATTGGCGCATCCTTCTTTTGGCAACAATTATTCCGAGGTCTGTACGGCGGGGCGATTATCCCCTTCCCTACGCCCGAAATATTCCAGGGCAGGATGACTCTCTTCGGTGTTGAGTTTGGCCGGGCCAAAATAGGGGTCATGATTGTATCCCTTTTGGTCCTTTTGGGGCTGTGGATCCTCGTTCAGCGCACCAGGACGGGTAAAGCAATCCGCGCTGTTGCCGAAGATAAAGATGTCGCTGCCCTGATGGGCATTGACGTGGATCGGACCATCTCCATCACTTTTGCTATTGGCGCAGCGATGGCCGCCATAGCAGCAGTATTCTGGGGCTTGGTATTTCACCAGGCCCATTTCTTTATGGGCTTTGTCCCCGGTATCAAAGCCTTTACCGCGGCCGTTCTCGGGGGCATCGGCAGTATTCCCGGGGCGGCCATTGGCGGTTTATTCTTAGGGGTCATTGAATCGCTAGGCCCCCCCCTGGTTTTGGAAGGATTAGGCATACCGGGCGCCCACCAACTTAAGGATGTCACCGCCTTTCTCTTGTTGGTCCTCGTCTTGATCTTCCGGCCGCAGGGCATCCTTGGTGAAAAACTCGCCGAAGAGAAAGCATAGGAGGGACCATGGCACAAATAGACTTTCGCAAAATTGTTCGGTTAGGCCTGATCGCCGGTATCGTCGCCGTAGGTGTTTGCGCCATTGGCATGGTCGAAACCTTCAACAACCGTGATATCATCACCGGGGTGCTCAGCCTCGGCCAATTATTACTCTATAGCATTCCCGTATTGGTCGGCTACCTGGTTATCAGGTTCGAAGACAATAAGTTGAAGACCGGGCAGACTCTGTTAAGCGGGGCTCTAGCTGGTTTCTTGACTGCGCTTCCTGTCGTTGGATTAATAATCTTGGAAGCCCTTTGGCCCAGTATCCGTGATTCCCTGGTTAATGTATCTCCGGCGCTAATAGAGATCCTGACCTTTGGCCAAGATTCACTTGTCGGAACTATCATACTGGTATTGCTTATGGCTGTCCTGGGGATTATTGGGGCAGCTTTCCATTTATTACCAGAATCTTACAAAAAACCTCTGCTAGCAGGGACTTTGTGGACTCTTGGCATCGGCTTGTTTGCCGATACATTAGTGAATATGAACATCATCCAGATAATCCCCCGGCCGGTTCTGAGAGTTTTCTTCAGTACCAAGGGTGTTAAACCATTGTCAGCGGTGATTATATTTGTGGTTGCCACAGTCGTAACCGCCTGGTGGGAGAGTCGCGGCCGTGAGCGATTGCGCAAACGGCAAGAGAAACTGACGGTTGAGCAGCAAACGGTATGGCGCCGGATACTGCTGGTGGCTTTGGTGGTGCTGATATTAATTTTGCCCATGATTTTAGGCGTTTACCTTTCGGAAGTGTTGGATGTAGTCGGTATATTTATTCTGATGGGTTTCGGACTTAACATCGTGGTTGGTTTTGCCGGCTTGTTGGATCTGGGTTATGTAGCCTTTTTCGCCATAGGTGCGTATACCATGGGTCTTTTAACCTCGACGGGCGATCTTGGATTTGGTTTACCATTCTGGTTCGCCTTGCCCTTCAGCGTCTTGGCAGCGGCTTTAGCGGGAATCATACTAGGCATACCGGTATTACGTATGCGCGGTGATTACCTGGCTATTGTGACCCTTGGATTTGGCGAAATCATCCGCGGCCTGGTGGTATCTGATCTGCTAAAGCCAGTCATCGGTGGCGCTCAAGGAATCATCAAGATCGGCCGGCCAGAGATACTCAGTTTTGTTTTTGTTCAACCACAACATTTCTATTATTTGATCCTGATAGGTTGCTTGGCGGCACTTTTTATTTCGACCCGCTTGCGGGATTCCCGGCCGGGCAGGCGCTGGATGGCCTTGCGGGAGGATGAGGATGTGGCCGAGGCGATGGGTATTCATCTGGTGAATACAAAACTGCTTGCCTTCGCTATTGGTGCAGCCTTGGGCGGCCTTGCCGGAGGCATCTTCGCCTCCCGATTAGCCTCAGTCTTCCCCCATAGTTTTAACTTGCTCATCTCGATCAATGTGCTGGTTCTGATCATCGTCGGTGGCATCGGTAGTCTGCCCGGGGTGGTTGTTGGGGCATTGGTGTTGGTAGGCATGCCCGAGTTGTTACGCGAGTTTTCCGAGTATCGCTTACTTCTCTATGGCGTTTTGTTGATCATCATGATGCTGGTCCGGCCGGAGGGGCTTTGGCCTTCGGCGATCCGCAAGTTGGAGTTGCATGCCGAAGGGGAGATTGCCGAACATGAAGGGATCCAACATGAGCAAGTGGCCGACCTGATTTAAGGATGGATAACCATGACGAACAATATTCTCGAAGCCACTAATGTTACCAAACGATTTGGCGGTCTCACGGCCGTTGGCGATTTGACATTCTCAATACCCCGCGGAGCTATTGTTAGCATTATTGGACCTAATGGCGCCGGAAAAACGACGTTTTTCAACTGCATCACCGGCTTTTATGATTTTGACGAAGGGGAAATTCTCTTCCTCGGGCAGTCCACCAAGGGACACAGGCCAGACCAGATCGCCCATATGGGAATTTCTCGAACTTACCAAAATATACGCTTATTCTCCTTTATGACGACTATCGAAAATATCCTTTGTGGCATGGAGACCCAACTCCAGTCTAACTGGCTGGGCTCATTGTTCCGCACAAAAAAGACGAAAATTGAGGAGGAGGCGGCTCTCACCGAAGCCAACCTTTTACTGGATTTTGTTGGCCTGCGGGGTATGGGAGATATTCTAGCCCGAAATTTGCCCTATGGCGATCAGAGGCGGCTAGAAATCGGTCGGGCCTTGGCCAGCAAACCAACCTTGCTCCTGTTAGACGAGCCCACGGCCGGTATGAACCCCCGCGAAACTGCCGAAACAACTCAATTTATCCGCCGGCTTCGTGACGAACTTGAGATAACCGTTCTCATGATCGAGCATGATATGCGGGTGGTAATGGGTATTTCTGAGGATATTACTGTGCTCGATTATGGCGAGAAGATTGCCGAAGGCCCGCCGGCAACGATCCAGGCCAACCCGCGAGTTATTGAAGCTTATTTAGGGCGCGGCGCGGCCGCCAGCGCCACGATTGAGGTTTAATCAAAAGGCATGATTCAATCGGGTACAAGAGTTACCATTAGATGCGCGTAAGGTAGTGTATTATGGCTCTCCTTGAAGTCAATAACATTCATGCTTATTATGGCAAGATTCATGCTCTCAAAGGGATATCTTTGACTGTTGAAGAAGGGGAGATTGTATCCCTGATCGGCGGCAACGGCGCCGGCAAGACGACGACACTGAGAACCATCAGCGGCTTGATGCGACCTAGATCGGGATCGGTGACTTTGGCCGGAGAGGATCTGAGCATCTACAAGGCTCATGAATTGCCCACGAAAGGTGTGGCCATGGTCCCAGAGGGACGTGGCGTATTTTCAAAAATGAGCGTCTTCGAGAATTTGGAAATGGGGGCATTTCATCGTACGGATAAGGCTGGCATAGCCAAGGATCTGCAAGATGTCTATACCCTGTTTCCCCGGCTCAAGGAACGCCGTGGCCAGACGGCGGGTACGCTGTCCGGTGGCGAGCAGCAAATGTTGGCTACAGGACGGGCTATGATGGCTCACCCGAGCTTGCTTCTCCTGGATGAGCCATCCATGGGGCTTGCTCCAGTTTTAGTTGAAGCGATCTTTGATACCATTGTGCGGATTAACAAGGAAGGAACGACGATTCTATTGGTCGAACAGAATGCCCATATGGCCTTGCAAGTCGCCGTAAGGGGTTACGTCCTGCAGACAGGTGAGATTGTCCTCCATGATTCGGCCGTTAATTTGCGTCAAAACGAGATGGTGCAGAAGGCTTACCTGGGGATCGATTGATCCCTGCTTGCGGGGGAGTATCATTTTCGAGGAATCTGTTGACCGGCGCATGGGGTATCTGATCCATGGCTAATATTCGTATCCTGGGAGCAGCGGAAGTTCGCCAGGCTTTGCCCATGGCCGAAGCCATCCAGGGTATGAAGGAAGCCTACGCCCAGCTATCGGCCGGCAAAGCGACCTTGCCTCTTCGCAGCCGGTTTGATCTGCCCAACGATAATGGCACATCCCTCTTTATGCCGGCTTATATGTCCCAGAGTGATGACCCGGCAGATAAAAACGCCACGGTATATCGGGAAGACGTTAGTGGTGGGGAACCCGTTATATGTGCGGCAAGACTGGTTTTGGATGCGCACATCAGAGGGTTGCTTTGGGCAATGCCTTCGCTGCAGATCTAGGCACGGTGGTCCCCCTCTAGGGATCGGCTGCCAGATATCTGATTAACCTCCGCTCACCTGCAGCCCATATGGTGGCCAAACATATGGCCCCCAATTATGGGGCCTACACATTAATAAACCCTAAGTGCTCGTCACCTGCCAATAAATTCTCTATCAACTGTGGTCGTCATTTCCCAGACATGGAAGCCGTATAGATTATCTATTATGATCACCTGGGAAACTTGACCCCTGGTATGCTGCTTGCCCGGTTTAAGTGCCTTGTTATACTCCGTTTTCGTATCCATTAGATTAGGAAGACGAGTACTGTGCAAACATCATTCCACTATTTCAGACCTGTTATCCTGGCTATTCTGCTGATCGTCATTTCAGGTTGTAACAAAGATGGCTCTTCAGATCCAGTCCAGACAGTCGCGCCTACGCCGCCAGGAACAGCCCTGCCTCTGGTTGCGGAAGATGGATTGCCAGCATCGGCTGAGGAAATTACATTTATCACAGTCGCTACGGATGCGCCGGCACGATTTCAAGAATTTGGCGACATCGATCCACTTGGCAATGTTATTGGCTTTGACCCAGGGATTATGGCTGCTTTGGCCGACCTCGTTGAGATCGATTTTGAGTTCGTTGTCACCGGCTTCGCCGGCTTGCTTGAGAGCGTGGCAAACGGTGAGTTCGACTCGGCCATGGCAGCGCTGCAAATACCCGAACAGCCTGTCGAAGGCTTGATTTATTCGGACCCCTATCTTGAAGTGGGCCAGGTATTGCTTGTGTTGGCAAACAACAGCGCCCTGCAAAGTTACCATGACCTGGGTGTTGGGACGGCTGTTGGCGTACAACAATACAGCATCTCTGAGCAAACGGCTCGAGATACTGTTGGTTTACCCGATCCAGAATTGCGGTTATTTGACACACAGGCGCAGGCTGTGCAGGCTTTGATCGATCACCATGTGGAAGGGGTCATCATAGACCATGACGACGGCGAATATTACGCTGCTACCTACCCACAACAGTTGCGAATCACGGGCGGTCAGGGACGCGATGCCTGGATTACAGCGAAAGCGTATGGCATCGCAATGTCTGGAGAGAATACAGCTCTGTTGGATTTGTTGAACGCGGCCATCGCTGAAGCAAGATCAAATGGCGCTATCGAGGCACTCACCCAGGAATGGCTGGTTTCCCAGGAACAGATTAATGCCGGGGAATCCCTTGTCGGAACGCTGCCTGACGAATTGGTCATTGGCCTGGTTGGGGAGCTGATCAGCCTGGACCCAGCTACGCGCGATATTGATCTAATTGGTTGGGAGCTGCAGCGCAATATCATGAGTGGTTTACTCAGGGTAGACGCCCAGAACAACCTGGTCCCATCGGTGGCTGAAGATTTCCCGCTGATATCTGAAGACAAACTGGCCTATACATTCCATATCAAGCCGAATCTAACCTTCCCTGATGGTAGCGAATTAACGGCCGAGGACGTTCAATTTTCGGTCAGCAGGGCGGCCGGTCTCGGAAATTATCAGGTTAACCGTTATCTGAAGGATGATAATGAGGATGGTTTTGCCGATGTCGATGCGGTTCAAGTCCTAGATCCATTGACCGTAAAGTTTGTTATGGCACAACCTACATCCTTTTTCCCTAGCGTCTTAGCAACGCCACCGTTCTCAATAGTAAGCGAAACATGCTATGCGGCCAATCCGGATGCGCCGTTGGCTTGCGGAGGTATGGGGCCTTATACTGTCACCGAATGGGATCCTGGTGTACAAATGCGCCTGGCCGCCAATGAACAATGGCCAGGAGACGCTCCTGCTTTCCAGAATCTACAGCTTCGATTTTACGATGATCAAGTCCAGATGCGTCGCTCGCTGGAGAATAATGCCATTGATATTGCCTGGACCGGATTATCAACAAGCGATTGGCGCGAGTTACGTGACAATCCAGAGTTCAGATCCTGGGAAGGCCCGCCAACATTTAAGAGCTACATGGTGTTCGAACAGAGCGAGTCTCCGTGGAGTAGCGCCCGGTTGCGAGAGGCTATCGCATATGCCGTGGACCGAGAAGCACTGGCTGAGCAAGTTTTCCAGGGTATCCGTACTCCTTTGTACAGTCCGGTACCTGATGGCACACCTGGGCATATCGTGGTCGAGCCAATGAGAGACCTGGAGACTGCCCGATCGATCCTGACGGCTTCTGGATACGGTCCCGCTAATCAACTGGAGATGACCATTTGGTACGTCAATGATGGTCGCTATACCGATCTAGAGGAAGCCTACGCTGGCGCATTAAAAACACAACTTGAAGAAACGGGCTCAATTGCCGTAACAGTTGAAGGCGCTTCCTGGGGGGTTTTCCGGCCGCAAAGCATCGATTGCAACTATCCGGTCTATCTGTTGGGCTGGCCTTCCATTGATCAACCGGCCGGCTATGTTGACGCGATGAGTTGGATAGATTATTTTATCACCAATACTGATAGGATTTGTTCCAATTATGAGAGCCAGGCTATGACAGCCTTGTATGAACGGGCCCTCGAAGAAACAGAAGAGAGCCAGCGAATCGAGCTTTACGGCCAGATTCAGGAGTTATGGGCTCGTGAATTCCCAACCCTGGATCTGACCCAGGAACCGCGGAGAGCGATTTCTCTTTCTAAGGTGCAAAATGTGCTCATAGATGCGATGGGATTGTTGCATTACGAAATGCTGACCAAAGTTGAGTAAGCCAGGCGTGTCAACACAGAAAACCGTTTGCTAATCTTCAGCTTGGTGATCTACGGGTGTTGCCGTCTTCTCACTCCGTTGCTGCTTGGAACGGGGACCCACAATGCGCTCTTCTCGGGCAATAAGGCGTTTGATATTGGGGCGTAATGACCAGGTGATGATTGCGGCGGAGATGATACCACCCACGACATATGCCAGAGTGCTGTCATAGGGTTCAACCCCGGCAACATAGAGGATGGCAAAGGCGACCGGTATCGCGGCCGACATAGCGAGTGAGGCAAGGGAGGCCATGCCCACAGTTAGAAGTACACCAAGTACGACAAGGATGGCCATTGGGATGATGGGAAACCAAATGGCGCCGGCCCAGCCGACGTTGGGACCTGTTCCGGCCCCGCCTCGCCAGCCCAGAAAAACGGACCAGTTATGTCCGATCACGCTCATAATGCCGCTAATAATTTCTGCCCACGGCAGCCATTCTGGCGGGAGTTGATCGCCGAACAGAGCTTGGACCAACCAGACAGCACAGGCTGCTTTTAGCACATCAAGTATTGAGGTCGCAACACCTATCCAGACGCCACCGGCCCGAAAGGAATTCGTGCCGCCAGTTCGACCGCTACCAAACTCCCGTAAGTCAATACCCCTGGTTAACCTTACAAGTATGTAGCCCACGGGAATCGCGCCGAAAAGATAACCAATCAAGGCTGATAGAATTAGGTAAATGAAGATTGACATACTTCTACTCAGGGTCTTCCGTGAATTGCCCGGTATTCATCCGCTAATAATGAGTGTGTGGTTCTTAACGAATAGGTGAGCTTGAAGTGTCGGAATTATAGCTGTTTACCAGCAATGCCGCATCTTCTAAAACACATTTACAGCCTTAAAGTTCCACGATGGCATAGGGAATTTCAATCACCTGCCTGTCGATGATGTGAAAAGCGCGAGCAGACGGCGCCTGTTGGTATCGAAAGGAGATGATTACATAGGCCGCCTCAGGATAATAAGCCTGCCGCACATCGGTTTGTGAGGGTGTATCTGGGCCATTGGGATGTGAATGGTAGATAGCCAACATTTCCCAACCGCGATCTTCCAGATCCACCATTGCTTTTAATTGTTGGTCAGGATCCATCTCATAGGCGTAGGGACTGGCCAGGCGATTAGCTATTGGATAGAGGTGCTCAACCCGGGTCCCAGAACCGGCCATAAGACCACAACCTTCTAAAGGAAGGGTCGCCTCGAGATCTCGTAGCACGACTTGATGGTGGCGTCTATCGATTTGAATCACCGGTATTCCCCATGTGATTTAAGCACAGTTGTTATTGGATTAAGGTCGGTGCTGCAAAAAGGCCTTGGTCCTATCGGCTAACCTTGAATGCCGCCCTCGGTCAGTGAACGGACGTTCAATAGTCTATCAGCTTCATCGGCCGTTAGATAACCTTTTTCGATGACTACCTCGCGGACTGTTCGGCCGGAGTGCATGGCCTCTTTTGCTACTTCGGCGCCCCTGCTATAGCCGATTACAGGATTCAAAGCGGTGACCAGGATCGCGTTTTTTGCCAGCCAGCCCTCCGCTTTGACCGGGTTGGCCTGAATTCCACTAACACACTTATGGGTGAAGGCGTTGACGGCGTTTATGATGATATCCATGCTCTGGAATAAATTGTAGCCGATGATGGGCATCATTACATTAAGTTCAAGCTGTCCGGCTTGTCCGGCCATGAGAACGGTAAGGTCGTTACCCATGACCTGGAACATCGCCATATTGAGCATTTCGGCTAAAACGGGATTGACCTTGCCGGGCATAATGGAAGAACCGGGCTGAACGGCCGGTAACCGAATTTCGTCAAGTCCTGTACTAGGTCCGGAAGATAACAGGCGAAAATCGTTGGCAATTCGGGTTAGGTCCTGAGCCAGGGTCCGCAATGCGCCACTAAAAAAGATGAGGTCGCCCATGCTCTGCATTGACTCAAAAAGATTCTCTGATTCGCTGAGTTGGAAACCCGTGAGCCGGCGCAGTATGACAATCATCCGCTGATGATATTGGGGATGGGCGTTTAGACCAGTCCCTGTCGCTGTCCCTCCGATACCCAGGCGCAACAAGCCGGCGGTCGAATCCATGATTTTCTGTCGGTTATGGCGAGTGGAAACGGCGTAGGCGCCAAACTCCTGGCCTAATCGCACCGGCACTGCGTCTTGTAGGTGGGTGCGACCACTCTTGACTATGCCGTCGAATTCAACCGCCTTTTGTTGGAGTGCGTCGGCTAGATCAGCCAGCGCTTCCAATAACTCATCAATTCGCCAGAGACAGCCCAGGCGCAAGGCGGTTGGTATTGTGTCATTAGTAGATTGAGCCATGTTCACATGGTCGTTCGGATGAATGGGTTTTTGCAGACTACCCAAGTCGTATCCGAGGAGTTCGTTTGCTCTGTTGGCGATCACCTCATTACTGTTCATATTGTGGCTGGTTCCGGCTCCGGCCTGGATTGGATCCACCACAAATTGGTCGTTCCAGCGACCACTGATAACTTCGTCGGCCGCGCTCACGATAGCCTTGGCGATGTCCTGGCCCGAAATCACATCCCTGGAAATCTCAATATCCTTAAATAACCTCAGATCGCCATGAACTTCGGCCGCTGCTCGTTTGATCATGGCCATCGCCCAGATGAATGCCGGATACTGCTTCAGGCCCGAAATTGGGAAATTATGGATCGCTCGCTGGGTCTGGGCACTCCAATACGCGTTGGCTGGGACCTCAATCTCCCCCAGGGAATCGACCTCAGTTCGGGTATTGCTCATCTACGATTCGAAGCCTCCTGAATACCGCAAAGTGATTGGTGTTAAAAGAAAGAATTGGTCAATGATACTTACCTGAGCATCATTGACCAATTCGATTATACAGGGGTGCAAACACCCCGCTAGGTTTACAAATTATCCAGTTTGGGTGTTCTTGCCTGGCTTACATGTCCAGGGCATCGTAGCCGGGACCTTCCGAGAAAAAATCGTAGTTAGGTACTATATCTTCAGTCAGGTCCAAAATCTCGCCACCGGCCAACTGCTTGGCATTCAATAATTTTACGTCATTACCGCTGACTTCACCTGTAAAAGGTTGGCCATCGGGTAAGAGGTCCTTGGTATTCGTAATCCACAAACCAGCCGTAGCCTCAAAATCAAAGGGTACTTCCTCTTCTGGGAAGATAGCTTCATAGGGGCATTCGGGCACACAGGCGCCACAATCTATGCAGGTATCGGGATCGATATAGAGCCAGGGCCATTCGTTTTCCGGTAGGCCAAGAATCATACATTCTACGGGGCAAACATCGATACATGCTGTGTCTCTTAAGCAGAGACGAGTGACAATATGGGTCATTAAGTTACTCCTTTTCTCTGGGATAAAATATTGGGGTGGCGCAAATCCTCTTTATTTGGCTTTTGCGTATTTTTCGGCGACCGCATCCCAGTTGACTATATTCCACCAGGAGGAGATATAATCCGGACGGCGGTTTTGGTATTTCAGGTAATAGGCATGTTCCCAAACATCCAAACCGAGGATGGGCGTATCGCCATTCATCAGTGGGGTGTCCTGATTGGGTGTTGAAGTGACGGCCAAATTGCCATCGCTGTTCACGAAAAGCCAGGCCCAACCCGAGCCGAAGCGGGTAGCGCCAGCTTTGCCAAAAGTTTCTTTAAAACTATCGAAGTTTCCAAATGATTCATCGATTGCTGCAGCTAAATCACCGGAAGGTTGACCACCTCCATCAGGTCCCATAACCTGCCAGAACAGGGCATGGTTAGCGTAACCGCCGCCATTGTTACGAACAGCGGACTGGATCGAAGTGGGCAGGCTCTCCAATTCGCCAAGTAACTCCTCAATGCTTTTGGAGTCTAATTCTGGATGGTTAGCTAGGGCATTATTAAGGTTGTTGGTATATCCAGCATGATGTTTATCATGATGAATACTCATCGTCCTTGCGTCAATGTGGGGTTCAAGGGCATCTTCAGGATAGGGCAGGGGGGGTAATTCGAATAACATACAAACTCCTTGTGAAAGTTGAGATGGTTGTTCACTAAAACTATCTATTTCCAAACGATACGAACTGTCTCAACCCAAACTTCTTCGTGATCAGCATACTGGTGAGCACATTCTAGCTACAGTATAGGGCTTTGTCAATAAGGCAAAGACCTGGTCCGCTAACAAAACGCAAACATCCAACCAACACATTTCTAACATTATTCTACTAGAGTAGGAACATGCTTTAAAAAGGCAGAAGTAGTAGTAAAAAAAATAAACGCAAAGGAGCGTATAGTTAGATGGAAAAGATTGTTGGTATCGATTTGGGCACGACTAATTCGGTCGTGTCTGTTATGGAAGCCGGTGAAGCGACTGTTATCACCACGGCCGAAGGCGGACGGTTGGCGCCGTCAGTTGTGGCTTTTAACAAAAATGGTGAACGTCTGGTTGGCCAAACAGCCAAGAGGCAGGCCACGATAAACCCGGAGAACACGGTATTTTCGGTAAAAAGGTTTATCGGCCGGCGGTTTGACGATCCAGAGACAAAGGCCGAGCAGGAACGGGTACCATTTGAAATCACAAAAGGTTCGTTAGGTGATGTGCGCATCCACATTCCTTCTACTAGAAAGAGTTATACGCCACAAGAGATTTCGGCCATGGTGTTAAGCAAATTGAAGAAGGACGCCGAGGATTACCTGGGCCAGCCGGTAAACAAGGCTGTCATAACCGTTCCAGCGTACTTTAATGATAGCCAACGGCAGGCTACCAAGGATGCCGGACGGATCGCCGGGCTGGAAGTCCTGCGGATTATTAATGAGCCGACGGCCGCTGCGTTAGCCTATGGTCTGGACAAGAAAAATGATGAAACGATATTGGTTTTTGACCTGGGCGGCGGCACCTTTGATGTATCCGTGTTGGAAGTAAGCGAAGGCCTTGTTGAAGTTCAGGCAACGAACGGAGATACTCACCTGGGTGGAGATGATTGGGATAAGGCTATAACGGATTGGATTGTAGACCAATTCCTGGCCGATCAGGGTATAGATTTGAGCCAGGACAGGCAGGCCTTACAACGGGTGCGAGAAGCCTCCGAAAAGGGCAAGATCGAACTGTCGGCCACGATGCAAACAGAGATCAACCTGCCCTTTATTACGGCCGATGCTAGCGGCCCGAAGCATCTCCAGATGAATCTGACCAGGGCGAAATTCGAACAGCTTACTAGTGATCTCATTGACCGGCTCAAAGGTCCGGTAAATAAGGCATTGGAAGATGCGCGCATTAAGACCAGTGAACTGGATGCGGTTGTGCTGGTGGGTGGTTCAACCAGGATGCCGATGGTCCAGGAATTGGTCAAGGATCTTACCGGACAAGAACCAAACAGGAGTGTGAACCCGGATGAAGTTGTCGCTTTAGGCGCCGCCTTACAGGCTGGTGTCCTGGCTGGCGAAGTTAATGATGTGTTGCTGCTAGATGTGACGCCTTTGAGCCTGGGTCTTGAGACTTTGGGCAGTGTCATGACGACCTTGATCCCCCGGAATACAACGATTCCAACCCGCAAATCAGAGATTTTCAGCACGGCCGAAGATAGCCAGGTGGCTGTCGATATCCATGTACTCCAGGGCGAGCGACCAATGGCCGGCGACAATGCGACTTTAGGCGTTTTTCGACTGGAAGGGATCCCGGCCGCACCTCGGGGCATGCCGCAGGTTGAGGTGACTTTTGACATTGACGCGAACGGCATTCTCAATGTCAGCGCCACCGACAAAGCTACTGGAAAGACACAGCAGATCACTATTACTGCGAGCACAAATCTAAGCGAATCAGATGTTGACCGAATGGTGAAAGAGGCCGAGAAAAATTCGGCCGAAGACCAGAGGCGGCGGAGCCTTATCGAGGCGCGAAATTCGGCCGATCAAGTTATCTACCAGGTTGAGAAGAGCTTGAATAGCCTGAATGGTCAGGCACCGGAGCAGCTTCGCACCCAGGTTGAGGCCAAGATTGATGATTTAAAGGCTGCCCTGAATGGTGATGATTTCAAACGTATCCAGCAATTGACCCAAGAAGTGCAACAGGCAAGTATGGCCATTGGTGAGGCCGCTTACCAGTCACAATCCAATGGCGCTAACCAGAATGGAAATGAATCTGGTTTTGATGCGACGTCGGGTACGGCGGGAGATGATGAGGATATTCTCGAGGGTGAGTTTGAGACCGCATAATCTACTTCAAACTAATCTGACATAGTAGAAAAAGGCCGGTCTCAGTAAAGGGGGCTGGCCTTTTTTCTATGGAGTTTGTGTCAACTGCTGAAGAGGTAGACTTAACTTAGCAATCGGAAGGAACGTCTGGTCAATTGTCTCTTGATAGATAGGATTCGAGATATTGCCCGGTGTAAGACACTGGCGTCATCATGACTTCTTCCGGGGTGCCCTGGGCAACAATCTCTCCTCCCTTTTCGCCCCCTTCAGGACCCAGATCAATAATGTGGTCGGCCACCTTTATGATGTCCATATTATGCTCGATAATAATAACCGTATTGCCTTTATCTACCAGTCGATTGAGTGCCTGGATCAATTTTGCTACATCATGGGTATGTAATCCGACCGAGGGCTCGTCTAGGATATATATCGTATTGCCTGTCGCGATTTTCGATAACTCCCGGCTCAGCTTGACCCGTTGCGCCTCGCCACCGCTCAATGTTGTGGCGGATTGGCCCAAATGGATATATTCCAGTCCCACATCCGCCAGGGTCTTTAACTTTCGTCGGATTGGCGGAATGTTGGCGAAGAACTCTAAAGCCTCTTCGACGCTTAGATCCAAAACCTCGGCGATATTCAACCCTTTGTAGGTTACCTGGAGTGTCTCGCGATTGTAGCGGGTCCCGCCACATATATCGCACGGCACGTAAATATCCGGCAGAAATTGCATTTCGATGCGGTTGTGACCTTGGCCTTGGCAGGCTTCACAACGCCCACCCTTCACGTTGAAACTATAACGACCAGGCTTATAACCGCGAACTTTGCTTTCGGGCATGCTGGCGAAGAGGTCGCGGATGGGACCAAATAGATTGGTATAGGTTGCTGGATTTGAACGTGGTGTCCGGCCGATAGGACTTTGATCAATTTCTATCACCTTGTCCAATAACTCGAGCCCCTCAATCGTATCGTGTTCGCCGGGCAGCTCCTTGGATTTGTAGAAAACCTGGTACAGGCGCTTGCTGAGAATCTCGATCAAAAACGAGCTTTTTCCGCTGCCGCTAACCCCGGTTATACAGACAAACTTTCCCAAGGGGATTTTTACATCAATCTGTTTGAGATTATTCGCGCTGGCGCCGTAGACGATCAAAGATGAACCACTACCTGGACGTCTCGTTTTAGGCACCGGGATACGTTTCCGGCCGCTGAGGTAATCTCCTGTTAGCGATTTTGGACTCGCCTGGATAACTTTCAGAGGACCTTCAGCGACAACCCAGCCCCCGTTCCGACCGGCGCCTGGACCGAGATCCACGACCCAATCGGCCATACGCATCGTTTCCTCATCATGCTCCACGACCAAAACCGTATTGCCAAGATCGCGCATGCCTTTTAACGTACGGATGAGTCGCTCATTGTCTCGCTGGTGCAATCCGATGCTGGGTTCGTCTAATACATACAGAACACCCATCAGCCGGCTGCCAATTTG
Source organism: Patescibacteria group bacterium (assembly GCA_035527655.1). GTDB lineage: Bacteria > Chloroflexota > Anaerolineae > Promineifilales > Promineifilaceae > UBA11865. The sequence continues at coordinate 72,776 of DATLAB010000016.1, read as the reverse complement.
GGTTGCCAGGCGAATGCGTTGGGCTTCACCACCGCTAAGCGTTCTGGCCGAACGATCGAGGGTCAGATAATCGAGACCCACATTAATCATAAACTCAAGTCGCGCTTGCACTTCCTTCAAGATTGGCGCGGCGATCAACTTCTCACGCTCAGTCAACAGGGTTGTATCCGGGTCCCGTAGCTTTTCTACCCAGTTCAGTATCCTGATGACCGGATCTTTGGTTGTCGCTGTAATGGTCACACCATAAATATCAACCGCGCGGGCCACCGCCTGCAGCCGTGTCCCTTCGCAGGTGCGGCACGGCCGGTTGACCATAAAATCTTCTAATTTGTTTCGGACGTAGTCCGATGTGGATTCACGGTAACGTCGCTCCAGGTTGGGTATTACACCTTCGAATTTTGTTCCGTAAGTCCGTTGATATCCTTCTCGATTGATATACTCTACCTTGATCTCTTCTTGCCCGCTGCCATAAAGCAGTATGTGTCTTTGGGCCTGGTTTAGCTGCTCAAACGGGATATCAGTCGGTATGGAAAAGTGGTCGGCTGTCGCTTGTAAGAGTTGCCAATAATAACCCTGCTTGTCTTCAGTTGGCCAGGCGATTATCGCGCCTTCGTTCAGGCTGAGATCCTTATTAGGCACGACTTGGTCTGCCTCGATCTCTTTCTTAGTACCAAGCCCCTGGCAATCCAGACAAGCCCCATGAGGGCTGTTAAAACTAAAAGTTCGCGGTTCGATGTCTGGCACGCTTGTTCCGTCAAAGGCGCAAGCAAGGTGCTCGGAGTAAAAATAATCAGCAGGTTCTTTTTCATCGGTGACATCATTGACGATGACCACACCGTTGCCCAAACGCAGTGCGGTCTCGATAGAATCAGTCAGCCGTGATCGAGCCGAGCGGGCTTCTGGGCTGGTGTCATCGGGCTGAAATTGAACGACGAGACGATCGACCACTGCCTCGATAGAGTGGTTTTTATAGCGATCGAGTTCGATCTCTTCTTCAACCTGGTGAACAATGCCATTGACACGTACCCGCACAAAACCCGCTTTTCGCACATCATCAAACACCGCTTGGTGATGGCCTTTCCGGCCTTTTATCAGAGGGGCAAGAATCTGTATTCTGGAATCAGTGGGCATTCGCTGAACGGCCGCGACTATTTGCTCTGCCGATTGAGGTTGGACCGGCCGGCCACATTCAGGGCAATGAGGTGTGCCAATCCTGGCAAAGAGTAGACGAAGGTAATCGTAAATTTCCGTTACTGTACCCACGGTTGAGCGAGGATTATGGCTAATCCCCTTCTGATCAATTGAGACCGCAGGGCTTAATCCTTCGATCTGGTCGACATCAGGTTTTTCCAATTGCCCCAAAAACTGACGAGCGTAGGCTGAAAGAGACTCGACATAACGTCTCTGTCCTTCAGCGAAAATCGTATCGAAGGCCAGAGAAGATTTCCCAGAACCTGATAAGCCGGTGATAACAACCAACTTATCGCGGGGAATTTCAACGGTTATGTTTTTCAAATTGTGTTCGCGTGCGCCTCGCACAACGATCTTGTCCTGGGACATGCTTTTTTTTATCCCCACACGATAAAAATCTGAGGTCACCTGCAATAAACAGAACGTTTATTCTATCACAGCTAGCCTTGATGGGCCATAAGAATAGACATCTTGATCAACCTACCAGGACGGTTGGAAAAACAAAAGGCGGTCTGCCAATGCAGACCGCCTGGTAAGGTCGTTGGGTCTGTTGCCAGGACTCTAGCGCCTGGCGAATCTCCGCCGAACTGATCCTAGTTCCTTACCTCTGTGGTATCAACAACGCTGTTTTCGCCGCCATACTCATTGGCTACGTAGCCGTCGGCCGCTGAATCGTTTGACCAGGAATCGTTGTTCAGGAGATAACGGTATTGGAACTGACTATTATTGGGCAAGCGCACAGTTGTGTAAAAGATGCCGTCCTTTCTGCGCTTTTTCATCTCAATGGGCTGCCACTCATTGGATTCCGATACCAGCGCAACCTCTTTGGCTTCGGCTTCGTGCTCAAATGTTACCTCGCACAGGTCATTTGTCTTGAAATATTTCTTCTTCAACATTTTTACTCTCCTCTTAATTTTAGGCGATGAGAAAATGATAACACCGAGCGCAGCCATAGGCTGGGTATTTCACCCCAAGAGGGCACAAATGATTCAACGGCTGATGGCTCCCTACATTCAGGCCTGCTTAACTTGTAAGTCTCGGAGTAACTTTCGGACCAGTTTCCTGTCGCGTTACCATAAGTAAATAAATCCCCAAGCCCCTTTAGGAGCGCGAGGACAAGTGCAGGATTATATAGATTCCGAGCTAAGTGTCAAGCGAACCTGGATTTTAGCTGGTGGGTTCTCTTGCGTAACTAATAGCATACACATTTACCAGGGCATGGGCCCGGTGGAGTATACGGACGAGCTGCCTTGGGTTGGCGATTTCCAGATCCATTAATACCCTGACTTTACCACCGCTACCAATCGACTCGGTGCTAATCGCCGCGATGTTAACGTTTTCACGCTGTAATAGCCCGGCAATTTCTAAGAGCAGCCCAGAACGATCAAATACATCTACCTTTAATCTGACGATCCGGACCTCTTCTTGGTCTGGGCTTCCCCAGGCTAGTTTAATCGTCCGGTCAGCCATTGGATCTGGTCGTAGGGTGTAGCAACCCTCTTTGTGAACGGTAACGATACCATCCGTACGCAGGAAACCAACGATGTTATCGCCTGGTCGTGCCCGGCATGAGCCACACAGCCTCAACTCGCGGCTGCCAGCATTAGTAATGATATACTCGTGATTTCCAGCAGCCCTAACGATTCTTCCAATTTGGCGAGCTGGGCTAAGTTGCCACTCTTCAGCCAACACTCCGGTTGCAACTGTGGTCGGAAGCAGTTCCGCGCGGCCGAAGGCATAATAAAGTTCGCTTGGGGATTGGAAGCCAGACTGTTCGGCAACTTTTTGGTGGGATAACGAGGGCATGCCAAGCATTTTGAGTTCATCATGAAGCAGCTTTCGACCTTCAGCGATGGCTAATTCTGGTGAAAGACGGCGAAACCAACGGCGGATGCGCGATTCTGCTCGACTGGTTGTTAAATAACCCAGGTCCACGTCTAACCACGTTCGTTGTGGTCGTGCCCACCCTGATTTTACGATCCGAACCTGATCGCCATCCCTCAAAGGTTTATTGAGCGGATATGGCTGTTCGTTGACATAGGCCATCAAACATTGATTACCCACTTCAGTGTGTATGGCATAGGCAAAATCGACCGGTGTCGCTCCCAAGGGCAACTCGATAATATCCCCTCTTGGCGTATAAACCATGACCTGTTGGCCAAAAATATCTTCTACAACACCCTTCACCCCGGTACTGACATCCAGCGGTTCCAATTGAATGTTCTCGGTTACATTGGCAAACAGTGCTTCAAACCGGTCTGCGATGCCCTTGGTCCACATGGGCGTACCTGCGTATACCCACCGGGCCAGCACACCGATCTCAGAAACCTCATTCATCGCCAGACTTCGAAAACGCACTTTCAGAGGTTGGCCATTGCTATAGATGACCGTGGTATGGAGAGCCCGGTAAAGATTCTCCCGGGGAACGGCGATATAGTCGTCAAACTTACCTGGGACTGGCCGCCATAGTTGGTGAACATGTCCTAATGACAGGTAACAAGAAGGGATATCTTCAAGCAAAACAACGACACGTAACGGTGTCTCTATGTTGTCGTATGGAGCGGGGCGTTTTGAAAGGGTTTGGTATACACTGTAAATGCTTTCTGGATTAGAAAGCACGTTGACGACCGCAACTCCTCTACTCTGTAAATGGCGGATTATCTGGTCCGAAATCAGCGTGTAATAAGCCAGCCGTTGGTGATATTGTAACTCCAAAGCCTGCGTAATGAACCGAAAGGTTTCATTATCCAATACCTCCAAAGACAAAGCTTCCAGCTGTGTTTTCAAACGCCAAATCCCTAATCGGTTGGCCAATGGCGCATAGACGGCTAAAGTTTCTCTGGCTTTGAGCTCTTGCTTATAATGAGGGAGTGCTTGAACTGTGCGCATGTTGTGAAGCCGGTCAAACAGCTTGATGAGAACCACACGCACGTCGGTGGTCATGGCGTTGAACATTTTGTGCAGGCTGGCATCTTGAATTTCATTCGGATGCAGCAACCGGCCGCGAGCCACTCCGGCACTTACCTCTTTTAGCTTGGTAACGCCGTCCACTAATTGGCTTACTTCAGGGCCAAAAAGTTCCCGAATTTGGTCAACAGAGACAACTGTATCTTCAGCGACATCATGCAAAAGAGCAGCCATGAGCGCGTCCGCATCGAGCCTGTACTGGGCCATGTAATAGGCTACGGTTAAAGGATGGGTAAAAAAAAGCTCGCCGGACCGGCGACTTTGGTCACCGTGTTCCCGGCGAGCGAGATCAAACGCCTCCTGGACGCGGAGTATGTCTTGCTTATAAAGGTAGGTATTAATAAGCTCAAAGAATTCATCGCCGTCCGGAGTAACATACAGCGGACCGGCAGAAGAACTCCCTGAAGCCAGGGTTGCTACCATCATTCTAGGTATTTTTGAGCGGTTCTTTGTCCCGATAATCCACGAAACGATAGCCCACACCACGTTCAGTAAGAATATAGTTTGGTTTGGCGGGATCTATCTCGATCTTCTTTCGCAGATAGTTGATGTAAAGCCTTAGATAGTGGGTCTCATCACGATATTCATAACCCCACACCTTTGCAAGCAATGTTTCATGCGGAACTACCCAGCCGGTATTCTGAATCAGGTGACTCAGCAGGCGGTACTCTGTTGGGCGTAAGTCGATACGTTCGCCCTCAACAATAGCCTGGTGGCGATTGAAATCAACGGCCAGGCGATCGTCAATATGGAGGATGGCCCGTGGGGCAGGCGAAGGCCATTCGGCCCGGCGCAAGACGGCATTTACCCTGCTCACCAGCTCGCGAGGGCTGAATGGTTTCGTTACATAGTCGTCGGCTCCCAATTCAAGGCCATGGATCCTATCTTCTTCGTCGCTTTTAACCGTCAGCAGGATAACCGGAACTGTGGAGATTTCCCGGAGTAGTCGCAAGGCTTCAAAACCGTCCATTTTTGGCATCATGACATCCATGATGACCAGGTCGGGTAGGTGCTTTCTCAACTGGTCGAGCGCCTCTAGGCCATTACTCGCTTCCACAACCCGGTAACCTTCGAGTTCCAGGTTCATGCGTATGAACCTGATCATCCGCGGCTCATCGTCAACGACAAGTATTATCCGGGGACTGCTTGGGGTCAGTGAATCAGGAATTTGTTCGATCATTCGTCACGCACAATTGTGATAACTTCATCCAACTCTCCGCTGCTTGGCAAAACCTCAATAAAATTGATACGGTGCCAGGGAATAATCATTGATATGACTTCATCCTCTAAGTAGTGGAGGTCTTTTCCATCTCGCCGTCGAGGATTGTTCACAATAACAATCATATCACGTGTATCAGGTAATTTCTCGATTTCAGCAATGATTGCTTCTTCGTTGGAAATATGCAGGATAATGGTGTTACTCATTACTGTCCTTTGATAAAAAAACTTATAACCCGAAGAAAACCTGTACCAACAACTGCCCAAACTTTATCGTATCGCCATCGCCCAAAGGATATGGTTCATTTGGCGGTAAGCGGCGGCTGTTTAAGTGCGTTCCGTTTGTACTACCTAGATCAATCAGTGAAATGTCCAGATTGCCAGGCTGCAACAGGGCGTGCTCTCGAGAAACCCCGTATTCCATACCTTGATCTTCTGTCAAGTCAAGCTCCGGATCAATATCGCGGGTGTAGTCAGATCGACCGACCCTAATCGTTTTATCCATTTCTATTTCTACTTGACGACCGCTGCTGGGGATTACAAACACCAATCGGGCTGTATAGTCATGAACAAACGGAAAAGCAGCTGACGCTGGGGTTCTTCTATAGCTCTTGAAAGACTCATTCGTGGACAGATCAAAAAGAGGGTGAGTGCCGGAGATTTCGTGTAGGAGGTAACAACCACAATTTCCACAGAACAGGGTCCCATTAAATTGGTCGTTACCACATTCCTTACATTTACGCATTTCCGTCCTTAGGTAACTTCATGGTCCCAGTAACCAAAGCCCGTGTGCTGAACTTCAATTTTTTACGACCCTCTAGTGACACGGTTGTAGAGGCTGCTAGCCGCTGAGATTCACTTAACATTTTCTGTGCTAATCCAGAATGACCTGCCTCGAATAGACGGGTTGAGAGTAAGCGAAGACGAGTCTGAGCACGATGAAAATCGCCAGCCTCGATATCATCCCAGGCTTTTTCGTTCATGAGGTGAAAATTCCAGGCTTGGACAGCTGCCAGCAACAAGTCTGGGGGATCAGGATCTACTTCCTGATCACTGATTGTGAGATCTAATTGGTCTCTAACCATGTATTTGCTGGCATTTTTAGAAGGGATGTCAGCCGAAAGCGCTATAGGCACTGAAATGACCTGACCAGGCTTTGAAGCAGTGACAATAAATTCTAGTAACAGTGTTAAAGGCATCTGGCCCCGGACGGATCCTAGACGCAATTCAGACCCATTGATGGAAAGGGGTTGGGCAACAGGGGCAACCCTGAAGGCGGCCGATAGCTTGACTTCTTCTGGAAAATCACTAAACAGATGGAGATTGCGCGCATAGGTCTCTCCAAGGCTTTGGATTCGCTGATGCAGATCTCGGTGCACCTGACCCGGCGACTCGAGATAGGCAGTTTCTCCTCCCGATAAGCCAGCCAACTCGTCTAGGAAGCGATCGTTCCACTCAGGTCCAATGCCAAAAGCGCTGATGTTTATCCCGTCAGCCGCAGCCTTACGGGCTAATGCCAGGCAAGCCTCATCGTCACCATAGGTATGTCCATCCGTAAAAATAATGAGGTGGTTGGAAAAGTTTGCCAAAGGAGAACGATGGATCTGTTCAACACCAAGTTGGAGACCCTGAAAAATCTCAGTGCCCCCGGAGGCTCCGATGCGTTCGATGGCTGATCTCATCGCTTGCAAATCACGAGCTTCGCCGGCCGACCAAATAGTTTCCGCACGGTCGCTAAAAGTGACCAGCGAAAAAACATCCTCCGGGGCTAACTCTTCAAATACGGTCCTGGCAGCCGCTTTAACACTCTGAAGCCTAAGGCCGGTCATGGATGTGCTCCGGTCAACGACCAGGCACAGATTTATCGGCGACTTAGAGACTCCGAAATTTTTCGCAGGGCCAATGGTGACCAGCATGTACAAGAGTTGTGGCTCATCTTGGGCCACAATTGATGTGCGGGAGGCTTCAATATTTATATCGAGTAATTGGTCAGCCATGGTTGTTGGATTGAACTTTTCCGGTACTGAATGATTTCGAACTTACCCATATTTTAAAAACGAAAGCGCGAATTGCCCAATTAGGAATGACTAGAAGCCGAACGATACCAGTATTGCGGAGATATTATCATGCCCCCCGGCCTGCAAGGCAAGGCTAATTAATTCATCTGCTTTTTCCCCGAGAGAGCTCTCCTTTTGAACCACGTTCGTGATTGCGGTGTCTGAAACCAGGCCCCATAAACCGTCACTGCATAAGATTAAAGTGCCATTTTGGGGTAATTTCTGGGTGAAAGTATCAACCTCTAATATCCCACCTTGTCCTACGGCTCTATAAAGCATATTTCGTTGTGGGTGAACGCTTGCTTCTTCTTCTGTTAGCTGACCTGCTTCAATCAGACGGCGTACGTATGAATGATCAGTCGTGAGCTGCTTGAGTTGGCCATCGCTCATCAGGTAGGCCCGGCTGTCACCGATGTGGGTAATGTACATTCGTCGACCAAAAACGAGGATTGCGGTTAAGGTCGTCCCACTATCCATTCCAGGTTCTGGATTATATATCTTTTGGTTGGCTATCTGAATCGCATCCACCATGACATCGTGAATTGGCTCTTGGTCATGAGTTATCATGTTGGTGCTCTTTTTGATGAGTGGAAGATAGATTCTATCCAGAACATTTTGGGCAACGATTCGTGAAACATCCTTGCTAGCCGTATGCCCTGCATGATGGCCACCCATCCCGTCAGCCAAGACATATAAGCCAAATGGAATTAGTGGTTCTTCACCTCCAGCTTCGGCCGTAAAAATATAGGTAGAATCTTCATTGCGAGTTCGTATATTGCCGATATGGCAATAGTGAGCGGCTTGGAGCATTGCCGCTGGTTTCTTAACTTCGTCTGGCTGTATTGGTTTAATCGAGACCGCTGTCTCATCTATTGCCGATTGCCGAGATTCAAAGTGTTTGATCGCTTCTTGTTCCACATCGACTACTGGCTCCCTATCATCAACAACTCCTTCCACCTGCGGGATTCCGTCGGACATCAATTCCCCATTGGCCAGAAAACCGTCGTTTTCAGCCGTTACCTGATCAGCAGGTGGGGCAACTATCAATGATTCGTTTTCTATCTCCTTGGCAATATCAACGGCTTCCGCATTGAGCGGAGTAGTATCTATCTTCTTTTGATCTTTTCCAGATCCTTTTTCAGGAGCTTCTGTTGCTGGTTCCTCTTCTTGACTTTGACCGAATAATTTACCGATGAGATCACGCACTATTACACCATAGTTATTTATTAGGATATACAAAAATCGATCTGATAAATACCAGTATTAATCACAGTCTACCCGGTTTTCTGTTAGGCAAGGTTTGCAGCAACTTTGCATTACTGTTGCTATTGACCTGGTAATTTGCCGTTTATAAAAAAATCGTAACATTTGGTGACATTAAGCCTGCAATAGAAATTCCGAGTTCAGGTTAGACAGGTATAGCATAAATATGATGGTCACAAGAGGAAATGTAGAGTATCTTATTGGCAACAACAGGTGAGCTAACAACCATTCCCTTGGTCTTGAATTGCCAGCGCAACTTACCTCGACTAATATCCAGACAATATACTCGTCCATCGGTGGCGCCAAAATAAATGGAGTCTTCCCAAATTGCGGGTGTGGAACTAATTTGCCCTTCTGCCTTGAAATACCATACTTGCCGGCCACTATAAATGTCCAATGCATAGAGATTGCCATCGGATGACCCGATATACAATGTATCCTCGCCAATGGCTGGAGATGAGGCAATTGGGCGTTGTGTTCGATGCCGCCACAAGGCCCAGCCAGAGTTGGCATCGACAGCATACACCGCGGCATCCATTGATCCCACAAAAACCATATCCTCGGCGACTGCCGGTGAAGATGCAACGGCGCGTTTTGCCTCGAACTGCCATTTCACTTTCCCGGATAAGTCGAGACAAAATACATACCCTTGTTCAGTTCCGAAATAAATGCGATCTTCGTTGATGGAAGGCGAGGATCTTACAATGCCATGGGCATCTACCTGCCATACCTTCCGGCCGTTGGTTGCGCTTACCGCGTACAGGAAACCATCATCAGAGCCAAAAAAAACATGCTCAAAATCTGCCTTGGGCGAGGAATAGATTGGACCTCCGGTCTCAAATCGCCAGTTCAGCCGACCGCTATTCTTATTGATGTTGTATAAGTAGCCATCGGTCGAAGCAATCAGGACCGAATCCCGATATACGTGAGGTGAGGCGCCAATACCACCGCTGGTCGGGTACTTCCAAATAAATTCGCCCTTATCAGCCGTAAGTGCGTAGAGATTATTATCATACGCCCCAACATAAATGACTCCATCTGAATATGCCGCCGTCGATCGAATTTCATCTTCGCATTTGAACTTCCACAAGGGGCTGACGGTTTGTTTGTGGACTAGGTTGGCAACCGCCGGTACTGTGCCTACATCATCTATAGGCGATGCGGCTTGCCCCGGCGGGCCGAAACGATCCACAATGCTTGATGGATCGCTACCTCCAATCGATAGGAGTGCATCCTTAAGTTCGCTTACACGTTGGTAACGTTCACTTGCATTGTAAGCAAGGCAGCGAGTGATAATTGCTTCAAACTCTGGGGGAACTTCGGGGTTGGTATCACGAATGGGACGCTCGGTAAAGGAAAAGGGTGGTTCTGTTCGCGGGTCTACCCGAGTCAATATATGATGAAAGGTAGCACCCAGTGCATAAATATCTCCGGCCGGGCTTGACTCCCCACGGTATTGCTCAGGGGGAGAATAACCTTCTGTTCCAATCATAGTCCCTCTAAGGCCCGTATGGAAAACTTTGGCGATATTGAAATCAATCAGGCGTATTCGGCCGTGACGGTCCAGCATGATATTAGAGGGTTTTAGATCGCGAAATACGATGGGCCGTGGTTTATGCTGATGGAGATACTCCAACACCTCACATAACTGAAGGATCCAGTCGATCACTGTTTCGGAAGGAAAATAGGTTGACCGTTCGGCTAAAAAGGCTTCCAAATCACGCCCGTGAATGTACTCAATAATCAGGTAGCTGCGATCCGACTCGCTGAAATAATCATAAACATCAGGAACGGCCGGATGATCCAGGGTAGCTAGAATTGCAGCTTCCCGCTCAAATGACTTGGTGGTCATCTGTTGGACTTTTGGATCACGGTTGACGTGAACCATCTCCTTAATTGCACAGAGGCGCGTGACAGTTGGGAAATGCATATCGCGGGATTTATACACAGAACTAAAGCCACCAACGCCCAGGGTTTCTAGAACCTGGTACCGGCCCTGAACCATTGATCCAGATTGCAGCAAGCCCTCGCGGCGTTCCTTCTGGGGCTGCCCCTCTTTTGGAAGCTTCTTAGTAGTTAGTTCGTCTGTGCCTTGTGCAGATTGATCTGGCATTTTTCCTTTGCGTTCTATCAATGAACCAATTATATTTTCAGGCAGCCATTAGAGCAATTGCTCTTGAGTACTGCTCAAGAGACTATCGTTCTGGTTGGCGATATGCCATAAACGTTCACCACCAATATCGACGAGGTACCCGGCAACCTGTTTAACCAGGTCGTCCTGGTCGTTGAAAAAAGTGCTTAACTGTGACTGGTAACAGGTGATCGCTTCAATCTTGGCATTCAGATCATTCTTAGACAAGGGTATGATTCTGGATTGCCAATCCAGATCAGGCGGTGAGAGCAGCTTTAGTATATCTACATTTTGTACATATGGATACTCTTCATAGTAGATCGGGTAGTTGGACCCCAAAAATTGCTCGGCGGCAAGCCGGGTGAGTTGGTGATCCACGTGGTTGCCAGCACCCAATGGGACAAGGATATGCTCCCAATCAGGCAGCTCCGAAACCAAATAGGCCATCTGATCAACCAAGGTAGAGTCGACTGGATGTAAAGTTCCGAATATGGCTTCTTCCGATGCATAGAGCGACTGGCCCGAATGAGGGTCCTGACGGTAAATACAATCTAAGAAATGCCAATGAAGGAAGTCTGCTCCCAACCGCTCGCAGGCCCGCTTGTCTTCACTGCGCCTGGTAGCCACAGTGTCTGATGTACTCTCCCAGCGTTGGTGTAGACTCTTGGCAAAATCAGACAAACCGGATCTTGGTGGATCTCCGGCCGCTATGGTCACGATCAGCATTGACCGACCTGATCTAATCTGTTGATTTATTTGTCCAGCGCAGGAAAGGACGACATCATCCAGATGAGGAGATAAATAGATCGAATCGTAACGGGAAAGCATGTTGTGATTGACTTACCGTTCCGTTGCTCACTATAATTGACCCATGACTGACCAACTGACCCATATTGATGAATCCGGTCGCGCCAAGATGGTAGACGTTGGCCAGAAGCCGGTGACTGAACGAGTCGCAGTGGCCCGGGGCACAGTCGCTATGCAACCGGCGACGCTCCAATTGATTATAGATGGAAATGTTAAAAAAGGGGATGTCCTTTCTGTGGCCCAGATCGCGGGAATCATGGCGGCGAAACGGACCAGCGAACTCATTCCATTGTGCCATCCGTTAAATCTGACCCATATTGAAGTAACCTGCACACCAAATGAGAAATATAGCCGGGTCGACATTGAGGCGAAGGTCCGCGTAAGTGGCCAGACGGGTGTTGAAATGGAAGCCCTGACGGCCGTTGCAGTGGCTAGCTTGACGATTTATGACATGGCTAAAGCGGTGGACAGGTCAATGAGTCTGAGCAATATTCATCTGGCGGCCAAGTCAGGAGGGCAAAGCGGCGATTTCTCAGTCGACAAATAGACAACACTACTTTTGTTTTTGAACAATCGTTATATTCTAAAAATTATGGAACTTGAAATTCGATTATTTGCTACGTTGAAGGATCGAGCCGGGCGCAACACAATCGCGGTCACCATAGCGGAACCGGCCGATGTGCGAGATTTAATGGCAGCTGTTACCGAGAACTACCCTAGACTGGCGTCTGCTTTACCTGCTGTCTTGGTGGCTGTAAACCGAACGTATGCTGGAGAAGATACTCCAATTCACTCTGGGGATGAGGTCGCCTTCTTCCCCCCGGTAAGTGGTGGAGACGGACTATCGCCGCCAACGTTCTTTATCGTCACCACAGGGAAAGTGGATTTAGATGACATTCACGCCCGTCTTACCAGGGCAGATGTAGGCGCGATTGTAACCTTTTCTGGCTCGGTTCGCGGCCAAACCCAACGCGATGGATTGCCGCCCAGTACGCTTTACTTAGAATACGAAGCCTATCAAGAAATGGCTGAGCTAAAAATGGCTCAAATTGCTCGTGAAATATGGGCGCGATGGCCCTTGGTTAAGGGAATTGCCATCGTGCAGCGTGTTGGTAAACTTAGCATTGGAGATACCACGACAATTGTAGCCTGTGCGGCGTCTCATCGAGATCAGGGCGCGTTCGAAGCCGCTCGATATGGCATTGATCGTCTTAAAGAGATCGTCCCCGTTTGGAAAAAGGAAGTTGGTGACGACCAGAGTGTCTGGATTGAGGGCGATTACCGGCCGACTGAAGCTGACAACTAACACAATTACCGAAGATTCATAACCTCAAAACGGTGTTTGGAGGAAGATTATGCAAGCGGAAAACCAGAATAAAATGCAACGAGTCGTAGTTACCGGCTATGGGTTAATAACCCCCGTTGGGAATAATGTGCCGGACACCTGGGCTGCCATCCTCGCTGGCAAATCAGGTCTCGGCGACTTTACCCTGATCGAGCGAGGCGATCACCAGGTTGGTGGCGTCTGTGAAGTAAAGGATTTTGATCCGGCAGACAAACTCGGCCAGCGTGATGCTCGCAGACGGGATCGATACCAGCAGCTTGCTTCGGTGGCAGCCATTGAGGCCATGGAACAGTCTGGCTTGAAGATCACCGACGATAACCGAGAGAGAGTAGGTATCTACATGGGGACAGGAGTCGGCGGTATCAGTACCCTCGTTTCTCAGGAGCATGTTCTGATGAACTCAGGATTACGGCGCCTTAGCCCTTTCGCGATAACGATGATCATGCCCAATGGGGCGGGCGGCATGCTGGCCATCGATTATGGGATCCAAGGACCCAGCATGACGATAACCACCGCTTGTGCGGCCGGTTGCGATGCGATTGGTCATGCCTTCAAGGCGATTCGTTATGGCGAACTTGACGCCGTCCTAACCGGAGGCGCTGAGGCAATCATAACTTCTGTAGCCATCGGTGGATTTGAACGCGCCGGGGCGACCTCAGGAAAGATAAGTGATACGCCACAGCCATTCGACAAGAATAGGGATGGGTTAATACCCGGTGAGGGGGCGGGTATGCTGGTATTGGAGAGCCTTGATCACGCTCAAGCCCGCGGGGCTAAGATTCTGGGTGAAATCTCTGGATACGGTCATTCCACAGATGCCCATCATATCACGGCGCCGTCTGAAGGCGGCGTTGGAGCAGCCAGGGCGATTACGATGGCGCTGCAATCGGCCGGCATCCAACCAGCAGATGTTGACTACATAAGCGCCCATGGCACGGCTACGCCCCTCAATGATACTTATGAGACAATGGCCATAAAAAGCGCATTGGGTGAAGAAGCCTATCGAATAGCGATTAGTTCAACCAAATCCATGACCGGTCACATCATGGGGGCCACTGGGGCAATCGAAAGTGTATTCTGCCTATTGGCTATTCGAGATCAAATATTGCCACCGACGATCAATTACGAAACGCCTGATCCAACGTGCGATCTCGACTATGTGCCAAACCAGGCCAGACCGGCTAAAGTGAAGGTAGCCCTGAATAACGCTTTTGGTTTCGGTGGCCACAATGCCGTATTAGTGATCAAGGATTTTTCTGAATAGACGGCGTCAACGTCCGTCCACATAGCTGAGTTACCAATTGTTCCATGAATGAGTTACGTGAGGTAGAAAGTCGATTAGGGGTAATCTTTGATGATTATTCCTTGCTGGAAAGGGCTTTAACCCATCGATCCTTTCTCAACGAAAATCCAGGGCAGTGTCTGGAAGACAATGAACGATTAGAATTTTTGGGAGATGCCGTCCTTGACTTTGTGGTTGGGGCATATTTATATCATCGATATCCAGAAATGGCTGAAGGTGAGTTGACCATGCTTCGAGCAGCTCTAGTTCGTACGAGGACACTAGCCGAATTTGCGCAGGAATTTGGTCTGGGCGAGGCTTTACAGCTAGGCAATGGTGAATCTGAAAGTGGGGGTAGAACGCGATTACCCATATTATGTGCAACTTTTGAGGCCGTTGTTGGCGCAATTTACCTTGATCAGGGTATGAGGGTGATTGAACCATGGGTACAGTCGCTGATCGATCCTGCATTAGTGAAGATCCTGGAAGATTCGGCTCACCGGGACGCCAAAAGCGAGTTTCAGATTTGGGCCCAGGCAAATTTTAACGTGACTCCGCATTACCAGGTTGTGCGATCCGAGGGTCCCGACCACGAAAAAGAGTTTACAGTGGCAGTGCTATTGACTGACGAAGAGTGGGGAGTAGGCAGTGGTCGCAGCAAGCAAGTCGCAGCCCAAGCAGCGGCAGCTGCCGCCCTAGAAAATGTCGAGAAGTCAGATCTCGGTGGGACCCTGGGTGATGCCACCTCCTGGTATGCGAGCGCGTGAAGAGAATCCTTATAACCGGAGGGAGTAGCTACCTGGGCCGGCATCTAGTCCCCATCGCCAGCAAACATTTTCAACTTTGTTACACTTACTTTCAGCATGATCCTCTAGACCTGCCCAGCGGGCGGTACCTAGATCTCTGTGATGAGGCTCAATTCTATGAAGTGGCAACAGAGTTCCAGCCCCAGGTAATAATTCAACTGGCTGGCTCAAATCGTGGGGCCAATATGGAAGAGATTATCCATGGGACTGCTCAAAACGCGACGACCATTGCCCGTTCACTTGGAATCAAGCTTATCCACATCTCCACTGATTCACTGTTAGATGGCCAGCATCCCCCCTATTTTGAATCGCATAGACCGACGCCAATCACTGCCTATGGCCGAGCCAAAGCCGAGGCTGAACGCCTAGTTGGCCAATGGGCAGACCATGTCATTATCCGTACTTCATTAATCTATGGCTTAACTATCATGGATCATTCAACCCGCTGGATCAGAAACACGTTAAACCTGGGCAAGCCGGTAACATTATATGACAACCAGATCCGCCAACCAGTCTGGGCGGAGACGCTCAGCCAGGTCTGTCTTGAGCTGGTTGAATCAAATTTCCAAGGGATCATAAACATAGCCGGCCGTCAGGCCATGAGCCGGGCCGAGTTTGGCCTGAAGTTGCTCGATTGGTGGGGTGTGACGAACCGAGAATATTTAACAATCGGGCCTGCAGATATACGATGGCCATTGGACTGCCGGTTGGACCTGACTTTGGCCGGCAGGATACTTTCCACGCCACTACCTGGACTTGATGATGTACTCGTTGCCCGTAGGCAGCGGGAGGATGGGGATCTCCTGGTATAGCTGAACAAATCGGTTTTAATCCAGACCCGGATATACCAGGTAGCGCCACCAATTATGGTAGACGCCATTTTCCGCACCGGCGCTATGAGGAAAGTGCCTGAACCACCACAGGTGATGTTGGCGAGTATTCCCGTTACCCCACTCCTGGCAATTTACCATCCGGGGGGCGCCTTGAATCTCTGGGTAACCATACCAACTGTCACAGAGGCTGGGAACTTTTTCCATATTGCCCCAGTCATAATCCTTTCGGCTATTGGGCGCGAAATGGACATTGCCAACTTCTGCACGACCTGGATGTGATAAATCATGGCGGGTAAAACGGTCCCAAAGATTGTCGGTTCCGCGCCTATTGCGAAAAGTATGGGCCATAATCGACTCAGCGCGATGACCGTAGGATTCAAGCATCTCGCCAACCCCTCGTTCGTAGTTAAAGCCCATGATGACGAACCGGCGACCAACCTCATCATAACCGTCGAGGGGCGGTGCGTTGCACCAGAAGGATCCGGGACCAGCCATCCTGGATTCGTAGAAACCAGCATAGGGAAAGGCGAAGAGCCAGACTTCGTCAATCGAACTGTTGGTTACCTGCCTGGCTACACCAAAATCAGCCAGGATGCGATCGTAGTCAGCCCAATCCGGTTGGTGGAAACCACGCCGAGCTAACCAGGCTGAATGATACCCATTGGCTGAATAAGTGAATCCGTCGATCTTTGTTGGAAAGGCGTCAACTTCCAAACGATCTACGATCTCATAGCGGCAATAACCATAGCTGGCGAAGTCGATATCCTCTATATACTGACGGACCAAATCATCCGGCTTGTTCCAGCCCAAAACGTCGACCAATCTTCGGCCGCGCTGGGCGGGGATTGTTGGGTTATAGATGATTAGTAGAACCCGAGGATAGATCCGTTCGTCATTAACCTCGCTTAGTTCCGGCTGGGAACGATTCCCCCTCGACGAACGAGGAGTAAACAAGGATCGAATCGCCCTAACCATGGCTGAAACGCAATAAGGTCAAATGAGAGCAACCATATTTCTTATCAGGCCGATGCCTTCAACCTCACACTCAACCACATCGCCTGCCTTGAGGAATTCAGGTGGCTTCCGAGCAAATCCGACGCCATCGGGTGTTCCGGTGGCGATGATATCCCCTGACAGAAGAGTCATAGCCAATGAAAGATGCTCAATCGTTGCTGGAACATCGAAAATCATCAGTTTCGTATTGCTATCCTGCTTAGTGACACCATTGACCCGGCTGGTGATGCGTAACGATTGAGGATTTTCCACCTCATCGGCCGTGACTATCCACGGCCCCATAGGACAGGCCCCATCAAGGCTCTTTCCTAAAAAGAACTGTTTGTGCCGTCGTTGTAGGTCTCGAGCGCTGATATCATTCAGGACCATATAACCATATACGCTATCCAAGGCGTGCTCTCGGGAGATTTTCCTACCCTTGCGTCCAATAATGATGGCTAACTCGACCTCCCAGTCGTATTCGGCAGAAACGCTCGGATCGAAGGGAATGTCATCAAAAGGACCATTTGCAGTGGTAGTAGCTTTATTGAATACAATCGGATAGTCAGGCAATACTGTCTGCTGCCCACTGGTGGTGTAATGTTCAACCGCATGTTCAGCATAGTTGAGGCCCAGACAGATGATATTGCGCCTGGGTTCGGGAATCGGGGCCAGCAATTTAACTGAGCTGAGTGGGGTGATGTCCGGCGCCTTAGCAATAATTACCTGGGCCTGGACCAATCCTTCAGCGCCCAGGTCGATCAGGCTCAGCATATCCGGTGCGATGGCTGACAGGCTGATTACTCCCTCATCCTTTACCGCCCCGACATGACGTTGGCCTGCGTGATTGTAAGTAACTAATTTCATTGTGCCATTTCCTTTGTTTCAATGGGTAGAGAAGAGTGATTGGATCTGGTTAGCCGCTAATTGATTAAGCTCTGTGCCTATGCTCGTCCTTTTCGTAGGAGCTTCATATGTTACGCATCCAAATGTGCCTCAGGCGAATATTATGATCTCCTGGTGGTTATGTCCATAGGAATATCCCTGATTATTCTAGCAGCTATCTACTGCCTAATATCCTAACAACCGAATCAGACGCTGATCCTGACCTTTCCTTTGGCGGTTTCACAGATTCCATGTAACCTTTCCATCACCGGAGAATCTAACTGCATAGATATAATAGCCATCTATAATAAACATTTCGTCAGTGGTTATAATTGTTTTAAAGGAGTTGTTTTACAAATGAAGGTTAATGTTCTTTTGATTCTGATATTTTTGGGTCTGCTTATAGGGGCATGTGGGGCAAAGGACACGGCCGCGCCAACGGCGGAATTGCCAGCTGAAACAGCGTCGTTAACTCTAGATGATACCGTTGACGTTCATACTGTTGCCAGTGTCAAAGACCGTGATGACGTATTTTTGCTCGATGTTCGTGAACAATGGGAATACGATGAAGGTCACATACCCGGCGTTACTCTCCTACCAATGGCTGAAGTTCCAGCGCGTATGTCAGAGATCCCAACTGATAAGGAGGTTGTCGTTACTTGCCGCAGTGGCAATCGTAGCGGTCAGGTCACCGACTTTCTAAGGCAGAATGGCTTTGACAACGTGCACAATATGTCTGGAGGAATCGTCGCCTGGGAAGACGCCGGCTACGAGGTGTCCCGCTAATAGAGAGGCACGAAATTCAATAGGCTCCCAACTCGCGTAGCCTGTCGTCGTTGATGCCGAAGTGATGGGCGAATTCATGAATGACAGTATGCTGCACGATCCCCGGTATTTCCTCGGATCTGTCGGCCGACTGTTCGATTGGCCCCTGGTACAAAGTGATTGTATCTGGTGTTACCAGACCGTAATTATGTGTGCGCTCGGTCAGGGGTATGCCACTATATAAACCAAGTAATGTGTGACCAGGGGGAACGCCGGCACTGTTCAATTCGCGCCGGCTCGGCCAACTCTTAACCAGCACCTCAACGTTACTTATTTTTTCTTGGAAATAGGGCGGCAACTCATCCAGCGCCTGGGCTACCAGTCGTTCAAAATCTTCTTCAGAAAAATGCATTAATCAGACCATCCGAGAGATATCCGGCCGCGTTCCGGCTCGACGTTAATAATCCTGACCTCAATCACGTCACCGACCCCGATAACGGCGCCGGCGATCCACTGGCTGCGATGCAACAGGCCATCCTGTTTAACACCGATATCTACGAATGCGCCAAAATCGACAACATTACGAACTGTTCCCTTCAGTACCATTCCCGGCGACAGATCTTCCATACTCAGGATATCACTCCGCAAAACCGGCGGCGGCAGATCCTGTCGGGGATCGCGTCCGGGGCGAATAAGTTGCTCGAGGATGTCCTCAAGGGTAGGCATGCCCGCTCCGAGCCTGGCCGAAAGCTCCGCCAATCGTTGGCGATTGCGCCATTGGAGCAATGCAGGCTCGCGCTTAGCCGGGACTACGGCCGAGGTCAATGCCGCCTGTGAAAGAACTGCTTCGGCAATGTCGTAGCTCTCGGGGTGGATGGCGCTGGCATCCAGTGGATTGTCGCCATTCTGGATCCTCAGAAAACCCGCGGCTTGCTCAAAAGATTTTGGTCCCAAACCCGCCACCTTTATCAGGGCTTGCCGGCTGGCAAATGGACCTTGATCGCGCCGGAAAGTTACAATATTTTCCGCCAGTTTAGGACCGATGCCCGCGACATGAGTGAGCAAGGCTGGCGAAGCCGTATTAACGTCAACCCCTACCTGGTTGACTACACTCTCTACGACGCCATCCAAGGTTTTTTGTAATAATCCCTGGTCGACGTCGTGTTGATAAAGACCGACACCGATCGACTTCGGATCGATCTTGACCAACTCTGCCAAAGGGTCCTGGACTCGCCGGGCAATAGAAACTGCTCCACGAAGCGTCACATCAAGGGTCGGCAATTCATCGCGGGCAAGCGGACTGGCGCTATAAACGCTGGCCCCGGCTTCGTTGACCATCATGTAAAGGATACTCTCTAATCGCGAGGCTTGATTAAGCTCAGCAATTAATTGTTCCGTTTCGCGGGAGGCGGTGCCGTTGCCAATAGCGAATAGCTTCACATCGTGTTGCCGCACCAATTGCCTCAATCGCTCAATGGCCGGTTTCCATTGGCGTTGCGGCGCATGTGGGTATATCGTTGTCGTATCCAGGACCGTCCCCATCGGATCAACCACGGCCACTTTGCAGCCTGTGCGAAATCCTGGATCGATGCCAAGTATCGTGAATCCCGAGAGCGGCGGTTGGAGCAGCAGATTACGCAAATTAACAGCGAACACGGTGATGGCGTGCTCTTCTGCTTTTTCAGTTAGGTGGCGGCGAATATCCCGCTCGATAGCAGGCAATAATAATCGACCGGCCGCGTCATCACTGGCAAACTCGAGTTGACCAGCCAGGGATGAGCGGTGGTTGGGCCGGAAAACGGAGGCTATCGCCTGGCGCCAGTCTCGTTCAGGTATTTCGATCTTCACCCGAAGAACCTTCTCCGCCTCACCACGATTTACAGCCAGGACCTGGTGCGGGCGTAGCTGATCAACCCGGCCACGATATTCATAGTACAGTTTATAGGTGCTTCGTGGATCTTCGCTCTTAGCGATTTTTATACTAGAGAGTACGGCCCAGCGAAGCGCTTTCGCCCTGGTTTGCTGACGAACGGCCGGATAGTCGCTTATGGTTTCGGCCACAATATCCCGCGCCCCGGCCAGAGCCTCGTCAGCAGAGTCAACTTTGTCATTAAGGAATGGCGCAGCGATCTCCTCGAGCTGGCGATGGTCCTGAGGTTGGGCCAGAATGAGCCTGGCCAAGGGTTCGAGACCTTTTTCCCGGGCTATGCTGGCTCGCGTATGCCGCTTTGGTTTGTAAGGCTGGTACAGGTCCTCCAGTGCAGTTATCGATTCTGTCGAGAGTAGTTTTTTTTCCAACTCAGGAGTGAGTTTTCCCTGCTCAGTTATTGACTTAAGAATCGACGTGCGCCGCTTCATCAAAACGCGCAAGCTCTCCAACATTGCTTTCAATTTACGTAGTTGGTCTTCGTCTAATCCGCCGGTCGCCTCTTTGCGGTAACGGGCGATAAACGGCACAGTGTTGTCGCTATCAAGCAACACAATAGTGGCTGAAACGTATTTCGGCCGGATATCAAGCTGTTCCGCGATTTGTTGTTCGAACTCCATAAGCTACTTTGGATTTTCTTGTTTTTTATATCTATCGCACGGGCACCAGAAACACCGGTTGCCGGGTGTGGCGAATCACGGTATCGGCCACACTACCCAACATCAGCCGGGCAAAACCTCCGCGGCCATGGGTTGCCAACATGATCAGATCCACAGCCTCGCTATTGGCTACCTCCACTATTGTATAACCCGGCGTTGAGCCTGTCACAAGCGTTTTGGTAGGAAAGCCTATCGCCCGTAGTGACTTGGCCATTGTTTCGAGGTATTGTCGCAAGTTATCTTGTTGTGCTTCTGTCTGGAACTCGTCAGGAACTGACAACAATAATATCTCGCTCTCACTTCGGCCGGCCACAACATTAGCAAAGGGTAATACTTGCTCGGCTCTCGTTGATCCATCTAGCGGCACCAAAATCCTGGCGAAAGTTGGTCGCCTCGAGGGTTCGTCGCTGCCGGGGCGAATCAGCAGCGTTGGGATGTTGATCTGATTGATCACTTTATCGGCGACGCTACCGATGACAGCCCGGCCGATTCCCGAGCGACCGTGGGTGCTCATGATTAAAAGATCGATAGCTTTTTGTTGAGCCGTTATAGTAATCTCATCAACGATATTCCCTGATACAGTAACAACCTCTGGGTTTTCACCAAGCCGGCCGAGTTTACCGGCAACCTGTAGTAAATATTTTTCATGCTCCATTAGGTCACCGTCGTACCTGCCGTGACTCTGAAAGAATGGTATGGCACGGGGAATACCAGTTGTTTGTTGGACCGAAAGCAGCACCAGCTGGCTGCTGTGCCTGCCTGAGAAACTCTGGGCCAATTGAAGGGCCTCCTCGGCAAATGGCGATCCATCAAGAGGGACCAGGATGCGCTGGATGGCTGTCACTTTGGCGCCAATCTCTTGATCGTCAAACGGAAGATTGCGACGTTCGGCAAAAAGTCTGCCACGACGCTCTTCCACAGGAGTCGGTTCGCTAAGGTGATATCGAAAATAGCTGAATAGCAGATAAAAAAAAGGCAAGAGAATGAAATAGGTCCAGGCGCCTTCCTTGAATCGCTCGACGAATATGATCACGGTCGCTAACGAACTGAAAGTAGCCGCCAGGATCGTGCCCCCCAAACTAAAGACATTGTTCCCTGATAATGATGTCTTCAGCTGGCGAATCAGTCGATTCGTCGCTGCCCAACCGGTCATGCTCAGTAGAATAAACACACCGGCTGCATAGATAGCCAGGTAGGTCTCTGCATTGGTGCCGATCGCCAGAAAACAGATGGAGACAATGGCCACTTCAATCCATACAGGCATTGACGCAACTCCAAAAGCGTTACGCTGTCCAACGACTGACGGGATGTAATGACGATGTTTCAGGCCCAAGGCTAGGTTTTGTAAACCCTGGGCGCTGGCCGCAGACGCCGATAATAGAACCAGAACACCGACCAGGGTTCCGAGAAAGGCCAGCGGCGCCGGCAGCAACTGATCCATGGTTTGCGTGAAGACTGAAACCTCGGTATTAGTCGGGTCGGATAGTACCAATATTGCCGGACCGACAATTAGCATTGTGACGGATGTGGTTCCCATGATGATCAGTAGACTTCGGAAAGCCATCCGGCTCTTTCGGGAAGGTTTACCTTCATAAGCGGCAACGAGATTAGCAAAAATTTCAATGCCAGTCATGACGGCCAGGATCCGCACATAACCGCCTAGGGTGAACTTGAGGTACTCCGGAGTAAATGCTTCCAGCTTCAGCGAAGGCAAATGTAAGCCCAATTTAACGATGGTCGCGATTATCATGGCCCATAGTAAAAGTAGCACACCGGCTGTCGCCGGACCAAAAGCGCGAGCGGCCGTTTTTGGCCCTCGATTAACCATCCAGCCAGTCATAATGCTTAAACCAATAGCCACGTAGGTCCGGAACTGAAAACCAAAAAAGGGATCATTGAGAAAGGGGAAACGATCGGCAATGAAGGTTACCAGGGCGGCCATACTGACCAAAAAAGTAAGTGTGTACTCGACGAAGGTTATGCTTGCATTTAGCTTGACAGCCCAACCACCAAACTCTTCCTCACTCAGACCGCTACCGCCGCTGCCATCGATAATCCAGATCATCACCAGCCGGTACGTTGCCGAGACCAAGGCGATCGTTACCACGACCAACCAGATGCTGGCTCCAAAGGTGACTTGAGCCACCCCGGCAACAACGATTAGCCTAAGGAAAGGCCCAAAAACATAAAGAGGTGAGGTGGCCGGATCGCCGCCACCGGCTAATGCACCCTCAAGGGAGTTTGAAAGCTTATTGGAGACGTGTGCCAATGGGACCCTCCAAGAACGATAGCCTGGATAATACGTTCTTTTTAATGGGGGATCAATATGATGACAAACGGGAGTATGGACCAGGGTAGTTGGGCAAGTAAATTCCACAATCCACAACAGGCACACGTATAATCTCTTATGTGTTGATCTTCGAATGGATAGGAGGCGGGCGATGAAATTGGGCCATGTAGCACAAATAAACATAGGTGTATCTGACTTGCAAACCTCTTTGGCCTTTTATGAAAGGTTGGGCTACGAGAAAATTGAAGTTAGCGCGGATCCTTATCCTTGGGCCCGAATTACAGATGGGCAAAATTTAATTATGCTGAATGGGGACGGGAATCGCTATTTAGGCCTGGTCTATTTTTCCCTGGATACGACGCGACGAGTAGCCAAATTGGAGCAAAAAGGGATTGAAATTATCCAGCGGCGCGAAAAAGACGGTCAGTTGATGATGGCTGTATTTGTAGGCCCTGGCCACCTGGTGGTGGGTCTAATCACATTCGATCCCGAAGAAATTCCTCGACCTTCAGGTAGACCGCTAACTAGCGGCGGTACTTTTGGTGAGTTTGCATTATCCGTTGCTGACTATCATGCAGCGGTCAAATTTTGGTCCAAACTAGGGTTTGCCACTATACATGAGAGTGACGATCCCTATCCCTGGGGAATTGTCAGTGATGAGAATATCATATTGGGCCTGCACCAAAATAGAGAAATTGGCGACGAGGTCGACTTCAAATACCCGGCAATGACCTATTATGCCCCTGATATGGTCAAGCGAATTGAACGTTTAAAGAATGAAGGGTTTTCTTTTAATTACGAATCGATTTCAGAGAGTGGTGTGGTTAACAATGCCACCTTGCTTGGCCCTGATGGCGAATCATTCTTCTTTTTTGAAGGTGAGATTTAGGATACGTCGAAACCAGGGTATAATTTGTTACCCGTTTTGGAGACATCATTTGTTAATCGCTTTAGTTAAGACAATGCGGCCGCGGCAGTGGCCCAAAAATGGCCTGGTTTACATTCCCTTATTTTTTGATGGGAAGCTGAGCGATCCGGAAAGCTTCGTGCGCACCACCATTGCCTTTATTTTGCTCTGCTTCATGTCCAGTGGGGTCTACATCATGAATGACCTGATGGACATTGAAAAGGACCGGCAGCACCCAGAGAAACGTAACCGGCCCTTACCTTCAGGCCAGTTAAATCCCAAAGTGGCGGCAGTGGCTGCCTTTGTTTTCATCGCCGGGAGTCTTGTCGCCGGATATTTTCTCTCCACGGCATTCACCGTTGTTTTAGCGGTTTACTTTCTGCTTCAGGTTGCCTATACATTTTATCTCAAGAATATCGTTCTTGTTGACGTGATGGTTCTCTCGGCAGGGTTTATCTTGCGTGTGGCGGCCGGTGTGGAAGTTATCAATGTCGAGCGTTTTTCTCCCTGGCTCTATGTTTGTACCGGCCTGTTGGCTTTATTTCTGGCTCTTGGCAAGCGCCGTCATGAATTGATCATACTGGGTGATGAGGCAGGTAACCACCGGGCGATTTTAGCTGATTACAATCTTGATTTGATTGATCGCTTAATTGGCATCGTCACAACTAGCGCTGTGGTTGCCTATAGCCTTTACACTTTTCTATCCGAAGGATTGCCGGCCAATAATCTCATGATGCTGACCATACCTTTGGTATTGTACGCCGTGTTCCGCTACCTTTACCTGATACACGTACGTCACGAAGGGGGCGCGCCGGAAGAAATTTTTCTCAGGGACCGGCCGATGCAACTCACACTGGTGATTTGGGCTTCGATCGTATTCCTGGTCCTCTATGTGGTTGTCTGATCTTTATGGCAGTGACTGTTGCCAGTGCCCCGGCTAAGATCATCCTCTTCGGTGAGCACGCTGTTGTTTATGGTCGCCCGGCTATTGCTGTACCGATTTCTCAGGTGAGGGCAGAGGCGATTGTTGAGGATAGTCTGAGGTCCGGCATCAGACTCAGGGCACCTAACCTGGGCCGAGAGTATTGGTTGAATGAGGCCCCCGATGGCGATCCCTTCGCCCGAGCGGTCCAAAGTGTGCTGGAGTTCGTTACACTTCCCAACCTACCCGACCTCACAATTACCGTGAAAAGTATGATCCCTATTGCCAGCGGACTTGGGAGTGGAGCGGCGATGGCGGCGGCCGTTATTCGCTCTCTCGCACTACACCTTGAAATTACCGATCTGGCCACAGATGAGCAGGTATCGACGCTTTGTTACCAGGTAGAGAGATTGCTTCATGGTACGCCGAGTGGCATTGATAATACTGTCGTAGCTTATGAGCGACCGGTCTATTTTGTGCGCCAGCAACCAACAAATCGAATCGATACTTTTTCCGTTGCCGCCCCGCTTCACCTGTTGGTCGCCGATACAGGCGAAGAGAGTAAAACTTGGGACGTGGTTGGAGATGTGCGCCGCCAGTGGCAGGAGAACCCCAAGAAATTTGAACTGCTATTTGATAATTGTGGTCGTATGGCTAACGAAGCGCGGATAGCCATTCAAGAAGGAGATCCGGAACGGGTGGGGCGCTTGATGCACGAAAACCAAGGCTACTTACGCGCGATGACAGTTTCTTCAGAAAAATTAGAACGGTTAATCGCCGCAGCCGATTCGAGCGGTGCCTTGGGAGCAAAATTAAGCGGAGCAGGAAGGGGTGGTAATATGATAGCGCTGGTCGAAGAGGAGAACGAGGATGAGGTGCGCTCTAGCTTGTTAGCGACCGGCGCTAATAGCGTCTTGCTGAGCGTGCTGACCTGAGGCCACTATCACTCAATTGGCCCATAGCTTATTTATCGGTTGCTATTGAAAGCAAAAAAGCCACCTTGCCAGGCTGGCTTCTTTCACCAGAGACCAGCATATCAGGATTGTCTATCCGGTTTTGCTGTAGGTTTTCAGGCAGCGAGTGCACATATTTTTGCGCACTTTGCGGCCATCTTCGTATAGAGTAGCTTTCTGAATATTAGGCTTAAACTGCCGCTTCGAATGTTTCATCGAGAAGCTGACATTGTGCCCGAATTGTGGTTGTTTGCCACATATGTCGCATTTAGCCATAATCACACCTTTAACAGACAAATTAAAAGCGACCAATTTGTGGTCGCTCAGTTTCGAAGAGAACAAGCTGCGGTATTATAAAGGTGTCGCCTGCTTCGTGCAAGATTCTGAAGTGGGCGCTTAGAAAGTAATGCACCGCCGAATTGAGAGGCGCATTCGCATAGGTGATGGGTGCAGGTTACACTCTAGGGATGAATATCATGAATAGTCGCCCATAAGGGGCTGTTCGACATTAGGGATGAAGCAAGTTCGGAGTAAACTCAATTGTGTGGTTAAAGGACGTATTTTGCGCCTGCGCCCCTTTTTAGGAGAGGAATAATGTCCACAAAGCGCGGATCTTACGGGAAGATTGATATCTCGAAAGCGGCCGTGGCGACAATCGCCAACCGGGCTGTCATGCAATGTTATGGGGTTGTTGGTATGGTTAATAAGAACCTGGCTACCGGAATCTCCCACATCTTGTCGCGTGACAGCCGGCGGGGCATAGATGTTTCAATCGAGGATGAGGAGATCGTCGTTGATGTTTATGTCATCGTCGAGTACGGAACCCGGATTCGGGTTGTTGCCGAGAGTATTCAGAATACGGTTAAATTTCATGTTGAAAAATCCATTGGCATCCCAGTGCGAGCGGTCAATGTTTATGTTCATGACTTGCGGCATAGCAATGGCCATTCTTAATTTAGGAGAATGAGTGGTTGTGAAACAGGAGAGCGTGATTCACAAATCATCATCATTATCGACAACGGACAAATGGCGAACCTGCGACGGGAACCAGTTACGAAAGCTGACCCAGGCGGCTTTAACTGAACTGGATAATAAGCACAAGCAAGTTAACGATTTGAATGTTTTTCCGGTACCGGATGGTGATACAGGCACAAATATGCTGCTCACCATGCGTTCCGCCTATAAACGCATTCAAGATGGCCAAGAAACGCATGTCGGAAAAGTGGCCAACGAGCTATCCCAGGGGGCGCTCATGGGTGCTCGCGGGAACTCTGGGGTTATTCTGAGCCAAATCTGGCGTGGTTTGGCCACTAGCTTAAAGGAAATTGAGGCTTTTAATGCCAATGACCTGGCCAATGCCTTGCGTGAAGCCTCTAACACTGCCTATAAGGGTGTCATGCGGCCGGTCGAGGGCACGATTCTTACTGTAATCCGCGAAGCAGCGGAAGAGGCTGAAGACGCCACAATCAAAAGCCGTGATCTACGCTTCCTTCTGGCCCGGGTTGTGGAGCGTTGCCAACAAGCGCTAGAAAGAACGCCGGATATGCTGCCAGTGCTGAAACAAGCGGGTGTTGTGGATGCAGGCGGGAAAGGGCTGCTTGTTATTCTCGAAGGCATGTTGCGCTATGTCGATGGTGAAATGTCGCTTCAGGCCTTACCTTCAGAAGAGATAACAATCTCAGCCCAGGCAAGGGCTGCCCCGGCCGAAGGCCTCGATTTTCCATACGATGTTCAGTTTATCCTGATGGGAGAGGATCTGGACGTTATGGCTATTCGAACGGACATCGACGCGATGGGCGATTCGACCGTCGTTGTGGGTGATGAAAGAACGATCAAGGTCCACGTGCATGTAAAAGATCCAGGAATTCCGCTGAGTTATGGAATTGTCCAGGGGCGCATTGACGATGTGGTTGTCGAGAATATGCAAATGCAAATGGAAGCGATCATCGGTCGTGCCGTGTCTGCCACCCCGGCAATTTATCAGCTGGATCCTGAGCTAGAGCTAGGTCAGATTGGCGTTGTGGCTGTTGCTGCTGGCGTTGGTTTGGCAGAAATATTTCGTAGCCTGGGTGCCGCCGGTATTGTTAACGGAGGCCAGAGTAATAATCCAAGTACAGAAGAGATTTTCGAGATCATTGAACAGATGCCGGTAAATAACGTAATCATCCTCCCCAATAATAAGAACATTATCCTGGCAGCCGAAGCTGCCGGTAAAATAAGCAATAAAAATGTGGTCGTTGTGCCTTCTCGAACCGCGCCGCAAGGTATTAGCGCCCTGTTAGCCCTCAATAACAAGGATGATTTGGAAAAGGCCGTAAGCGAGATGAACATCGCTTGCGCCTGTGTTGCCAGTGGGGAAATTGCGGTAGCAACCCGTTCAGTTGTTCTGGAAGGCGTAAATGTGGCGGAAGGCCAGATCATTGGCGTAGTCAACGGCCGTTTGCACGCCGCCGGTGATAATATTGAGCTTGTGCTTCAGCAGGTGCTTGATGAGATGAACATAGAATCACGGGAGCTTTTAACGCTGTATTATGGTCACGACATCAGTAAGTCTGAGGCAGAAGAGGTGGCGGCGAGGATAGAAGATAACTATACGCATCTGGAAGTCGAGGTATTGCCTGGGGGCCAAGCTATCTATCAGTATATTCTTGGGGCTGAATAGGCGAGAGCCATTATGACCATACGGATTGTGACCGACAGTGTTTGCGATATTCCCAAGGCCACGAGTGAAGCATTTGGCATCACTGTAGTCCCGGCTTATGTGAATATAGGAGACGAGAGCTACCTGGATGGCGTTGATCTCTCACGCCGGCAATTCTACGAAGGTCTGCCTCATTACTCAACAGCGCCGACGACGGCTGCCCCTGCTCCAGGAGCATTCACCGAAGTTTACGATCGGCTTGCGGCCGAAGGCGCCGGTCAAATTCTATCGATCCATGTTTCCTCCAGCTTAAGCGGCATTTTGAATGCCGCCAGGTTGGGATCTGAGGCAACTGATTCGGTGGAAGTACAACTTTTTGATTCCCAACAGTTAACAATGGGTTTAGGCTTGTTGGCGATAACAGCCGCCGAAGGGGCCATAGCAGGCCAAACAATGAACGAAATCGTTGCGACTCTCAATAAGAGGGTGGAACGGACTTATGTTATTGGTTTGCTGGACACCCTGGAATATCTACGTCGAAGCGGTCGGGTTAACTGGGCAACTTTTGGTTTAGGGACATTGCTTCATATTAAACCCCTCTTGCGCGTTCACAAGAGCGAAGTCACGATGTTAGAGAAGGTTCGCACTTCGAAACGTGCTCTGATTCGTTTCCTGGAGTTGGCCGGTGAACTAGGGCCCTTAGAAAACATCGCTTTGCTGCACACCCATGTTAGCCAACAGTGTATACAAGAATTTCAACAACAGACACGATTCCTGGTGCCTGAAGGGATAGAGCCACTGATAGTGGAGCTGACCCCTGCTCTAGGTGCACACTTGGGGCCAAATGGCTTGGGAATCGCCTGTATCACCAGGAACAATATTACGTAATTATGGGACAAGCATTTAATAGTTTAGAACGAGTTATTGATCTCGAGACCAAGCAAGGATTTCAGGATAAGGCTGTTGTGGGTGGGATCCGCCAGTTCGCTATTTTTTGGGCCACTCAGGCCCGGGAACAGACCAAAGATGAGGCTGATCTGGCCCTGATTGATCAAGTCGCGGAGACGCTCGTGGAGTACTCGCAACTACCCGGAATCGAGGCACGCGCCGCGAAAATTGAAATGCTGAAAAGCAAATTGAAGATACGACAAGAGCGCAACGCTGACACCGAGCAAGAGACCATGACAGTAGAGAAGGAGCCTCCTAAGGCAAAAGCGCGCCGGCCCGTCAAGCAGGAGCCACCCGACGTCTTTGAGGAAGAAATAGGAGAGCCGATGGCCCCGGATCCGGAGGGGCTTCGCCAACCAACGACGACGATCAAGGGCGTTGGCGCAAAGAGTGCGGAACAGTTATCGGCACTTGGCGCCGATTCGATCGGGGATCTGCTATATTTGGTTCCCCGTCGCTATGATGATTATTCCCTCCTAAAACCTATCAATCGCCTGGACTATGGTGAGCAGGTCACCATAATAGGGACCATTTGGGAAACTCGAGTTCGGCAAGGTCGAAATCAAAAGTATGTGCAGTCGGTTGTAACCGATGGTACGGGAAAAATTCAGGCAACCTGGTTCAACCAACCCTGGATGGCCGATAAGTTAAAAGCGGGAATGCAAATAGTATTAAGCGGTACTGTGGACCAGTTCCTGGGTCGTCCCGTATTCCAAAATCCAGAATGGGAGCCGTTGGAAATGGAACCTCTGAAAACAAGGCGTATTGTGCCAGTTTATGGATTAACCAAGGGGCTTACCGCGCGAAAAATGCGTGAAATCATGAAGCGGGTGACTGTCGAATGGGCTGTCCGGGTTCCAGATCCAGTGCCACCTTCTATCTGCTCGAGAAGAAACTATATCTCGTTACAAAATGCCCTGAAACAGATCCATTTTCCAGATAATAATGAAGCTTTACACCGGGCCCGGCAGCGCCTGGTTTTCGATGAATTGTTTTTGCTTCAATTAGGCATGCTCGGCCATCGACGAGATTGGCAAGCGTCACCTGGCTTACCCATACCATATGATCGCCCGACTCTGAATAAGTTCATTTCTCAATTGCCCTTTGAACTGACTCAGGCACAGCAACGTGTTATCGGTGAGATCGCTGCTGATATGGCCAATCCAGTGCCAATGAATCGTTTGTTGCAAGGGGATGTTGGATCTGGAAAGACCGTCGTGGCCGCAGCGGCGATGATACTTGCGGCTCAAGCGGGAACCCAATCAGCATTGATGGCGCCTACTGAGATTCTGGCGGAGCAACATTTCGAAGGCTTTAAAAAGATGTTGACCAGCTTTGGATTCAGCGTGGCGCTATTGACCGGCAGCACACCTACCGCCGAACGTCAAGAGCTTTATGCCGGACTGGCTGACGGTACAATCCAGATAGCGATTGGTACCCATGCCTTAATTCAGGAGAGTGTCCACTTCCACCGCCTGGGATTAGCCATTATTGACGAGCAACATCGTTTTGGCGTTGATCAACGCAAGTCATTGCGCGATAAAGGGACCGCCTTACCCGGCATCTCTGAACGACCAAACCCCCATTTACTGGTGATGAGTGCAACGCCAATCCCTCGATCCCTGGCATTGTCTCTGTACGGCGATCTCGATCTGTCTATTGTGGATGAAATGCCACCGGGAAGACAGGAGATTAAGACCTATTGGTTGCGTTCCAGTGAGCGGGAACGAGCTTATTCCTTCGTTCGCAGCCAGATTGCTGAGGGCAGGCAAGCCTTCGTCATTTACCCCTTGGTAGAGGAATCAGACAAGATTGAGGCCAAGGCGGCTACTGAGGAATACCAGCGCCTTCAGGGAGAGATTTTCCCAGATTTGAAGCTGGGGCTATTGCACGGCCGCATGAAATCAGCAGAAAAGGAATCTGCCATGCGTGACTTTTATAATGGCGACACGCATATCCTGGTGGCGACGTCGGTCATCGAGGTAGGAATTGATGTGCCGAATAGCACTATCATGCTCATTGAAGGGGCCAACCGATTTGGTCTGGCTCAGTTACATCAGTTCCGTGGCCGGGTTGGTCGCGGAGAGCACCAATCCTATTGTTTGCTTCTCGCCGATGCTGTCACAGGAGATGTAGATGAACGACTTTCGGCTCTTGAAAAGAGTAACGACGGTTTCTTATTGGCCGAAAAAGATTTGGAAATTCGAGGGCCAGGTGAGTTTCTAGGGCGGCGACAAAGCGGCATTCCGGAGTTACGCCTGGCCTCGTTAAGTGACATAGGTGTGTTGCAGATAGCCCGGAAGGAAGCCCAGTCGATCTTCAAAAGTGATCCTTATTTGGAACAGCCCGAACATCAACTTCTGCAAGAACTAGTTGGCGAACTATGGCAGCAAGCTGGAGACGTAAGCTAGGAGATTATGTTGGAGATTAACCGCGCGATTTATCCCGGCACATTCGATCCGGTTCATTATGGACATATAGACTTGATGTATCGAGCTCGTGCAATCTTTGATGAGCTAATCGTTGCTGTATTCGATCATGGAAAGCCAACTAAAACAATTTTGTTCTCTGTTGACGAACGCGTAGCAATGATTGAAGAAGCTTTGGACGGACGACCCGGTGTTCGGATTTTACGTTATGCTGGTTTAACGGTGGATTTTGCCCGCCAGGTGGATGCCCGCGTCATCGTACGTGGTTTGCGGGTTTTCTCTGATTTCGAGTATGAGTTTCGCATGGCCCTGGCCAACCAGCGCCTGGCGCCTGAAATTGAGGTAGTCAACTTTATTACCCGAGAAGAGCACACTTTTTTAAGCAGTACGATCATCCGTGAAATCGCGACTTTCAACGGGGATGTAAGCAGCATGGTGCCATCCAATGTTAGCAAAGCTCTGCAGGAACGCATTGGCGGTCCAGAGGCTGACGCCTATTCATCACCTGTATCGTTGCGTGACTGAGCCAACCCTCGCTATAATAGCTGGCGAACTGAGGTATTCGGAATTGGAATTGCAGATCA
Source organism: Patescibacteria group bacterium (assembly GCA_035527655.1). Taxonomy (GTDB): domain Bacteria; phylum Chloroflexota; class Anaerolineae; order Promineifilales; family Promineifilaceae; genus UBA11865. The sequence goes on along the minus strand of DATLAB010000016.1, from coordinate 39,973 downwards.
AATATTTGTGGGGCGCAAGATGGACATTCAACATCTCGTAGATCGATTGGAGCAGACGCTAGCTGAGAGTAGGCGTTTGCCGCTAACATCAAGCCTGCTTGTAGATGAGGATCGGATCTTTAATATTGTCGATCAGTTGCGCGTGTCTATACCTGAGGAAGTTAAAAGAGCTAATCGTGTTGAGGCTGAAAAAGAGCGGATATTGGCCCAAGCCAAAGAGGAGGCCAATCGTATTCGTGAACTGGCCAAACAGGAGGCCTCTGAATTGGTACGGCGCGATTCGATCATGGGATCGGCTCAACAACGATCTGAAACTATTTTGGAACGGGCCCGGCGAGAGGCAGAAATCATGAGAGCAGAATCAGATGCCTACGCGCTAACTGTGCTCGCCAAGTTAGAAGAAGATTTACTGCGCTCATTGTCTGTCGTTCGTAATGGCATGCATAAGCTGGAAATCGAGCAGGAAGCTGAGGCGCAGGCGATGGATCAGACAGGCAGCTAATTCTCACCTATTGCCATCGTCTGATTTATTATTGCGCTTGACACACCAGGTGGTGTGACTATAATTAGGCTCGACGGCGATTGGCCGCCTTTTTTTTTGGCTTTGTGTTAGCTAAAGTCGGAATCAAAGAAATTATCTTGAGAGGAATGTTTCAATGGGTGCAATACCAAAAAGACGTATATCACGGACACGCCGGGCTAAGCGCCGAACGCATGACAAACTGTTTGCTGCTCATCTGGTCCCCTGTAACAATTGCGGCGAGATGAAACGACCGCACTATATGTGTCCATCATGCAATACCTACAACGGCCGGCAAATATTACCCGAGCACGAAGATTAAGCTGTTAAGTCAATCCATCATGGAGCCTTAACAAATGAACGTCGCTTTTCTGTTCCCCGGTCAGGGGTCACAGCATGTGGGCATGGGACAAAGCCTCTATGAGGCTGTACCTGCTGCACGTGCTGTTTTTGATCAGGCAGATGTTCAGTTGGGTTTCCCGCTTTCCGAGTTATGTTTCTTTGGTCCAGAGGAGAGTCTAACCGATACCGTTAATCAGCAACCGGCCTTGTTTGTGACCAGCCTGGCCGGCTGGGAAGCAATGCAAGTCAAGGGCGATTGGCCTGCCCCAGATTATGTGGCCGGCCATAGTTTAGGCGAAATCTCAGCTCTGGTAGCCGCCGGTAGCATCAACTTTAGCGATGGATTAACTCTTGTTCGCAGGCGTGGTGAATTGATGAAGGAAGCTGGTCAGCAGTCACCAGGTGCAATGGCCGCCATTCTCGCTCTGGATTATGAAAGAGTAGAAGAATATTGTGCCCAGGCTCAAGAGGCGACCGGGCGACCGGTGCAGGTCGCAAACGATAATTGTCCTGGTCAGGTAGTAATTTCTGGCGACAAAGTGGCCCTGGATGAGGCGATGAAATTGGCCATGGACGGGGGCGCCCGGAGGGCAGTCCCGTTGCCGATTACTATTGCCGCGCATTCACCTCTGATGTCATCATCTGCGAAGGAATTTGCCCTTGCCGTCGATGACACTCTGATTCATGAACCCCGTATTCGGGTCATTGGCAATGTTTCGGCGAAACCTCTGACCACGCCGTCCGAAATACGGTCTGAATTAAAGGCCCAACTGACGGCGCCGGTGCTTTGGAAGAGTTCAATCAACTATTTACTCGATCAGGGTGTAGACACTTTTCTTGAGGTCGGACCTGGAGAAATCCTCTTAGGCCTGGTCAAACGAATCAACCGTAATGTAAATAGAATCAAATTCGAGTTATCTGAATAAAAGATGTCTGAACCTCAATTACTGGATGGGAAGATCGCGATTGTCACCGGTGGTTCCCGGGGAATTGGTCGGGCGATAGCCGTTGATTTGGCAGCCAATGGAGCAACAGTTGTTGTGAACTATAATAGCAGTGGTGATGCGGCCCAAGAAGTTGTGGAAGCTATCGTGGCCAATGGTGGTTCAGCTACCGCCCTTCAGGCAGACGTAAGCAACTTTGAATCGGCGAAAGCGCTGGTCAAAACTACGCTTGATAGCTATAGTCAAGTCGATATTTTAGTCAACAATGCTGGCACAACCCGTGATATGCTGCTAATGATGATGACGGAAGACGATTGGGACGTAGTGCTGGATACCAACCTGAAAAGTTTATTCAATTGCTGTAAGGCAGTCTCACGACCGATGATCCGTCGCCGAAAAGGCGGCCGTATAATCAATATTAGTTCTGTGGTGGGTATCTCAGGACAGGGCGGCCAAACAAATTATGCGGCTTCCAAAGCAGGTAACATCGGTTTCACCAAGTCGTTGGCCAAGGAACTTGGTCCACGACAGATAACTGTTAATGCTATTGCACCAGGCTTTTTCCCCACTGCGCTTACCGAAGGACTATCTGAAGATCTGGTGCAGAAAGCGCTGGAGTTTATCCCTCTCGGTCGTTTGGGTGAATTGGAGGAAGTAGCTCATCTGGTGACATTTTTAGCATCTGACAATTCGGCGTATATTACAGGTGAAGTTATACGGGTGGATGGTGGCATGGCCATGTAACTGTCGTTAACAGCAACTTCTGGGCTGGATTTGGCCCTCGCTTAGTTTGAGGTTGGTAGATATTATTCACTGAGTGATGAGATGAGCGAACAAGAGCAAATAGAAAGCATCGGCCGGATTGAAATAGCGCCTGAAGTTCTGACCGCGATAGTTCAACATACGACCCTGAGCGTTGAGGGTGTTAATCAATTAGCATCCGTACCACCAGACATGAGTCGCCTTTTCCGGCGCTCTGTTCGTAGCGATGGTGTTTTGTTGAACTACACGGACGATAATTTGACATTTGATGTCTACGTTTTTATGGATCCCCATGTGAATGTACTCGAAACGAGCTATGCAATTCAAGGAGCGATCCTGGAAGCTATCGACAAAATGGTCGGCGTACCTGTGGATGCAGTCAACGTTCACGTTGAAGATGTGTTATATGCGACGGATGAGACAGCTTAAATAGGATGAAAACCAGGCGACGCGCCAGGCGGGTAACATTAGAGTCTCTCTACGAGATCGATGTTGCCAATCACCCCCCACATGAGGTGATGGAACAGCGCATTGAGGACCAACCTATGGAAAGCGCCGGTATCGAATTCGCCTATAAGCTTTTGAATGGCGTCCTGAAATACAAGAATGGCATGGATATCCTAATTACTCGTTATGCACCCGAGTGGCCGGTTGAGCAAATGGCGGTGATTGATCGCAACATTTTGCGGATAGCCATTTTTGAGTTTCTTGTCGACAAAGAAACGCCGGTTAAAGTGGCTATAAACGAAGCCGTTGAGCTAGCAAAATTATACGGTTCTGATAGTGCGCCACGATTTATAAATGGTGTTTTGGGATCTCTTGCCGATCAGATTCCCCAGTTGAGACGCGAATTGTTGTATCCCTCCGAGGTTGTCTGAGTAATCCCACAATGGATAGTTTTTTTGGAATAGGTCTCCCCGAACTGGTCTTCATCTTGTTATTATCCGGTATTGTGATGGGACCACACAGAATCAGGCAGGTAGCTCATACCTTAGGTCGTACGACAGCCCAGTTACAAAGAGTATCCCGGCAGTTTGCGCGACAGTTGAATGCCGAACTGGATGCATTAGATGATAACTCGGTTCGTAATAGTTTAAACGACATGCGCGAATTACAGCATGAGGTACAAGAATTGCGCCGCGAGTTGGGTAACGTACCAAAATCTCTGCGTAATCAGAGCCAGGGCCTTCTGGATGAGACCAATAGATCATTGGAGCAATCATCTGCCACGCCGGCTGATGATGCCGCACTCGCGCCCACTGAACCAGCACCAGTTCCGGTCACCGTCCCCTCTACAACATTGCCTAGAGCTGTCGAAGTTCCCGGTGATCCAGACTGATGTCTGAGAATATTGTCGAGGAGACGGGATCGACCATTCTTGAGCACCTGAATGATCTACGGGTGCGTCTAACCTGGGCGGCGGTTGGCTTTGCGGCCGCGGTAATTGTCGGTTTCTTTTTCGCCGAGGAGATCCTGGCTTTCCTAATCGAACCGTATGGGGAGACATTACAGACTCTTAGTCCGACCGAAGGGATCCAAACTTATTTCCGCGTCGCCCTATTTGCCGGCGCCATTCTGGCCATGCCCTGGATCCTGTACCAAAGCTGGCTATTTATTAAGCCAGGTCTCCACGCTCACGAAAAAAGATATGTCTATATCTTCATCCCAAGTGCGACAATACTTTTTTTGACCGGGGTCGCTTTTTCCTGGTTCGTTCTATTACCGTCGGCAATCGCTTTTTTGTCAACATTCCTGACATCGGTTTTTTCCGCTGATTGGACAAGTCAGGAGTATATCGGCTTCGCAACGAGCTTTTTGTTCTGGATCGGCGTTAGCTTTGAGATCCCCTTGCTTATTTATTTCCTCTCGCTATTTGGCATCCTGTCAGCCAAGACACTCCGGGAACATTGGCGGATTGCTATTGTAGGCATCGCTGTCCTGGCGGCAGTGATAACGCCTTCTATCGATCCAGTGACCATGTTGCTAACTATGTTGCCTCTGCTCCTGCTGTACTTTATGAGTATACTTCTTGCCTCAATTGGCTATCGGCAGTTTGAGCGAAAGACTGCCCTCGATATGGACGAGGATCTCGACCCGGATCCGAAGCAAAGTTGAGCCGCCCCAAATAGGATCGGCATGGCTGTCTATGGTTCTGGTGGCTCTAGAATAGATTGCTTACCCTCGAGCATTACCACATCGACGGTTGAACTGCCCCCAATCATCCTGGACAATAAGCCGTAGAGGAATGCCGCGGGCGCTAGCAAAAGGGCTACGCCGATCATTGCTGCCCGGAGTCCCAGTAGCATAGCCACGGTTCCGATAATAGGACCCCCGATCAACTGACCGATAGCATCGATTTGACCTCGGATTGATAACACCGTAGCTCGAGTGACCGGTGGCAGACCTTTGTTTAGCCAGGCAGAATAAAGAGGCATGCTGGTGCGTCGAAGTACCGACATGCTCCAGATGGATAAAATTGCCAGGGTGATGCCGGGAGCCAGGCCAAATATGACCAGACTCATAACTAGCAACGTTGTGAGGACCATTAGCGCACGCACGGCCGCAAGGTGATTCTCAACCCTTACTCGCCGGCGAATGATCTCAGCTGTGACGATGACCAATAGGGTCTGCACCACGTTGATAAACCCAAACCAGACCACCGGCTCCAGGCCGCCAATTGATGGGAAAGTGAAATTGGCGAGAATGTGAGCTTCCCAGAGCCGGTCCACCCCCTCACTGGACAAGCCATAGATCAAGGCAATAGCCATCATCACTTTTAAGATGGGGCTATCATGCACCACTTTGGTACCGTCTTTAAAGGTTCGTTTCAAGCTCTGCCAAGTATTCCTTTCACTCGGCGACGTCGGCCGGAAACCTGTCTCGGGCATGAACAGCGCCAGAAAGATGGCCAAACCCACAATAGCGGCGCCACCAACAAAAATTGGCAGATTAAGAGCAATTCGCGCTAGTACGACACTGACCAGGATGCCAAGCAGGCCACCAGCTTGGGCGAACTGTGATCCGCGCAGGTATATGTGGGCCAGGTGCTCCTCGCCCACCTCATCGGCCAGCCAGGCTTCCTCGGCACCACTGGTGAATGTGACCCCAATTCCCCAGATAAATTGGGCCAGCAAGATAGTGCCAAAGATAGGCAGCGAGCCCTCCAGCATAAAACCAAGCCCAATGAGCAGGTAGCCGAGCACGACCGATGCGCGACGACTGTATACATCGGCGACAATGCCGGTAGGGATTTCGAAAATAAATATCGAAATCTCCAACACTGTACCTACGAATATCAGTTGCATGGGGTTCAGGCCGGCATCTTCTACCCGGTAGATGGCACTGAGAGTCGCCATCATCGCGAAGAACAGCCAATAGCTGCCCTGGATGATCAGATAAAGGGGGTAGGCAGGTATCTTTTTGGGCATCGATTTGACAGGTGATCGTCACCTAAACATTGCCCGGCAAGAGGCACGGTCCAGGATGACGATCACCTTTGCTGATAAATATTAGAGATATCCATTTTGATAATCGTCCCATAATTGGGGAGTAATCTGTACTGGGTCTGCATCAATCCCGTAGTCGACAAAGTATTCGCAGACACGTCGGATATCCCGGTCAAGGAGCATCAAGGCGTTACCATTTTTTCGGGCATCGACCAATTGTGGAAAATCGATGATGGTAATCTCCCCTTCCCAATAGAGGATGTTGTAAGCTGAGAGATCGCCATGTACATAATTATGGGCCAACATGAGCTTGATATTGTCCAGAATCCGCTCAAAAATTGTTTGGGCTTCATCATCGTCCAGGGACACTTCGTTAAGCGCCGGCGCCGGCGCCCACTCGTTGCCAATGTAAGTCATCAGGATTGTATTGCCTTGGTAGGCGATCGGCCGCGGCACATCGGCCCCGGCCAGGTACAGTTCGGTTTGTACCTGGTATTCGTGGACGATCCAGCTCATAAAGCCCAGATGTTGGCCGAAACGGGTTTTATTGGCCATGGCCCGGGCTTCCCGGCGTCCTTTGACAGTCTTACCTTCGCGGTCAAGCAATATGCGACCTTCCGTATACAGGGCATCGTTTCTGAGGTTTCGCAGCATGCGTGGGCGGTAGAGCTTGGCGGCAATAAGATCTACTCCACTGGCTGGATTTGCCAGGCAGCAATAGACATTGGCCTCTTTGCCACCCTTAACGATGCGGGTTACATCGGTAATCAGGTTTTCACGGTAAAAGCTACCCACAGATCTGATAAGCCATTGCCGCTCGTGGTGTAAGGGATCAAGGGCTGCGGCATAGCTGGGCACAAAATCGGTGATATTGTCGCTGAAATCAGTAAATTCAGAGCGGGCAAGCGCCAGATCTGGTTTTGTTTGATTCTGTCCACGCCGGTTCCGGCGATAGCGCCGGTCCTGATTGAGGATCTGTATTTCCAATTGTTCGTACTCTTCGTAGTTATCCAAGGTTGTTTTTTCCATTTTTTGAACGTTAATGAATGAATGGAAGCATTCTGGACAGCCCAAAGACTCGCCCAGGCCCACAGCTGGTTAGTTCAATTCTCACTTATTTGCGGAATAGGAAAAAACAGCCGAGGGTGGTGTGCTACAAGCACCGCGGCCGGGATTTTTGGTCTGATTACAGGCCAAAAAAAAACGGCCACGGGTACTGGTACCCGTGGCCGAAAAAAGCAGATTTAAAGGCTTTTAGTTGGGGGTTAAGGGCACGCTCAAGCAGCACAGAACAATGACGTAGGTTGGGTGATTTACTTGTTCCATAAAGCGCGCCTCCTTGTTTCTAAAGTTAAATGAAGTCTATCATAAACCTCGCCATGGTCAAGAGCGGACAGAATCCACAATGAGGGAGATAACAAAAAGCCCGATCAGGTTGCGACCGGTAAACAGTCGCGATCCATAATCAGTTTTCTATCGAGCGGCTTGATCCTCAACGGTTGCGGCCAAAAAACGAGCCTTTTCTCTTCGAATCAGATCCGGCCAATTCCCCTTGCAATTGAGCTAATTTGGCTTCGGCCGTTGAAGCGCGCATCTGCGCATTTGCCCGCGCCTGGCGTTCCTCAGTCAGGAGTTGCTCAATCTTTTTTGCGTGCTGCACCTCAATCTCGAGGGTTGCAGTTTCCCGTTCTAGTTTTAGACGACTCTGCCGTTCCTCAGCCAGTTCTTCGCTTACCTGCTCCATCCTCTCGGCCCGGAATTCGAGAGTGCCGATTTTTCGTTCTAACTCGAGGCGAACCAATCTATCTGACTCAAGATTCTGAACCAGAGAGCTGGCATGCTTCATCTCTGGTTCTACGGCCGCCAGTTTTCGTTCCAGATCCAGGCGCTCTTTCTTTTCAAGATCGAGGTCGGCTAAGGCTTTTTCGGCTTGAGCGGCCAATGCCTGAAGCTGGAAATTACTCTTTTCCAATTCTCGACGCGCTTCGCGTTCGGCTGCCAGTTCACCTTGCAGTTGCTCAAGTCGCTGGTTGACCTCGTGAAGCAGCAACTCGATGGAGGTGCCGCTGTTCATCATGGTCGCTTCAGGAGAACCTAACGGCGATTTGGGTTCGCTGGCGACTGGCCCTGAGACAGTTCTAAAGTCTGCAACAGCCTGTGGATCGAATTCTTCTACTTCCTCTAGCGGGTTTGTCTTCAAGTTCATCTTAGCCATAATACACTCTATCCACCAAATTCTGGTAAGCGATCGTAGCCGGATTGCGGCGGTAGGGATCGATTTCAAAAATTGTTTCTTGATCGGCAGGCGCTTCGGCCGCCAGTTGGCTACGCGGTATAGGTTCTCCCACCAGGTCGCCATGCTTGGCCCGTAACTCGGCAATCATTTCCTGGTCCAATCTTTGACGGGGTATGTAAAAAGTCGGCACGATAGTATGGATCTGGATATCCACGCCACGCAACTGCATGCTTTGAATATGATCCGTATTCTGGCGAGTGGCGCTCATGCTCAAGTAGTCTGGTTTAACCGGAACGATCGCCATGCCGGCAAATTTATGGACGGCATGGGCAAATGAATCCAGGCCGGGCGCGCAGTCGAGGATAATGTAAGTAAACCGCTCACGAGCTAAATGCAAACGTTTTTCCAGAACTTGCGACAGCCACTCATCCCTATTTTTGAAGCCATCCATAAAATAGGTTAGAGATTGACTGTAGAGGTTTTCTTTTGCCCTTTCCAGGTTGTCGGAGGCCGGCAGCAGCCACAGGTTGGGCCGTGGGTAACCGCTCTCCGCCCGGTCGGCCGTTATGACAGCCTGGCTCAAATGTTGTCGTCCGAGAAGCACTTCACCAACATCTGCCCCACGAGGGTCAATTCCCAACGCCTGGGCGCAATGTCCTTGCGCGTCGAAATCGATAACCAGGACGTGCCCGCCGAGAAAGTAATGTTTGCCTAGGTATTGGTATAGGTGGTCTGGTTCGCTCACTTTGTCGATATCGGCCGAGCTTACCCGCCGAATCAATTTTCGTGAAAGGCCGTGGGCTAAATTAACCGCCGTTGTTGTTTTGCCAACGCCGCCTTTTCGGTTGACAACCGCAAGAACGATTGCCTGCCGATTTTCTACTGGAGTCATCTCAAATTTCCTTGTGGAACTAGTAAGGAGATTCTACCATAAGTGCAATGCTTAATGAATTTTACCCGCGTGTGATTATTAAGCTAACCAGGCCCTAGAACTGATGGGCATTCGTCTTGGATCTTATACCAGAACAAGCGCAAACGTCGCCGTCGCCATTTGCCCGGTATTAGACTGGCCGACGGATTAAAATGCTATTCTAATTCCTATTGGTAATCAAATATCGTTGCAGTATAATTTTAATGTTGGAAATTGGTCGTACGATAATCATCTTGAAGTGGGTGATTATTTAGGAGGGAAGGATATGGACAATACACACGAAGATAAAGTTACTGCTTCTACAAAAGTAGAAAATCCCGGCCGGCGTCGTCTGTTGAAATTTCTCGCGGCCGGTGGCGCAGTAACGGCCGTCAGTATGCTACCCGGCAAATGGAGCTCGCCATCTCTAAAGACCGGCGTGCTGCCGGCTCATGCCCAGGTCACTCCAGGTCGATTCGAAGTTCGCTGTAATCCGCAATATGGTATAGATGAAGATGAAGGTGGTGTGATTTATAACCTATCGGCCACGGCCTGGGATACAATTAGTAATTTGGCTGTTCCCGGTGTCAGTCTTACCGCCTCAATTCCTACATCGCAGGGAGATGAGACAGATACGGCAATAACTGACGCAAACGGCGTAGCAGATTTCCAGGTAACAGTCGCTTTTAACGAAACCGTTACGGGGGCAACGGTTACCTTTACAAATCAAAACGTCTATGGCACTGACTCATGCACGATAGATCTTAACATACCATCGTGATCATTTTCCAGTTGCCCTACTGACAGATAACCCTGCTCAAAACCGTCAGTAGTCAATCAAGAAAGAGATAACTTTATTGGGCAAGACACTTGTTGAACATGGTGTCTTGCCTTTTTTCATACATCGCACCCTCGAAAATTGATGGTAGACTCACTCTTAGCCCTATGTGCCCGCAGTGAGGGTCATTCAGTTCAACGCCAGCGATTAGCAATCCAGGCACAGCACTACGAAGATTGGCCAACCTTGCCCCAGCGGGCTGAAATGATGGCGATGGCCCCACTTGTTTATGCTCATCTTCAGGCGGCCGCCATAGCACTCCCAGACGACTTACAAAGAGCATTGGCGGGCTTGACATTACGCCACCGCCAGGCCAACATCATCCGCTACACTGTCCTGGCTGAGATTCTGTCAGCTCTTAAGGACGACGATATTGAGGTGCTGGTATTGAAAGGAGCTGCCCTGGCGCTCACCGTCTATCCCCAACCCGGTCTGCGACCGATGCGGGACATGGATATTCTAGTTAGAGAAAGTGATGCACTGCGGGCCCAGATGATACTGGTTGAACTGGGGTTTATGGCGTCTACACCTCGATCCATTGAGATATCTGACGGTCATCACTTACCAGTAGCCCAACGGGTAGTCGATGGGCTGAAGGTTAGTGTTGAAGTGCACCACCGGCTCCTACCATTCACACCAAATCTCTTTAATTATGAATGGCTGAGCATGAGCGCCATATCGTTTTCAATAAATGAGGTGGCTGCCCAAACACCAAGCCATGAGATTATGCTCTGGCACATTTATCGCCACTCATTCGCTTACCCTTCGATCACCCAATCGATTCGACTCATTTGGGTAGCTGATTTCGTCAGCCTCGTAGAAAAACACGTCGAAGAAATCGACTGGAAATTGGTTAAAACCAAATACCCGCAGGTATGGCAAGTATTACCTGTCTTTCACTTCCTCACACCTTGGTCTGAAGAAGTTGTCGATCGCTTACAGATTGTAGTTGATCCACCTCCAAAAGGAATTGGGATTTCGTTTCAAGGTTGGCCCAAGTCGTCGGTAGTGGAACAGAAACAGAAAGGAATCAGGCGATTTCTGAGAGATACTTTTTGGCCCACAGAATGGTGGACGTGGTTATATTATGGCGTGAATCACCGTACCATTAAATGGTGGTGGATCCGCATGGTTCGCCACCCTCTACACATAGCCGGATGGGTGTTACAATACCTGAGAAAACAACTTTAGTTTATCTACAAAACTCAGAATGAAAATGAACCTCTTGGCAAAACCAGTACAAAAACCGGACTATCATTTGGAAATGATGGACGGAGAGATGCTGCTTTATCATCTCAACGAAACAACGATCTTATATCTTAATGAGACAGCCTCATTAATCTGGCAGCTATGCGATGGCCGGCAAACTATCGCCGAGATAATCACCCTTCTCAGCGAGGCTTATCCGGAGGCAGCCGAAGTAATGGCGGCCGAAGTCGAGGAAACTGTGCAACAGTTCCTGACTGCCGGCTGCATCCTAATAACATGAATCTACGCCTGATCAGTTTTGGAAATAGCACCATCGGGTTAAGATATGACGACGGCCGTCCGACCGAGATGGTTGACTTCCTCTTTCAGAACATTACCGGTTCAAATTATGAAGAGCCCTGGACTACGCTCCGGCTTGAAGACCATGGTGGCGATGAGGGCTTTTGGCTGTGGCAAGATGATACTCTGTTGTTCAAAGAGGAATCATTTGAGATCATGGCCAACTCGCTTATGAGCCAGGTCTGCTTCACGTTAGCATATGAAAGCAAAGCTGGATTGCTATTGCATTCGGCGGCCGTGCGGACTGAAGAAAAAGGAATATTATTGCCCGGAAGAAGCGGGGCCGGAAAAAGCACACTTACTGCCTGGTTAATCCATCATGGATTTGGCTATCTGAGTGACGAAATGGTGTTTGTTGCCAGCGGAAGTGATCAGTTCCGAGGATTTACCCGTCCTATAACGATAAAGTCACCGGCTCGACATTTGTTGCCCCAACTCCTGAAAAAGGAACGGCTGGTCAATGGAATATTACAGAGTGAATCGCTTGACATGGTCGCCCCGGAACAGTTTGGCGTTCAGGTTGTAAAAAATCTCTCATCGATTGATCTGATAATCTTCCCCCATTTTGAGGCCAGTCAAGGTGTCCAGCTGGCACGCCTATCAAAGGCAGAAGCGGCTTTTGAACTCATGAAATGCCTGGCAAATGCCCGCAACCTGGAGGATCATGGCCTATCCGAAGCTGTGCGATTGGCAAAAACTACGCCGGGTTATTCCTTGGGCTACGGAGATTCCGCACAGGCAGAACGGGCCATCAGGCAGCTTGTTATGATCTGAGCTTGATCTGGGTTTGGGTACTCATGCCTGGATCTGATTGTGCATCGCCAAGAGATAGGGTTGGCCTGCATTAGATGACAACCCCAATTTTTTTAATCGCATATCGGATAATCAAGTCGATCTCGGGGCCAGAGGGCGGTTTGCCAGTCGATGTATTCAGCCAAATGGTCTACCCAATACGCCTCATTGTGGCCGCCTTCATTTACCTGGTACACATGACTTATGCCAGCTTCCAATAACAGCGTGTGAAGCTGATCTTGACCCACGCGAAGAAAATCCTTTTCCCCTCTATCGAGCCAGATTCGCATGCCAGATAAATTCGTATTGGCATAAGTTGCCAGGGGATTATGTTTCGCTGGATCTGTCTCAAAACGAAGCTGACTACTGTGACCGGCAACAGCCCCAAAAAGATCGGGATACTTAAAAGCGATTTCTAATGCCCAATATCCGCCCCGTGAAATCCCGCCGATCGAGCGACCGGCGGGATCCTGCCAAGAACAGTAGTTATCATCGACATAGGGCAGCAGACTGTTCACGGTAATGCCTTCAATACTGTTCCAGCCACCAGAGGTGTAATTTCCAAACCGCCCGCTGTTTGGCATGATGGCGATCAAAGGCGGAAAACGACCGCTGGTGATTCCTGCATCCAGGTATTGGGCCAATCCCAGGTCAAGCCAATGGCTATCATCTTGAATTGATCCGTGGATCAGGTAGAGAACTGGGTAGGCGCGACCGTCTTGCCCGTAGCAGGGGGGTAGGTAGGCGTGATAATCGCGCCAGGGACCGGCAACGTTACTGGGAAAGCGGCTGTGGAAGATGAATCCGTTTTCCTGGCAATCGGTCTGAATTGGGGGTGTATCCACAAATGGGCCATCGATACGTTGAGGGAAATTTCCAGTGACAAGAAGTGGTGTTGGGGACGGGGCCAGTGTCGACGTCGGCCAGGGTGTTTGGGTAAGGCTACGGACTGGCAGACCAGCAGCGGCCAGATCCTGAGTCGGTCCGGGAGTGTAGGTGGCCGGAGGCGCTTCTCGGCTTGCCCTGGTCGTAGGGGAAGGTTGATCTGGAAATGAAGGCTCTAAAGTCGGTACTAGAGTTGGCAACATGATGGTGGAGGTTAGCCGGCAGCCCACCAGGGACGATATGGCAAGTAATAAAACGAACCAGATTAGATTGTGAAGGTAGCGGCGCCTAGCTATTCTAGGGACATGGGGTTTTGGCCTCATCTGGCGCCGATTTTCAGTTCCAGGCGCTGCAATCTATGTAACAACTCCTCCTGTAAGATCAAATCGCGGCCTCCATCCCAACTCTCATACAATTTTAGCGCCTCTCTAGTCCACATGCGGGCGGACTGAAGATCGTCTAAGTGCCATTCAAACGCTTTGGCCAATTCCAAGTGGGCGGACACATCGTCGAAAGAAGTGACGGCGATTTGTTGCCACAAGGGAACTGCTTCCAGACGCCTATCAGCCCGCTTGAGAAGTGACCCGAGTAGGTACAAGGCCTGCTGATAATGGGACAGGGGTAAATCCAGAGTCGCAGCTAATTGCAAATTTTTCTCAGCCTCGGTTGTTTGGCCCATAGCCATTTGCCAGCGCCCCAAGCTAAGGAGATCCAGCGGGTGATCTCCCGGCTGCGGTTGGGTGAACTGGCGCAAAATCCGGACGATCAGGGTCGCCATGGACAGCATATCCACCTGGTTATGGTAAAAGACGCGACGCATTTCTCGGGCATCACGGCTACGCAGATATTCCAGATAGAGTCCAGGGATGGCCCATCCGGGAATGTCTTCCTGGTTACGGGTCAGGCCGAGTAGTTTCTCCTCAAGAGAACCGAGAGAACAAGAGGTAAATCGATGGCGCCAAAGCCGTCGTGATGGGGGCAAAAGGTCAATATGAGGTCGATCCCGTAGATCACCAACCAATCCGTCGAGCCGGTTCATCAAATAGCGCGTGTCCAGCAACGGCAGATCAAAGGAGCGGCCGTTGAAAGTGACCAATCCCTTTCTCTGAGCCAATAACTGGGACAAAAGGAAGAGCATCGCCGGTTCGTCACCATGATCGCGTAGGAAATACTGCCGGACTACGAATGCTTGCCGGCTACCGCTTGGGTCCTGGGAAGATTCTATAAAAGCGACCCCGACCATGAAGGCAATTGTTCCAGCTCCGGACAGGCCGGTCGTTTCGGTGTCCAAAAAAAGCAGATCGTCGGGCCGGAGGCTGGTCAATCGTTGGTCCCTGGTAAAGGTCGCAGCAGCGCCTATTGGTGTCGTGATAAGACCGGCCAGGCTGTCTTCCCCATGGCGGTGGGTCAGCGGATAGACCTGATCGAGAACAAAACAGGATCCATAATCCGTTTCAATTACCTGGCCTCCAGGGAACAGAACAGCCAGTGAGAGATTTTCTTGCCCAGGGTTCTCCTCAGGCGAATCATACTCCGGCCGATCAAAATATTGATCTAATTTCTCTTGGGATCGTGGTAGGGCTGGTTTCAGGTGACGAGCGCCTTTTACGACACCCAGCCTGCGCAGCCGCTTGAGTTTATCTTCGCCCATGTGTTCGATTTTATGCCCCATGCGGCAGAGCCGCAAGGGAAAGGACCACAATCTCTCGGACCTGTTTGGCTAGAAAGAAATCCAGCAATCTCATCGAATTAATCAGACCCTCTGCCTACCCCTCCAGAGGATTTGAACTATACTTGCGCCTATATCAGTATCTGTGCCTGGCAGGTGGTCAATATCCAGCCTATTTGCCCGGCCGACTCTATGGAGGGTTTTCACTATCGTAGAAACAATTCTTACCCTACTCATTGTCTCCCTCGTGATCATCCCGGCCAATGTATTGGTCATTCGAGGTCGCAAGACCGAACAGCGTATTTTCACCGGGCTCCTTTTTTTATTAAATATCCCGATATTCTTCTTTGGCCTATTCTTGCTGGTTGTACCCTCCGAAATTCTCAGTGATGTGGCTGCTCAGGCTGAGCTTGGATTAGAGAATTTTAAAGCAATCGGGCTGAACCTGTTCCTGATGGCCAGCTGGGGGATGCTGGTGACATTATCGCCAGTGCGCCGGTTGTTGGCCCGGCTAATGCGGATTGATCCGGCATCCCCAGTGCATACGCTTGCGCTATTATTAGTTGGCTATCTGGTCGGACAGAGTTGGCTGGCTTTAACCCAAGGCGGATTGGCAGGATTAGCCGAAATAGCGGAGCCGACATCAATCTCCGTTGTCGTACTTAGTGAATTGATTTTTGCGGTTGTTGCCTTCCTTGGCGTCGGCCTCCTGGTCAGGCGTCATGGTCGCGAGCTTATGAAACGATTAGGTCTGGTAAAGCCGGAGCCAAGACATCTGCTGGTGGGTATGGCGCTGATTGTTTTATTGGTCATATTGCAGGTTATTGTCGGTTTAATCTGGGCACAGCTCTACCCGGATCAGGCAGCGATATTGGAGGATCTTAATACCATTCTCCTGGCAGATATGGATACGTTGTGGGAGTGGTTGTTGTTGGCGCTGGCAGCCGGAATTGCCGAGGAGCTTCTCTTCCGTGGCGCCTTACAGCCGATAATGGGCATGGGATTCACCGCCGTTGTTTTCGCCCTGATTCATGTCCAGTACGGTTTTTCACCCATCCTTCTTTTCATTGTACTTCTAGCGGTAATTCTCGGCCTGGTTCGTCGCTATTACAATACGACAACCGCGATTTTTATCCATTTCGGCTACGATTTAGTTTTGGGGTTATTTGCTTTGTTGGCAGCCTATCTAGAGCCATTAGCCGGTTAACTAGCAGGAAACTGGGTGATCCGGTGACTTATTTTCATTGTCTTGTAGTAACATGTCGAGTGGTTGCATCGCTATCTGCTCTCTGTTACAATGCCAGCGATTCGGGGCATGGCGCAGCTTGGTAGCGCGCTTCAATGGGGTTGAAGAGGTCGTGGGTTCAAATCCCGCTGCCCCGACCAGAATCAAGGGAACGCCGCGATAATACGCGGCGTTTTGTTTATTAGCCGGCATGGTCAGGCATACACCCTTTACTGGTTGTCTACCTACTGAGAGAGTGTGATATGAACCGGGAGATCGTCAACCGTTTGGGAAAGATCAGCAGCCTCATTCTATTTGTGCTTGGTATTGCTCTAGGTGCGGTGGCCTTATCAGCCGAGCTCTTAGGGCTTGATATTACGCCTGGTTTTGGGATGGTCCAGATGTTACAGCTCCTCATAGGTCTGACCTGTTTGACTTTGGCCGGATACCTGCGCATTCATAGTTTGCGTTCACAGAATGCACCCCGTTCTTTACAGGCGGACATCGGCGTTCGCTTGGGAGCAACCGGGCTCGTGTTCGCCTACACAACAGGCTGGGCTGATTTAATTGGCATCGGCACCCATGTTAACCCGTCTTTCGATCGCCCCTACGTTGGACCACTTCAGCTCGGTGGTCTGCTACTGGGCGTGCTGATGATCATGGCTGGCTTAATCTTATACTACACAAGCCGTGGTTCGCGCGCCACATCGTCTTTGGGTGGACTCATTCCCGGTAATGCCCACAATAGCTGACCGGGTGGTATCCAGTGCTTTGAATTAGGACAGTGGGACAGTCCTTGGGGGAAATGGGAGTCGATTCTAGATTGGCTATCGTAAGCCGGTAATTTGGAAGGATTGGCCATCGATCGTGAATATCGCATCGCTCCCGATGGGTCGCTGAAAAGTGACGCCATAAAGCAGGGTCTGGTCCGGAGGGATTGACCAGGGGAAGCCGGGATTCGTCGACAACATTTGGAAGATTGTGCCTGGGCTACTTGTCAAGCTCACATCGCCCGAATCGATCAGGAATATTTGCTCCCCTGCATTGACGATTTGACCAACGACAAGCATGCTGCCGCCATCGGGTGATATGGTTACTTCCTGAACCTCAATCAAGGCTTGTTGTGCAGCGGCCGATGTATCCCGAAATGGAATATCTATTTGGATGGCGCTATTTGATCCGGCAATGGTAATACGCCAATGAAGAACAGGACTACTTAAACCGGCCGGTATTTGGAAACCGGACGTGGTCAATATCGTCTGTCCAGGCGAAACCGAACCCGATAAGGGCGGATAATTCCCCAATTGACTGGCTGTCGGATTTAGCGCATATAGATTGCCAATATCATCAGCCAAGACCATATTTAGAGAAGATGTGTTGTATGCAGCGGTTCCAACATTCTGAACTTGGGCATCAATTTGTAAAAAAGCAAAGCCTGGAGGCGCTTCCGGCCGATCATATTGGGTAGCCACGCCCGTTGCTGTAACCTGCAGGCTTTCGAGCTGAGCTGTTTGACCCATCTCTACAATTTGTCCTGCTTTCGAATCATCTTTGGTGTCAGAAAGTACATAACGACCCTGGACGACGATCCTGGTTTCCTCGGAATCTTCCTCAATGAGTAGAATCGTGATGCCAGGAGAGCGCTGGGCAAAAATGTCACGGTCATCACTAGCTACTTCTCGACGACTGCTGACAGTAAAAGTAGATTTCGCACCGCTACGGGTCGTGAGCACGACCTCGTCGCCCTCATCCAGTTCCTCAAGCAGTGTTTGATTGTCCTTAGTGTTGTCCAAGCCGAAGATATAATTAATGACCGATCCATAAACCCAGGCGGCTGTGGTTTCGTTGACAATAGGGGGTGTCCATGGATCTGCTGCAGATAAAACTTCTGCCTGGACCGAGAATTGATTGCCGGCAATTTCAACGAAGATTGGAGTTTCTAAAGTCTGGCTAATCGCCCCTGAGTCGCTAATGGTCTGAAAGGGAAAAACATCGGTATCTAACTCGATTTCGGCCACATTTATAGGCGGTGTCGGCGTTGGCTCACCGGATTCATCCGAACGTAATAATAGGTAGCCAAAGAGACAGAGTAATACCAGGAAGGCGACCGAAGCGCCAATGGCAATGATAAGGGGGCCTCGTTGGGACAGCAGACCACCGAATCGGTTGTTCAGGCCACTAGAGCGTTCGGGATCAGGCGATTCTACCATTTCATCGTCGGGTTCGGCAGCCAATCTTTTCTCCTGTGCGGTTTACTGGGGTTTTGCTTGCTGAACGACAGGCGCAACACGGATAAAGATGTTGGAAGTGCCGGTAGTTACCTGACTATATTGAAGGAATGGAATTGAGATTCGGATCATCCCGGACAGGGTCAGTGAACTGAAACGAACAGTGCCTGCCTCATTGGTATAACCAAAGGCCATTAGTTCATTGGTCAGATTATCGTAGATCTGAACCGCGACATTTTCAACCCCTTCTGTCAATTCAGGAGAAAAGTTAAGATTCTCATCATAATATACCGTCAGATCGAAGCTTACTGTTTGCCCGGTGGTGGTGGCTGGCGTATTGGTCGGCAAAGGTATTACCTGAATATTAGGTGTGGGCGTTGGTGTCATAACGGGTATAACAGTCACATCCGAAGTAAAAGGGGTAGGTGTGAAGGGATCGGTGGCGATAGGTGTTGGCGTTGAAGTTGGCGGCCGAATAATCTGACCCGATGATGGTGGGAATGTCGGCTGCGGCGTTGCCGTTGGCGTCGCCACGGTCTCAATACAGCGCACGCTATAAGTATAAAGAAATGATAAGGCATACTCTGGCGGCGAAACAGGACCCACCAGGACATAAAGCCAGCCCGTATAATTCGCATACCAGCTAACCTGGCTGCTAAAGTCGCCTACAGCCCGGTCATCGTTTCCACCCAGACCATTGTGATTTTGATCATACAAGATCATATTGGTGTCATTGACGCTGGACAAAGCGAAAGTCTCGCAAGTGTATAGCAAGCCGGGTTTTACCCACAAACGGAAGAAATCATTGTCTGGCCCTTCCCCCCACAGGGGCACGAGGTTCATATCGAAGCTATCGCCGGCGCCAATAAGACAGGCCGAGTCGAAATCACCATTGTATTCGCAGATGTCTACACCCGGTACACGGGTTCCTGTGGGAAAGGCTGTTGCCGTTGCCGTTCCTGCAATCTCTGTAACCGCAAAACAATAGGTTTTATTAGCCGGATCGACGTTGTTGTTATTGATGATCCTGGCGTAATAGTTCCCATTGGCGCCGGCCGAGAATACAACTTTTGACGCGCGCGATCCAAAATCGGCGTCATCATTGGTAGAGATAAGACGGCCAGTTGTGTCGTAGACGGATAGAACCGTATCCAGACCAGCGGTCAACTCCTTCGTAAAGACCTCGTAGGCGGAGCCAGCTTTTCCTACGAACCGGTACCAGTCGACGTCGCCGGCCGGCCAAAGGGTCGCAGAACACAACGCAGCAGCGCCGGGGGATGTTGGGAAGGCATTCTGAAGCGTATTATTGGGTTCGTACCGGTCGGTGAAGATTGCGGTGGCCGTTGCCCCCTGGGAAGTTGGCGTTGGCGTGGCTTCATCTTCCTGGATAACTAACACAGCCGTAGCTTTGCTTGGATTTAATATAGTACCTACCGATGGATTCCTCAAAACCAGATTCACCGTCCGGTCACCGGAGTAATTGCTATTCTGAATAGTCTGGATTAGAAAGCTTTCGGATAAATCTCCAGCTACGAAGGTTAACACACCGGCGGCGCTGACATAGTCAACCCCGGCTTTGGCTGTGCCATCGAGGGTCAGGTATTCGACGGTAGTTGATGTCCCGGCTGCGGTGCTCATTTCGACATCAATGGAGATGATGCCTCCCTCGGAAACCGTATAGGTTGTGTTCTTAAAACCGATGGTGGGGGTTTGCAAAGATAAGACGCTTCTGCGGCTAGAGGCGGAGGCAGAAGCTGTGCTAAAGGCTATGATTAAGACCACGACCAGACTGAAAGCCAGCACTATCCCGGCCGGATACGCCAGCCCTTTATTTTTGCTGCGGTTCATAGACACCCCTTCCTAATTTTTGGCGCTCGACGAAAGCTAAAAAGCCTTACTTTACATCGGACCATAATAGTATCACCAATCATAAACCTCGTGATTCCAGTGTCACGGATTATAGACAAGCCGTTAGGGAGCGGCAAATTATGTCCTGGGTAAAGGAAAGAAAAAAGGGCCCAACCGGTGGACCCTCTCGCTTTTCTAGATGAATGGTCTGCCTTTCTATGTGGCTTTACCTACCAGAACTGTGTAACTCGCTATCGCCACTTTCCGCCAGTGCGTGATTAGTAATCGATGAGGCTTGCTCTATCGATAAACCGCAACCAGGCAGTCTAATCCTTGGCGTTTGCTAGCTCTAGTTTCGAACTGGTTAGCACCTTGTCGACCAGCCCATACTCCAGGGCCTGCTGAGATGTAAAGAAGATATCACGATCAGTATCATCTTGGATTCGCTCAATCGGCTGTCCTGTATGGGAACTGATTATCTCGTTTAGGGATTGGCGAAGTCGCAATATCTCATTAGCCTGGATGGCGATATCCGAAGCCTGTCCCTGGGCGCCACCTAGCGGTTGATGCATGTGAATGGTTGCATTCGGTAAGGCATAACGCATGCCATTCGTGCCGGCCGTCAGCAAAACGGTGCCAAAACTAGCGGTGAAACCCACGGCGACTGTGGAGACCGGGCATTCGATTTGTTGCATCGTATCATATATGGCCATGCCGGCATAAACTTGACCACCTGGCGAACTGATGTACAGGCGAATCGGCTTCGTTGGATCCTCACGGGCCAGAAAAAGTAATTGGGCGACGATTAGCATGGCCACCTGATCATTGATCGGTGTGCCGAGAATGACAATCCGTTCTTTGAGTAAGAGCGAATAAATGTCATAGGCTCGTTCGCCACGACCGCTTGTTTCGATTACCATCGGAATGAGGGATGTTGGAATATTCATAAATTTCTCCTAACTATGCAATCTAACTTATTCTTTATCGATTTATACTCGCCTACGCGAATCTGACAATAATAGAATCGTTAGATGTTGTTCGTCTATCTGGTTCTACTCTTCCTCATCAGAAACTTCTTTTGGTTTAGCAAGTTCCTCGAGATCCGGCGCATTGCCCGTTACGATAGCTTCAATGCGCTCCTGCGCCTTCTCCATGACGATATCATTGCTGAGAGATTGTAATCCCTGGCCTTGGGTATAGATTGATCGTAGTTGCTCTTTCAGTTCTTCATTATCAGCGAAACGTTCAAGGACGGCGTCGACCTTCTCGTCAATATCGGTCATTTCCACTGTAATCATCTCTTTCTCGATAAAGTTACCCAGGACTAATCCTCGGCGCACTCCTTCGATAGTCTCTTCTCGCCAACTTTCCTTGAGTGATTCTTCCGACTCACTTTGGAGAGTTAACCAATCTTGCCATTGCCATCCGGAACGGGTGATCTGCTCCTTGAATGATTCCATTCGGTTGTCCAATTCGGAATCGACGACAGCCGGTGGAAAGACGATTACCGCCCCGGCTAACATCTCATCGACAACTTCATCCATCAGCTCTGATTTTGCCTCGCGTTCCGCTTGCTTTAGAAGTTCTTTGTTTAACGCCTCTGTTAGTTCTTCCAAGGTCTGGTAATCACCTTCTATCCGGGCCAGTTCGTCAGTAAGCTCAGGCAGCTCTCTACTTTGAACATTGGAAACTTGCACCTGAAAGAGCACACTTTTCCCGCCTAATTCCTCATCTTCGATATCTTCCGGAAAAGTGAGACGAAACTCTTTTTCTTCCCCGGACGACATGCCTAGGAGATTTTCGATGAAAGGTATATCTGGGAATACCTTCTCTGCGTCCATTAGCATGTCTGAACCGTCTTCTCGCCATATAAGGCCGCCTTCTGCATCATCAAGATTGCCTTCGCCGCTTATCGTGATCAGATCACCGACTTCGGCCGGCCTTTCTACCTGTTCAAGAATCTGGTGATGGTTGCGGACGTGTTCCAAAGATTCATTCAAGGCTTCTTCGGTAACCTGAACTGGCTCCACTTCCTTGCGTATTGACCTATAATCGCCCAGTTCAACGGTCGGTTCTAAAGGAACTATCAACTTGATGACGAATGGTTCCATTTCCATGTCGTCAAGCGTGGTTGGGCGAAAAGGCTTCACATCAATTTCCTCAAGGGCCTCTTCGACCACCTGTTCCAACATATCCTGGATACTGTCCGCTCGTAGTGCTTCTTCGCCAACCCGTCGAACGATAACATTGTAGGGTGCCTTTCCCGGCCGGAAGCCAGGAATATTGACATCTCGGGCCAAGGTCCTTGCTGTGGACCGCATTTGTTTTTGAACCCTTTCTTCGGGTACTTCAATCGTTACCTTGAGTTGTCGTTCATTATCTTCTTCGGAATGTATAACTAATGTCACTGCTTATCCTCGTACGTTGTATATATCACGCTGTCCGTGTAAACCCAATGATTCTCGCCGGCTGACAATTAAAAAGCGTTGCCTGGATTAACCTAGCAACGCCCGCTGCTCACTGCCACCGCCGACTCGTTCGGCGCCGACCCATATGGGGAAGGCGGGACTTGAACCCGCACGCCTTGCGGCACATGATCCTAAGTCATGCTCGTCTGCCAATTCCGACACTTCCCCGTCGAGGGAATTATACCACCGGGTATGTCTTTGCCAACAATTATCGAGTTGCGAAAATTGATTTTCAATCTATGCTTTGTAGTTGCAGGCCAATGGCTGCCGAAAGTTAAAATTATTCAACGAAGTCATTATTTGATTAAAAAGGCAGGCAATGAAGTAAAATCCGTAACCAAAGGTAGAAGATATTATGACCACTTTATTGATTAAACACGCGACAGTTCTGGCAACGATGGATGATGATCGCCGGGAGATCGGCGAGGGCGGTTTGTTTATTCGCAATAACATTATCGAACAGGTTGGCATAACGGCCGAGTTGCCGGCTACAGCAGATCGAGTGGTTGACCTGACCGACCACGTAGTTCTACCAGGATTGGTTAATACTCACCATCACCTTTATCAGAGTCTGACTCGCGCCCTGGTTCAAGATGCGGATCTATTCACCTGGCTTACCACTCTGTATCCCATCTGGGCGAGATTAAATGATGAGGCGATATATATCAGTACTCTGACCGGATTGGCAGAATTGGTTTTATCTGGTTGTACTACCAGCAGCGATCATCTATATATTTTACCTAATGACTGCACAATAGATAGCCAAATCCGGGCGGCCGCGGATATCGGTGTACGCTTTCATGCTGCCCGGGGCTCGATGTCCTTGGGTGAAAGCCAGGGTGGTCTGCCCCCTGACGAAACCGTGGATAGTGAAGAATATATTCTCAGCGATAGCCAACGTCTCATTGAAACGTATCATGATAATCGCCGGCATGCCATGATCCGGATCGTCCTAGCCCCTTGCTCGCCCTTCTCAGTGACCCCTGGTCTGATGCGATCTTCGGCTGAATTAGCCCGCGAATATGGCGTATTTCTGCATACCCACCTGGCCGAGACGGTTGAGGAGGAAGAATTTTGCCTGGAAACTTTTGGCCAGCGGCCGGTCGCCTATGTCGAATCGCTTGGTTGGACCGGTGCAGATACCTGGCATGCCCATTGTGTACATATGAGCCAGCCTGAAATTGAATTGTTTGGCCGGACGGGGACCGGCGTGGCACACTGCCCGTCTAGCAATATGCGCCTGGCCAGCGGAATCGCCCCTGTAATCGCCTTACGCAATCAAGGAGCGCCGGTTGGGATAGGTGTAGACGGATCTGCATCCAATGACGGCGCCCACCTCCTTGGCGAAGCGCGCCAGGCGATGCTCCTGCAGCGCGTTGCGCCTGATCGCTACCTTAGCGAGGCGCCGGGCGGCCGGGGCGGATTTGCCGGCAAGGCTTCTGCAATAACTGCAAGAGAGGCCCTGGAAATGGCCACCCTTGGTGGGGCAAAGGTTCTTGGGCGAGGAGACATTGGTCATCTGGCGCCAGGCATGAGTGCTGACTTCATTGCCTTTAACTTGAATCAGATTGCCTATAGCGGGGCGATGCATGATCCGGTCGCGGCCTTGCTATTTTGCCAGCCGAGAAATGTTGATTTGTCAGTCATAAACGGCCGGGTGGTTGTTGAGGACGGGCAGTTGACCACGCTCGATCTTGAGCCAGTGCTGCGACGTCACAACGAAATATCAATGGCCATGATTCGGGGAGAATAAAAAGAAGGCTTTGCGACTTGGCCGGTCTGAATATTGTTGCCAACGGACTGGCTGCTCCGCAAGGTGAACAAAAAAACACTGGCCGGTTGTGGGGCTGACAGGCCTGGATGGTGATACTCTCTGATACTGGCCGGTATCGCCTTTCAACCATCCAAGAGCGTGACTGACAATGAGGATGGGGAGCGTGATGAAGTTTGTGTTACAAGATAATAACTAAACCAACAGCCACAATGCCTATGGCAATAAGAGCTGTTACCGCGCAACCAATCACCCGGCTAGTTAATTTAAGAACGAATTTTAATAACCACCATGCGATCAGCACCAGAACAATGACACCGATAATCGTCAGTACTATATCCATGAAAACAATCTCCTTTGGGAACGAAATACCTCGCTGTTAATTGTCTCTATTATATGAAATATCCGTAAATTTTGCCTGGTATTGCAGCAAAAAGGTGTTGGCCAGCACGAGTCAAGAGCCATATACTGAAATCGAGATCGGCGGTCGCTAAGTACCGGTATAGCCAATTGCCCGTAGCGCGAGCTGGGTGAGGTCATGTACTACCCCAGGTGCCTGTGATTCGGCAACAGGCTGAGCAAGAAGATTGAGGATTACTTCATCAAAGGCTCCGGTCAGCGCTTCGGCCGAGAGCCGGGTATTCTGAGGGATTATTTGGCCTTTATCCATAGCCTGATCCAACGGAGTTTGCCAAAGATTTACCAGCCCTTCACGAAATTCTTCACGCCGGCCTACGAGAGCCGGTACTGCCCCAACACCGCCAACTGACAACAGATACACGACTGCCGGCTCGTATAACCCGATATTCACGTAAGCCTGAATTGCAGCGGCGATCTGTTTTGGTAAGGTAGCCCGTCCGGTGATAGCCTGGCGCAAAGTCTGCAACATGAACTCGGCCGTTTCCTCGAAAAGATATACAAAGAGCGTTTCTTTATCGGGGAAGTAAAAGTAGAATGTACCTACAGCTACATCTGCGGCGGCAACGATGTCCCTGATAGTGGCCGAGTGATAACCTTTATCGGCAAAAACGCGCACCGCTGCCTGCATCATGGCTGTTCTTTTCGCATCTTTCTTGTGTCTTGTTCTTTCGGTACTGCGATAAGACATAGGTCACCTATTATAAATCGGAACTGCCATCAGCATAATCTAGCCGGGTCAGACTGTCAAACGCAATCCATAGATATTTTCCCGGCATTCATTTGCCCGCTCTTCTTGAATTGAGGAGGATAGCCATCGTTATGGATTTGAAACTCACCCTAGATCATACCAGACCAACACCACTTTACCGGCAGATCTATGAACAGATCCGGCAGCGGATACTAGCCGGGGAATACCCGGCCGGTGCGCGATTGCCTTCCAGCCGCATGGCTGCTCAAAGGAATGGCCTGGCCCGGGTTACGATGACAAAGGCCTACGATCAACTCGAGGCTGAAGGGTATCTGATCAGCCGGATCGGTTCGGGTACGTTTGTATCCCAGGCATTGATGGCCAGCCAAACTCTGACCGGTAGCGGAGACGACCGCTACCGGCCAACGTTTTCTCTATGGGGTCAGAGGGTCTTGGCCGGCGAAAGAAGAGTTTCTCAACCTGGTGGACGAGGACGCCCGGCCATCGATTTTGGTTTCGGTCGTTCCTTTCCTCATATCTTTCCCTACGATACCTGGCGCCGGCTGCTGGTCCGCTACCTGAGCACGGACGATTCCATTTTGTCTCGTTATGGTTCGGTTGCCGGCTTCTTTCCCTTGCGGGAGGCTGTGGCTGAGTATGTGCGCCGCTTAAGAGGTGTACTCTGCACCGCCGAGCAGGTGGTCATTGTCAGCGGGATGCAGCAGGCACTGGATATTCTAGCCCGTTTACTCTTGAGCAGTGGTGACGAGATCCTGGTCGAGACACCTGGTTATGTCGATGCCTTTGATCTTTTTCGAGCGTCGGGCGCTGAATTGAGCGCTATACCGGTCGATGAGGAAGGTTTTCCGGTGGAAGAGATTTCCCCGGATAGTAGGGCCCGCTTCGCTTTTGTCACCCCATCGAACCAGTTTCCACGAGGCGGCACAATGCCCCTTTCCCGGCGAATGGCCTTGTTGCAATGGGCTCGTCAGGCTAATGCACTGATCCTTGAAGATGATTATGACGGCGAGCTTCGTTACAGCGAGCACCCGCTAGCAGCGCTGCAAGGACTGGATAAAGATGGGCGAGTTGTCTACTTGGGCACATTTTCAAAAGTGTTGTTTCCCGCGTTAAGGTTAGGCTATGTCGTTTTGCCGCATGTGCTACTGGGGCCCTTCGTGAAGGCGATGGAGTTGGTCGATCGTGGCGCGCCAACTTTAACTCAGGCGGCCGTGACGGATTTTATCACCGAGGGGCATTTCGAATCCCACTTACGCCGGCTGCGCAAAGAATATGGCGAACGGCGCCGGGTTTTGGTTCAGGCGTTGGAACAAGATCTGGCCGGAGTGGTCCATTATTCACATGTCGAGGCTGGCCTTCACGTGATGTTGTTATTAGATCCTCGCCTGGATGAAGAGGCAGTGGTTCTGGAAGCGGCCTCGGCCGGCGTGGGCGTCTACCCGGGCACCGCCTACCACGTAGGCCTTCCGCAATGCCCTTCCATCCTACTTGGCTACAGTGGCTTGGGGCGGACAGAGATTGAGCAAGGAGTGGGACGGTTAGCCGTAGTCTTAAAAGGCATGACCGGTTGATCTTTTGTATTCGAGACTAAATCTCAGTTCGCTATCCAAACCCAGGAGCGCTCAGGACTGGCATAATTCCATTGAACAGTTATAATCCGCAATCGTGCTTTGGGGCGCTTAGCTCAGCTGGTTAGAGCGCTTCGTTTACACCGAAGAGGTCGGGGGTTCGAGTCCCTCAGCGCCCATATTTTTGGCACCTCCGGTGCCGTCTGATATAATTTTTTTAATAAAAAACACAATTGGTGCGTTTCTTTTGCACGTCAGAGTCCTACATTATTCACAGGAGAAATAGCCTATGGCAACAGCGACGGTAAGTCCCGGCGGCCTTACCCGGCGCGAGTTTCTATACTACATCTGGGGAGCTTCGATCGCTCTGGTAGCGGTAGAAGTGACCGGATTGTTAGTATGGTTCATGCTTCCACGATTCCGTGAAGGTGAATTTGGTGGCACTTTTAAGCTATCAATCGATGACCTGCCGGAAGTGAACGCTCCGCCATTCAATTTTCCCGATGGCCGGTTTTGGTTAGTAAATGTTGACAATGAAGTCATAGCTGGTTGCGAGCGCATGTGGCGGGCTGAGGGAGATGGCGCAATTAAAGGCGCCGCGGCTATCTATAAAGTTTGCACTCACCTGGGTTGCATCTACGCCTGGGTCGATGCTAACAACCGCTACGAATGCCCCTGTCATGGTTCAAAGTACCGCCTGGATGGCCGGCGGATCGAAGATCCTGCTCCACGTAATCTGGATCGGTTCAAATTGGCAGCGCTGGATGAAAACGAGACTGTCATTGCAGAATCCGAAATTTCTTCTGATGGAACATATGACGCCCTGGCCATTCCTCCGAATGCGGCTTTCCTCCAGATTGATACTGGGGATAAGAAGCAAGGTGTCAGCCAGGTGCTGTTGAGCAATTTTCATCAGGGTTGCCCTTAACGAGAGGGGAGAGGAGACACCGAGAATATGGCTACCTTTTATGATCAAGTCAGGGAAATGGGGCTAAAACAAGCTACCATTGCTAAATCGGATGAAATTGTCGAGCGCATTACGGCCGGCATGAATACTGGCGACATTCGTTCGGCACTGCGTGGCGACGAGGCGCGACGACCAAATCCCCGCCTGAGACCCCATGCTGATGGATTCTGGTTTCACATTCGTCCCAGTTTTTACCACAACGAAGTTACTCGCATCTATCCAACTTTTCGCCTGGGCTGGCTCTCGGTTTTCATGTTTATATGGGAGACCATAACCGGCATCTTCCTCATGATTTTTTACACACCGCGGCCAGGCACAGCCTATTCTGATATTTGGAATATCCTGGCTAATGTCCCGCTGGGCGAGCTAATGCGCAACTTGCACCGTCTGGGAGCTGAAGCGATGGTTTTGGTTGTGGCCCTGCATATGCTGCGTACTTTTTTGACCGGAAGCTACAAAAAACCACGCCAGTTCACCTGGTTGACTGGTATGCTACTACTCATATTCACGCTGGTTCTAAGCTTTAGCGGCTATCTCTTGCCCTGGGACCAGCTGTCGTTTTGGGCTGTGACGGTGGCTGTAAGCGCGGCCGAAGCTGCCCCGCCGGCCGAGATCCTGGGTACCAATATCAATTTGCTTATTCGTGGCGCGCCAACCTTTGGAGATGGCGGTTTGCTCAGGTGGTACCTGCTGCATGTGCTGGTCTTACCATTGCTGACTGGTGTTTTTCTATTTGTCCATTACTATAAAGTTGTTCTGCACGGCCATTCATTGCCCCCTGGCCAGGAAAAGGTGGGCGAGGATACGGCAAAACGTGTGCCGAAGGGTGAGCGCACCTATTTTACGCCCGACATTCTCACCAGCGAACTTATGTGGACAGCGCTGACCACCTTGCTGTTAATAGTCGGCGCCCTTTGGTTTTATAACGCGCCTTTAGAGAGCCAGGCCAACCCCCTGGTTACACCCCTCCATGTGGTAGCCCCCTGGTATTTGGCCTGGTCGCAGGGCTGGCTCAAACTGGCCGATAAGGTGCTTATCGCCTTTATCTTCATGCCGGCTTTGGCCACAGCCTTTTTTGTTATGCCCTATATTGAGGTTGGAAAGAGCCGGCGATATGCCGACCGACGAGTGGGTCTCAGTATTACCATGCTCTTCATCGCCTTTATGCTGGTTTCTAACTGGATGGGTTCCCCCGAGTTTGCGGTCGAGAGTTCGGCGGATCAGGAGCTCTTTCAGGAATTGGTTCCACAAGAGGGACACAGCGTTCTCCTGGCCGTCCCTTTTGAGGATTTAGAGGAAGGTTTTTATGTTCCCGGTGGGGATGCCCCTAATCCGGCTCTGGAAGAGGCTCTTCAGGAATTTAAGTCGGCCATGGATCGGCATAGCTGCAATGTCAATGGTAATACCTGGAAAGACGATTGTAAGCCCATCAAGGATAGTGAAGGCAATATCGAGCGGTACGCTAATACCTTTGCCAGTGAGGCGATGCCAGATGCCAAGGCCGCGCTGCGCATTGAGGCGGAGCAACACGATCTGAAAAGGATTATCATGCAGGTTAGCTCGAGAGATCCTGTTAGCGGAGAAATTTTGGTCGATGCCGAACGAGTGGCTTTCCGCCATGCCGACTCAGGATACGAGGGACAGTAGATATGCAAATAAAAGTCGTCATCGGTACCATTTCCTTTATGTTGGTGATGATCATACTGGGTGTTGCCGCCTTATTTGAACCGGCTCGCTTGGAAGAGACCGCCGATGCTTTTGTAGGCCGGCAAATTGAGAAAGGGGCTGTGATTTTTCATGATAGCTGTGCAGAATGCCACGGTGAAGGCGGTCTGGCTCTAGATTGCTCTACCACTGCCGGGGAGGAGATTGACTGCAAAGGCATTCCTCTGAATCATGCGGCACTTCTTTGTGGCGACCCCTCCCTGCGTATGCAGCAAATGGCCTGGAACAGTAGCAAAGAAAACTTCATCAAACAAACGATCTCTTCGGGTCGCCCGGGTACCCTGATGCCAATCTGGTCGAAGAGTTTTGGTGGTCCCATGGAGGATTACCAGATTGACCAGGTAGCTTCCTTCGTCCTTAATTGGGCGGAAACACCAGGGCTTTGTGGCGATGGGGCGGTCGCAGCCATCGAATGGCCTGATACTGTCGAGGAATTACCTGACGGCGACGCCGAGAATGGGAGAGATGTTTTCCAGCTTAATGGTTGTGCCGTCTGCCACGGAGACCCGGAGGATGTAAATAGTGTGGCCACAGTAGGCCCCTGGTTGGGCAATATCGGCAACGACGCGGCGACTCGGATACTAGGAATGTCGGCCGAACAATACATCTATGAGTCAGTACTAGATCCCACGTCCTTCGTGGCACCAGAATGCCCGAATGGTCCCTGCAACGATCCTAGTGTGATGCGGCAGGATTATCCCAATCTTATGAGCGAGCAAGATATGGCTGACCTGGTCCAGTTTTACATGACATTGAAGACAGAGTAACCCGCGAAACCAATACAGAAATAAAAGGGGTCCCAGGTTTTCCTGCGGACCCTTTTTTTATCTTATTTTAGAATGACATTTTTTGTGTCTACTTCTCTGCACTCAATGTTCGATATTAACCTGCGCCAGCGCGAAATGGAACTTTCTGAATCCCTGACTCCTTCAAGCACACCTTCCCCTGTTAGTTGCCTCCCCCTTTCACCCTGGACCCGCAGCTAGGGCAGAATTTATCGGCTGGATCCAAGGCCTGGCCACATTCATGGCAATATTTAGCTTTGGCGCGTGGTGATGACGTTGAATCGCGGCCGCCAGTACTACGTAGTCGCTGCTGGGATCGCGCTGCCGGTCGGGGTTTGGTCACCCGTCGACTGCGATTACGGCCGGAAAATATCAGAAAGGCAGCAGCGGCAAAGGCCAACACGACCGCGGCTGCAGCCACCACGATGGGCCAATTAAAGTTGGAACTATCGCTGCCGTCTTGCCCTTGTTGAGAAAGAACTGGCTGTGGAACAGCGGGTTGTTGGAGATCCAACCCCTCTACCGATAACTCCGGCCGGACCATCCGATAGCTTGCCTCAAAGGTATAAGGAACACCGGCCGGCACAGCCATGCCGCTGATCTCGTGATAGAGCAAATCATATTGACCGTTCAGAGTCCGGTCTGCTTCCGGTGTCAGGCTGACGTCAGTGGCCGATGAAGGTTGTTGGAAGGTAGTAATTAACTGGTCAACGCTCAGGTCTGCCAACCAACGGAAGTTGATTTTTCGCAGATCCCCATCGCTTTGATATGGGACATAATATTCGATGCGAAAGCCAGGATCGTTGACATTTAGCGTCAACAGGCCGGGAATCGAATCATCGTATTCCATATTTACTAAATTACCCTGGGAATCGACTCGGGCGACGGCGTTAATGGTGGCCTCTTGAGGAATGGGTAAGGTGATCGTTGCCGGTAAAGGTGCGTTGGCCGGTAATGCTCCGGATAATAATACCAGAAGGGCTTGCTGGTCGAAATCAGGCCAGAGTTCAGCTTCTAAAAACTCTAACACAGAAGCCGGCTCCTGAGCCGCGAGGCTCTTGGTTTGCAACAGGCCCCAGAAGAGTAACATGGTCAGGGTAATATTGACGATCCAGGTTCGATTGGGCTGTATCCAAAATGGTAATTTTTGCGCTTTTATTTGCATAAAGGTTTCTCTAGATCCTCCTAGTGAATATAATTATCGCTATGGTTATTACCGGCGTTATATCAGGGTTGGCCTCGTAAACGGATGCGCGTTGCCCGGCAATACGGGCATGCCAGATCCGTATAATCGCGACCACAAGTATTGCAGGTACGCGTCTTTACCGGCCGGTCATCTTCAAGGGAGCCAAGAATCAGAACCACTTCCTCCCCTTTGTGGGATGCCAGCCATTCGTCCAATGGGTGATGACCAATGACCCACTGCCCGCTCTCGTTTTGTGTTACTGTGCCACTGGCCACATCCAGATCAAGCTCAAAAGCTTCCCCGGCTAACTTTAATATGATTGCCCGTCGTTCGGTTGTCATCGTTGATTCCTCTTGATTTCAAATGCTATAGTGGTCTATTATAGCAGCAGAGAAGAGAGAAAGATGTTGACGAATCTCATATTTTTACTGTAACGATCGACACCATTAATATTTTTCATATTGAAGAAAGGGGTGAACTGTGTCAGAAGGTATAAAAAAGTTACGAAAAGATCTTAAGATTCTTGAGGCCATGGCGGCCGAGATGGACGATTATTTGCGTAATGAGAGCATGTTTTGGCCGTTAAGCGATAGCAGTATGCCCCGACTTACCCTCGGTGGCTATCTCATGCGCCAACACCGGTTATCTCTCCTGCAGGGATTGTTTGACGAGAAAGAACAGGTTCGCTTGAACCGGGCAATTGATACCTATCACGAAGCTCTGGTTGAAAAGGTGGTCCGCTTTGAGCAACACGCTCATGACGAGTTGCACGTCCGTTTGCGGCAATGGAGCGAGTATCTACGTGAATTGAACCAGGAGCCCGATGCAGCCGGGAGTTATTATGCTTCGGCCGTTGAAACAAGGGTTATGATCGCCGCGTTGTTGGAGAAACTGGAGATGCCGCCCTACCAATCGGATGAGCGGGTCCTCGACGAATTGGGCGTCTATGATCGGGCTCTAAAAAATCACTGGTTGTCAGATGGATTTCTGTGGCCAGGCGAGTGGCAACCTGCCTATCCGTCCTTAACGTATTGGTGGCTATACGGCCGGCTTCGTTCTTCCTCTGGTTCGTGAACCTGGACAGGCTTCTGAATTGGAACATATTCCGGATCATTCCAGCGGGAATATCTCATAACAAACCCAATGGCGCGCCAGGCAAAACGAGAAATCCAACGGTATTTACCTAACCGGTACATTAGCCGGGCCAGTCGCACGCGGACAGGAAGTTGTTTGAGCACCTGGTGAGCGACAATGCGCTCTTTGTAATCAGCGAAAGAAAAATCATCTTGGGCAAAGGCGTCGACAATGGCCGCCGCGGCGACATCCCCGTAGGCCAGGGAAAAAGAAATACCCTCACCCGCCAGGGGATCTGTACCGGCTGCATCTCCGGCCAATAAAACCCTGGGAATGGCATATCGACCATTACCGTCAAACCAGCGAATAGGATGCCCTTTCAATTTATAATCGTCCAGGTTACGGTCGCGGGCGTCCAAAGAGCGGCGCAGTTCCCTTTTTAAGTCCGCTTTCGGCCGTTTTGGTTGTGCGCGGCTGTCAAACAAGCCCCGATTCATATAAGTTTCCCCTTCGATGACGCTGGGAAAGTCCCAATAATAACCTTGCAGACCATCTTTCATAGGGGTGAAATCAAGCACAGCTTTTTTTTCGCGGAATTCAGGGGAAAGCTGTGAATCTTCTGGGGTCAAGATTTCTAATAGGCGGGCAACCCGAGAGTTATCATCCCATTTTAATTTGCGCCGGACAAAACTTCTTGACCCGTCGGCGGCCACCAAAACCTTAGCCCGGAAAACGGCTTTGTCGGTGGTCACCTCCACAAAATCATCATACACTTCTACATTATCAACAGCCTCACCCTGACGCACACGCACGCCCCTGGCTTCTGCTTTTTGAACAAACCAGTGATCGAATTCATCGCGACGAATGATCACAAATATCGGATTTGCCTGGAAGGAATATGACAGATCCTCATAGAGGATATCGGCTCGCCGCAAGGCGATGGAAGGTGTTTCTATGGCTAAGCCCAGCCGGCCGAGGACATTCTGGCCCATATGGGTAATCCCCCCGCCGCATAATTTTTCGCGAGGGTGGATAGCCTTATCGACGACCACGAGACGGTCAGACCAAGACGGATCTTGTTGTACAAGATGAAGCGCCGTGGAGGTGCCAGCCGGTCCGGATCCGACAATTAGTACATCAATGTTTATTATGTTCGCCATTAACTACCGGTGATTCTATGCAATTACTATTATCTAGGGCAAGATTAAGGGGAACATTATAACACGCTTCACTTCAACGGCATCCCCTGTGCTGATATCGGGCGTGCTATGGGCTGGTTCGATGTGGCCTAAATTATCGATAGCCTGGGAACGGAATTCATAATGTTTACCCGGAGCCGGAGCGAATAACGCAGACGTTAAACTGGTGCTGGATAATAAACGTTGCCAGCTCTGGCCTTGTTCGCGGTAATCGATGTTGTAGCTGGCAACGCCAGACGCGGTATCCGATCCCCACCAGCCAAGGGCATACTGCCCGTTCTCCATCTTGGCGATGAGATTTACCGCAGACGACGGCGGCTCGGTGTCAATTCCAAAGAAAGTGCTATCTGAGATTGTCCGGATACCGCCAGTGGCTGTCAGGACGACTCGCCAATAAAGGCGCAGGTAATCTTGACCAAAAGTGTGGTTGGTTGATGTAGCCGCCCCGGCTAACTCCTGAGAATGGATTATATTCCCAAAGCCGGCATTTGTGGCGACCTCTAATCTGGTGGAACTGACTGAACTGGGGGAGCTGATGGACCACTTGAAGGAGATATTTCTTTGTTGGGCCCAGGCGCCGTTCACCGGCTGATCGTTGACCACCGTCGGGACTGGTGGAGCGGAGGAAGGTCGGAGACGGATAGCATCGAACCAGACACCCAGACCGGAGTCGGTGCTAGTCAGATCAGTCAAATATATCGAACCGCTTTGACCGGCTTTGAGGTGGTATGTGCCCAGGCTTATCCAAGAGCCGACGTTCTGCTGGTGGCTAACAACAACCATGGCCGTTCCTGTGTCATGGGTGATTTTATACTTAGCGCCATCCGTTTCAGCCCGGCCGGTTATGCAGTACGGGGCGAAGGCTTCTATCTCATAATTGCCTTCTGCAGGGATGTTTGGCCGCCATTCGCCCCAATTGGTGCTGCTTCCAGCTGTTTTAACCGACCAGGTGTAGAAGGCATGTCCGCCGTATCCACAACTATCCGGCGGCACATACCAGTAGCCTGAAGGGCTTTTTGTGAAATCGCCACTCAGCTCGTCAACGTAGATGGTGGCTGAGCCGCTACTTATGCGCTGATTGACCTGGTCACGCAACCAGGGCAGGATGGCATAAGCTTGATCGCCGGGACATTGGGTTGTGCCATAGACATCACGATGTCCCATAAGGTGGGGTAATATCCAGTCGGCATAGACCATCTTGCTTGAACCGTAAACGTTTATGCCATTTTTGTCGGCTTTCCAGGCAAACAGTTCGGCGGCCGAATCCTTCATGGCCTGGGGCGGGGGTATCCCCGGAAGATTGGGATAATTGGGTGCGGTAAAAGTGCCGATAAAAGCTAGAGCCATACTGCCGGCATTGGCCGCTCCTGAATGTGTGCCAATGACATCGTCGCCACCCGCATGGCCTTCGTATAACAGGCCGTTCATATCGACCAGGTAGTTATAGCCAACATCTCCCCAGCAATTATCTGGGCAATCTCGGGTATAATGAAAACTCCATATGGCCCTTACCACAGCCGCCCAGTTGGTGCTGGAATTGCCAGATACAGTGTGATGGACTATAAGATGGGTAACCGGCTTATACGCGAGGCCATCACTGTAGTCGCAACGCGGATCTGTGCACCAGGTATCCCGGCTGATGACAAAGGGTTTTGGGTAGCCCCCGCTGGCTATGGATGGCTGTTGTTGGTCCAGTTCTTTTTGGCGGTCGAGAAGCTCTTCTGCAGTTGGCCCCTTGGACGAGTCAATGAAAGTCAGCCGTAGTTGTTGTAAAAGCGGGGATGCTTCCCCGGAATAACGGCTGAGGCTAACCGAAAATTGAATACGTTGATGGGTTTCGTCGATGGCCGGCACGACAATCATCTGGCCGACCATCTCGTCGCTTTCGGGACTCATCCAGTCATCATTTTGTACAATCTGGAACCACTCACTCCACCGGCCGTCGTTCGTGCCCGTTCGGAGATTGATGGTAAGCGTGGACGATTCCGGGACGATTGACAGCCACTCTGGGACGACTGCATTGTAAGCTAGGGGAGCTTTAATTTCAGGTGATAGGTATTGGCCCGTATTCACCTCGCTGGCCAGGGTCAGGCCCATGGCCGAGGCACGGACATCCTGATACGTGCCTTCGGAAAATTGATCAGCGGTGAAAAGTAATTCCCCAGATTCGACCATCGGCCCAACGGTGGCGCTCGAAGCAGACCAGCCCAGGGCAATCGATAATAACACCAGGCCCAAAGCACTGATTCGTTTAAAACTCATTCTGGGACCTTGACCACGACTTGGTTAGCGCGATGATAATTCCTAATCACCAACAGGATTATATGCATCCAGATTCCGATCGGTAAATAGTACCCATGAATCATTAACTTTACGTAATGTGCGTGATCGTATCAGTATCCGGCCGAAAGGTCCACTAGATTGGGCATTGGTTTGCCCTCGACCACATTATTGAGCAGGTCGGCCAGGTGCATCATTCTTAACCGGTCTGTATCGGCCGAATCCCCGCCTCGATGCGGGCTCATCACCACGTTATCTAATTCGTGAAAGGGAAAGTTCGCTGGCGGCGTATTTGAGCGACTGGCTTCGTCGGTTGGATAATTGTACCAGACATCGAGCCCGGCCCCGTGAATCCGGCCATCCCGCAGAGCGGCATAAAGCGCCGCTTCGTCAACAACCGCCCCCCGGCCGATATTCACCAACATGGCATCGGCCGGCAAAAGATCGAGCTCTGTTTGGCCAATTAGGCCGTCAGTCTCATGGGTATGAGGCAGACAGATCATCAACGCCTTCGTTGAAGGAAGCAGGGTGTGAAGTGCTTCGGGTGGGTGGATGATGACGCCATCGGCGTTGTTTTTTGAGTCAAGGTTACGGCGAATGGCCAATACATCCATGCCTAGATGGTTACAAAAAGATGCCACACGCTGCCCTATGGCGCCATACCCCACGATCAGGGCTGTTTTTCCTTCTAGTAACACCGCTGTGCTGGGAAGATAGCGCGCGGTCCAGTCATGTTCTCGCATAGATCGATCGAGCGGCACGACAATTTTGGCTACCGCAAGCAGCAGGGCAAGGGCTAACTCGGCTACCGGCGCCGCATTATGATGCAGGTTATGCAGTGTGATTCCTGAAAAGCCGGCTACTAACTGCCTCGTTTCAGGGGGAATTCCAGACCAAGGGACGATGACTGCTCTTATGCTCTTGATCTCTTCCAAGAGCGCTCGGGTTGGCCGGCCGGCGACTAGCACGTTTGTATCCTTAGGCGCCGGTCCATCCTCAGCGGTCGTCAAGCAGAGTTGAGGTAACAGCCTGGCCCTTAAGAAACGGATACTTTCCAAGTCTGGTGGATGTTCGTAATGAACGACTATTTGCCTTTCCATTCCGCCGGCCGTTTATTGACAAAAGCATCCATCCCTTCTTTCTGATCTTCGGTGGCAAAGAGCATGTAAAACAAACGTCGCTCATAAGCCAGGCCTGATCGCAAAGTCGTCTCGAAGGCGGCGTTGACTGCTTCTTTTCCCAGGCGAATGGCGATCGGGGCGCGTCCGGCGATCTCGGCCGCGAATTTCAAAGCTTCTTCAAGATATGTTTCAACTGGGACAACCCGGTTG
The DNA here is from genome assembly GCA_035527655.1 of Patescibacteria group bacterium. Classification (GTDB taxonomy): domain Bacteria; phylum Chloroflexota; class Anaerolineae; order Promineifilales; family Promineifilaceae; genus UBA11865. Next base: position 2,297 of record DATLAB010000016.1, on the reverse strand, counting down.
ACAAGGCCGAACCTTAGCGCTTCCTCAGCGCTTAAGAATCGACCGTTAAGGACCATTTCCATGGCCAAGGCCTTTCCCACCGCCCGGGTCAATCGCTGGGTGCCCCCAGCGCCGGGGATAACGCCGATGTTGATCTCTGGCTGGCCGAATTTGGCTGATTCGCTGGCGACGATCAGGTCACAGGCCATGGCCAGCTCGCAACCTCCGCCCAGAGCAAAACCGGAAACGGCCGCGATAATCGGTTTGCCAATTCGCCCAAGGCGGTCCCAATAGTCTATGAAAGGATTGTTAAGCATCGATACCGGCGAGGCCCCGGCCATCTGAGTGATATCGGCGCCGGCAGCGAAGGCGCGCTTGTCCCCGGTTAATACAATTACCCCGATCGCTTCTTGCTCATCGAAAGCTTCCAGGGCGGTGATAACTTCGCTCATAATCTCCCGGTTAAGGGCGTTTAATACTTTGGGGCGGTTCAACTTGATGACACCTACACGACCTTCAGTACGACTTAAGATTAATTCATGGTCGGTCATACCCTACTCCTTAAACACGATAGTCTTCTTCCTCTTTTGGCCACAAGCGCCAGATATACAGTGCGTAGAGGAGGCTGATCGCCAGATAAAAATTACGCAACTCGATTGGATCGGGCTGTTCGACCTTGAATAGTTGCCAGGTTGACCAGCTTTGAAGCGATTGGACGATGGCAACCCCAAGGAAACTGCCGGTTCGTAATCGGATGATCCCATACAAAATACCCCAAATAGCAAAAAAGAGGACGCTCCCAGCGGTGATGGCGAACGCCTCCTGGAATAGCAGCAAGGCCGTTGCACCAAATAGAAGGCCACTGGAGACAGCTGCTGTAAGGGGACCACGCCAATCGGCCACGCTGCGGAAGAAGAGGCCAAATATCCACAATTGAGTACAAAAGGCCTCAAATATCAACAAATATAAAAAAGGTACTCCCTCATGAAACTCTTCGCCGCGAATGGTGACCAGGCGCACGATGAGAAAGGCGATCCAGGCCAGGACGGCGAACCCAGCGCCGGCGCTGAGCGGACGGCCAAAACGCAAGCCCAGATCTTTCAATCCATACCAGCGCCAGCCCAGCAGCCAGCTAACCAGGCCTACGCCGGCTAACTGTAAGGCCACCAATCCAGGTTGGCGATCACCGAAAGTTGGCCGACCAGTGACTATGAAGGTAAAGAGCATCGCGCCGATAGCAGGCAGTAGCAAGGACAAAATGACACGGGTGGAAGCGGGCAACGATGGGGGTGGTTTTTCTTCCATGATGTTCGGATTTTAGCATCGAACGATCATGGAGGCACTCTCCAATTAATCTTTTTCTGTAGTGGTTAGACAGATTAATGGTCCTGGGCTATACTAAGATTATTCCTTGTAGATGGCCCCGCGATAAGCGGGGCTATTTATTATTTGAATCATCGATTGAAAGTAGAGATTTAACAGGGTAGTTGCTAAAGAACCGGCTGTGAGTGTGCCATGAAGTTGTCTGGCGCCCTCCCCGACCCTCTGATTCTCCCATCAGATTCAAAAAAACTGACTTAGCTGGTCCTTGAAATCGTCTCTATTCAATAAAACTACCAGTGTGAATTCTGGGGATAAATGATTATGAACAACAGTGTGATTTACGTAACCGAAGAAGGTCTTGAAAAGATCAAGGCTGAGCTTGAAATTTTAAAAAATGAGCGCCGGCAGGAGATATCGGAACGTTTGGAACTGGCCATCTCTCACGGTGATTTATCGGAAAATGCCGACTATGATTACGCCAAACAAGAACAGGCTTTTGTGGAGGGGCGGATAAAGGATCTCGAAGATTCGTTGCGCCGGGCCAAGATCATCGAACCAGACGGCCGGGTTGATCGTGTTCGCGTTGGTAATACGGTTACGGTTATGGAAGTGGATTTCGAGGATGAACCGGAATCATATCATATCGTTGGGGTACATGAAGCGGATCCAGGCAGTGGCCGAATCTCCAACGAATCACCCGTCGGCCGGGCGCTCTTGGGGGCAAGGGTGGGTGATACGGTGGTAGCTCAGGTTCCCGCCGGCGAAGTACGAATGATCATTAAACAAATTACTTAAGAAGACCATACAGCGTTTGGAAATTAGGCTGGCTCCTCTGCTCCTTTAATGCTCACACTGGATCTGAATCTGTGGTTATTCAGTCTAGGGCCAGGGCAAATATCTCTCTTTGATCAGGGCTTGAACATACCTTCACCCACGACCACGAATTCTTCTCCCTGGTCCGTCAACATTCTTAGTCCCGAATCAGGATTGTAGAC
>DATLAB010000015.1:0-2956 GCA_035527655.1 Patescibacteria group bacterium | reverse complement strand
GCTGTGGCCAGCCCATTTATCCGCAGTTTCTTGATTATGGTCGACGACTTTCCAGAAGCCGGCGTTCGTTATTCGGTAAGTCGAGTACCCCACCTGGTTATCAACGGCCGCGTTCATATCGAAGGGGTAGTCGATGAAGAGGGCATTCTTGCCCACATCGCCCGTGGGCTGGACCAGGCTTCTGATGTGGTCGCTGCTTCGGATGAAAGCTAAACGGCCAAAATAGATATGATAAACGAGGGTTCCTCAGCCAGTGTTGAACATCATGATCCAGCCGGGAAAAAAACTGCTGACGATAGCCGACTGCTTCAGCGCGTCGGCAAAGGAGATCAGATCGCTTTTGAGCAGCTATACGCTCATTACAACGCAAAAGTTTACAATTACATCTTAAGGCTCGTTCATGAGCAGTCCGCGGCCGAGGAGTTGCACCAGGAGAGTTTTGTCGCTGTTTGGAGAGGCGCCGCTCGGTTTCGCAGTCGGGCCAGCGTCAAGACCTGGATATTCCGCATCGCGCACAACCTGGCTGTCTCCTGGTTGAGGAAACACGCTGGGCATGAGCTACTTGATGAAAGCCAGATTCCGGCCGCTGAGTGGCGAGTCGACGAAAATCTTATGGCTGAATGGCAGGCCGAACAGATCGCTATTGTTCTGGATCGGCTTTCTCCAAACCACCGGGCTGTGGTCGAACTCGTATTTGAACACGGACTTTCTTATAGGGAGATTGCCCAGGTAATGGATTGCCCTGTGGGCACCGTGAAAAGCCGGATGAGCTATGCGCTCAAGAATCTAACTCAACTGCTGCAAAACACCGAACTCGGTGGATAATTTCTATTGGCAGACCCGAGTAATAGCCAATATTGAACCTTTTCCACTCCTCCTACGACAATACAAATATGATAAACTATATTTCCTGGAAACGCTCAGCCCGATAAGGACGTAAGATATGCTTCAGGAAAAGCTTCGTCAATTAGTAGGTTCCTGGTACCCATTGTATGCCAATAATACGCTTTCGCGACCAAAGCGAATGGTTACAAGATTTTGGCTTAGCCGTAGTAAAACTGCACAGATAGAATTTCAAGCAATACGCACTTTGCAATCTTCTCTACTAAGCCAGCCAACCTTAGCCCCAAAACCAGAAGCATTAAAACGCATTCAAGAGAAGGTCACCACCGATGTTCAAACCGGACGAATCTTCTCTCGCCAATGGCAACCATGGGCCATTCCTCTTGGACTTCTGATTGTTGCCGGAATTCTCCTATGGCAGGCATTACCACCAGTAATCACGCTGGCCTGGTCCGCTCAAGGGCAAGAGTTGAAAACCTTTAAGGTCTATCGGGGAATTTCAGATGCGTCTGCACCGATCACAGCAGACGATTTTGTTTTGATCGGAGTGGTTCCGGCCGATTCTATCGACAACACCTATACGATTACAGATGCACCTTTGCTTCCTGGCAAAAATATCCTGTACCGGATTGACGCAGTCAACGATCAGGGTATCTTGGCTACGACTAGAACATTAGCCGGAAATGGCATTAGTGCGCTCTTAGGTCAGATAGCGCTAATGCTGATTGCCCTATTTGTCGTATATGTGTTGTGGTATCTACTTCGTCCGGGGCTGGTCGCTAATATCCCCGACTGGTATATCTTGAATTAAATTTTGATTAACTATGTTTGGGTTGTTAATGGGTTTCAGTCTAAAGTATATGATAAAGAGTATCATATTCATATCGATAATGTTTCTTTCTTTTCCCTTATTCTCCGGCTGCAACGCGGAAAAAAGAGATGACGCCTCGTTGCGAGAAGCGGCACCACAACAAATTTCAAATTCACAGGGGAGTGGCGTTTACGCAGATATTCCCGTAGGTTTTACTAAAGAAGGATTTCCTTATCGTGGCGATCCTGATGCGCCTGTCACGGTGTACGAATATAGCGACTATCTCTGTCCCTTCTGCGGCCGTCATACCAACGAAACGATGCCGGTATTACTTGATCAGTTCGCCCGCACTGGCCAGGTGAAATTCGTCTTCCGAGATTTTCCCATCGAAACGTTGCACCCCACGGCTGATATTGGCCATGTGGCAGCCATTTGCGTGGCCGAGCAAGGAGCTCCGCTTTTCTGGGAGATGCACGACCTGCTCTACTCTCGGCAAAGTCAATGGAGCGGATTGCCAGATCCGAGTGAATTCGTGATAAGTCTGGCCCAGGAAATCGGTGTTGACATCAAAGCATTTGAAAAGTGCTCTACCGACCAGAAGACAATCGGTTCCCTAAATGCCAGCGTCTCGGAAGCTCGGGAATTGGGTTTCAACGGCACACCAAGTTTTAACTTTCAATTTGAAGGAAAAGATGAGCTTTATCCTTATATTGGCGCCCAACCGGCATCTGAGTTTGCTCGCATTTTTAATTCCCTCGCCTCAAGTGGCGAACTACCGGTCGAACCAACACCAGAACCCCCCGTTTTACCCTTCTGGTTAACTGCCGCCGGGCAGGCGCCGGATCCTGAACGCGATGGATTCACTATGGCTGGTAATAATTATAAGGGCGATCCCTCGGCCGAATTAATTGTCGTCGAGTTGACCGATTTTCAATGCCCATCCTGTGCTACCCATAGCCTGGAAATTCAACCATTTATCGATGAACAATTAGTCGATACTGGACGGGTCCGGTGGGTAGTGAAAAATCTGCCCGTTAAAGAACACCCGAGGGCGCCTATCGCAGCCGCTGCAGCCGAGTGTGCCGCTGTGCAAGGTGAGTATTGGGCTATGCACGACCTCTTGTTTAAAAATCTGGATACGTGGGCAGGAAGTGATGACGATACATCATTTTTAGAGATGGCTGAAGAGCTTGACATGGATTTGGAAGATTTCGCTGATTGCCTGACAGGACGGGCTGCCCTGGAAGGTGTTGTCCATGATCTCTTCGATGCCCAACAAGCCGGTCTTTTTAAGACGCCGAC
>DATLAB010000014.1:0-117597 GCA_035527655.1 Patescibacteria group bacterium | reverse complement strand
GCCGCGGTGATGGCCCATTATGTCGAAATCCACTTCGGGATTGCCATTGCCTCCACGAGGAGCTATTTCTTTGTCTATATTGCGCTGATGTTCCTGGTTGGCTATTACCTGCCTCGTCTTGAATCAGGGGAGATAACCGTTCATGAAAGCCTGCCCGCAAATTCTAAAAAACGAAAAGGTCGAACAGTTAGGGCCAGTAGTTCGCCAGGATGGGCATCTCCCGTACTTTCGGCCGCATTTATCATCGCTCTCATTCTTGGGGTTTTGGCTTTCGACTATTCCACCTTCTCCTTGCCCAGTGGTGAATCCCTGGAACAGCTTCCGACGGCCGGGGAGATTTTTCACCAATCTTTTTTGGTGAATGCTCAGCGAGGTTTCATCGAGGCGCCTTTTATATTCCTTCTGCTGTTTATGACCTGGGCCTTGGGCACGCTTGCTTACGTTAGCGAGCTTTCCAAACAAGGAATCATTGGTTCGAGTGCCGTTTCCAGCAAGCTTGTTCCCGGCCGGGAGCGCATCGCCGGCCTTATCTTCGCTGCCGTAGCGGTGGGCAGTATCGCGCTGGCCGTCAGTGGCAAATTGAATAGCAATCTCCTCGAAGAATCCTTAGTGCAGAGGATGGCTTTTTGGCTGCTGCTTATTTGGGGAGCGCTTAATGCCTGGGCGGCGCTGCGATTGCTGATGGATGCGCCCGCGGCCAGGGCTTCTGCGGGGTCAATCGCTTTTGTTGGGCTGGCCTTGTCCTTGCCAATCATCGCCGCCGGATCATCGTTGGTCGGTCTGGCCATCGCCGCCTGCAGTATCCTGATCCTGTACTTGTTGTGGGATAAGGCCTGGGGTAGCTACCTGCTACCTGGCGCTGTTCTGGCCCTGGTATCTTTTGGCCTGGGTTTGTTATACGCCTTTTTCCATGCGAACCAGATAGTAAGCGGTATTACAACGCCGGCCGGTGTCACGGCCGAGACACCAGAGGCACTTCGTAGGGTTCTTGAGGCAAATCAAGCATACTCCGTTTTGACGCTGTTTTATTTCTTTGCCTTCCTCATGATAATCGTCCTGGGTTTTATCATCGCCTGGCCAAAATTTGACCTGGCTCGAAAATGGGGCACCTGGCCGGGCATGATTCTGGCGATCATCTTGATTCCGCTGACCGGTTACTTTATCGACTCCTCGAATCTGCGAATAATCCAGGCGGACATTGTTTATAAAAGAGCCGATCCCTGGGATAAGCAGGCCGGCCGGGAGGGGGATTCGGCGCTCTGGGCAAATGCCATCTCGATTTATGAGCGAGCAATAGACCTGGCCCCGGTTGAGGATTTTTATTACCTCTGGCTTGGGCGGGCCTATCTGGAGCAATCCAACGTAACGGAGGATCTCGCCGATCGAAATACCCTATTGGTTACCGCGGAAAACCGGTTGATTGAAGCGCAGCGGATTAATCCGTTCAACACCGATCATACAGCCAATCTCGCCCGGCTAAATACGCGCTGGGCAGAATCCGTAGCCGAAGGTGAGCGGGCTGAACGCATCGCTATCTCTTCCGATTATTATGAAAGCGCCATGTCGTTGAGCCCCAATAATGCGGTAATAATTAACGAATATGGGCGGCTGTCCTTTTTGTTAGCCCAGGATTGCGAGAAGGCGATGGCCCTGTATGAACACTCCATCGAGATAGATCCTTATTATACAAACACCTACTTCGATCGCGCTGAAATAATTGGCGCCTGCGCCGAACAAGCGGCCGATGAAGATCGCCAGGCTTCTTTTGCCCGGGCGGCCGAGAGCCTGGCAGAGGCTCTTAGCCGGAATCCAAATAATCCGCGTAACTGGGTCCGCTTGGCTGACCATTATGTACGATCAGGCCAGCCCGAGGAAGCCATTGCTGCCTATGAAGAAGCCAGGGCGCGGGCCGGGGATGAGTTTCAGATATGGGAGCTGGATTACCAGATGGCCCGCCGTTTCCTGGAGGTAGAGGATTGGGATCGAGCGCTTGAGTTTGTGGAAAAGGCGCTCGAATTGGTGCCACCGGAGGCCGTTGAAACAGTCGAGCAACTCCGACAGGCGATCTTAGCCGGCGATCCCGAGACCATTGAATAACCTAATTGACAGTCGCTGAGGTTTATCCGTGCGAATTTTTGTTTTCATATTCGTGATCGCCCTGACCTTAACCACGATCAGCACCCCATTGGTGAGACGCTTCGCCGTCTGGTTGGGTTTTGTCGATACACCTGCAAATCGCAAGCTCCACAGTGCGCCAATGCCGCTTATGGGTGGATTGGCCATTGCGTTAGGTGCCCTGGTAGCCTTTATCCTTCTGGTCAGCCTGCTGCCGGTTTCATTTCTGACACCGCCGGTATTTGGGATGATTGGGGCGTCTCTGCTGATTGCTCTCCTCGGCCTTGTAGATGATCGCCGGCAATTGCCGGCCTGGCTGAAATTGTCTGGTCAGGTCGCCGCTGCCAGCATTGTTATTTTTTCCGGTGTCCAGGTCCAACTGCACGTTCCTGGCTGGTTAAATATCGCCGTAACGTTTGTCTGGTTGGTAGGTATGACCAACGCCATGAATTTTATGGATAACATGGACGGTCTAACGGCCGGAGTAAGCTGCGTAGCGGCGGCTTTCATCCTATTGCTGGCAACGTTTAATGACCAATATCTGGTGGCAGCCGTATCCGCCGGGATCGTTGGCGCCACGCTGGCTTTCCTGCGTTACAATTTTAAGCCGGCACAAATATTCATGGGCGATGCCGGTTCTATGTTTTTAGGCCTGCTATTGGCCATACTTTGTTTGCAATTGCGTTTTCCTGAAAACGTCAATTTTGTAACCTGGATGGTTCCTGTATACATCCTCGGACTGCCCATTTTTGATATGACTCTGGTGGTCATATCACGCACGCGCCGTGGCGTAAATCCCCTGACAACTGCGGGAAAAGACCACCTCAGTCACCGGCTGGTGAAAAGAGGCTTCACCCAAAGAGAAGCTGTTTTGTTGCTCTACCTGGTTGCCGGCGCCTTTGGTATGGCCGGGATGTTTATAACGTCTGCGGACATAGTTGAGGGCTACGCGCTCGGTTTAACCACGGTATTGATCGGGCTGTACGCCATCTGGCGGTTGGAGATGCGCCGTGACCGGGAGTTAGTGGACCAGAACGCTTCGGCTGTGGAGGAACCCTGAGCTTGAGGGTATCACGGCCTGATCCTGGTCAATATTGGTCGAGTACTTTTTATAGTCAACTGATAGTTAGTAATAGGTAGAAATGACGAAGAAATCCCGTAGACAATTGCGAACTGAGATGGCGGCCAAGAATCAACGAAGAAATCGATTGCTCATTGGCCTTGGTGCTGTCGTAGTGATTATGATAGTTCTGCTTTTGCTTTTTAATCTTTTCTTTAACCAGGAAGATGAAGACCTGCCAAGAGCGTTGGAGGAGATCGCTCCGGCCTTACGTAATGGTTTTTATACAGAATATCCCCCAATGTCTATCGATCCATCGAAGGACTATTCCGCCATTATCCGGACGGCAAACGGCGATATCACGCTCCGTCTATTTGCCGAGGAATCTCCCCTTGCGGTTAACAACTTCGTATATTTGACCAGGCAAGGTTATTATGATGGCCTGACTTTTCACAGGGTCATTAAAAGTTTCATGGCCCAGGGGGGCGACCCGACAGGTCAAGGTTCTGGGGGGCCTGGTTACTCATTTGAGGATGAGACAGATAATAGCCTGGTATTTGACAAGCCAGGAATCTTGGCTATGGCAAACAGAGGGCCGGCCACTAATGGCAGCCAATTTTTTATTACCTTTGCCGCGACCCCTCACCTAAATGGACTGCATACAATCTTCGGTGAACTCACTGCTGGCCAATCTGCTCTAGATGCTTTAATAGAGGTTGCTCCGGATGGTATTACGCCCGCCACGGAAAATATTATCCAGCGCATTGATATCGTAGAAGAATAGGGCGTTTGACCGAAATTAAGGCGCTGGTTATACTATCGCCCAATCGAATATCAGAAAAACAGTGATTGGGAAGAGTAAGCCTCAATCCACCTTCAGAGAATACAGGCCCTGGCTGGAAGCCTGTACAGGTGAAAGATGCCCAAGGTCACCCAGGAGTTTTCTGACCCAAGGTAAGCCGCATTTGTGGCGGTAATTGTGTAAGTCAGGACGGTTAGATCCGTTAACATCATGATAAGTGTCGGGTGATTTAACAATGGCCCGGAATCTAGGTGGTACCGCGTGAGCTTCACTCTCTCGTCCTTGGAGGATGAGAGAGTTTTTCTTTTTTATCGGGAAGATCATAAGGTCAACGAAATCCAAGAATTTGTTCATTTGGGAGACATTGAATGTCAGATATGCCGAAGGCTTACGAATTTAGAGGCACGGAAGAGCGTCTATATAACTGGTGGGAGGAAAATGGATGGTTCAAGCCAGAGTCCAGACCAGCAAATGCTGACACCTTTGTCATTTCGATCCCTCCGCCAAACGTCACCGGCGAATTGCACCAGGGCCATGCCCTGTTTGTTGCCCTGGAAGACCTGATGATTCGAAGGGCAAGAATGCAAGGCTATGCTGCCCTGTGGGTTCCTGGCGCGGATCATGCCGGGATTGCAACCCAATTGCAGGTCGAAAAAATGCTCATGAAAGATGAAGGTCTATCGCGAGACGAGATCGGCCGTGAGGCTTTTGTCCAGCGAGCCTGGGAGTGGAAAGCAAAATATGGCAATCAAATCACGAAGCAACTACGCCGTATGGGGGCATCATGTGACTGGGATAGAGAGCGATTTACCCTGGACAATGGCCTGTCGGCGGCTGTTCGCGAGGCATTCGTCCGCTTACATCGTCTCGGCTTAATTTACCAGGGTGAATACCTGGTAAACTGGTCGCCAGGCCTCCAAACCGCTGTATCAGATCTGGAGGTTGAGTATAGCGAGGAGCCGGGATATCTGTATTATTTTAACTATCCTGTGGCCGGTGGCGGGCTTATTCCTGTGGCGACCACCCGTCCGGAAACGATTCTTGGCGATACGGCCGTTGCCGTGCATCCGGATGATGAACGGTATGGGCATTTCGTAGGAAAGGTCGCTTTGGTGCCGATGTTGAACCGGGAAATTCCCATTATCGCCGACGATTACGTCGATATGAGTTTTGGCACCGGGGCTTTGAAGGTCACGCCAGGCCATGACCCGAATGATTTCGAGATTGGACAGCGGCATGGACTGCCGGTGATCAATGTGATGAACAAGGATGCGACCATGAGTGCGGCAGCCGGTAAATATGCCGGCATGGATCGTTTCGAATGTCGTGAAATATTATGGCGGGATATGGATGGCGCCAATTTAACCCTTCGTAAAGAAGAATATGTGGTGAACGTGCCTCGCAGTCAACGTGGGGGCGAGGTGATTGAACCGCTGGTAAGTCGCCAATGGTTTGCCAATGTCGAGCCAATGGCCAAAATGGGCTTGGAAGCGGTAAATAGCGGCCGAATCAAGATTGTGCCGGAGCGCTTTGGAAAAGTATGGGATAATTGGCTGACGAATATTCAGCCCTGGTGTATTAGCCGCCAACTATGGTGGGGGCACCGTATTCCGGTCTGGTATTGTGGAATCTGTGGACACCAAACTGTGGCCACCATCGATCCGACCAGCTGTGAATCCTGTGGTGGGACAGAGCTCGAGCAAGATCCTGATGTGTTGGATACCTGGTTCAGTAGCGCCCTTTGGCCTTTCTCAACCCTGGGTTGGCCTGAGCAGACCGAGGACCTGAAGCGATTTTATCCGACTGATGTCATGGAGACCGGATATGACATTCTGTTTTTCTGGGTTGCCCGGATGGTAATGACTGGGGCGCTATTTACTAACGATGTGCCCTTTCACACGATTTATCTACATGGTCTCGTGCGTGATGAGACAGGCCGCAAGATGAGCAAGACGACTGGAAACGTTGTTGATCCGCTGGAGCTTACCGAGAAGTACGGGACGGACGCCTTGCGCTTTACGTTATTGACCGGTAGTTCGCCGGGCAATGACTTGAATTTGGCGTTTGCCAGGGTCGCCAGTAATAGAAATTTCGCCAACAAGATTTGGAATGTGTCCCGTTTTATCGTGCAGAATTTAGAGCAGATTGATCCAGGTATTCACCAGGAAACAGGTAAAACCCCGTCCTACACGCTCGCTGACAAGTGGATCATGGCCAGAGAAGGAGAACTCATAACCAACGTCAACCGGCTGTTCGACAGTTATCTGTTTGGTGAAGCCGGCCGGCAGATCCACGATTTCTTATGGGGGGACTTCGCGGACTGGTATTTGGAGGTGGCTAAAGTTCAGTCTCGGGAGGGGGATGTGTCAGCCCGAACGACCTTATCGGTCCTGTTTCATGTCTTGGATACCTGTTTGCGATTGCTACACCCGTTTATGCCGTATGTGACTGAAGAAACGTGGCAACACGTAAAAGCTGCGTTTCAGCAGGCCAATGTAGGAATCTTGCCCGACTCAGGCTGGCCAGAAGCGTTGATTATCGCAGAGTGGCCCCAACAAGGAAAAGACCGAACGAATGATTATTCCACTGAGGTTGCTGAGTTTGAACGTGTGAGAGAGCTTATTCGAGGTATACGGGCAGTCCGCTCAGAATATGGCGTCGAACCATCGAGGCTCGTCCCGGCAATCATCATAGCCGGTGAGAGAACAGATATTATCGCATCTCAGAGATCAATCATGGCCTTCCTGGCGCACCTTGACATAGATAACCTGACAATCGTAGATCAGGGAGAGGCGCCGGTCGAATCGGTGACGGTAGCGGTGGGGGAGATGACGGCCTACATGCCCCTTGCGGATCTGATTGATTTGGAGAAGGAACGCTCCCGGTTAAAAAGTGAGATCAAAGATTTGGAGGCTCAGATACAAAGAGTTGGGGATCTTCTAGCCGGGGCGTTCGCTCATAAGGCGCCGGCGAGTGTGGTGGAACGTGAGCGAGAGAAATTGGATGGCTTCAAAACCAGCCACTTGGAATTATCAGAGCGGCTAGAGCAGTTAAGATAACCAGGAAAATATAATGAACGCAACATCTCCGGCCGGGCTCACTGCTGATCGCAATTTGCGTATAGTGACAATTGAGTGGACCGATGGCCACAGCAGCACTTATTCATTTGACGGACTGAGAGCGGTTTGTCCATGCGTCGAGTGCCGAGGCGGTCATGCAAATATGGGCTTGTTACCTGATCCCCAGGTTGTACGGGCTGCACCTGATAGCTCGCTGGACTTGGAACAGGTAGAAACGGTAGGCGCGTACGCGGTACAATTTGTATGGAGCGACGGCCATTCGGCCGGCATTTTTTCCTGGGAATTGTTGCGTGCGGCCTGCCCGTGTGAAGAATGCATCGCCTCAGCATCACAAGCTTGAGAATAAAGTTTGAAGCTCGTCATGAATTGACCGAGTGGAAAGCTGTTCGGGAATGATATGCCTGGATTGAAGCGTGCGCTTTTAACCATTGTCACCACGTTAGTTGCCATATTATTGTTTGGCACCCTGGGATATATGATTATTGAGGGCTGGTCGGCGCTGGATTCATTCTACATGGCAGCCATCACCCTGACCACCGTGGGCTTCGGCGAAATCCACCCACTTTCGGCACCCGGCCGGTTATTTACCATCGTCCTAATATTTTTAGGTTTAGGCGCGATAACTTTTGCATTGAGTAGGCTTGGCGAATATTTGGTAGCTTCCGATCTGGGACCCAGGCTAAGGAGAAGGCGAAGTGAGCGTATGATTAACAATATGAGTGATCACGTTGTAGTCTGTGGTTATGGGCGTGTCGGCCGAAGCGCCGTCAGTAGCTTGATGGAAATCCGGAGTGATCTGGTCATTATCGATAAAGATGCCAACGTTTCGGAGGAAGTAGGTCTCCAGGGATTGCAGGTGGTACATGGCGATGCCACTAGTGATGATACATTGCGGAAGGCGGGCATAGATCGGGCGGCAAGTCTCATGATCTGCGGCGGCAATGATGCTGACAACTTGTTCATTGTGTTATCTTCAAGGACAATGAACCCAACGTTGACGATTGTTGTGCGTAGTGTGGATCCGGCCAGCGAATCCAAAATGCTTAGAGCAGGCGCCAATCGAGTCATATCGCCATATCAAATAGGCGGACGTTTTATGGCTAGCGTTCTGATTAGGCCGGGGGTAACAGATTTTTTCCAACAAGTGACCCTGGAGAGTGGTCTAGAACTTTGGCTCGAGGAGATGGTTATCGGACGTCACTCCAAGCTTGACGGGCAGACTGTTATTGAGGCTGATATTCGAAAGGCAACCGGGGTAACGATGGTTGGACTAATGCGCCATGTAACGGGTGAGACATTAATGGCCGACGCCTCGACGTCCATCGAGGTTGGTGATGTCCTAATTGTCATCGGAACTCGGGAACAGTTGGCCCAACTCCAACAATTGGCTGAAAGCCCCGAAGGGGTGGGTTAGATCAACGAATTCTCAAAAAAGGTTGCCGTGAGAACCCGGTGACAGTACTATTACCTAATCCTTGAAAATCGTTCGCTGTTGAATGTCAACCAACTATTGTGTAACTCACAGATGCACTCCGATTATTCAATTATTCTACTGGGATGGTAAAAGGTGTTAGGAAAAGAACCAGAACTTATCACGATTGTTGAAGGGCCAACTCCTGAATTTCGGCCGAGCCCATACCTCTGGTTTCAATCCGTCTACGATAGCCCAGAAGATGCGGAAGTTCTGCTTTGTGAGTTGAGGACGTTGAATGGAGAAAGCATCGTCGACAGGTGTCGTGATGCTTGGGAAGAGGGAAGGAGTGTTAAACTCGACTTTCCTGATTATATGCGAATGCGCCAACAACTCGCCGTCGTCGCCATGAGATTACAGGATACGGATGAGGGCCCTCTGCTAAATATATGGGTCCGGCAGCCAGCCGATGATTTCCTGGAGGAGGAACATGATGACGGCGAAGATGACTTCAGCATCTGAGCGATATTTTTCCGCTCTGAATAACCTGGATCAGGCCGCCTATGTGGATTGCTTCAGCGGGGATGCCGAAATTCATGACCCTATGGGGGAAGGATTATCACAGGGGTTAATGGGCTAAAAAAGTGGTTTCAAAATATGCAGCGCAACTTGACCGAATTTCACATTCGACCTGAATCTTCTTATCAGGTCGGGGATCGTTTGGCGATTCAATCGCTGGCTACGGCTAGTTCCATTACTGGTAAAAGCGCAAACTTCTCAGGTTTAAATATATTCACGATCGATGACAGGGGTCTGATTCTTCGCGCAGAAGGGTATTGGTATGTTTCGACCATGATGGCCCAAATAGCTTGAGTTTGGATCGCTTCAGCCAGGTCTTATCAGGATCTGGACTGGGCTATTTAGAGGGTACGAGATGGATTTCGAAACAATTGAGTATGATGCGATCGATGGTGTAGCAACAATAACCTTCAATCGGCCTAATTCTTTAAATGCTTTCAACGATCAGATGATCGCAGAGACGATTGTTGCCCTGAAAGAGACTGCTCGAGATCCTGCCGTGCGCTGTATCGTGCTTACAGGTCGAGGGCGAGCTTTCTCGGCCGGACAAGATCTCAAGGATGTCGAGGCTCGGGAACAAAAAATCTCTTTCGGAGAACATTTGAGGCAGGGCTATAACAAGCTGGTTTTACAAATAGTCCAGATTGAGAAGCCAGTTATCGCCGCGGTTAATGGGGTGGCGGCTGGAGCGGGATGTGGCATTGCTCTGGCGGCCGACATTCGCATTGCCTCTCACAAGGCCAGCTTCATCCAGGCGTTTAGCAAGGTGGGTTTAATTCCCGATAGTGGTTCGACTTGGACGCTGCCGCGCCTGGTTGGTTATGCGCGGGCCTTCGAGATGGCTGTTACTGCCAAACGAGTATCCGCTGAGACAGCGTTATCATGGGGCCTTGTCAATGATGTTGTGCCCGACGAGCAATTAATGGAAGTTGTAGCTGCCTGGTCTAGATCCCTTGCGGCCGGACCAGCGCTGGCCATTGGCTTGACTAAACGAGCCATGCATAAGGCGATCGGAATGAGCCTGCCCGAGGCCCTACTATACGAATCCCAGTTACAGGATATTGCCGGACGGACTCAAGATTTTAACGAAGGCGTGCGAAGCTTCTTGGAAAAGCGCGATCCGGAATTCAAAGGATAGTAGCTTTCACTACTGGCCGTCGACACGTCAATCTCGGCAAACCACGATGCCTATTGATTCTGGATATTTCTCAGGAGCCAGAATTCCATCACGCATCAACATTTTTAGGCGGCGAGCCTGGTTGACGCTTGTCTATCATGATTGAGGCAATAATCTTCGTTGTAAAGAAAACCGGAGGTGCACATGGATTCAGTAGCAGTGATTGGTGCGGGAACGATGGGGCGGGGGATCGCGACAGCCACAGCGCTTTCAGGCTATCGGGTCATCCTTTATGACATTGCCGATCGATTGTTGGAAGATGCGTTGGCGAGCATCCATCATGTTCTCGAAACCGGTATAAAACGTGGCAAGATCGCTGAGACCGAAGCGAGCCAGGCGCGCAAGGGCATTACTACCTCGACTGTGATAGGTGTTGCCGCCGACGTTGATCTGGTTATCGAGGCCGTCCCCTAGCAATTAGCGTTGAAACAGGATCTATTTGCTAAACTCGCTGCTCTTGCACCCAGGCACACAGTCCTGGCCAGCAATACTTCCAGTCTCAGTATTAATGCATTGGCGGTCTGTACTAATCGCCCCGATCAATTTGTTGGCTTACACTTTTTTAACCCTGTTCACATTATGACCTTGGTTGAAGTAATCCGTGGGGATGACACCTCTCCGGCAACGATGGCCACAGTTGGATAATTTCGTTCTCTCATTGGGAAAGACGGCTGTTCACTGCAAAGATACACCGGCTTTTATCGTTAACCGCGTGGCCCGGCCGTTCTGTGGCGAAGCCTTGCGCCTTCTTGGAGAAAATGCGGCCGATGTTCCCACAATCGATCGCCTGGTGAGAAGTCTGGGTTTCCGCATGGGCCCCTTTGAGTTGATGGACCTCGTCGGGAGTGATGTCAATTTGGAGGTCACCACCTCTGTCTATAACCAGTTTTACCACGATGCGAAATACCGGCCGCATCCAATTCAAAACCGAATGGTCGCCAGCGGACAGCTAGGGCGTAAGAGCGATCGTGGATTCTATGATTATCGTCGTGAATCAACAAAATAGGCCAATCGGAGTGAGAAGTTGGATCGCATTATTCTAGGTAATTGGGATGTGAACGGTTTCGTTCACTGACCCTCGATGATAGGTCCGTATATTCTGATAAATCTTCCTGTTTTTCCTCAGCAGAATGCTTTAAATGAGTTGGTAGAGCCAGGCTACGAGATTGGCTTGCCCTTCGTTAGGAAAAGCAAAGTCTAATTTCTGGGCAATCACCAGCGATAGTTGGTTTAACAACTTGAGCGAAGCGGAAAGCGATTCGGAGATTTCTTTCTGCTGGTACCCAGGGAAAAGTCGTGGCAACATCTCCTCCACTCGTGGATCCGCCCAAGTATTGATGTCCCGTCCATCGTACCAGATATCAACTTCTGTGGTTCTGCTCAGCAAAGTATGCCATTCAATAAACTGAAGCATGTTTCGCCTGATAGTCCCCAGAAGGAGTTGGGCGCGCCACAGATCACCCCGCCTGGTAAATTTGGCCGCCCGCAGGATGGCTATCAGAGTGCGATCGATCGTCTCTTCAAAGATTACCACGTCCGGAGTCTGGAACGGCCGGATATCACTATATGCCTTTGGTCCGCTGCCCCCTGTCTTGTCCAGGAGGATTCGATAACCCCGTCCAAGAACCTCTTGATAAGATGAATTGGCCAGCATACTGGCTAGGTCATTTTCCGGGTCCGTGTTCGAAATCACCATATCTAGCTTCAGCCCCGCCCCGTATATCATCACCCACTCAGAGTCGCCCTGCGATGTGTAATCATGAGTGCTAATCCATGGTTTGGGAAGAATGGACAACCAGGGCTGGCTTCTAGCGAACTCCTGAGAGTTGAGGGTAAACAGAATCAGGTCAAGGTCGGCATTGAGATCTGGTTCTGGATATCGAGCCCTGGAACCGACAATGATCATGGCTCTAAGATTATTGTCAATCGAGCCCCATGTTACGAGCTTTGATGTCAATTCTTGATATGCCGCAGTCATCGCCTGTTATTTATTGGGCTACAATCGGTCCCTGGGTTTGACTTATTCTTCGCCAACGGAATAGACACCGTCGCTTGTAACGACCACGATGCGGAATGGGTTGCCGGCAACGGTAAAATCAGTAATTTGACCAAAGAGTTCATTGCCGGCTTCATCACTCGCCTTATACTGAGCCAGGAAAGTTCCCCCCAAGCTAAGTTGGATAATGCGGTCGCTGGCTGGATCGGCTACGTAAACTGAAGAGTTCAACCCCCGGCCGATGATTTTGACGGCAACAGGTGAAATCATTGGTGACGCCAGGCCATTTGCCTGGAGGTCGCTCTCCTGCCACAGCAGACGACCGTTGGTATAGCGTCTCAAACGGCCATCGTCATACAACAAAATAAGGCTGCCATCCTCGCTGTAGATGGCCATGTCCACGACATGTTCAAGGTCAGCCTCATCAACGAACTCAATGGACTGTTGCTCATCGATAATCGTGAAGCCTTCCCCCTCCGCAAAATATCGCCAAATCGCCGAAGATCCTTGATCGAGGACATAGAGACGTTCACTGAAATCGGCAACCGAGGATGGTGTCTTCCATTGACTGGCAAGGTCAAGCGTCACTGCTCGCAAGTCGGAGAAGTCTGAAAAATAGCTGACCAAAGCGCCCCGTTGATCCAATACCGCCAGTCCATCGCGAGTAACTTGATTGCCAGCCGGTCGCCACATCATGTCTACCAACGGACCTACCACAAAACTGCCAACGATCTGCTCACGGCTCACTATTGTTTCTGGTTCATTCGTTAGTGCTTGGAACAACTCATCAGTTGATAATCGGTACACACGATCATTCTGGGTGTCCAATACATAAATGCTTCCCAGTTGCCCTTCGTCCACAACGATAGAGCTGAGCATGGTATCGTTATCAAAACGATAGATGGGCAGGGATGAAAGTCTGGCTACGCCGACGAGATTGTCCAGACCGAGACCAGCCTGTTGATACATTGTGGCGATATCACGGTCACCAGAGCGTATATCTTCTGCTTCGCTTATTTTCGATAGGGCTTCTTTGTAGAACAATTCTGCCTGTCCGGGGTCGGCACTCTGGTCAGCCTGATTCAGCAGCTGCCTGATTTCGGTCTTCGTATTGCTGAGCAGGGCGACTTGTCCACGCTGTATATAGACACCAGCGACGACAACCGCAACAATAATGGGTATTGCCAGGGCGATAATTGCAGGAATTGCCAGATTTGTAGCGTTATCTTCAGGCCGATCTGGTGAGCGGACTTTTGATAACAAATCCGCAAACCAGCCGGTTCCCTTTGAAGCGCTTAAGGCTGCCTTAGAGGTGACTTTCCTTGCAGAAGTTTCAACGGACTCAACATCGATGTTTCGTAATGCCCCGGCTGCTGCCAATTGAGTTGACGGAGGCTGCGTGGGCCTGGTTTCCCGGATTGGGCCACTGGTCGGTAGGGGTAGAATTCGGGCCGATGCCTTGGAGGAGTGGGATCGCTCGGCGTCGGGCAAATGTGCCGGAGCTTCATCGGTAAACTCCACCAGGATGGCCCGAGTTGAGTCGGAGCCAACGAGTTGACCTAATTCATTGAGCCCCTCGTCCACTGAGACTTCTATCAACACGGGAGACAGAGAGTGAGTAGATAAGTGAGCCAACCGAGGATCGGCCAGCAAGATCATGTCACCATCAACGATCCGGCTGTGACTTAACCGAATATCGACACCCGCAGTTCTACCCAGGGGCGTTGCTTGCTGCTGTGGCGTAGGTGACAATCTTTCGATGCCAAAGTTATGACCAACCAAAGCAAACGCTTCACCTGCCTGAGCTATGAATAATTCATGTCCATGTTGTACGGCGCATGTTATGGCGCCTTCGATAGCCGCGCCAAGGCCACTCAGATTGTGTTGCAAGAGCAACTGGTTTGTATCTAAAATCGACTTGCGCAATGCCGCGGTTAAGCTCCCTGGTGTACGGTAGAACGTAGCACTTAGGTTATCAAGCAGGTCCTGATAAAATACTTCTATATTTTCGAGATCGCCAATTGCGGACAGATGTATGAATAAATGGTCGTGATCTCGGCCCCTGGTCGACCCTGACGGGGCAGATTGAGCCATCAGGCCGGGTACGCTAGCGCTGTCTCTATACTGACCATCAACAATATAAAGCAGTCCGGTTACAGCATGTAATTCCATAATCGTACTTAGTCAGGCAACCTATATTTCGCGTAAAATGTACTACTTCGGGTTAGAACAACCTTACATAATGATATCACGCCTGCTGTATTCCTACAATGTTAAAACGCGGCCGCCAGTGATATATCCGGAAACATTGATTATGCTGCGGTTGGAAAGATCGTATACTTCGTGGAATCAGTATTAGCGAGGCAGAAGAGAGTGGATGTCATCATCGTGGGTGAGAATCCCATAGTCGATGAGCTTGAAGATATTTTTATCGAAGCGGGCCATGGGGTTGATACCTTCATGAGTGAGGAGATTCTCTCAGCAAGAGGTAGCCACATTTTGAAGGCCCTGGTGGATAAGACAGATATCACCATTGAAGCTCACGACAATTCGGTTGAGTCAAAACAGCTGTTGTTACAGAGGCTTGACGGAGCCAGCCAGAAGTCCCGCTGCTCCTAATCTCAACCCTCTCTGCGAGCTTTACCCAGGCGGCCGCCTAGACCCAAAAACCTGGTCGGGTTGCGGGTTATGGTCTGATACCGCCATTTGGCCAAGATCAGGTGGTCGAAATAGCAGCTGCCCTACAAACCGACGATCGGACTTTCTCCCGAACCGAAGAGTTTTGGAGGGTAAGTGGATTTGATCCGGTGCAAGTTACTGATGGGCCCGGTCTTGTGAAACCACGAATTCTATGTTGCCTGATAAACGAGGCCATAAACGCTCTGATGGAGAGCGTGGCCAATGCAGAGGATATTGACAGAGCAATGAGGCTGGGTATAAATTATCCGCCAGGTCCACTCGCTTGGGCGGATCATCTCGGGTTTGATATTGTATATGATGTTATGACGGGACTTAATAGAGAGTGGGGGGAAGACCGGTACCGGCCATCGCCATTATTACGCTGGAAAGTATTGGCCAGGCAATTGGGGGAGAAAACGGGTCGAGGATTCTACGAATATGAGGTTCGCTAAATTGGAGCGACCTGTTATTGGCAATCTAGCGGAGGTTGCCCGAGAACGATCATGCTTAAAGAAGTGCGAGTCTCGCAAATGCCCGTGAGACTATGTTTCATTTGCGTGGACGATCTAGATGCCTAGAGGCTTTATGGATCCACCGGTCTGGCCGATGGTGAGATTTGTCCTATTTGTTATCGTCCAACCTGTAGCAATCACCTTACCTTAGTACGCTGGCGATGGCGGCAGAGCGGAGAGCTCGAGGCAACGGGAATATGCCAGGCGTGTCATCGAACGTATAACCATCGCGGATGGGACGTTGCCAATAGAGATTGGATCAGCTAATTCGAATTGTATCTGGCTCCCCGACCTCCTGATCATCTTTCGGACTAAAATAATTCCGCAGGTTCTATTATGTTTCGGGGTACCTGAGAACACCCGGGCCTACGATATCCGCGAAAATCTGAAATACTTCACCTGGCTCAGCATGTCGCTTCTGAATATTTTTCTTGGAAAAGATAAGGTCACCATTTACCTTCACTTCGTACGCACCACCGGATGATGTGATCATCCGCAATTCACTGATAACATGCTGGTAATTAGCTAGGAGTTCGTCCGCCAAACTGACGGCTCGTGCCTGGTAGTTTCAAGGCACACAGTATTCGATCGAAATGTTATATTTGGTCATAGAATTTGACCCTCCTGACACCGGAGTATAACGATTATGGGAAACCTTGACAACCAGGAAGCGCTGGGTTAACATACCGGCTGCCTTCGGGCCTGTAGCTCAGCTGGGAGAGCGCTACAATCGCACTGTAGAGGTCAAGGGTTCGAGTCCCTTCAGGTCCACCAGCGAGCAAGTCCTAAGCAGATCTAGGGCCTGTAGCTCAGTTGGGAGAGCGCCACAATGGCATTGTGGAGGTCAAGGGTTCGAGCCCCTTCAGGTCCACTGGTCGTCAGTGATCTGGCGATTGTCAATCTGTTCGCTATTTTGGGTCCCTTTCGTCGACAAGCGAGAGGGACCTTCTTTTTTCATCTGGTGAGCTATGTTGCAGGAAATGATAATTGACACAACCTTTGGCCAGGTATTCGGCATGTCCGCCGGTAATCCTGATTCCCGATTGGTATTGGGGATTCATGGAATGAGCCAGCGTAATGGCTGGCAAACCTGGGAACCTTTGCTGTATCCCTTGGCCGGAGCTGGATATTTTTCCCTGAGTGTTGATATGCCCGGCTGGGGAAAAAGTCAGCTGGCTAAAGAAACGAACTTTCGCACAGCCGATGCAGTCATCACAGCTCGTGATATCATCAAGAGCCTGGATAAACAACCGGCTGCTGTCATGGGCAAGAGTTGGGGCGGGGGCATTGCTTTCCAACTGGCGCTCGAATATCCTGATCTGGTATCAAAGCTGATTGTTACTGCCCCTGCCTTCCCGGAGATTAGCAGGCTGGATAAACTTTGCCAGCCAGTATTGATGGCCTGGGCGCAGGATGACTCGGTCATTCCCATTAGCTACGCGGCCGAATACGTTGCCGTAATCCCTGATATCGAATTGGTGACTTATGATAAAGGCGGACACAGCGCCGCGCCAAAAAATGCCGTAGACTTTTCAGGCAAGGCGATTCGTTTCCTGGAGAAGTCAAATGTCGCCCGGGTTAAGTCGAATACGCATTAATATTTCCTAGCTAGTGAAAAGCTCTTGAGGAGCGACGAATGAGTGAAACATATACTCCCGGTGAGGTTGAAAAAAAATGGCAGTCACGATGGGAAGAGGAAAATCTTTACCAGCAGTCAATCGATCGCAGTAAGCCGAAACATTATGCACTGACGATGTTACCCTATCCTTCAGGGGATTTACATATCGGCCATTGGTATGCCATGGCCCCCAGTGATGCCCGGGCGCGCTTCAAACGAATGCAAGGATATAACGTTTTGTTCCCGATGGGATTCGATGCCTTTGGTTTGCCGGCCGAAAACGCGGCCATCGAACGAAAAATTCACCCATCGAAGTGGACCTTTGAAAACATCGATCGGATGCGAACACAAATGCGTAGCATGGGGGCTATGTTTGACTGGAGCAGGGAGGCGATATCGGCCGAACCATCGTATTATCGTTGGTCGCAATGGTTTTTTAAGCAATTTCTAGAAATGGGATTGGCCTATCGGAAAAAAGCAGCGGTTGATTTCTGCCCGAATTGCAACACAACTTTGGCTCGCGAACAAGTCTGGGGCGATGATCGGCACTGCGAACGTTGCAAGACGCGAGTGATCAAGAAGGATTTGGAGCAATGGTTTTTTAAGACAACATCCTATGCCGAGGAATTATTGGACTTTGAAACCATAGATTGGCCCGACAGAGTTCGGGTTATGCAGACAAATTGGATTGGTCGATCTTCGGGTGCTGATGTTGTCTTTAAAACAGAAGACGGCGATCCTATTCAGATTTTTACCACTAGGCCGGACACTTTGTGGGGTGCGACATTTATGGTCCTGGCACCAGAACATCCACTGGTTGATAAAATATCAACGGCCGAACAGAGAGAGTCAGTCGCCAACTACATCCAGGCCGCGGAGCGGATGGAAGATATTTTGCGAGAATCGGCCGATCGTGAAAAGACCGGTGTTTTTACCGGCTCTTATGCGGTAAACCCCGTCAACCAGGAAAAAATCCCGATCTGGGTGGCTGATTACGTATTGATGAGCTATGGGTCCGGCGCGATTATGGCAGTTCCGGCCCACGATGTACGTGACTTCGAGTTCGCGACCAAGTATGGGCTGGCTATCGTGGAGGTAATTCGCGCTCCGGATCGAGATATAGGTGATGGGCCCTTGATTGATGCTTTTGTGTCCAAGGCGGAAGGCCAAATGATTAACTCCGGGCTTTTCGACGGCACGCCAGTTGATGGCGCTGTGGAGAAGGTAACCGCGTGGCTGGAAGAGCGAGGAATTGGTAAGGCAGCGGTTAATTACCGGCTTCGGGATTGGCTGATCAGCCGCCAGCGCTACTGGGGGACCCCAATACCCATTATTTATTGCCCAGAGCATGGGGCGGTGCCAGTTCCGGATGATGACCTGCCCGTCTTACTGCCAGAGGACGTGGAATTTATGCCTACAGGCGAGAGCCCACTCCGATTCCATGAGGGCTTCCTACATACAACATGCCCAATCTGCGGCGAACAATCTCTCAGGGAGACGGATACGATGGATACATTTATGTGTTCATCCTGGTATCAATACCGCTATCTAAGCCCTGATTACAACATTGGACCATTCGATCCCCAAGAAGGTGACTACTGGCTGCCGGTCGATCAATATACTGGCGGCATCGAACATGCCACGATGCATTTGATCTACACCCGCTTTTTCACCAAGGTCATGAAGAAGATGGGATTGGTCACCTTTGATGAGCCCATGATTGCCCTCTATAACCAAGGCATGGTTCTGGGTGAAGATGGTGAGAAAATGTCGAAATCCCGTGGTAATGTGATCGCGCCGGATAAACTGGTTCAACAGTACGGGGCTGATACTGTTCGAACCTACCTCATGTTTTTTTCCCGGTGGGACCAGGGTGGGCCCTGGAATTATGACGGCATAAAGGGACCTCAACGGATGCTTTACGACGTTTGGCAACTGGCCGGCCATGATTACCAGCCTGGCACCATAAACGAATCTGCTGACCGTGCTTTGAGGCGTAAGACTCATGACACGATTCGCCGAGTTTCAGAAGATCTGGAGAATTTTTCTTTCAATACCGCTGTAGCGGCCCTCATGGAACTACGCAATGAGCTTATCGACGTACAACGAACTACCAATGTAAATCGAAACAGCTGGGATGAAGCAATAGATAATATGCTACTGTTGCTGGCTCCCATTGCTCCTCACATCTCGGAAGAATTGTGGGCGAGAAAGGGGCAGCCTTTCAGCATTCACCAGGCGACCTGGCCAACCTGGGATACTGCTATTGCCCAGGAAGAAACGATAACCTTGGTTGTTCAGATCAATGGCAAAGTGCGGGATAAAATAATCGTAGCGGCCGGTAATAATGATGAAGAATTGAAGAAGATCGCCCTGGCTTCAGAGAAGATCCAAAGTTGGCTATCTGGGAATCAACCACGACAGGTGATTGTGGTCAAGGGTAAGCTGGTCAATATCGTTCTCTAAGCCTGGCAGATGGCTTCAAGAGCCGACTGGCAAATGTGGTCAGGTATTGGACTGCTCTTGCAGCAGATCACCGTCCTTTAAACCAGTTCGGGCGCCAGAATCGATGGGGCACTCTCCTGGCCTGCTGTCCGCCGCGGAGGCACTTTTTGATCCGGTCTGCTCATCTATTTGGTCTGCCATCCCTTCAAGACACCGAACAGCAATAAGCGTAGGTTGGACTGGAAGTGTCATTAACCCGCCACAAAAATAGCCCACAGCAGAAGATCTTCTCTGGACCTTGCGACCGAGCTAGGTCTGGCAAAAAAATCCCCTAACAGTGCCAAACAGAGTGTTAAAGGGGTTGCATGTCACCGTTCACTGATCCTAACCCTGGTGGCCACAAAAAACCGGATGATGATGGTCCGTGGCAACATTGTCGTAGGGCGAGTCAAGAAGCGAGCCAGCAGTGGTACAAGGCCGTTGCCAATCATCTTTGCTAGGGAGAGCTCGGCCACGATCGTCCGCATAAGCCCAGAACGCATCTTGGTTTGCCAATTATCCGGAAAATGATGCTGCCTGGCATAAAAGTCCAGGGAATAACCGCGTGTATGTGGGAAAAAAATGATCAGAAGGCGGAATTGTCTGTGTTTCCAACCATATCGGCTGCTCACTCGAATGACCTAATGATACCCACCGGCCGGCCTTTCCAGCAACCACGCCATCTGGTATCTCCAAAATGGCCATATCAGCAGAAAATGCCGATTTAGCAATGAAGCATCCTGGATAGGCAGACCGACCTCCTAGAGAAACAGCGTTTATAACCCCATATCAGAGAGTGCTATGGCAGAGAGGCCTGAAACAATAATTAGTTGTTGATTAGCGGCCGGTTTGCAAGCGGGTAAATAGCCATCTTTTTTACGCGCAAGATTATCCCGTTGCTTGATGAATCTCTGAGATAAATGCCATCATCAGTTGACTCGGACGGCCAGTCGGCATCATTAATCCTGGTCTGCACCTCTTCGAGGGCGGTTTGGGCTGGTAATTCGATGGAGAACCAGGCTAAGCCGATAGCATTAGCCGGTGCCTGGGTCGCGCCGAGAGAGGACCAGGTATTGTAACCTACATGGTGATGATAACCACCGGCCGAGACGAATCCGGCAGCTCCGCCATAATGCATGACTAAATCGAATCCCAGCACCCCAGTATAAAAGGCGTCAGCGGCGGCGATATCGGCCACCTGAAGATGCACGTGACCGATTTTCGTCGCGGGCGGCAGGCCTGACCAGCTAACTTCCTGGTGATCAAGTTCGTCCATGATCCCAGCGATATCCAGAGTTTCAGTGCTCATCTGTAGTTGACCGTCGATCCGTGGCCATTCGTCCCGTGGCCTGTCACGGTAGATCTCGATTCCATTGCCATCGGGATCTGATAGATAGATAGCTTCACTAACCCAGTGGTCCGCAAATCCCTGTACTGGCGTTCGGCTTTCAGCAAGCTGCCGGAGGTTTAAACCGAGTTGCCGACGAGAGGGAACCAAGATCGCCAGATGATACAGACCGGTCATTCCTGGATAACGGATAGCATCTGTGACTTCGTTAAGAATCAATAGGTCTTGTTCACCGGCCCCAAGTGCGGCCTGGTTGCCCCTTTGACTATGTATTTGAAAACCAAGAACATCTACATAGAAATTTATAGATTGAGACATTTCCCTGACATTTAGCGAAACAACGCCAATTGCTGTTTCTGGATGAATCTGAGTTTGCATCAATTGATCCTCATCAACGATAATTTGCTAACGGGCTATAATCTTTTGGTAGTGAGAAAAGCGCATTTTTTTGATATAAGGGTTGGTGTAAGTGGTTAAGATAACCGAAGAAGGGGACCTCGGCAAATCGAGGAGTAAACTGACAGTCTCACCCATGACTCTCCGAGATGAGCCTAGCTTGGCCGGAAAAATAATCGGTTTGCTTGTGATAGCGGCCGTATGCCTATTCTTATCGACCGCTTACAATTTGAATCCCTCAGCGAACCTCAAGGCTGGCGAAATACCGGTTACTGACAAACAATACTACTTTCCCATTATTCTCTTGCCACCCACGAAGGATCTGGGACCGATTTATGGGGTGAATTTCATAAGCTCGGCCGAAGACCCGGCCGACGATCAACAATATGCCAATGGGAGGGCAACCGGGGCGTCTTTTAACCGTTGGCCTATCTATTGGTTTGGCGTCGAACTGGAGCAGGGTTTATACGATTGGCAGGCGCAAGATCGGGTTGTACTCGGCGATCTGGCCCATGGGTTCCAGACCGATGCGATATTGTTGGGAACGCCATCATTTTACCAAACGGGGAGTGATTCGCTGGCCGACCGGCCATCCCAACGGGGTATGTTTTTGATGGAATCCCCCCAGGCGGCATCCCCCGTGGGATTGTTCGAGCCGGTGTTTAGTGATGGCACCGATATTCCCTTACCGGGAAAAGCAATAAACGAAAATAATGTCTGGGCAAAATTTGTATATTCTGCCGTTAGTCGTTACAGACCGGCAGGGGAGCTGGCTAGCCTACATCATTTGCCTCTGGGAGCAGGCGTCTCCTATTGGGAAATATGGAATGAGCCTGATTTGGATTGGTTTTGGGACAGCAGTTTGGCTGACTATGCCCGATTGCTTAAGGTTGGTTATTTAGCAGTGAAGCATGCCGATCCGGAGGCCCATGTTTTATTCGGCGCTTTAGCTAACAATGTTAATCACCTGACCTATTACGAAGAAGTATTACAAATATTCGCGACCGACCCTCAGGCCACGTCTCGAGGCTATTATCATGATATCTTGGCCACGCATAGTTATTTCTATGCCTGGCAGTCATGGTATCATGTCTACCGAGCCGTCGGCGTGATGAAGGATTTTGGATTGGACAAGCCAATTTGGCTTAACGAAACAGGCGTTCCCGCCTGGGATGATTATCCGGGTCCAGTCTGGGACTCCAACAGCGCTTTACGTGCATCCACCGTGGAGCAAGCTCATTACACAATTCAGACGGCCTTTTATGCCATGTTCGCCGGCGCTGATGCAATATTTCATTTCCAACTGTACGATGCTTGTGGAAATCAACCTCGGGGAACCGACTTTCCACCGCATCAGGGGGAATTGTGCGGCAATCCGGCTTATCCAATCTGTGCGGGGGATGCCAACGGTCTATTCAGCAATCCCACTGATGCGGCGTGTTTCCGGCAACATCCCCAGCCAGAATCACCGAGACATAATTTCGAAGCGTTCAAGCTGTTGACCACCATTTTTACTGAGATCGAACCGTATTGGCGTCTTCGTCCGGGTGGAGCAGATCCCTACAACGGACCGCAAGAGTGGATAGCCTTCTACCGGCCGGCGTCACGTCAGAGAATCATCGGCTTGTGGTCAAGGGTTGGGAGCGATCAGATCGCCAGGCTCGAAGCAACGGGCAATTCTGCGCTTAAGATATTACCCGATGGCACGAGCCAGATCATTTACCCGGCGAATGGCTATTACGAGTTGAACCTGCCTGGAGCAACCAACCAAAATGCTCCCTGGGACCCTGTTCTGTATGCCATAGGCGGCCGGCCTACCATTATTGTTGAGCTGGATAGTCTTCGGAAAATGCCAGATCCGAGATAGGTCACTAAGGATCCACTGTCTCTGAATCGACTTCCTCTGATACCGGCACCTTCTGAATACTCCTACGAACGGCTGCCCGTAATCGCTGGGAAATAGTTTTTGCTTCATTTTCTGCTTGGAGTGTGATGGGCTGGCCACTGTAGCGGGCTTCTTGAAACAGTTGCGTGAGATCGTTTATTTCCCTTGTTACTTCGGGCCAACTATTCCTCAGATTCTGTTGATGTTCAAGGGGTGTTTCGCCCGGCGCCCGTCTAACCCCTTGCTTTTCAGCCTGATCCAAGACAGACAAGTAATAATGGCGTATTCTCTCCCTGGGAGATCGGCCGCGAATGGGAAGAAACCGCCAGGGAGTTACCTGCTCACGGCCTAGTAAAGTTACTGTCTCCAATCTCATTCGTATAGAGCCAACCAGTTCCGTTGATCCAGTTGAAATTCGGCGCCACAATCTGTATATCAGAGAAATTAATCTTGACCAGGGCTCGATTAATCGGGCCAGGTCAAATCTGAACTCGCGATTTCTGAGAAAGTATAACAGAGCCACCAGGATCACAATCAACACACTGGCGATGAATAGTCCTTGAAATATAATTGGCGGAATTTCGAATATCGGCTCAGAACTCTCGGCATTGGGTACGATGGGCGAGATCTTCTCAATCGGCAAAGGTTCTGACGCCGTGATGCTGCTTGAAAATAGCGATAGCAATCCGGCGATGAGGAGCGGAACCAGACCAAGCAAAATGCTTAGGGCGGTAATTGAATAGGTTAGTATTACTTGGATAATCTCAGAGATCGCCAGCGTTGAGCCAATGGGTAGAAAAGCGGCCAGCACCGAGACGACGAGGATGATGATGATTACCTGTTGGCGCCAACTCGATAGGATGGAGGATTCGATTTCAAGTCCCCCGGCTACCCAACGGGCTTGCATAACAGCCAGGCGGGCTCGGCTTGCCAACCAGAAACCAGCGCTGAAATAAATAACCAAAGCTATGAGTATCACCGGTGGCAATCCTAATCGGGTCACAACACGAAAGTCGAATGATTGAATGGCCTCAATATTGCCGCTCGTCATTTCGATGGTGGTCACCATAGCCAAGAAGGCTAAGAGCAAGCCACCAATGGCCCAATGGTGGATGAATTCATGATATAGCCGATTTCGATAGACAGGCACGACTGGGGCGATTCCTCTTTCAATTCGCTCAGATGATGGCGTGGTGAAATATTCTAATTCATCTCGACTCACAACAAGCTTCGAAAAGATGCCCGTCAATTGGTTGCTCCATGCCCAGGCTAACAGGCATAGGCTGATCAAGATAATCAGGTTGGTATTGAAAATAGACAACGGCGCCACGAGAAAATTATCGAGCATTTTGCCGCGGATGTTCGTGTCGGTCGTTAGCCAGTAGAAGAGAGTGATGACGACGATTAGGAAAATTGCTTCGGCCAGCCTGTAAAAAGATCGATTGAGACCACGCTGGGCGGAACGAAGCCATCGGGTAGTCCGGGCACCCTCGGCCGCTACAATCGCCACTAATAGGGGTAGGATCTGCCAGTTCCCACTTGGGATAATCTCTCCTAGCAGGACTGTAGGACCCATGAAAAGCATTAGAACGACGACTGAAATGAGAAATAACTGCCAATTGCCAACCTCGGTCTTGAACATGCCGTCGCTATCCTGGCTAGAGAGATCCTGCCCCTTCTTCATGAGGAATAACCCATCGTATTAAAGATCTGGACACGGTCAGGGGGCTTGAGCCAGCGCCGCAGTTCTGTCTCGGAGCTGAGATGTACGGCTAGGAAGCCAAACGGCCGGGCTCTACGCTGAATGCTCTGAAAGTCCGCATAGGGTTCAGGGTTAACCAAAATCGGGTTGAATCCACGACGAACCATACTGTGCAGCGAACGACATGTTTTTAAGTCACCGGTCGGGCTGATGACCAGGATCGTGACGCCCCAACCCAAAAATGAGACGGCGTCGGTCAACCAAGTTGAAAATATTTCACCGTGGCCGGCCTCGATACGGGCCAGTGTCTCCAAGATTGTCATTAGATGTGACCGGCCGGGATTTGGTTGAATAGGCAGCGGAAAGATACCCTTGGTGTTGATGCCTTTCTCCTCCGTATCTCCATGCTGGTCGTTGGATGAGGATTTTGAGCTTAAGCGACCAGAGTCTTTATCAAAAAACGCCGGTTCCATCTCCAAATCGGAATTCTTTCGCAGTGGATCAAAGCCGTTTGAAGCCATACCGACAGCCTGGCGGTTTTCTATGAGGTAGGTG
The DNA here is from genome assembly GCA_035527655.1 of Patescibacteria group bacterium. Taxonomy (GTDB): domain Bacteria; phylum Chloroflexota; class Anaerolineae; order Promineifilales; family Promineifilaceae; genus UBA11865. The sequence continues at coordinate 92,198 of DATLAB010000014.1, read as the reverse complement.
GCCAGGGAAGCGGCTAGAATAATCGCCCACTCTGGTCCATCGATTCGATTTCTGGCGCTGAATTCCTCAACATTCAGGTTAACCAGGATCATCGTGTCGAGGGACATAACAGGCTGGTACGCCTTGACCAGCAGATCATCGGCGTGAGCGCTGGCTTTCCAGTTGATGTGACGTAAAGAATCTCCAGGCTGGTACTTCCTAACGCCAACCGGCTGTGATGTATCTCTAAACAGGCGCTGGTTCGTTCTTATTGTTCCAAAAGGCAATTTAGCCTGGGTGGGCATCCTGGAAATCGGAACAATCCGTGGATAAATAGTCAGATAGTTCGGTGGCAGGCGGGACTTGTTTTCTTTGAATCCAAATAAATCTCCCACAGCAATTTGACCCGGTCCAAGTTGATAGTAACCGCGACGCATAGCGCGAATATCGTAGCTGAAAGATTTACTTGACCGCCCGGCAAGGGTAAAAGCTTGCTTCATTTCTCTGCCCCCTCTTAGCTCGGTGGCTATGCTCTCATCGAGCTGTAACCAGGGAACAGGTATAAAACTGGTATTATCCACAAAGATCTTTACCGAGATCTTTTCGCCTAGGAAGGCATGGCTATTGAAGTCTCTCTTAAAGTGCAGTTGCCTCAATGCCCGAGGAGTGTACCAATGGCTCCAGATGGTGATACCCAAAGTTACGTAAACGATGTAGAAAATGAAATCGACCCGAAAAAGCAGGGCGACGACCAGCAGCAAGACAATAAGGATGGGTAAATCGGTCATGTCAATTTACCGATATCCAAAGCTGTGTCATTTACGATGCCCGTGATAATACTATCCATGCTCAAACCGCGGAGCGCGCTTTCCGGATGTATAATACACCGGTGGGCTAAGACCACCGTGGCCAATTGCTTCACATCATCGGGCAAAACATAATCACGATTCTTGAGGGCGGCTTGAGCCTGGGCAGCGCGGTAGAGAGCATGGCTGCCGCGCGGACTCGCGCCAAGAACCAAGCTGGGATGCTCTCGGGTAGCAACGACAAGCTGGACAATATAATCTCGAACGGTTTGGTCAACATTGACATCCCAAATCCGGCGTGCCAGTTCGGGTATCTGGTAACCATCGACAACCTGGTTTAGATTCTCTACCGGGTGTTCTTTCCCCAGGTTTACCAGCATCCTGCTCTCCAATTGATTATCGAGATACCCAAGTCTGATCTTCATCATAAATCGATCAAGCTGGGCTTCGGGCAGGGGGAAGGTGCCCTCGTACTCGATAGGATTCTGGGTGGCTATGACGAAAAATGGCCGCTTTAGACTGTAGGTCGTGCCGTCAACGGTGATCTGGCGTTCCCCCATGCTTTCCAGAAGGGCAGACTGGGTTCGCGGAGTTGCTCTATTTATCTCGTCGCAGAGGAGGACATTTGTGAAAGCTGGGCCAGGGATGAAGCTGAAGGCTTGCTCACTTTGATTGTAAATTGAAACACCTGTTACGTCGTTGGGTAATAGATCTGGCGTACACTGCAAACGTTTGAAATCTACTCCCAATGACAAGGCCAGAGAACGGGCCAACATGGTTTTCCCGGTTCCGGGGACATCTTCCAGGAGTAGATGGCCATCACAAAGCAAAGCGATAATGGCCATGTGGATGACTTCGCGTTTACCAATTATGACCTTTTCGACGTTGTCTGCGAGCTTGCTGGCAAATTCAGCGATTATTTCCATAGCTCTAATCTCCTGGAGTAGTTACAATAATAGCATACGAGAGTCGTCGGGCAGAATTCAAACTGATTATGGATATCGAGGACATTGTTGGATGAATGCTACAATTTGTGTATTTGCTGCATCTAAACTAAAGCAGGGCTATCGCCCACAGTAGTATCGTCCCAAATATCGTTAAACCTAGGTTCAATAAGAATTAGCATGATCGCTCTTGACCAGACCTTTGACTCGGAATTTGGGAACAAAATCGCCCGCCTGGAATCATACAATAAGCACCTCTATCGCCCTAATACGTACCTGCATAAGTGGTGGGCGCGACGCTGCGGAACCACCTTTAGGCTGATTCTAAAACAATTAGCTCAAAACGATCTGGATCGCGACTTTTATACACCGGGTGGCCTTGATGGACTTGTTATTCTTGATCCGATGATGGGTGGTGGGACGACGGTTCACGAAGCGATTCGACTGGGCGCTAATGTTATCGGATTTGACGTTGATCCAATACCCATCCTGCAGGCCAGGGCATCATTGTCAGGGATTCCCTCCGACGATCTGGAAGGACCTTTTCTTCAGTTGGTAGAGGCAATTCGTCAGGACCTCGAACCTGTCTCGATAGTTGCCTGCCCAACGTGTCAACTCCAGGATTCTTTGCGCTATACGCTATATGGCCTGCAAAGATATTGCCAATGTGGTCCGGCGATTCATGTGGATTCGTTGGTTTTAAGGCACGAAGGAAACCAGGCGATCATCAGGTTTTGCTCCCATTGTCACCAAGTCCATGATGTTGAACAGTGTCCCAATCATTTGGTCGCGCCTTCGTTAACCCCTGTGTTCGACAAAACGGTCCAGAAATGTGCGGTATGTAAGGGCGCATTTAAAGAGGAGCTCGACAAACCTTATTACAGCCGCTACACGGCGCTGGTTTCGGCCGGTGTGTGTGCTGAGCACGGTCCTTTCTTCAAAGGCGTCGAGGAACGAGATATTGACCAAATTCGGCGAGCTAATGCGCATCGAGAAGGGCTGAATTTTTACACCAATCTGACTGTTGTTGCCGGACCAAAATCCAACGATCTCCTTCGGCGCGGCATTAAGAGCTACAAAGATCTATTTTCAAGCCGGCAACTGATCTATCTTAAAACAGCCATTGATCACTTAAACCGAATCGATCCCGATATCAGATTGCCCTTGGCGCTGCTCGTTTCTACATCTCTAGAATTTAACTCAATGCTTTGTGGATATAAAGGGGCTGAAAAGCGGAGAGCCGGGGCGATAAGACATGCTTTTTCGCATCATGCATACTCGTTTCCCTATACAGCGCTAGAGAATAATCCTCTGTATCCCTCCAGGTCCTCAGGCACGTTGCGGAAATTGTTCTATGATCGGGTAATCCAGGCGAGAAAGTGGGCCGCCTTGCCCCGAGAACGAAATATCTCTGGCGATGGTAAGAAATTCGCTATCATTCAAGACGAAGTTGACAGCGGCATTGAGGTGGATGATCCGGCCGAATTGACGACGGGTAATCACAAATTCTACCTTCGCCAGACCTCTTCCGTATCTCTCAACCTGGCTGACGGAAGCGTCGACTTTGTAGTGACCGACCCACCTTACTACGATAGCGTGGAATATGGCGATTTATCGGCTTTCTTTCGCGTATGGCTCCGGCAATTAGTTAGGAATGGGACGGATGAAAAAATCGACTGGGACTATGAAGTTCCTCATTTTGTCGGCGATAGAACAACTTCTGGTCAAGTTTCGGAGACTTTCGAGTATTACGTAGAATTGATGTACAGAATCTTCGCAGAGTGCCATCGTGTAATGCGAAAGGACAACGCTCGCTTGGTTTTCACATTTCATCATTGGAAGGCAGATAGCTGGGCGGCACTGACCATTGCGCTCAGGCGAGCCAGCTTCGCACTGATAAATCGGTATGTCGTTCATTCTGAAAACCCAATCTCGGTACACATCAATAATTTGCGAGCGCTTACTGACGATGCCATATTGGTTCTGGCGCCGACTTCAATTAACCCAAGTCCCGAATGGGTACGGCCGACAAAAATAAAATTTTCCAGCAGTGCTGAATTTTGTGCGGACTGTGGCTCGCTGGTTGGCTGGTTGCTCGAATCTAGCTTGTCAGATGAACAGATCCGGGCTACCTGGCATGAATCGTTGGCCGGAAAATAGAACTTCCAAGAAGTGAACCGCTCTCACCAAGGGATGCCAACAGAGCCTGTGATTGGTGCTAACCTGGTCCGAGAAATATTAGTCGACTATTCAGTTTTTGAACTGATCAATTCATTACTTCTGGATTTATCCACCAAGGAACTCTTCAAGATTAGCCTTGCTGATTCTAAAGGCAGTACCAATCTTGCGAGCCTTCAAATCGCCAGATTCTATGGCGGCCAGGATATCCGATTCCTCTACTTGAACAAAAGCCGCCGCCTGGGCCGGGGTCATAACTTCAGGTATTTCGTTTGATGCGCCTGCCGGTGCACTTGCGGCCGCTGCTTGCTGTTGGCTGGGTTGTTGCTGCTGTTGCTGCTGTTGCTGCATCTGCTGTTGCATGGCCGACATACCCATCATACCCATGCCTAATTCTCCAAGCCCGCCTCCGCCGCCTGACTCAGCCGCAGTCATGCCAACGTCCAGCGATTTCATCTGGGCATAGCTGGTGCCATAACCCATCCGAGTCACAACTTCCATCGACTCAGGATGCAGGCTCATTCGGATATTGAAATCAACCAGGACCATCCCAATCGCATCGAAGTCAGCCTGGAGCAAGCCCACTAATAAGTCGTTTAGATCTTGGGAGAAAGATTGAAGTTGGGCCGGGCCAAGATTCTTGGCAATGGCTAGCTCGCTGAGTTTGTCCTGGATCATTACTCCCAACATGGGATCAAGTCGCTGTTTCAATTGGGGCAGGCGAACGCTGGTCCTGAAGGCATCCATGGCAGTCAAGAACCGCCATGGCTCTTTGACCTTTGAGATATAAGTGCCATTACCGATAATAGCACTGGCGCCTGGTCCTCGATTGGCATGCTCGACGATGATTGGCGCTGTCGTTCCCCACTTGTAGGCCAAATCGGTGGTTTTAATAAAATAGACGTCGGCAGTGAAGGGTGTCTTATCGTTGAAAGCTTTCCCAATAAGGTTGGCCAATATTGGTAGATTTGCGGTTGTCAATACATGCGTGCCTGAGGTGAATGTGCCCATAGGCTCACCTCCGCGCACGAAGATAGCCGTTTCGCCAGGGTTGACGATACATGGGGAGCCCCATCGGATATCTCCGGGGCCGCCTTTGGGCCATTTCTGGACAATTTCATCTGTTAACCAAGGTTCTGCATTTACGCGATCAAATACTCGAGCCATCCGCTCACACTCCTAGACTATGCATTTACCAGCACTGGTATTCAATAAATAACAATCCTCAATGCTTATCCACCAGACCAACTTTTACGACACCCCTAAAAGAACCTCTTGGCGCGAATTGTAGGTTACGTTAGCTTCCCTAAGGGTATTATCCAATTCGCGAATCGCAAAATCAATATCACCATCATCAATTACTGCTTTTTCAAGCGCCGCCACTTCCGCACTAATTGAATCGCTAAAGGCCAACATTGCCTCGTCAAAAGCGTACACTTGGGCCAGTTCCTCTTCCTTAATTTTTACAGCATCAAAGAAGCCAGCATACCCTTCTGGTGCATCTTTGATTTTTCCAATCAAGCCCATCAAACGAGTGTCCGCCCGGCCGAGCGGTTCAGCATAATCGATTGCCTTGACGATGTCCCGACTAAGCTCTTGATGAATAGTGCCCAATTGAAGGCGAGATTCTTCTAGACGAGAGGCGATTGTATCACGCAATATCTGGTCCGCTTCACGCCTTCTTCCTTTCTCGATATAACCACTAAAACCTGGAAGCTTCCCGAGAAGTGTGCCAAGGCCGGTTGATTCACTGTCTATCTTGTCATGCATATCAGGGACATAAGAATCCTTCATCTATCTATTGCTCCTTCACTTGACTCTTTGACGATTCTGGAATCATTGATAATCCAGAAAAATTATAGCACAGCTTTCAACCTACCGACAGAAGCAATTATTTCCCCAGCCAGCGATCGAGGATAATCTGAAGCTGATTATCTTCACTCATTTTTACCAGGCTTTCATTCAATACATCGAGTAACTCCTCTTGACCGGCGAGCACCACGAGGGCAAATGGTTCTTCCGTTACAAGATCAGGGCCAATAACCAGGCTACTGTCCTGGTCTCGGTGTACCAAGGCACCAATGTGATCCACCAATGCTGCATCAGCGTCGCCACGCGATAGTGCCTCTAGCGCTTCAGTTGTACTGGCGAACGGCATGATTTCGAGCTCATGAATCTGTCGTTCCCATATCGCAGCCTCTACGTGACCTTGAGCGCCTAGTTCTACCGCAAGGGTGCTTCCGACAAGAGATGCCGGATCCTTGTGCGGAAAATCGGTCCGGCTGACTAACACCTGTCCGGCGTTAAAATAGCTGGTGGTGTAAGCGAAATCCCGGAATTTATCGATGGAAATAACCAGAGCCGATGCAAGGACATCGACTTGATTCGTGGCAAGCGCATCATAAAGACCATCATAACCGAAGTACGTAAATTCAACCCTAAGCCCTAAATCCTTGGCGATTGCTTGAGCCAGATCAACATCAATGCCCGCTACACCATCCGCGGCAAGCACCTCGAAGGGTGGATAAGTGGGATCAAGGCCGACTCGGAGGATGCCACTTTCTTGAATACGGTCCCAGGCATCTTGTTCCTGCTGGCACGAAGTTGTCCCGATAAAGCATAATGCGGCCACTATGATCGGGAGCCAGGTAATTCGCCTATGTTTCATTATTCATCGGCTCAACAAAGTGTAATCTTAGAAGAGGTGCGGCTTGCGCTACGGAATGGTTAATTACCGGCGTACTCCTGAAGCGTATCATAGATGGGCTTCTTCACAAATTCGGGCGTCACCAATGTATATGAATCCATATAGCTCTTACTGGGCGCCGGTAAACGGAACGCCCAAATGGCTACCATCTCAACATAAGGCCACTCTTTCTCCGCCAATTCCAGAGCGTCGATTGTATACTGTATTCGTTGGCCAGGTTTCACCGCTAATGTCCACCGAGGATGATCGTTCCAACCAGTTTCTGTAATCAGGATCGGCGTCTCTTGATCATTGTTCTTGATCATGATCTCTCGTACTAATTCGACGCGTCGATAATTGAGCAAACCTGGATCGGCCGGTGTATCTGGGGGAAAGGTTAATCCGTAGGCATGTACGGACAATCCGTCAAAATAATCTGCGGCTCCTTCTTCATACATACGGTTTAAGTAAATCAGGTCGTTAAGCCCCCACGGAGAACCCTCGGGTTCCAATGTTGGGGCCAGAGCGCCGGCCAGGACCCTCATCTCGGGATTCGCCTCTTTGATAGCCGGATAAGCCTTCATTAATAAGTTAACATAATCGCTAACAGGTGTTTGCCTGTATCCCCATTCGTAACTCAAATTAGGTTCGTTCCATATGATGAGTGAGTCCACTTTACCTTCGTAGCGGGCAGCAAATTGGGCTGCGAAGCTGGCAAAGTCATCATAAGCACCTTCATCAAGATGGGTTAAAGGCGTTCCTGTGGGTCGAGCCCAGGCAGGGGTTAAGCCAAGGCGGGCAACCACTTTTAGACCCTGAGCTGAAGCATGCTCGATGACAAGATCCGGATGTTCCCAGGCGATGCCGCCATCTTGGCCATGATAGTAAGCCCAGGGGAAAAACTCAACTATCGAGCTCGCCCCCATTTCTCGCACCATTTGTAGGCTTCGTTGAATTTTCCAGGGTTCAACTTCGTCGGTTAAACGAGTATGTACCGCTACAATAGGGTGTGACGACCTGACTGCTTCATGTTGTCCGGCTACTATGAGTATCGGAGCAGGCTGAATCAGGGCGAGAAACAGTGAGAGAACTAATAGTCGTAGAGCAGGATCAAATCTAATATTTTTTCCCAGATGTGGAAAATATTTCTGGTATTTGACAACCGACTTTCTAATGGCCCGAAGTGAGTTATCGCCGTAGCTGTACCAATTAAAGATTATCAAGCGATCTACGTCTGGGCTGTCGCCATTTCGTTGGCATAATGCCCTGACCACCAATCGAGATGGTTGTAAATGCCATCAATTCTCTTTTCCATTGGAAGATCGCGATCCGTTAAATGTCCAGGGGGTTTGGCGATCGGTCTCTCCTGCATCCGGCAATAAATCTCGTTCTTGAGCTGGACATTTAGAAGTTTGTTATGTAGATTGTGAACCATCATTGCCAGGTCTGAATCTTCACTCATGGTATAGGCTTGGGGGAGGGTATCAACCAGCAAGGTTGATGGGGATCGGCCGAAATTGCGGAAGATTCGCCAGGCATCTACTTTTAAGTCAACCAGGGGATCAAGTCCCCAGGCATGATTGTACGAACCAAGCTGATAAGCCGCTGGAGAGTCATATAACATGATCATGCGCAGTTGGGCAGCTGTGGTGACCCAGAGACCCCGATACTGACTTATGATTCGACCGGCGACCGCATTCCAATCTATATTTTTTATTCTTCGGGCCACATCTTCGGGGCCAGAGTCTGGCAGGAGCAGAACCAACCGATTCTCATGTTCGTAGATGCCTCGCAGGTCTTTTACCAGTGGAGGTGCACCAGATATCGGCTGATCCTTCCAGAATAATGAAGGGTGCTGTTCCATCTTGCTTAATATATCGGCTTGAATCTGACTAAATAAGGCCGTGGCGTGTTCGTCTTCACTTACCTCATGGTCAAAAAGCTGGCGAGACAGGCTCCTCAGGCAAGAAATTGTTCCGGCGTTTTCCCTTTCCGATAAGAGTGATGGCGTGATCGCTGCTGACCCATGCATAGCAATTCTGGCCATTTCAGAAAGTCGTTCAATGGGGTCGCGGGTTAGGGGTTCAGGCAAGCACGGATGTCCAGCTAATAAGGATCCATACTCATTCAGATGGCGAGAAAGTCCTGGGTTGAAACTCAGGTGGCGCCTCAAGGTGCTTTGAGTCGCTATCAGCGGAGTCCGTTTCAGTACCGGACCAAAATTGCACCATACTGGCCTAAGTACCTTTCGGGCCTGATGGAATGATTCTTCCTCATCAAGAACAATAAGCAGGTTGATATCAGACTGACCAGGCTGGTAAGTCCCGTTACTCAAACTACCATAAAGATACACGGCCTCAATATTCTGGCCCAGATCGCCCAGGGCATCTAGAACAGCATCAATGGTTTTGTTTGTAGCCCCACCGTTCATTCTAGTGATTATACCTACCGAACCTGCATGAAGCGAATAATGCGATCACGATAAGCCTGGGTATAATACCAGTTATAAGGAGGGTAATTGGGATGCGGATACTCGTTACTGGCGTTACCGGCTTCGCAGGATCGTTCCTTGCGGAGTTGCTTCTTGATTCGGGTCATGATGTCTACGGCCTAGTTCATCCGGACTCGAGTCATCAACCATGCCCCGACCACGATCGATTTACCCCTCTCACCGGCAATATTTTGGTTCAAAATGAGGTTGATAAGGTCTTTTTATTGGCAAAGCCCCACCTGGTTTACCACCTGGCAGGACAAGCCTCACCCGTCCGATCCTGGGAAATACCAGCGCAGACATTTGCCGTTAATACAGGAGGAACGGCTAATATCCTGCTATCCGCTCAGGAAAATGGCCAACCCAGGGTGGTTGTGGTGACCAGCGCCCATATGTATGGAACGATTGGCCTTTCCTCTACGGCCATAACGGAGGAGACAATACCGGCCCCGGCCGATCCTTATGGGATAAGCAAATGGGCGGCCGGGCAGTTAGTAAGCGTCTACTATCGACGCTATGGATTGCCGGTTATCGAAGCACGGCCATTTAACCACATCGGCCCACGCCAAACCCTGGGTTTTGTTGTTCCGGACTTTGCCAGCCAGATCGCAGCTATAAAGCTCGGTCTCCGGGAACCAGTTATCAAGGTTGGCAATCTCTCAGTCAGGAGAGATTTCACCGACGTGCGTGATGTCGCCGAGGCTTATCGAAAACTCGGTCTGGAAGGACGAGCAGGTGAGACTTACCTTGTCTGTTCAGGAAAAACAGTGTCAATCCGGGGTATTCTGGACAAGATTATTGAGATAGCCGGAGTGAAGGTAACTGTGGAAGAAGATCCAGATCGCGTCCGACCAGCAGACAATAATGCCGTGGTTGGTAGCTACTCAAAGCTTCAGCGGGAGACTGGCTGGGAACCTCAGATTACACTGGCACAATCGTTGAGCGATGTGTTTAATGAATGGCTAGGAACCCTTTCCGGATGACCAAAAAACGTGATCGTTTGGACAATTTGTTGGTTGATCGCGGATTGGTGGAGACACGAGCTCGCGGTCGCTTATTGATTATGGCCGGGGAGGTGCGGGTTGACGGAGAAAAGGCCATCAAACCGGGAAGGATTGTCTCTATCGAGGCTGATATCGAGTTAATTGCTCCGATGCCGTACGTTAGCCGCGGCGGTTTGAAATTGAGAGCGGCGTTAACTGCTTTTCTAATTAAAATAGAGGGGCGAATTTGTGCGGATGTGGGCGCCTGTACAGGGGGTTTCACAGATGTATTACTGCAAGATGGCGCCCGGACAGTGTATGCGATTGATGTTGGATATGGCCAGTTGGACTGGAAGCTGCGGCAGGATAGTCGTGTCAGAGTGATGGAACGCACAAATGCGCGTTACCAGTTAACGATGCCTGAACAAATTGACGTCCTGACGATAGATGTGTCATTTATCTCGCTAAAGATAATCTTGGAGACCACCTTAAACTGGTTAGCCCAGGGTGCTGACGTTGTGGCTTTGATTAAACCACAGTTTGAGGCGGGACGTGCTCAGGTAGGTAAGGGGGGTGTTGTGCGAGATCGAGAGGTGCATTCTGACGTCCTGAAGGAGATCCTGAATTGGACAATGACTCATGGTTATTCAGTGATGGGATTGATTCGCTCACCGATTGACGGAGCAAAGGGAAATCTGGAGTTTCTGGTCTGGTTGCAAATCGGTGGAACGACTGTACTAGATTGCTCCGTGCTGATCGCCTCTGTCCTGGAACCCCGGAAGGTTTGAAGATTAAATTAATCGGTCGTGTCCACAGATTTTACAGCCGGTTTCGGAGTCAGAAGGTCATGCTCCATCTTTGCCGGTTTCAGTGCCGGCAGCCAGACCGTGAAGGCCGCGCCGCCACCTGGTTTGCTTTCAACCTCAATCTTACCTTGATGGCGATCAATAATCTCCTTGCAAATAGCCAGCCCAAGTCCTGTACCCGGAGCGCCACTTTCAAGCGCTGCTTCACCCCGATAGAACCGGTCAAATAAATGAGGCAAGTCACCCTCCGAGATACCGGGTCCATTATCGGAGACGCGCACCCATACGCCTTCATGGCTATTTAATGAACCTTCACCGGTTCGAATCGTCACAGAACTACCATGAAATGAGTAGTTTAGCGCATTTACAATGAGATTCATTAATACTTGTTCCATTTGACTGCTATCCGCGATGGCCATGGGTAGCGCGCCATTAATAGCTGAGTTGATTGAGATTTGCTTTGTATTGGCTAATGTTTGGCAACTGGTGATGGCTATCCCGACGGTTGATAACAAATCCATTGGCTCAAGTCGCGACGGGATCTTGCCGGTTTCCAGGGAGGAGAGATCCAAGAGATCTTCAATAATTATCGCTAGTCGGTCGGCTTCCCTGTTTAATACGACCATATAGCTATCTTTTTTCTCCGGTTTACCACGCTGTATGAGCATGAGGTATGTTTTAATTGTGGTGAGAGGGGTTTTTAATTCATGGGAGACGCTGGAGATAATATTTGATTTGAGGCGGTCGACTTCCTTAAGCTTGCTAATATCAGATTGAACACCAACAAAGCCGGACAACTTGCCACCTTCCGAGAGAATCGGCGCCATTACGAGGTTGACATCACAGTAAGTGTTATCTTTCCGATGCAAAAGCATCTCGCCACCCCATTCGTGCCCAGTGTAAATCGCCGTCCACATATCTCTGTAAGAATCATGGGCATCTTCCTCGGTTTGCCATAATTCAAGAGTTTTTCCGATAAGATCATCAGCCGTAAAACCGGACTGATGGGCTAAGGCCTGATTGGCATAAAGAATGACGCCAGCTGGATCTGTGAAGAATACTCCTTCACCGGCACTGTCAAGAATTGCCTGGGTTCTGTCTTTCTCCGCCCGAAGTTCTGATGTCCGGTTAGCAACTTCTTCGGTCAAATCGTTGGCATGGCGTTGCAATTCTTCATAAAGCCTGACATTTTCGATAACCGGCGCCATTTGGTTCGCCAAGGAATGTAATAAGTCAATATCATTCTGGGGGTAAAAATCGTCGGGATCTCTGCGCCCAAACAACCAGACACCAATTGCCTTCTCTGGTGTGATCAGGGGTATGGCCAAACGAACCCAGTCATGATCCATTATATTTTCCGTGGCAGGTGGTCTGTAGGCTCTAGCGGCAAGACCCAGTTTTTCAAGCTCATCCGATGTGCTTGGAACAGCGGATTGCGATATGCCATCTGCATAGATTAGCTCAACCCCATCGCTATCGAATAATGATAACGCTGATTGTCTAATCAGCAGGGCTGGTAATATATCTCTGTTGAGCGAATCTGAGAGTGCAGCGCGACTCTTGGCCAAAGGAATATTCTTGGCGAATACTCGCAGAATATCATCCGGATCATGCTCAGTGCCATATGCCAATCGGTTCATTGTTTTTTGGAGAAAATTTAGGATTGGCGGCGTTGCCATCACAAAAATAATCGATACGAATAAGAGATAAAAGGTTTTGGTGCTGGATGTAACCAGCCACTGTTCGCCTAAGAGAAGAACCACAATAAAGATCGTAGGATAGAGGAGTATGAAACTGTAAATGCCGAGGAGCCGGTTCGCCCTAAATTCAAGTTGTCCCAACTGACGTTTATAGATGGCATAGGTGTAGGAGATCGGAAAGATTGGCAGTGATATGAAAGCCAGGCTCACACCGAACCCTGGAGGCACCGACAATGCCGACACCTGGGGCAACGTAATGACCAGAATGCCCGGCCCAAAGGCAAGGCCAATACCCGAAAGCATCAATCGGGCTGAATTTCGGTCTGATATGGGTGCACCTTTGCGAAACGAGCGATACGCCAGAATCAGAATGCTATACATTACAGCCAGAGCTAAAGCCAGGAGACTGATGCTGAGCCGGTCGGAACTTTGGGTTATCTCAATAATGGCAATGGCGATTGAGCCAATATAAATGAGGGGCATTATCCGCCGGGTAAAAGAGACGAATATCGGGCTTGGCACAGTCAGATGCAAATGAATCACACACGGAACCATCAGCCAGGCAACGAGAATGGAAACAATAGTGGACGCGCCAACTTGCCAATTGGCGATGCTTCCAACAAGCGCCCAGGTTGCGGCAAGGTACATAAAGGCAATCAGCAATCGCCAACTCAGATCACGTGGTCTTAGAAATAATAATACGGCAGTTCCAGCCATCCAGAATGGAAAGAACCACAAAGTACCGACAAGGCGTCGCAGGCGATCCTGAAAACTTGGGATTGGCATGACCAGCGAAAGAGTTTCGCCGGACTCCGTAATCACATCGGGCACAGCGTCACCCGGTGTATATCCATCGAAAGGAACACTAAATGGGTTAAGCCGGTAATCAGCATAAGTTAAGTCGGCAATTTGGACGAGTACTTCGTCGACTGCTACAGAGGCCAGGGAGGAGTCATTTACCTGCCATCCGCCAGATATGGCCGTAAATACGATTCCGGGGTATGGGGTCAGACCAATAAAACTCAGGGTGTAGTACAGGTACACCCCTAGCACTAAGATCGCAAAGGCTAGCAACGACCGATTTAAGTGGCTGAATTTTCCCCTAAATTTGTAACTCATCAGTCCGTATTCGATTTCAACAGTTATTTATAGTCGATAGTACCATTGTACTTGCCTGCAGTTGTCATCTGCAATCCCACTATGTTCCTATGTAGGATAGATATCTCGTACTATCAGATATGGTATAAGAGTAATTATGAACAAGTTGAAGAAATTGACTGGGTATAACAAGCAGGAGGTATTGCTGTAAAAGGCAACAAAGAACAGCAATATTTAGCTGATGAGGTTTAGATATCCTTTAACGATTCATTGAATAACTCAATATCACTCAATTTTAGTCTGGTTCGGAGGGAATCAGCGTACTCATCAAGCACGTGATGGAGACCCGACGGATCTATTAGGGACATACCCCTAAGGAGTTTTATTGCTTTTCGATAACGATTTATCAATTGGTAAGATGCATAGGAAACTGCACCACATGAAACCAGGATCCGCTGGGCCTCTGCTAATGCTCCAGGATCATCAATTTTAGTTAGTAACCGGAGGAATTGTTCTCGTTTTTCATGCTCCGCTGTTTGAGCGTAAAGCAAAAGCAAGTTATTACGCCCTTGCTTCCAGTCTGCATTAGCAGGCACTTCCAGTGCATCGATAAGATCATCCTCAACCTGGATGATCTCGCCAATAACGACTCCAAGAGAGTACATATCCTGGGTGATACTGGCTGATGCAGATCCAAGAATTGCACCAAGCTCAAAGGCAAAGCCATAGAAAGGTGTGCTCTTCGCGTGTATAACCAGCCAATAACTTTCTTCACCACGAAGGTTTTGAACATCCAGTTGCTGGCCAGTTGCCGTCTTTAACGCCGCTCTGTTCAGAGCCTCGCTGGCTCTTGCCTTGTCAAAGTCACTTATTTCTGCGCGACACAAACTCAAAGCCGCAAGTGATTGGTAGGCAAGCGCCATATTTGCCGCTGGTCCATTCCCATAAAGGAAGTGAACACCCCCGCAGTCATCATCGAGAATATCGTCAACGATGATGATGCTCAACTGGAGACATGCAACGGCAACAGCTCCGGGTAGAGCCTGGGAGCGGTCTCCGCCAACCGCCTGACAGGCTAATATAGGTAGCTCCCAATCCGGCCGCTTCACGTCCCCGGCACGATCAAAAACTCCGACCAAATCCGGCCACTTTCCAATTTCCGGAAACGTCCCGAGGATCTCTTTGATCTCTGAGCTATTTACCGCCAAGAATACCTAACGCCATAGCCATCACCAGACCGCCTTCACAAGCCGTCAGAACCATCGATTCCACTTCTATTATCTTAAGCTATCTTAATAGATTGCAGTTGCTTATCTCCGCCAGCCCGCCCATGTACCCAGCGACGTACCACCAGCTTTCAGGTTTAGGTCTGCCGGATCGTTTACTTCCGTTATACTGCGTAACGTACCCAGAAGTGAACCTTGATCGGATTCCGAGTTTAATAGCTGATGGAACGTGTTGATATTCAGTTGCTCGCTCATTTATTTCTCCTCTTTCCATAAGGGTTGGATTGTGGGGCATCCCACTCTCCAATAAATAAAAACTTGGCATTGACAATCGGGCAATCTTTCGCCGATGAGAGAATATTGATTACATAAAAATAAATGGCTGGTCTGGCGAAGGATTACATGGACCGAATATCAATTCCAGGAACTGAAGCACGTACACACCATCTGTCTATTAAACTATTAAGGTACCTAGGGTACTACAGTACTACATGACCTTAGTACTAAAGGATATACGGATTGGCTAAAATAGTCAACCCGAATTTGTGATTTTGTTATTGTTCAATGAAAGTGTCACTATGATGGAAAGGGTGACATTGAACAAGAAAGAACAAAACGATAAAATGTGCTGCATTGGGTCTAGGATGGAAATATTATCGGACAATAATCCCATGAGGAAAGCAGGGTAGATACTGTGGTAAACTGGCGGGTTGCTAACAGGTTATCGGCATACGCGCTGGCTCGCGGGAGCCGGGGCAGATAGCCACCCTATGGGCTTGACAAGCGTTTGATCGACGAGATTGCCTGCCTGGTCAAGGAGGAGTACCTGGTCTAAATCTAGACCAAGTTCACCTCAGAGTTGGGTGAATAGCAAAGGACTGATATTTCCGCTCCCAAAGTTCACCACCTTCACCGGGCAGCAGGTTTAGTATGTCAGCGGATAGGCCGAGATCCCAGCTACCGGAAACGCCGCCAACAAGTGGAACATGGAAAGCAACAGCAGCCGTAACTACAACATTGCCACTGTCCATTTGAAGTTGACTTTATCACTGAACGCCAGCGCTGAATTTTTCAAACCCAACCATATAAGCCTGTAGCAGTCTGCAACCGCAATCCCACCGAGGTGATTGTTTGATAGCTGCACCGAAGCGTAGACATTTGTATACTTGTGGGTATGAACCAAGATAATATCCGAAACTTTTGTATCATTGCCCATATTGACCATGGTAAGTCAACGCTTGCCGATCGCCTCCTACAGATCACAGGCACCATATCTGATCGTGATATGCAGGAACAAGTTTTGGACAATATGGAGTTGGAGCGCGAAAGAGGCGTAACCATAAAGGCGTCATCGGTGCGAATATCTTATACTGCCTCGGATGGCGTTGACTATGAGTTGAATCTGATCGATACACCCGGACATGTGGATTTCGCCTATGAGGTTAGCCGGGCGTTAAATAGTTGCGAGGGTGCTATTCTAGTTGTCGATGCCACCCAGGGTATAGAGGCGCAAACATTGGCCAACTTGTACCTGGCCTTGGAAGCCGATCTTGAGATTGTTCCGGTCATAAACAAAATTGATTTACCGGCCGCGATGCCTGAAGAAGTAGCCGAGGATCTGGAGAATCTAATCGGGGTCCCTGCTGAAGAGATCCTCCATATCAGTGCAAAAACAGGGGCAAATGTTGATCAGGTCCTCGAGGCGGTCGTGCAGCGGATTCCACCACCAGCTGGTGATCCGGAAAAACCATTGCGCGCCCTTGTTTTCGACTCCCATTATGATTCTTACAAGGGAGTGATTGCCTACGTTCGGGTATTTGATGGCAAAATTGCCGATGGGGATATCATCCGGGTTATGTCTAATCACGTCGAAGCTGAACCGGCTGAAATAGGCATTTTCAGCCCTGGAATGGAGCGTGTTAGCCAGTTAAGCGCCGGCGAAGTTGGGTATATTGCCACGGGTCTAAAATCAGTACGTGAATGCAGTGTTGGGGCGACAATAACTACGGTCCATAATCCGTCCGAGGTGCCATTGGCGGGCTACCGGCCTGCAAAACCGATGGTTTTTGCAGGATTCTATCCAACCGAAGGTGAAGATTATCAACTGCTCAAAGAAGCACTAGAAAAGTTGCAGCTTAATGACGCCGCGCTGGTCTATGAGCCAGAAATATCGACCGCTTTGAATTTCGGCTTTCGGTGTGGATTCCTGGGCTTGTTTCATATGGAGATTATCCAGGAGCGATTAGAGCGTGAATACGATATTGATTTAGTGGCGACTGCGCCGAGTGTACGCTATGAGGTCGTGTACGAGCACACCGCTCAGGTGAAAGTAATTGAAAGCCCGGCAGAATTACCTGATCCAAGTCAAATTGAAGAGGTTCGCGAGCCATGGATGGATGTTCATATCTTTACGCCAGATGAATACTATGGCATTGTTATGGATCTCGTGATGAAGCGGAGAGGGGAAATTATCGGTCAGGAATTTCCCACACCCGGCCGAATTATCCTGCAATTTGCCATTCCCTTGGCAGAGATTGTAATAGATTTTTACGATAAGTTGAAGAGTGCCACCCGCGGCTACGCCTCAATGGATTATGAGTTTGTGGGTTATCGTCCAGCTGATCTTGTTAAGCTGGATATCCTGGTGAACCACCAACAGGTTGATGCCCTGGCAATGATTGTGCACCAAGACGATGCTTATCATCGGGGGCAAAAGATGGTTACAGCCTTGAGGAAATTGATACCTCGCCAAATGTTCGAAGTGCCGATTCAAGCTTCTGTTGGGAATAAGGTATTGAGTAGAGCTAATGTTAAGGCCCTACGGAAGGATGTCCTCGCAAAATGTTACGGTGGTGACGTTAGCCGGAAGCGTAAACTGTTGGAGAAGCAAAAAAAGGGCAAGAAGCGGATGAAAATGATTGGCAACGTCGAGGTTCCTCAGGAGGCATTCATGGCGGTTCTAAGACTTGATGATAACTAAATTGAGCATCAACTTGATTTAACAACATGTATCAGCAACTCATCTACCTCGTCCTAAAGCGGGACGATGAAGAAAAAGCCCATAAAGGGTCATTACAATTGCTGAAGGTGCACCAAAGATGTGTAGTTGGCAGTGCATTCTTGTGAATTCTCGCTGGCTCTAACCACTTTGAGATGCGAAATAAAGCCCTGCACGTCAAAATTGCGCTTTGTCCCTCTTTTCATGAGATCGAGCAGATCCTGGATAGCACCCTCAGCCAAGACATTGACGATATTGTGGCTATCTATAAAACTTTAGTCAGCAATGGATTATCGAGCCAACATTATAGTGAGGTCGGGGGCTTCAAGGGAACTCATTCAGACCAAAAAAGCAACGATATGATTGCTTATATAGGCCATTCCGAACAGGGTCAAAAATCGGTTATTGGTGTTGGCGGCGTATTTTCGGCAATGGATACACGGCAAAAGTTGGCAGCTGGGGTTTTGTTGGTCCAGCTAAGCACTGGATTGATTTATCAAGGACTGGCTGTAGCTGGTCGTACAATGCGTGCCTTGTGAAGCCTGGTATTTCACCATTTTGTTGCCCCTCTATACCGGGTATAATTCTCCAGCAGATGGAACATCCGTACTTGGCTGGCAAGCTGCGGACAGCAGTTGCTCTAGCCCTGAGGCAATATTGAAATATGCATAAGCTTACAGCTTATGTTCACGGTCGTGTACAAGGCGTCGCATTCCGCTATTACACGCAAAAGCAAGCCCGAAGTCTCGGATTAAACGGATGGGTAAGAAATGAGCCTGATGGTTCAGTGTTGGTTGTGGCGGAAGGTTCAAAGGAGCATTTATCCTCTTTGATTGATTTCCTTCACCAGGGACCAGATTCCGCCCGTGTGGAAAAGGTTGAAATCAGCTGGTCCGAATCTAGTAGAAGGTATAAAAAATTTGAGATTCGTGCAATATGATTGATCGTCGTCAACGACTGGCTTGGATCCTGCTCCTGGCCGGTTTTATTGCCTTCCTGGGCATGCTGGTTTCCATACCTATCGCCGTCAACTGGACTATTCAAGAGGCGACACGTTCGCTAAATATAATGGTCCAGGCCAACCAAGGAACAGTTGGTGTTCTCCGAAGCGATGGAGAAACTGTCGCATTATTCACCGGTGATCCTGCGTATGAAATAAATGCTGGTAGCACCGTTTTGACCAATGCCGCGGATCAAGCATTCTTGTTGGTTAATACCCCTGACAATCAATCACAGGCTATGCGGGTTCAAATCTATGGTAATACTCACGTTTCCGTAGATAGAGCGATGGCCCCACGATTTTCGGCGAGCTCATCTAATCACGATATCGCATTAACGCTAAATGGTGGTCGATTGTTTGTTGGCGTCCCTGAAATCGGGGAAAGAGATATTTCTGTTCGCATGTCCACTCCCCAGGGAGTCATCTCCTTCAATCAAGAGGGACAATATTCTATCTCAAGCTCTAATACGGAAACATTGGTGGCCGTCTTGGATGGAGAAGCTACCGTAACTTCGGCCGAGGCTGAAATAAGTTTGATTTCCGATCAGCGGGTAGCCTTATTATCTGACGGTTCTATATCTGGACCGTTTGGCGCCGAGCGCAATTTAGTGACTAACGGCGGATTTGCCGATGGATTAAGTGAGTGGGTGGGGCTTGCTCCGAACGTAGAGATTGCAGACCAGTCTGAAGTCGAAGTCGACGTTCAAATGGATGGCAACGAGCCAATATTGATTTTCCGTCGCGTCGGATTGGGGCATGCGGATGCCGGGATGCGTCAGATAATTGGCGAGGATGTCACCGATTACTCTAGCCTAAGTGTGGCCATTAGCATGGAGGTTGCGGAGCAAAGCTTGGGCGTCTGTGGACAGCAGGGTAGCGAATGTCCTTTGATTCTAAGGATAGAATACGTCGATATGAATGGTGTCGACCAAATATGGCAGCAAGGTTTTTTTGCTGTTGGGGAAATTGGCAGTACGACACCCGATGTCTGTGTAGCTTGCCCCCCACCGCTTAATGAACATCAAAGGGTACCATACAAGCAATTGGTTTTTTATGAATCAGATAACTTGATGGAGAAGCTCCGGCTTCTTAACGCACAGCCTCAACAAATCAAATCACTGACCTTAATTGCTTCCGGACATACTTTTGACACGCGGGTTGTTGATATTGCCTTAATGGCCAGGGAATAATCCCAGGCAATAGATCATATCTCTGTCACTCGAACCCTAATCCCCGCTCTTTTAAAGAAACAAATCGTTGACGGCAGATTATCAAGTGATCAAGGACCTCGATGTCCAAGAGCTTGCCTGCTTTGACTATCAGGCGGGTGACATGAACATCTTCAGGAGATGGGGATGGATCTCCCGACGGATGATTATGGGCCACTATCAGGGCGGCTGCATTGTCCTTGATGGCAAAGCGGAATAATTCACCAACCCGAATTACCGATGTATTGAGACTGCCGATATAAACAGTTGGCGTTGATATCACTTGATTTCGTGTATCCAACAACACCAGACGCAAATGTTCCTGTTCCAAGAAAGCCATGTCTGACATCAGGAGATTAGCGGCATCGGCCGGTGATGCAATGCGGCTCTTTTGTTCCGGGGCGCTGGCCATGAGACGTCTTCCCAGTTCGAGAGCTGCTTTTACTTCTGCTGCTTTGGCCGGTCCGATGCCCTTGACACCTTGGAGTTCATTCATCGATGCCTTGGCCAGACCGGGCAGGCCGTTGAGTTGATTAAGTAGCCGCTCGGACAGGCGTATGACACTTTCACCGCCAACACCGGTGCGTAAAGTGATAGCCAGCAGCTCGACAGTGGACAGAGCCCGTTCTCCCGCTTGGTACATCCTTTCGCGTGGCCGGTCCCCTTCAGCCATATCCCTGATCATGTGAATATATTCTGGTTTCGGCTCATTTGAGTTCATTTGATCACCTAAAGAGATATAAGGTGGGTTGTCACGGTAACCGGCTGCGAGCAGCATCCTCCAAGAGAATTAACAATTCCTCCCATTCATCAGCCATCAGGTGAAGACTGAAGCTCGGGCCGAGTTCAAGATGATAGACGTACCCTTTTTCCTCTTTGCTCCGCCAAGCGATAAGATTCTCTGTTTCTGCCAGCGTTTCACTTGTATCTTGTTCTGCCATTCCTTTCTCCTCAACTTTAACAGGTGGCTCGAATCTGGAGTAGCATTGTTAACCCTGTCCAATTGCCATTCGACCGAAATCCAACACCGCTGATATATGCCGATACAACTTGCAGTATCCAGCCATTATAGCGGTGAATGGTCGGGTTTAAAAGCAAAAAAAAAGCCCTGACCGGTGAAGATCAGGGCTTGATATGATAAAGCAAAAGATTAGCGACGCGATCCGCGTCTTCCACCACCGCTGCCGCCACCGCGGCGGTCGCCCCGGCCACTGGAACTACGAACCGAGTCACTTGCCTGGGCTTCTTCTAGTGTCCAGCCCTCCAACACGGCCTGCCGGGAAAGCCGGATCTTTCCGGTCACTTTGTCAATATCGGTGATCATAACCATAATCTCATCTCCAACAACCGCTGCGTCTTCCACGCGATCAAGACGATCTGACGATAGCTGTGAAATGTGGACCATGCCGTCAACCCCAGGGGTAAATTCCACGAAGGCGCCGAAGTCTGTGGTCCTGACTACTTTGCCAGTGAATATCTGACCCAATTCAGGTGATCTTGTCAGGTAGCCAATCTTCTTCAATGCCAGATCGGTTTGTTCACCATCAACACCGGCAACATAGACCGTCCCATCATCTTGGATATCGACAGATACTTCAAACTCTTCTTCCAGGCTGCGAATGGTGCTACCACCTTTACCAATGATGGCGCCGATCTTATCAGGATCGATCTTAATGCTCACCATCCTTGGCGCCCATTTGCTAAGTTCTGCACGGGGTTCTGGCATCGTTTGGCCCATACTCTCCAGAATGGCCAGGCGAGCGATCCGAGCTTGCTCTAATGCCTGGGCCATCACCTCGCGTGAAAGACCTGAAATCTTGATGTCCATCTGGAGCGCGGTAGTCCCATTTACTGTTCCCGCCACCTTAAAATCCATGTCGCCGAGATGGTCCTCTAAGCCTTGAATATCAGTTAGCACGGCGTGTTTGTTACCGTCGGAAACCAGACCCATCGCGATACCGGCAACAGGACGAATGAGCGGCACACCACAATCCATCAGAGCCAGACTTGTCGCGCATACACTGGCTTGACTGGTGCTGCCATTTGAAGATAACACTTCGGAAACAACCCGAATCGTGTAGGGAAAATCTTCTTCACTCGGGACCATCGGCCGCAGAGCATTCTCCACCAATGCCCCATGTCCGATTTCTCGACGTTTTGGCCCTCTAAGGAACCAGGTTTCTCCGGTTGAGAAAGGTGGGAAATTGTAATGATGGATAAAGCGGCGAGTATCCTCTGGATATAGACCGTCAAGTTTTTGAGCTTCCCTAAGCGTTCCTAAGGCGACAAGCGATAGAACCTGGGTTTCTCCACGGCGAAAAAGTCCAGAACCGTGGGCTCGAGGGCTAATCTCAATTTCTGAGCTTAGCTCCCGGATATCAGAGTAACCGCGACCATCAGGGCGAATGCCCTCGTACAAGATACGGTTACGAATCTCTTCTTTCAGAACGGTGCTAATTATCTCCCGTACATCTTTAGGCTCGATCTTGCTATCCCCTTCGACAAAGCCGTCGACGACTTCATCGCGCAGTTGGTCCATATGTTCGTTGCGAGCCCCGCGGTCGGTTTGTTCGGCGATGATATTCTTGATGCGATCGCCCAGTCGGGCGCGAACCTGTTCATCAAGCGCTGGATCTGATGCGGCGATTTGGACTTCCAATTTTTCTTTACCCACTGCTTCGCGCATTTCAATTTGCATATCGATAAAGGGCTGGAGTGATTTGTGACCAAACTCCAGCGCCTCAATTAACAGCTCCTCAGGCACCTCGTCTCCGCCCGCTTCGACCATGATAATCGCTTCTCGCGAACCCGCCATGCGCAAATCGAGAGTGCTACCAGCCATCTGTTCGATGGTGGGATTGACGATCAATTCGCCATCAATGTGGGCGATGCGCACCGCGCCAATTGGACCATTCCAAGGGATATCCGAAATCGTGAGCGCGCAGCTGGCCGCGTTTACGGCCATCGTATCGAGGTGAAAGAGGCTATCTGAAGATAGGGTTGTGATGATTACCTGGACTTCATTACGCATTCCTTTGGGAAATAGCGGCCTAAGGGGACGATCTGTTAATCGGCAAATCAAGATCGCTTCCGTGCTTGGTCGTCCTTCACGACGGAAGAAGCTACCCGGAATGCGACCGGCCGCATACATCTTTTCTTCATAGTCTACGCTGAGAGGGAAAAAATCGAGCCCCTCACGGACTGTCTTGGACATGGTAGCTGTCGCCAACAGCATGCTGTCGCCAACCCGGAGGGTTACAGCGCCACCGGCCTGTTCGGCCAGTTTGCCGGTGGATAGTATGTATTCGTGCCCACCGACGGTCGTTCTAAAAATACTTTCTGTTGACATAATCAAAGTTCCTCCATTGATTATTGGTAGATAGAAAAGTCGCCATCAGATGGCCATGGATGCTGGCCATATCGACGTAAATAGGTACCCAGGGGAGGGCAACCTAATAACGTTATATGAAAGCATCAGGCGCTACGGACACGTATCTTTCTTCTATCATAGGAGGGGCGGAGGATTTAGGGACTGGGAACTGGCACGCATTCGCTAATAGTCTAGCTGATATTGCGGGACATTTCCCAATTCCTAAATGCACACTCCATACCCCAATATGCGGTAATAAAAAAAGCAGACTTAGTGTAACTGAGCCTGCATATTTCCACAAAGCTTAACGCCGCAAGCCAAGGCGGCCCAGAATAACCCGGTACCGTTCTGGATGCGTCTTTCGCAAGTAAGCCAATAAGCGGCGGCGTTTACCGACCAGCATTAGCAAGCCTCTTCGCGAACTTTCGTCATGTTTGTTTGTCGATAGATGCTCCTGTAACTGCTTTATCCGTTTGTCGAATAACGCAATTTGCACCTCAGGTGATCCTGTATCACCAGGGTGAATAGCAAATTCTTCAATAATTTCGGTCTTTTCCGCCAGTGTTAACGGCATAGTCACAATCTCCATATTATTTGATATCGCCCGTGAGCCGCCGCGCCGATAGCGTCAAACCCCTGAGCAACTCAGCATTATATCTTAGCAAGTCTGGTCACGCCAATTTCTTCATTTTGATTAATAAGGACAAGAAATTGACAAGGACATGGTTTGCTGAAGACACAGCTCCTTAGTATTATCGATTCAGAACGCAGGAAAGTGGCGCGTGCTCTTCGGAGGCCAAGCAGATGTCAGCCCAACCGGTTATCAGTCAAAACAAGGTTGTCGATAACTGGGAATAGAATGGTATACACATGTGAAATCTGCCGACGACCGTCTTGCCATGTTAATTTATAATCCATTCGCCGGAATGCTAGATGTATATCCCACGATATCGGCCATCGTAGATTACTGGCAGGATCGTGGCTGGCATTTTGAAGTCAGAGCAACGCGGTGCGCTAGTCATGCAAAGGCTCGAGCCTCAGGGCCGTTTCAGCAGGCCACACAATGATCCTGGCTGCCGGCGGAGATGGGCCGCTTGGCGAGGTGGTGGGAGGTTTAGCTTAGAGCAGATGCCTCTTGGCTCCTCTTCCAAGTGGCACAGGAAACTCGTTTGCTAAAGAGCTGGCGCTGCCACATCGAGATCTTCTCGGGAAGTGTAATCTGATAAGAGCGTGTGATGCGCTTTCAACCGGGGAGGTCAGGTCAATCGATATCGATGTCTGCAACGAAAACAGTCACTGGCTTCAGTGTAGTGGGATTGGTATTGACGCCTATATAGTGGTGCGAATAGAACCTCGAAATCGTAGGACGCGACGCATGGGGAGTGTGGGCTATATTGCCCTGGGATTACCGGCCTTGGTCGACTTTCTTGGAATAGAGGCGATAGTCTCAATTGATGCTGAAATGTACGAGGGCCGCTACGTCATGGTTACAATCAGTAACATCCGGCGTTATGCTGGAGGGCGAATTGTCCTCAGCCCCAACAGCGTTCTTGACGATGGCTATTTTGAGGTGTGCATGTCCAAAGGAAGTACAAGGAGCGATGTTGCCGGCTACCTGCTGGAGCTAGCGCAGGGAACTCATATATGTAACCCTCGAATAACGGCTACCAGAGGCAGGCAGATTGAAGTCAATACCAACAATCCAAGTCCGGTCCATCACGACGGTGATCCCGTCGGCCAAACGCCTTTACGCTGCCGTCTTGCCCCAGGAGCTCTTCGCCTTTTGGTTCCGAGCACTGCCCCAATTGATTTGTTCCAGGGCCAGGCTGAGCCATTTGATGGCTGATGGCGGTGGATTAGCATCAATTCTTCGTAGAGCTAGGTCATTATTCCTTATAGACAAGCCGCGCCAATTTTCAATTAGCGTGCTTTGTTAGGGAGCTGGCCCAAGTGGCTGATGGGTGAAGAACTTCACCCGCTCGTTTGTTCTGGCAAGCTTATGCATATCCGCTTGCTAAGAGTATCATTTTTACATAAACTACGTTTTGTGGACCATATCGACTTTCGTTCAGACACAGTAACTTGGCCAACGGTCGCTATGCGGAAAGCGATGGCTGAGGCGGCCGTGGGCGATGACGGCTATGGCGAGGATCCAACGGTCAGGGAACTCGAAGAATTAGCCGCCCACCTAACCGGCAAAGAGGCCGCGGTTCTTGTATCCAGTGGAACCATGGGTAATCTTATAGGGATCCTAGCCCATGCATCTCGTGGTGAAGGGGCGATTGTTGGCCTGGATGCACACACATTTAGGAGTGAAGCGGGCGGGATATCAGCCTTTGGCGGTGTTGTTCCCCAGCCGCTATCTACTGATAGTGAAGGGCGGATGGATCTTATAGCCATCGAGCAGGCTATTAGCCCTGATGAACCATATTACCCCAGGTCAAGGCTTATTCTTCTTGAGAATTCCTACGGGGCAAAAAATGGTTACCCTATTGAAACAGCCTATTTTGGTGATGTCAAGGAGATAGCCGACCGGCACGGGCTCGTTGTTCATCTAGATGGCGCACGTCTATTCAATGCCGTGACGGCTCTGGGGATTGAGGCTCACGAGCTGACCCAGTATGTCGATTCCGTGTCTTTTTGTCTAAGTAAAGGACTTTGCGCACCGGTTGGTTCAGTAATCTGCGGGTCCTCAGAATTTACTCACCAGGCTCGCCGTGCCCGGCTTGCACTAGGTGGCAGCATGCGACAGGCGGGTATTATCGCCGCGCCCGGTCTCATCGCTTTGAATGAAATGGTCGGCCGGCTATCTGAAGACCACTCAAACGCTCGACTTCTGGCGGAAGGAGTGGCCGATATACCCGGTGTTGTTATCGATCTTTCGGCAATCAAAACAAATATTGTCTTCTTTCAAATAGAAGTTGACAATGGACCTAATTCGAGTGAGATCGCTGCCAGGTTATGGGAACAAGAAAGAATTCTGATTGGGATAAACGGCCCAAACACATTTCGAGCTGTGACTCATTACTGGGTTGGATCCGAGGATGTTGATCGCTTGGTACTTGGGCTAAGGGACATCCTGGCCGGGTGGAGGAGAAAATGACGGATCTACTTGGTCAGGTAATCGCCCATTACCGTCTCGATGCCCTGATTGGCGAAGGGGGCATGGGCACTGTATATAAGGCTCATGATCAGAACCTGGAGCGTACTGTGGCGGTAAAGGTCATGCATGCCCATTATGCTCGGAGAGCTGAGTTTCGCGCCCGCCTGACCCAAGAAGCAAAAACGGCTGCCCAGTTAGGCCATCCCTCCATTGTTGGTATTTATGATTTTGGCCAATATAACGATGGATTGTACATCGCCATGGAATATATTGGCGGCGGAAGTTTACGAGCCCATTTACACCGACTTCAGAGTAGGAATCAATTTTTACCACTGAAGCAGAGTTTTCAAATAGGGGTTCAGATCGCCGATGCCTTAGACTATGCCCATCGTCAAGGAGTGGTCCACCGGGATGTTAAGCCAAGTAACATCATCCTTAAACGGCTAAACCGGCCAGAAGATACGACGTCGCAGCCCTTTCGCGCGGTCTTGACTGATTTTGGCCTGGTTAAACTCCTGGAAGGCGATTCGATGACCCAGAGTGGTACCACTTTGGGGACGCCGACATACATGTCACCAGAACAGTGCGAAGGGCTGGTAATGGATGGAAGGAGCGATCTCTATTCTTTAGGGGTTGTGCTCTATGAGTTGTTGACAAACCGTCTGCCGTTTGCCTTCAAATCGCTTTCGGAAGCTGTCGGTACACATATGCGCGGCGAGCTACCAGCCCGGCCCACCGAATTTCGCCCAGGCTTGCCACCCATCGTCGACACCTTGTTAATGCGCTGCCTGGCAAAATCAACTGATGAACGCTTCGCTACCGGCCTAGAGATGGCTGATGCCCTCGAGGCAGCAATCTTTTCCCTGGAAGGCGCGCCGACCCAAACCTTGGAAAGGCCAAAAGAAATAAGCCAACGCCAAAGCCTCTCGGCTCTGATTTCAGGCAGCTACTGGTTGCAGATAGAGACCCCGGGTAAAAATAGTAGCCATACCACTCTCACCAGGGGATCGGTGACTATCGGCCGGAATGCGGACAATGTCATCGTCTTGCCGGCTGAAGGGGTATCTCGTTATCACGCGCGTATAGAAGCAACCGAGAGTGGATGGAAGATATCCGACCTGGGGGGAATAAACGGCACCTGGCTTAATGAGCAGCGATTGCGACCAGGTGTTTCGCTTGACTACACAACTGGCGATATGCTGGAGATTGGACCGTACCAGATTATCCTCAACCGATTGACTGACGATGGTGCTTCTGCCAGCCTGGCTGCCGCAGCGACAGTGGCACGCCGGCTGGAGAGCCCTGAGTCCGAAACTAGGTCTGCAGCGAATATAACCGAAGCGCAGACGGCCGAGTTTGCGGAACAGCCTCTCTCCATTTATATTGCTCGCGATACATTCGTTGTCGAACCTGGCAGAAATTCCGAATTGAAGGTTGATGTTGTTAACCGAAGCAATGTTGCAGACCGGGTTAGTTTGCGCGTCGTGGGTCTGCCCAACCAATGGGTCGAAGGGCCAGACAGTTTTGTCCGGGTTAACCCTGGTCAGAGTGTTACAATTCCAATCCAAATACGACCGCCGCGGGTAACGAATACTCCGGCAGGACGTCAGCGCTTTCGCATAGAAGTCAAGTCCCAACAATACCCAGGGATGGAGCTGGCGGCAGGCGCTACGCTAAATTTAGGCAGTTACGAAGCCTTTGAAATGGCCATGGAGCCAAAGCAAATTTCTTTGCCTGCTCTGGTTCGAGTAACCATTCGTAATACTGGCAATGCGAACGCTGAATTCAGTGTGATTGGCAGCGACCCGGCAGAGGAGATTCACTTTCGCGGCGAGCGCGGCCGGATACGCTTGGAACCTCGCCAAACAGCCGCTGTGGACCTGGAACTTGAGGCGAAGCATAGAGCATGGTTTGGCAAATCAGAGGTTTATCCCTTCCGAGTAGATGTGACGACTGCCAGTGGCGCCAATCAAAGTGCCAGGGGGCGAGCAACCATATCATCCTTGTTGCCGGCTGCACTTATCTATATCGTTATGTTTCTGGCCATTTTCCTGTGTGTTGTCGCGGCCTTGTTATTCGTATTTCAGCGTGATCGCCTTGGCACACTCCCACCGGCCACTGGATCTGAGATCGAAAGCATCGCCATGACTTCCACCGCGGCGATCAGTGGGTCAGCAACCTCGGCCGTAATCGCTACATCTGATGCGGCAACTGCCGCCGCGGCAACGGCCCAGATAATCGGCGATCGTGACAATGATGGCTTGAGTGATGCTCAAGAGGGCATAATCGGAACTGATCCTGATAACCCTGACACCGACAGTGATGGATTGTTGGATGGTGAGGAGGTTCTCACGTGGGGTACGGAACCGCTTATTAGAGATACTGATACCGATATTCTTCTGGATGGGGATGAAGTACGTACTTATGGTACAAGTCCGACCAATCCAGACACAGACGGCGACGGCATCCCCGATGGCATCGAAGTGGCCTCGGGCACTGATCCGTTAAATCCGTTCGATCCGCCTGCCAGCCCAACGCCAGTGTTGACACCCCCAACAGCCATCAGCACGGAAACGGCAATCCCATCGGCGACGCCGATCTCAACCCCTTCCAGTACACCGACTGTCCCGCCGACCAATACGCCTACGATAACAAGTTCACCAACATCGACTCCGTCGGCTACACCTTCCCAAACACCGACCATCACACCCACGCTGACGTCCACTGCCCAGCCGACACCACTAGCCGACTGCAGCCTGGAAGCGCCTGTCCTCGATGGCATCGTAACCGAGGCGGAGTGGGGAAGCGATCCTGCTTTTACATTTGCCCCTGATGAAGATCCTACTCGGCTTGTGAAAGGCTACATCCGTTGGGTTGCCGATCAACTTTATTTGGCATATGAAATCAACGATCCTTCAGTTGACCAAAAGATCGATTCCCTAAGAGTTTATTTCGATGCTTCCAACAATGCCGGCGATCCTGATTCTTCCGACCGTTTCTTCCAGATTGTTCGGGATAATACCCTGATGGCGCGAACCGGAATTAACACCAACATAGATGGACTCTATTGGAAAACCGAATATGAGAGTCAGGAGTGGAATGCGGTCGTCGCCGAATCTGGCGTGGATTCCTGGTCGATCGAATTGGAGATAGATGCTACCAATGAACTGCCAACTTTGTTGGCTGGAAACCCATTTGCATTGATGACGCTGGTCCAGTATTCAGGTAGTCTGGGGATTTGGCCTGAGGCCGCTAAGAGCGATGATGCCGGAACTTGGCAGGTTGTCGAGAATAATATGTGCCCGTAACCGTCCGGCGTAATGTTGTAGCAAGGTTCAAGAAAGTTAAGGACGTCAGATCATGAATGTTCTGATCGCTTTTTTTCGTTAGGGGGCTATTGAAGCGTCAAGCACAACGTACTTTTGATGTTTGTAACAATAGCGAGAGTTCTCTCGGGCCTTGTTTTTACACCTGTTACCAGATAAGGTAATTGCCTCACAAAGCTCCTGGTCTGGTTCTTCGCCTGCCATTTCTGCATCACTTTCCTTAGCCATCCGAACGAGGTCCATCAGCTCTTCGAATTCTCCATGGATGAGAGCTACAATGCTCTCGGGATCGGGAGTCAGTGCAGCATCGGTGGCGACGCCGATCAAGACGGTGCCTGCGTAACTCAGGATGCTAACTCCGAGGCCCAGGCGACCTGATTGGGGTACCCAAAACATTAACCCCTTTATGGGCCGTCCGGCAAAAAACCTTACTTCTTTGGGGCCAGGGACATTGGTCATTACTGTCGTGGCTTTTTGGCCAAATAGCCCAACCACGATGTCCTCAATCTCCCTTGAAGCTATCCCAATTGCATTTAGAATGCCATAGGCAACAATCGCTTCCGGCGTGCCCTTTATCGCATCCATTCTTTTCTTTAGCTCGTACAGCCGATCAAGGGGGTCCTCAATGCCCACCGGTAATGAGAGGAAAATTAGGCCGAAAGAGTTTCCGAGCTTCAACTCCTCATCGGCCGGGCGCAGGTTGACCGGCACAACAGCGCGGAAATTTAATCCGCCAATGGGCTCGCCCCTTGAGCGCAGGTATTTTCCCAGCGCGCCGGCTACGGCTGTGAGTAAGACGTCGTTGACTGTTCCACCGCATACCCGGCCTACCTCTTTCACATCGGACAACAATAACGGTCGAGTCCAAGCACACCGTTTAGCAACGCCAAGCTCGCCTTTGTAAGGCGTTTCTGGATCTGGGCTCAAGAGCAACAGGTTCGCCAAGGCGGCCGAACTCTCCGCGCCAAACTTCAATCCGGCTAGCAATTGCCCTGGATCAGCTAGTCTTTCCAGTCCCCTCTTCACCAGCAAATTGCCGTTTTTGCTTGTGCGCGCAAGTACCGAGCTAAACGGGCGAACTTTTTGCCCGTTGTTGGTTGTCCGGGATCTTGAGCGATCCGTCTTATTTGTTTGTTGTTCATCTGGATTAGCCACATCATCTGTCAAACTGAAAAGAACCCGCATGAGGGCGACGCCATCGCCGATACAATGGTGTAAGCGGCAAAGCAAAGCACAGCCATCACCATAGTTTTCAACCAGGTGAATCTGCCACAGTGGTTTGCTAAAATCAAGTGGAGTGGCCATGAAATCGTTAATTAATTCCTGAAGCGCTGATTGATTTCCAGGAGCTGGTAAGGCGATCCGATGCACATGGGAGTTGATATCAAAGTGGGAATCATCCTCCCAGTAGGCCGGCAACCATGAAAACCTCGGCTGTTTGATACGCTGGCGAAAGCGTTGGAAGCGGAGCAACCGACTTCCCATTATCTCTTTGATCGCGGCTAACTCAATCGGCTGATCGATAAAGAAGACCCCTGTAATCATCATCAAATTTGTAGGGAGCTCCATGCGCAACCAGGCATTATCTACTGGTGACAAGATATTTTTCGAAAGATTCTTTCTGACCATAATGGCATATCGATGGCATATCCAACATCAATATGAGGTTGGCTTAGGCTAGAGAATACCAATTCATACAGATTATTAATTGGGGACCGAGATTCATTTCGTTGATTTACCCGGCTTCAAGACCCAGTGGTCCGGTCGGAATTCCTAAGCAGGAATCTCCGTGAAGCCCTGGTCTGGTATCTGAACTGCATTATTTGTACCCCTATCCTACTGTCAGTATAAATCATTTTAACTCAGGTTGATAGAAGTCGACAGCTTGATTAATATTTGTAGTTAAAAGTAGATTCCAAATTTTTGGCTTTCTGAGCTTAAGCCCCAATACAGGGATGGATAATATCATGGTGCAAAAAACACAGGCAATGCGCATACTCGATAGCCAAGATATTCATTATAGCAGCATGACTTATGATAAGAGTGAGCGAGATGCGCTTGCAATCGCTGCTGATGTCGGGGTCCCTCCCGAAGAGGTGTTTAAAACACTGGTCGTAGTGCGACAGCCAAATAAACCCTTGTTAGTGATGGTGCCGGCCGACCGGCAACTGTCTCTTAAGAAACTGGCACAGGGAGTCGGAGAAAAGAAAGTAAAAATGGCCAGTCACGCAGAAGCGGAGCGATTGACTGGGCTGCAGGTGGGCGGCATCTCGCCATTGGCTTTATTGAACAAAGGATTTCAGATAATACTGGACCAATCCGCCCGAGATCGAGGGGAGATTGTCCTTAGCGCAGGACAGCGGGGAATCCAAATATGTATGCGGGTAAGCGACCTGATCCAGGTGGTCAATCCCACGATTCTTGATGTAGCCGATTAGGGTCTATCAGCCAAAACCATCAATGGTAACCAAAATTGCACCGGCTTGATTTCCAGCAACGCGTCTTTGAAAATAGGATGGGTAATGCCATCCTGAATAATCAAAGTTGCAGGTAGCCACCTGGTTCTAACATCGTTCGTCGCGGACACTACCAGCGTCAGTTGTGCTGCTTGATGTGGATCCAGATCGAGTCCCCAAGAAAGTTGCTGCTCCGTAATAGTTACCGAACCATCCGTTGTTGACATAGTTGGTGTTATGGGCGTCAGATCGGCGGCGATGTGGATGGTAGCGCTGATAGTCGCCGATCTATCGCCATTATTCTGCAGGTCAACGTGAATTTCTGCCAGCCCGCCAGGTAGTACGGCCGAGGGAGAGATCGTGATCGCTGATTGACTAAGGTCTGCGCTGGCAACCCAAATGGGCGCTGAGCGCTCAAAGGCTAGATCATGTCGTGAGTCTAGCACAGATACAAGATTGTTGATCTGGGTTCCTGGTGTCAAACCAGGAGCCGTAGTTGCCCGGTAGCTGATCGTCCGCGAGCCACGACCAGCGATCTCTCCAGACCACGATAATTGGCGAGTTACGGGATCATAGATGGCGCCACCGGTTATCGAATCTTGATCTATCGTTAATGCCGGCGGCAGTGTGTTGGTTATTGTCGAATTATCGGGTGTGTCGGAAGAACTATTTCGCAGTGTTAGGGTGTAAGTCTCGAAGATATCTTCGCCAATCAGATTGTTACTTTGCTCGCTGCTGCTTTCAAACGTCGAGTCGCCAAGATCACTGAGCCAACCCAATATTTGACGCATAGCTTCCGGCTGAATACCAAGCGGCAGTTTCTCAAATGGCAATCCCCAGAATACTGTTCGCCAATCACTACCACTGTTTGCTACCGCAGCGCTTCCGCTTCCATCGTGCCAGGCAAAAATCTCAGCCGACGGCGAAGGTACTAGGCCATCGCTGAAATTTTGGTACGGTGCATAATCGAGGGGCAATGGTCCGACCGGCATTCCCAGACGAAGATTGCCAAATACATTGTTGGGTTCGACTGATTCAAGATAGTCTCGGATACCTAAATATTCGAGCGTCAACGGCTCATTGTGATGATAGTAGAGAAAATCCTGGCTTGTTAAGAAGAGTCGACCGCCTGCCTCCAAATAATTGTAGAGGGTCAGTGTTTCAAAGTCCGTCAAAGGTTGAAACCAATCATAGGCGGTGAACCAGATCACAAATTCGTACTGGTTAAGTAAAGTCCCTGGTGGACTGCCATTTCCATTTGGCGGATAGTCCGTATTCCACAGATCATAGCGATAACCAAGCTTATCCAAGACATCCCCATATTGCTTTTCTTGGTCATACCATCTGTCGTCGTCCACAACCAATATTCTTCCGGG
Source organism: Patescibacteria group bacterium (assembly GCA_035527655.1). Classification (GTDB taxonomy): domain Bacteria; phylum Chloroflexota; class Anaerolineae; order Promineifilales; family Promineifilaceae; genus UBA11865. The sequence continues at coordinate 58,464 of DATLAB010000014.1, read as the reverse complement.
AGTCTTTAGGCGAATGGGCATCACCGTTTGGTTCGAAGGCGAATTGGTGGAAGTAGCTACCAACTCAAACTCATCGAAGGAGTCATCGGCTAGATCGGTGGGAACTCTAATTGATAAGGATATTTGCCCGGCTTGACAAGGACCAAGAGTCAAAGAATCAGTGATCACTCGCGCAGGCCATTCAGCATGCTCCAGACTTAGCTGAATGGTATCGGTGATAGTCTCACTCAGGTTGGTGATCAAGACGTCGATTTGGTGTTCTTTTCCCGCCGCAACAAGTTGATCCAGGCTACCAGGTGACAAGTACACACCAGCTTCATTTGCTGGCACGGCGAAATAGTCGAAGCTGCGAGAAAGTATTTCTTCTCTTTTACTGGCAAACGAAACACCTTCTAAACCGAAGCCAAGATAAACGATTCTATAGGGTTCGCACAAGCTCGCTTGGAGAGCTGCCGGGCTGCCATCGTCGTAACGAAATGCTACTTGGGTGAAGCTATTAGTTTGCGGCTGACTAATATCAACTGAGAGTTGATTATCTGCGCTATCCTGGCCATTTAGTTCAAGCTCGAGCCCCGCGAAAAGAGTGTCGGGTTCGCCCGCAATGGTCAGGGGCAACTCTGATTTCCTTACAAATTCTCCCTTCAGTTGTGAATACCACCAAGGCTCTGGTTGGCTGGGGTTACCATCCCAAAGGGCGACATTTTGGCCCGAGATAAACAGATTGCCTCCCTCTGCAAGGTAGGTAGTCAAGGAGCTACCCGCGCCAATATATCCGGGAGAGTCCAAGGGCGCAGACCAAACGATAATGTCGTATTTTGCCAGGTCTTCACTTGAGGGGATGTCTAAAAAGGGATCGCGGATGGGCCAAGTTTCGAAGCCGATGTCCAATCCTGCTAAGGCAGTTGATATGTATTCTCGCTTTTCGTGATAGTACCAATTACCGCTGTCAACCAGCAGGATTCGCGGTGCCCTTTCTAAATAAAAATCCTGGTGCAGATCAGTCGCCCCGATATCGACCAGATCCTGGTCGTTGAGGTGACCCAGCGATTTGGCAATTGCCTTAAATTGGCCCAAGGGCAACGAGAGATCGTACTGACCATCGTCCCCAACAGATGTCACCAAAGGAGTTCCAGGAATCTCAAGTGTGCCTGAGATAGGAGATAGAGTCGTTCCATCAAGAAGCTGGCCATATAGTCGAGCTCCTGGCAACTTTTCGAGATACACATCGAATCTTATATTATCTCCAGCGATCAGGGCTACTTCCTTAGAGTAATGATCGGTGCTGGCGAAATTCCCAATCTTTAGCGAATAGTTGCCTGGCGAAAGGTGGGCCGAGAAGACACCATCTTCATTAGACTTGAATACGAGAGGGATTCCAAGAGGGGTCGTTATTACGATGGTTGCTCCCGGGAGAGGCTCACTATCTTGAAAAACTGTTCCCTCAATCAAACCGCCCTCGGCAACCTCAGATAGCGCAGCGTAGGCATCAACTCGTCCCCATCCGCTGACATGATTCGGCTGATCGAGGTCGATCGTGGTGGTTGTTCTCGTGATAATAGCTGTCGCTTCAATCTCGGACATAGCCGGATTGGCGGAGAGCAAGAGGGCATAAACGCCGACCACATGGGGTGTAGCCATCGAAGTACCCAGGGAAAAACCATATTTTCCATCGGGCAGTGAAGACAATATATTAGTGCCCGGGGCAACCACGGTCGGTTTTGGATCGGCAGTGTATGGTGATGGTCCTCTACTCGAAAACCAGGCCACCAAATCCTGATCATCGGTGGCCCCCACAGCAACCGTACCAGGATAACTGGCCGGGGCGCCAACGCTCCCTTCAAAAGGTCCCCGATTCCCGACAGCAAAAATTGGAATAATTCCAGCGGATTGTAGAGCTGAGATATCCGTCATAAAATCGATCATCTGAGTGCTACCACTCCATGAATTATTGACCAGGTCAGGGCTTTTGTTTGGATCACCGTCCGGTGCCAGAAGCCATTGAAAACCAGCATGAATGTCCCCGATTTTCCCGTAGCCCTCCGAATCGAGTACACGAACAGCTATCCATTCAGCGCCTGGCGCTACACCAATGCCATTTTCTCCAACAGCGGTACCAGCGACGTGCGTGCCATGGCCATTCGGATCGATGGGTGCTACGGAAGAATCAACTGCGTCAAACCAATTTCCCAGGTGTTTAATGTCATTGTTTCCGGGATTCCCTCGATAATTATTTAATAGGTCAGGATGAACCCAATCCACTCCGGTATCCATTATCGCCACAGTAACACCTTGACCGCTTACACCAAGTCCATGCCAGGCATAGGCTGATCGAATAATATCAACTCCCCAGCTAAGGGAGATCGGGGCTTGGGTTAATGACAGCTCTTTTGGCTCAAGAAACTGGATCTTCTGGTCGAGAGTGATTAACCTGACATCGGGATGGCTGCTCAATTCGTCAATCGCCTCGTTATTTGCCGTTACTTGAACCGCGTTGACAATCCAGAGGAGTCTGATCGAGGAGACATCTCCTTGGAGCTTCTCTCGTTCCAATTGATTGACAACGCCGCTCAGCGCCAGGGTTCCTTGCTTTTTTAAGTTCTCTGCGACGGCGATTCTCCTGGCCAAACCATCTTCTGGGAAATCAGGGGCTATTGGGCTTTCTGCTTCATCCGTATAGACAATAATTTCAAGGTGTTCGCCCGGCTCGGCTGTTTCCAGCGCCTCTAGCAGAAGGGGGTCTATCACGACCTCCATGCCTGCGCGAACAGGTTGCCCGCCCAGCATTAGCCAGACGGTCAGCAGGAGAAGTCCTGCCCCGACCATTGAGGCGGTCAAATTGAAATGGCGTTTAGATAGAATTGTATTCACCGGCTATTTGATTATAGCAGCCATCGATGGTTTGTTGCTCTTAATGGAAAATGTAACCGATTCTGCGTAAAAATGATTATCCCACTAGGAATTTCGATGTGCATGCCACAAATAATAAACAGACACGACGATAACAAAGGTTAACCCCAGGAATATCAGGCCAAACTTAACGATGGCGCAGACGAAAGAGATCTGCGGCCAAGGTGAAGATACACCGGCATCCAACATCTTTAGGAGGACGGCATCCTCAATTGCATCCAATAGGGCAGCCATGAGCAGTCCCAAGGCCAGGAGAACAGCCAGCCGTACTAAACTTCGTCTCAGCTCAAGCAAATCACTCGCCTATATTATAGCAAGAGCGATTGTTGTTGAATAGAAGATCAAAAAAAGATAATCAAAGCCCAGGTTGAAGCCGGCATAGATTCTGGCTATATCATCCCATGAATCCAGGATTCCCTGGGCTGTGTCCTCATGCCCCGCCAGCTCGTAAGACAAGATGCCGCCTGGCGCTGCATCTGTAATCAGATTCCGCCCGGTGAAACTCAATACCACCATGATCAGCGCTGTGACAATCAGGAGAATAATGAATGTCACTTTACGTCTCTCAGGGCTATTACCTTCAATAGATAGTTCATGGTTTCACCATCAGTTTGGGGAACAAATAACCAATAAGAAGTCCATTGGACGGGTAGCCACAAGCTGGCTTGCTGATTTGCCGGTGTTCACGATTTAGACGTTCGTTTGACAGCGGTGATGAGGAATACGGGCAGATGGCTGATCTGTTGCCCATCACCGGTGACATGCTCCACGGCCAACTTGCGAATATCTCGTAATCTCGATCGCTCGACATCGGTCAGAGGCAGGCCTTCCAAGAATTCAAATCGTTGGGGAGAAGGTGGTTGAATCTGCTCCAATAAATTTACCCTTACCGAAAAACCAAGAGCAGCTAGCTGACCAGGTAATTTTCGACCGATCCTGGGATCGGCTCCCGAGCGCAAAAGGGCATCAAGCCAAATCTGCCTGGTAGCTACGGCCGGTGGGTATTCGATCATTGCCGCATAATCCGGTTCCAGGGCAACTAAAACCCCGGTCGGCTCGAGTACCCTAGTTATCTCGTCCAAGGTTTGGGGCAAGGATTTGATCCACAGCAGGGAAAACTGGGAATAGATCAGATCGAAAGAACCACTCCCGAAGGGTAGGAGGGCCGCATCGCCTGCTACACGAACAATCCTTCGCAGCTTATCTGTTTCGCGTAGCGATAATTCATTCAAGTCATAAGCAACCACCAGCCCCGATGAGCGGCGGGCCAATTCGACGGTTACCTGTCCATACCCGGCTCCCAGATCTAGAATACGATGCTTCCTGGCAATGGCGATACGACGAAGAATGCGGGATCTTGCCGGAGCAAGCCAGGACGATTGGAAGTCAAGAAGCTCCCTGCGGGGAAGAGCCGGGAACTCCAACAGTTTATTTCTGTGATGCTCGCTTTCTGACAGGTCCGGAAGGCCGTCAGGGTCAGGGCCTGTCATAGAAAAGTTACCGGCCGCCGCCAGCGCATGCACAAGCACAGGCACAGCCGGCACAGGCACAGGCGCAACCGCCGCCACCGGAACGGCCACCGCCTGATGAGGTTGTCAGAGCCTTGAATACATCCTTGGTTACTTTGTCTGCGCCACTCAGGTTAATCCTACCAGCAGGACCATCCATCCGGATAGCGCCAGGAGCGATAGATGAGGCCAGGTTGCCCATGGTATTCTCGGTCCAGCCGGCAAATGAAGCAGTCACATCGCTGAAGGATGTCTTTCCCCCAGGGGCGTTGGGGCTGCCCATTACCCTAGAAAAGGATCCACCCAGGCGATCGCTGCTGGCGAAAGGTCTGACCCAAACAGGGCGGTAATGGTAACGTCTCGCTGAAAAAACTGTTGGGTAGTCGTCATCCATAAGAAGCCACTGCAGGTGCCGGTCCAAATATTGCTCACGTTCGGGTATCTCGCCAATGCTCCTGGCTTCTTTCATCGCGCGGGTAATTATCTTGCGGTAATACTCTTGAGTATCCGAAAGATCAAAACCCTTCATCCGGCGGACCGTATTACTAATGAGGTTTTTCATGGGTTCGGCAAAGTCAATGTCCTTGACTGGAATATCCGTGTTCTCCTCGATCTGCTTGAGAAAAGCATGTTCGTAACTGCGAATTACGACCCCTAAATCCTGAGCTATCTTGAGTCGCTCTGCCCGTTGGAGCTTACTCGGAACCTCATTTACGGTGTACTCGGGTGAAATGGTTACGATAAGAGGCGTATCTTGTTGTTGCTGGCAAATCCCCTTTTCCAAGAGGCCGAAAAGCAGCAGGGTCAAGATCTTGTTCAACGGTAGTTCCAGGAGAACGGCGGCCTCTGGAGCAGTCAACCCTCGTTTGATGCCACCGCCCTCGACCTGGGCGATTGCCGGTAAGTAATGGTGTTTCTGGGTATAGAGACGTCTTTCATTGAGCGCAAATAACAGAATCATCACCGGCAATGCAAGAAGCACTAATAAGGGAACGGTATACAAGATCCAGATAAGGCCGGCGGTAAGCACGACAAATACGGAGATACCTGTTCCCCAGGTGAATCGGAAGTAAGTAATGATGAAGAATACGATAGTAAGCATACCTAACAGGAAGTGTGTCGAGGGATTGTCTACGAGCCACTTTTCCGCCAGTTCCAGGAATGATTGCTCAATTACGCGGCTCATCCCCCGCCTGGGGAATGAAACGCCAACCGCTTGGAGATCGTTGAGATCTTCCTGGGGCCAGCGCCAGGCAGCAACTGAATGGTCATTAAAAATTATCTTGTCGCTAAATTGAACATCCTGGTATAACAACTCATCGAGTGCTATGCCGGGCAGCATGTGAACGGCTATCCAAATATCGGAGGTCCCTTGAAGGAAACCTGGTTCGAAAGGCGTCGGCATGATCTGGAATGATGCGTAATCGCCCCGGGTTGTATCCTGAAAAACCAGGTCGGGCATTGTAAGTTCAAAATGTAACGTAGCGTGATCACCCGGTGCTATGGCGTGATCACCTAAATGAATCTCGACTCCCGTGTCAATAAACTCAGACACCCGGATATCCTTCACCGGAGATCCGTTAAGCGTAGCGCTCATATTGTTGAGGTCATAGCCATCATGGGATGTGGCAATATCGACGATGTCAATGGTGCCACCAACTGGACTGTTAGCAAAGGTAATATCATAAATGATTCTGGCAGAAGCGTCCGGTTGAACGTAGACCTCCATTTTCAATTCAGGTACCGAAAAATCCAAACCTTGTGCCGCTGCGGTTGCCGGTTGCGCCAGTAAAAGCACAAGCAGAAGAAGAGCGCCGATCAGAAGTCGCGAACCGCTCAAGAAGGGCCGGTTCACAAATCGTCGATTTGATCGTTCGCTGGCAGGGAATTCCTTTCGACCCTGTATCATCGATCATAACCTCCTGAAGAAGTGGACCAGCCCGATACATTCCGCGGACAATCGGCCGCGCAGATGGCCATTCCCGGGCACTCATCGCACCTGGTAGGCCTTTCAAGCCTTTCTCGATATCTCACAAAAGAAGTATTGGACCATATTTTCTCCCAATCATCTGTGAGCAAGTTACCGGCTATCTGAGAGGCGCCTCGGGGAGGGATCACATCGCCATTGGCGTTTACCCGAATAGAGGCGTCGTCAGAACATCGGGGACCGCGGACAATTTGCTCGCCAAGTGAAATATTTGGGTCGCCGCCGACTGGAGGCTGCCATATGAACCGAACCTCCAGTTCTGAAGCCATTTCCTCGACCATGTCCGCCACCTGGGGCAGGCTTGATGCGGGTAAAAAATCCTCATTTTCCTCTATAGCCAGAATGTCTGGTATAGCGTAGGCAACAAAATTTACGTTATGGACCTGCGCCTCTAACAATCTCTCTAATGTGACTTCAAGCTCGGCTGTAGTCCGGCGAGTTAGCGGTAATTCTGCCACCGGGGCGATTTCACACTCTAACATCGCGGCAAAGAGCGGCCAGACCTTGGCCAGGTCATCGACCCCAGCCAGGCTGTCATGCAGCATTGCTGTATTTGAAGCAACTAGCAATGTTATGTAATCGATACCGGCCATGGATATATCATCCAATAACCCTGTAACATTGAGATCTGTTGCCCGAGCGCGTACACCGGCGATCATGCCAAGATCTTCGGCCCGCTCAATCGTTTGGATAAGGTAATCAGGATCCAATTCCGGTGGCACAAAAATGGTTACATGGGGGATGCCAATTTCCCATAGACGGTCCAATATCGCGATGGTTTCATGTGGGCTGGCCAATGGTAAATCTGCCTGCCAGGGAGCCATAAGTTCAATGTCGAAGGGTGAGATTTCGGGATCTTCAAGATTGACAATCGGGTAGTTATCTCCGGGTAAGGACAGAGAGATAATAAGGTTCTCTATGAGGTGATAGTCCTCCACCATGGCACCTGGCGAAGCGCCCCTAAAACGTTGCCTGGTCTCGTTTAAGATTTGATCTTTGGTCTCTCCGTCGAGCAAGCCTTTCGCCATTCTTACCCCAACCGGGGACAACCGGGCGGCTGCGGAAGCATTGGCCATGAGCATTCCCCGGCCGTCTGGCTCAACTCGGAGGTGAAACCTGGTGAAACTACCATCTACTTCCCGCATATAATGATAAAGTCCGTGGGGAATCTGGGGAGGTAATTTTCTTGGGGTTGGTAAGAATAGAAATTTATCCATATCGTTACTTAGCCCGATCTGTCTAATTTGTTACCCGCAACAGATCTTGAATTTCATCCTATCTCCTGCCCATCTCCAGAACCAACCATGTTTTTGGCGTTGGTGTGCCCGTTATGGCTGTTTGTAAGGTCCGCCAGGGGGATCAACCGGGTTCCTTGGCCGGTTGATCGCAATTGAGGATTTATCGCACCTGGAGGTGGTGAATACCCTAACTTCCCATCTACCTTCAGAGATGTGCGACCCGTACCACAACCGCCCCCGCAGGCCAGGTGGTTATCAAGGCTGAGGGCTGCGCGCTTTCCTTCGCGAGCTTCCCGTTCTATGCGGCAGCCACCGCCGCACAACGGCAAATCTGGACACTCCCAGCATTTTTCAGGTAGACCGGCTAATCGCGGATCGACCTCTCTTTCCCGAAAACTCAAGAAAAGATCTCCCTGCCAGATGTCGGACCAATTGTCCGATAGGATGTTCCCGGCAGCGGTGTAAAAGGATTGGCATGGCAGCACATCGCCATTAGGCTCAATGCATATTGAATATTCACCAGCGTTGCATCGTTTAGCGCCTATTTCCAGCTCTACCGGTGACATGCGACAATATTCAGTCGGCGTGTACCAGAGGAAGCGCATGTTTTTGGTGGCAGCATGATCGCGAACCCGCAACAGGAGTGGTGGTAATGCACTTTCCGGAATGGTATTAGGATCTGAGAAGCCGCCACCTGAATAAATCATACCATTCATGGCGAAGGTCCTGACACCAAGCTCATAGATGAAGTTGATGAGCGCTTCGACCTGATCCATATTACAGCGCATGAGCGTCGTATTGGTAATGCAGTGAAGACCAACCGAAATGGCATTCTTGATGCCTGCTACGGTTTGATGAAATGAACTGGCGCCCATGATAGCATCATGCAACCCTGACTGGTGAGAGCCGAGTGTTACCTGGACGTGATTGAGTCCCGAATCGACAAGTTCCCGGGCATAGGTGAGTCTAGCCATGCGCCGGCCATTTGAATTGAGGCCGGTCACCATGCCTAAGGAGTCAGCATAATTTATCAATTCGAGTAGATCAGGATGGAGAGTCGCTTCTCCACCTGTGAAAATGATATGGGGGATGGCGACCTCATGGAGTTGGTCCAATACCGTGTACCATTCGCTCCGGCTTAAAGAGGCCATGCTGAAGCGATCGGGTTCGTTATAACAATGAGCGCATTGATTATTACAACCGTACGTCAGAGCGAGATCGGCCTTGTACGGGGCGTTGGCTCGCAAACTGAAGAGCGGGGCTCTGTCTAGAGAAGCTACCGCACACGTAGGACAATCAACTCTGGGATCGCCAAATTGATCGATCATCTCGTAAATGGTATTAACTTCATCCAGGATATCACTGACGCCTAAATTGTTATACCTGGCCGCCAGTTGAGCCATGGTCACTCGCTTGGGCAGACCATCCAAAGCATTTTTGGTGATTTGAGCCGCGGTGCGATTCAAATGGACGACATCCGTGACGTCAACAAATAGTATTCCCTGACCATCTTGCTCTATCCGTAGGTGAAAACGTCGTTTTCCGCCGGAAAGGGGGATCTTATAGGTATACAAACCGGGTGTTATATCAGACTTCTGGGAGACAGTGGCAGCTAAGCTTGACAGATCCTGGCGCAGAGAAGCTAGTAGCTGGCGACCCGTGTTGGAAACCCTGCTGGTTACCATTTTGGTTTTTCCTCAAACTGGTAAGTCGCCCCACAGTGGGCACAGTTGACGAAGATCGCCCCCGCTTTCACATCGATATCATCCTTACTAAGGGGAGCGTTGCAGGAATTGCAACGTATCTCCTCGAGATTGACGTCGCCACTTAAATCTATTTGTTGAATGGTGGTTGTAGATGATTTGGCCTGGATACGATTCAGATAGACGATGAAGAAGGCTGTTCCGATAAGAATTGCCCCTATGATGAGGCGAGAAGCCTGGTTTTGCCAGCCCACGATAAATACCAACCCGAGCAATCCAATTGCGCCGGCTAGAAGATAGGCAACGAGTCTCACAAGAACCTCCGACCTGATGGCAAAGAAGGCTGATTGGTAGTGGCCGAACCACAGCTATGGACCTAAAGACACCCCCCGATTTCTATCACGATCTGCCTTATTTTGCCAGATTACCTGGGCTCTATGATGCTCAAATTGATTGAAACCTATGGCTCGCTCGGCGGCAATGGTATTTGATTTAAGTCGATTTCAAACTTGAGGACACGGTTGTTGCCGGCATCAGCTACGAAGATGCTGCCATCTGGACTGACGGCAACCCCATTCGGTAGCCCAAAACCATCCAAATCTAGACTGAATTGACCAAATCTACCAAGGTATTGGCCCGTCGTGTCGAAAATCAATATACGATACCCCTCAGGATCGCTGACATAGACCCGGTCATTCTGATCGACTGCTATGTATGGCTTATTTTCAATTGACTCCCCATACCATGCGTCTACCGCCCATTCGGTCTCAGGCAACAGGTTGCCGCCAATTCGTTGGATGCGGCCATTCCATGTGTCGACTACCAGAAGAGAACCCGTTGCCATCGTGGCAACTCCAACAGGTTCATAGAATTGGCCGGGTAAATTACCCTGAGAACCGACCGTTTCAATAAAATTGCCATCGGTATCGAATATTTGGAGCCGGTGATTCCCTGTGTCGGTGACCACCAGATGGCCATCAGAATTGAAGGTGATATCTCGGGGTCCGAAAAAAAGACCTCCGCCTACCTGGTCTTGGGTAGGGGAGCCGCTCTGGCCAAAAACGTCGATTAGTTCACCATCATGGGAAAACTTCTGAATTCGGTGATTCCACGTATCCGCAACGTAGACAAAATCATCGTCAACAGCTATACCCCAGGGCTCATTAAATTGACCTGGTTCGATTCCAAACTCACCCCAGCTATATTGAAAGAATCCATCCTGATCGAATACCTGGATGCGATGATTGCCCGAATCGGTCACGAAGATCATTCCGTCCTCACCGATGGCCATGTTCCTGGGCCGAAGCAACTGTCCAACTTCTGAACCGGTTGTTCCAATTGAAAGTGATGGGGACAATAATAATTCGCCCTCTGCATAGAGATCGACCGGCGGCTCGGCTGCCAAAATATCCACGCCATGATCCCAGATAGTGGTTAATACATCTTTTCTAATATACATTCGCAAATCATGGCGCAATGGCCATTGGCCTGCGGTATATGTGCCACCGTATACTTGGCTATATTTTTCATAGTCTCGGTAAAAGAATATATCCCAAAGAGCCTTTCTGACGTCGGGATTGCCAAGACCGCGCCGGGTCCCAGCCTCGGCATCAGGATCCCCGAGGATCGCTTTCCAGGATATATTTCGATATTCCTCCATCGGCCACCAGAGGAATGTATAGTTCTTCTGTTCGTAATCATCTCCAAGTATTGGTTCGACTTTGTTCCAATTGAGGCTGCCGGCAATAACTACAGGCGCTTCGGTTACATTTCGACCAGGCTCTTCCCCGAAGTAGATCCTGTTTGGATAATCTCGCAAATACCAGGTAAATGGCCATGAGGAATCATTGTCGAAAGCTACCTGAATGCTCTTATCGCCATGCAGACGCAGGGAAAGCTCTTCGAGCTGGGGCAGAACTTCATTCTTGGTTGCCGGGGCGCCATGGGCGTAGACTAGAAACTCGGTGACGTTATCCGCATTGGTAAAGCTGGACATATAGGTAAAGCGGATCGTGAGCAGTGCCAGGAACAAAAAAATGGCGAAAATCCAGGCTCGCCTACGAGTGCCGGACTCAAAAATCCGGCCAACCCGGCGGAAAAAATATACAACTGTTCCAAGAATAATGAGACTGCCAATCAGCCGGCCAAGATTGGTCAAGTTGTCCAATTCTTGGCCTCGAATAGAAATATCGCCAAGCAAGAGTGGCCCCAGGACGACGCCCAAGGCGAATAGGAAGAGTAGGTCAAGCGCCGTTAACAAGGCAAATCGCCGGGTTCGTAGTTCACCTAGATTGGCAGATGTCAGCTTTTCATTGATATACCAACCGGCCATCAAAACCATGGGGACTACAAAGTGGCTGCTGAGCCAGGCCATTTTTTCACCGGCGTAGGTGTAAATAACCCAGGATACAACGAACCACCAGATGAGATAGGGAACAAAGTCAAACAACTCGTTTACGGCGCTGTTCATCCTGTCCCAGACGCCGTCGATATCATCCTCGTCTCCATCCCCAATTCGCTCAGTTTGAATCCAACGAATGAGGAGGAGTATAAACAAGACCACAGCCAGAGTGATGACGATCAGCGCGGCGACCATAGCGGGCATCCTGGTCATTTCTTCCCGAAGGACGGCATCCTGATTCGTTAGTTGATTAATCAAATAGTAAGTGAAGGCAGCTAAGAGAACCGAGCCGAAAAGGTAGGCATAAATCTTGTTCAGCCTGCTTTTGGCTGCCCAATAGAATCCGGCAAGCAGCATGAACAACAACGGTAAAAATTCATATAGCGGTAATACGATGAAATAGAAGTAAGAGGGCTGGTTAGCCCGTTGCACGGCTTGTTGTTCCAGCCAGTAGCCCAGGGAGCCCACCATGCCACTGGTCCACCCCGCAGGATTGGAGAATAGTGAGGAGAAGAGTAACAAGAAGATCCCATGATAGATGACAGCCGCAATGAGCCAACGGCGGCGGTTCCACCATATTCCAACCAGGAGTGAGACCAGCAACGTTAAAATCAGGAAGCCGGCCGATACTAAAACTGAGGATGATAAGAAAGCATCGCGGCAGGTTTCATTAAACGCCTGATTAAAAAACAGTTTTATTGAGGACATTGTCTCCTGGCCTACCAATTCACAATTGTTGATTGTGTAGGCCAGGGGATTCTTGCCCGCCATAACGATGAGGAATGCTGTCGCTGTTGGCAAGGTTAAAGTGGTGAAAAGTACAACCAGATCAAACTCGGGTATTTCATCGATATAGGGACGAAGTCTGAAAGCTATCAAGAACATCCCGCCGGTGAGTACGATGATGCCGCCAATCTGCAACCAACGATAAAGAGTATCGTCGGCTGATGGCAAATCCTGATCGGCTTCTGTGACAAGCTCCTGGTCGGGATCGGCGGCGAAGCCTTCGTCGGTAACGACTGCGGTGGCCTCACTTTGGGCGTTGGCGCTCTTCTCGATAGCCCTTTGGCCCATAAATCCGATACTAAATATAACCAAGGCGAGTAATACGAGGCCCAGTGGTAGCAGCAACCGCCTCCATTGGTCAAGAAACCAGGACGCTGTAAAGATTTTGGCCGCAAGAGCCAGGACTAAAAAACTGCCGAATATGGCAACATAGATAAACGATGTCTCCATGGTGGTGAACATTAAGGCCATGCCCAGTGCAAACCACCATATGTATTTATCCTGACGCTTTCGCAGATAATGAACGATTGAAATGAATACTAATAGCGCCGAGGTGATAATCAGGATGTCGTGCCTGATGTAGCGGGAATAGTACGTGATATAGGGCGATATTAGGAGGAGAAAACTAGCGACTAATGCGCCTGTCTTGCCGATCCAACCCCGGAGGAAGTAGGGCATGAATACCAGCAATACGCCAACCAAAGCGACAGGAATTCTGGCGCTGGTATCATTGTCGCCGAGAAGCCAATAAGATAAGGCCGTAATATGGAAAAGTGACGGACCATGCATCAAAGGCGTATGGTTGTAGCCATCACCATTGTAGTAAAGATAAGAATATTGGGTGTGAAGGCTTTCATCATGACTGACAACGCGATCACCAATCCCCCAAAGTCGAGTAGCCAGGGCCAACAATATTATTACCAGGTATATCGTTTTCTCAACATCCAGGTTGATCGCGGATAGCAATGGTCGGCTCAGGAATTCGTCGGTAGACTTGTCAGTTGTCTCGCTCAAATCACTCATTAATTTCCTCGGTTAATACAGTGGTATGGTGGTCTGGTATTAGGCTGTATGCAAGAATCATTGGAATGATCTGGGTAATAGTTGACCCGGGAACACGGCCGCCGGCGCCAGGGCTATCTCCGGTAGCGGGATAGTTTTTGATGAAGGGGGTGTCGGGGAAATAATGGCTGAATTTTGAATCCCTTCGGATGTTGCCAGGAGTGTGGCCGTTGGCGTTTCGGTGTTCAGGATTGCTGTCGACAATATCGCCGGGGTAGTGGCCAGTATATCATTCTGATGTAATCTTAGCTGTATTCCAAGAGTGGCTAAGGCCAGGATGAGCAAGCAGGAAGCCAGGAAGATCTGCTTCCGACCCTGATTTATAAGATTCCAGAAATGGTGGTGGTTGACCTGCATATTCCAACTGTTGTTGAGTGGTTTTCGCTTGTCAGCCGTTGCCGTAGCCAGCGTCTGTTTTACTACCAGGCCTATCTGCCGCTCGCGCACCACCGCTTGCCGGCAGTTTACACAGCGGGCTATATGCCGAGTAGCTGCTTTATGTTCTGCTAATGGTAAAAGTTCGAGCACATAATCAGTTAATATCTTATTGACATGTTGCTGATCTGATTCAGGTGTCATCTTGCCCTCCGCTCCCAAATTGGCCAAATTCTCCTTCTAAGAGTTTTGCTAGCGACGTGTGGGCCAGGCGCATTCGGGATTCTGCTGTTTTTGGTGGAATAACCAATACCTCTCCAATTTCTGAATAAGTCAGACCTTCATAATAGCGAAGCACGGCCGTCTCCCTGAGCTTCGGTGACAATTGGCCTAACGCAGCCCATACCCTGCGCTGCCTCTCATCCAGGACCAGCTTTTCGTCTGGATGGATAATACTGTTATCAACCAGCCGATCTCCAAGGATTTGGCTGAAGGGAATCGCCGTCAGCCATTTCCTGCGACGCTTATTACGGCAGCGACTGACCGCTATCTGATACAGCCATGTTTTAAAAGCAGACCGGGTGGCATCGTAGACTTTGATTCGCCGAAAAGCGTACTCGAATGAATCCTGCATTACCTCTTCGGCATCTTCCCGATGCTGTAGGATGCTAAAGCATAAGCGATAGATCGAGCCTGCATAATAGTTATACACGTCTACAAAGGCTTCTTCCTCGCCTGATCGGCAGCGACTGACCAATATGTCTGCCGCCGACACTTTTTGTAATGGTTGTGGGACAGAGGCAGGAATCGATGATCCGCTCACAGGGATCCGCCAGCCAGGTCGGCGCGTAGCCATAAGATTAGGCCCTCTTCAGTGATCGGTACCGGTGACTCTCGAAACAGCCACCAGTTTAATCTCTCTTGAGCGGTCAAAAAATGGTTTGTGTCTGTCCTGAGATAAGTAAAATCTGTACCAATATAATCGGCCGGTAACGGAGGAACATCTGACATTGGTGTCAGGAGGACCTGGCTGAAATCTGAATTGGTCAATGTGGCGACGATTTTAAAGTCAACCATATCACGTAAATACCACCTGAGACTTGGACTATCGACGGTACTCTTGATATCGAGATCTGTCTCAGAATTGGTAAATTGCCAGGAGATCTCTTTTACGCTCTCGGCCAACAAACGAACGTCGTCAACACTGGCAGTCTGGGTCCAGAGTTCGCGGGTATCGTTGAGCCCGCTTCGACTGAACCACCAGGCATTGCTCCACATCGATGCCAGCAATAATAGAGACAAGCCGGCCGTGACGCCCGCAGTGACGCTTTGTTCCCGCCAGCTCCAAATCATCGTTATAACAATAATTGCCAGGATGATCGCCGTCAGAGCGAGTAGCAGATGGTATGTGCCTGTCTGGGAGGATTGAAAGCCACCCAGGCGGCCGTAGCGGATAACATTAGCGACAACAATCCCACCGGCAAGAAGCACTATTATCATCACGGCAATATCAATCCAACTGGCTATCTTGTCAAAGATATGGCCGGTAAAATTCCCAATTAGCAGGTATCCTGGGAGAGCCAATACAAGCAAATTGCTCATCTCACCAGGTTGTAACAAGATGAGTAATAAAGCCCAACAGATAGCGACCACCAGGTAAGGCGGAAAGCTAGCCTCATTGCGAGAAGCCCAAATAACGGCCGGCAATCCCAGGATAATTAAGGTGATTTCATACCGGCCTATCGCCAGGAACGGTGACAACCAGAGTTGAGCGCTAACAAAATTTAAGAATTGACCTGTCCAAGCGGCGATTATATCGGCCGTCGATCCCAAGCCGCCCGGTGACAGCAGAAATGCCGTTGACCCAACGATCAGGACAGCGGCCAGAATAAGGGCGCTTTCTATCATCGTTTGCCGGCCTGGCCATCGCGTAGCCTGCCGGTGTCCTTCCTCGTCGCTTATCAGAGCCGGACCAACCAGCATATGAGTAATCCAGGCTAAAGCGAATACCAGGATGAGACTGTAGAAAATCGGAGCACTTGCCAGACCCAGACCGAAAGTCAGGGCCAGGATATAAAACCATCTATTGTCGCTGGTTTCTTGGTAGCGTAACCAGGCGATAAAGCAGAGCAGTCCGGCGAACAAAGCCGAAGATTGCCCACCGGCGGTGCGTGAGGCGACTACCAAACCAGGGGATAGGGTGAAGAGCAGACCGGTAAGGATCGCTCCCAAAATTCCTATTCTTCGGCGCAAGAACCATGGAAGTATTACCAGGCAAATCCCGAACAAGGCAGGTACAAGCCGCATAATGGGATCGTTAAAACCTAACACCTGGGTTAAAAAGGCTGTCGTGGTGAAGTATAGCGGGCTGGCGAAAGTTAAGGCCTCTGAGTCAGGTAACCAAAAATTCCATATTGCAAGGGCTTCGGTAGCCTCGGAAGGGGATAAAGGTACCAAATTAAGGTCTGATAATCTTAATATTGCCGCAGTAATCACAATTAGAAAGTAGAAGGTATGGGCCAAGGTGATCCGAGAGAGCAGCCCATCCTGGCCTTGCTGTTTTTCTTCTTCCGTCGATGACTTCACATCAAGTTCCACAAACTTTGCCTCGGTTATATCCTGCCTTCTCTCACCTTTAGTTTACCCACTTTTATAGGATAAGTAGATATTTTAGAGTGATGCCAGGTTGAAACCAATAACATTAATCAAGGCGTTTCCTTCGGTTGCCAGCGATATATCGTCACGCTTTCATTGCTATAGGCCACTTCCAAATTCTGAGACAGTTTTTCTTGGGCCCGCGGACCAAAATCCTGACGTTCAAGTGAACCAAAATAGATGAGTGAGACGTTATAATCATCCAGGAGTTGTGCGGTTGTATCCCAGTTCCCGGGGCTGTAAATTGTTCTAATGACGGGATCTCGCCGGCTGGGCTCGTCGGTGTATCCACGCCACTGATATTCATGCCCAGCCCAGCCGAGCAGGGTGGGTAGACCGGTAGCGGATGCCACGCGGCCATAGTCGGAATACTGCCCGCCCACTGCTTCCACAATGACCGGTGTGCCCTCCATGTTTTCGCGCAGCCAGAGCAAGGCATCTCGTTCGGCCGGATCGCGATTTGCCAGGCCATCGAGAGTAGCTGGTCGCCGGAACTCGTTGGTGGGCTGTCCCCGGTATTCAATTGCCCGGGACTGGACGGCGAACACGGGAAAAAGTAAGGCGACTAGTAGGAGAGTTCCATACCAAACAGTGACAATAATTCCTGTTGTTCGAAATCTGCGCAATAAATAATCCAGTGCAAAAACAGCCGCGATGCCGAAAAAGACCCAGGCCTGATAGTAAAATTTGAATATCGTATTAACCCGTTGACCAAAATTATCGCGTAGATAGACAAACTCTGGTACGAGAACCAACACTGTGGCTGTGCCGATCAGGAGCAGGGCAAAGGGTAGCGACTCGCCGGTGCTGATCCGTTGTGGTCGATCCTCTGTCTCCTCCACCTTGTTCAGAAAGCGAATTAGCAGAAAGATTACTGCGGCCACTAAAAAAGAAAGAAGCAATACGAGCGCCGGTCGCCCAAGCCGTGCAGATAAAAATGTCGGCGCCAGGGCGCCAACAGCCGACGTAGCCCAGGTTATCCGCTCGCCAATTTCCTGACTACCCGGCAGGGGCGCTAATCCGAGATTAAGCTCTTTGGCCAGGTTGACGATTCTTCCTTCGCCTTCGGGACTTACCGCGATAACCCAGCCGAGTACCAGCATTAAGATGAAGAGGCCAATGATGAGTGCGACGGTAAGAGCGCTTGCCATGATCCAAGGGCGTCTTGGCATCAGGTTTTTTGGTTGGTGGCGTGACCAAACTATCAGCGATCCCACCAAAAGCAAAATGCTACTCAAGGGCATGACAAAAACAGTTAAGGCATGGGCCAGACGCGTCGGCTGCATGGCCATCGGCAAAAGAAATGGTGCACCGGCCTGTGAGCGAAATCCGAGATAGAAGGGAAGATAACTAATAATCGCCAGCAACGATAGCACCATGGCGAGGGTGAAGGCCTCAAACAATAGATCTCGGCTCCAGACCTGGACAGTACGCCATCGTGCAAGTAAATAGGCGCCAACGACAATCACCAGATGAATCAATACGTCCCAGGTATTTAGAAAGGATAACCCACCCAAGACTAAAATAGTAAATAGAAACAACGCCAGATCTTCTCGTTTTATGGTCGCGAATTGATATCTAAAACCCCGCCTGGTAAACCATTTCCGAAGATCAAATATTGGCGGATCTGGATTCAACCACCAGGAAAAAGCAACGGCAAGGCTTAAGAAAGCAAATGGAAGGGACAATACATGGGCATGCAAATCTCCCAATACGAAGCTGAACGCCGGTGTCTCAACGATGGGTTCTAAACCTTCCTCTGGCACCCCGGAAAGATGGTACTCATGGATGACCCGAGATGAACGCCACCACCACCACCCCGCGGTTTGATAGCGAGCCTCTTCTCCTTGTCCTGGCGGCTCATTCAAGTCGCGAATATCCAGCCAGGTCCAAAATCCCTCGCTGCCGATGTCGTTCGCATACAGGAGTTCAAGCAACATCTCGCTATTGCCGGCTACGGCGATCGCGATGGCTGCTACAAAGCCGAAGATTGTTGCCTTTACCCGGCTTGTATCTTTTTGGGCTGCGATCAGGTTGTAAACAACGCCAAATGCCCCTAAAGCAGTTCCGGCTACCAGCCAGGCAATGGCCAGATTAAAGGCAATCTGTTCTGGAACGGCTGCCAGACGTACTAAAACTGAAGTCATGACGTAACCAAAGTAATAGTAGCTGATACCAAAGCCAGACAACCAGGGATCCAGGGGTGGGAAGGAGGAACTGCGGCCGATAGAATTTAAGAAGGCGAATTCCATCGGTTTTTCTGTGCCAGTTATGGTCGGATTTTGGGCGCGAACCCAGATCCATACGCCAAACATGATGGCGAAAAGAAGTTCGACGGCCAAAACGTAACGCCAGTTTTCGCGAAGCCAGCCAATTGCTCCCAAATCTTGGTTTTCCGTTTCGTTAGCCAAACGGTTACGACTGTCCGTACGAAGCACCCAAAATGAGAGTGCGGACAGAGTAAAGAGGGCGACGAGAATAGCGCCAAGCGAGTTGTTTAGAAAGCCGAGAGATCCGAGAAGCCAAAATAGATAGGCTACGACTAACAAGCCGGTCATCTTAACAAATGCATAGCCACGATCAGGTAAGCGATGCAGGAGCCGATAAGTGAGTGGGAAGGCCAGGGCACCGATCACCATCAGGACCGCCCACCATCTAATCGCGGCTAGAATCTCTGAATTTGCCATATCTAAGTGAACTTATTGGTTCCTAGTCGTTGTAAGTAGGGCTGTCGTGGCATCCGTCTGATCCAGGACCTCGTAGATTGTGACGCCATTTTCATTATAAACATCCCGGATAAAGCCATCCCTGACCATCTGTTGAAACTTTAATAAACCGAGGGAGTTATAGTAAGTCCACTCTAAAGGTCCAACATAAATATACGATACCCCGTACTTGTCCAAAATACCCATCGCTTGGGGGATATCTGGGGTGTTGAACAGGGTGTTCACGTCAAAAATACGGTCACTAACTATTGATCCCGGTAAAACAGCCCGTTGTTGTCTCTGGTGCCAATCCCAACCTATTATCGAAGGAAGTCCAGTGTACATTGACACACGATTGGCAGCGGCTCGGTAGGGGTTATCGCTATGTGCTTCAGCTATTACCGGTGACCCTTCGATGTTTCGTTGCATCCACTGAATAGCCAGATAATCCTGGTTGAGATCAATCAAGCGACCGGTGCCATCATTGGCGATATCTGTGTACGTGGTTGTTTGCAAAAAAGCCATTCCGTCGAGGGTCGTAGGGGCCTGATCGCTCATTCGAGTGTCCCATTTGGCTTTGGTCGCCAAAAGAGGATATAAGGCCGCCAGGAACAGCAGGATGATCAAGGCGACCCGCCAAACCCGTCGCACGGTCGGCCGAGCTGAAACCGAAGGCCAATCCCAGACTATGACAATACCAGCAGCAACGCTGAGCAATACCCAGACCTGCATATAGAACTTAAATACCGTGTTCATCCGCCCAATATCACCGTCGAGGACGATGATCTCAACAAGCAGGGTCAAGGCCAAGGCAGAGGAGATCATCACCAGTGGGATTCTTCGAACCAACGGAAGACCAGGTCTGATGGCTAGTAGCCCGGCCAATGTTGATAACAGTAGCGCCACAGGAGCGATCCAATAGCCTTTGGACAATAAAACAATTAGCATGGCGGTATAAAGAACCAGGCCAAGCAGAACCGGAATGGCGAAGCGTTCCCAATATTCTAAGGATTTTTGGCTCCAGCTTTTTGTCCAAAGGCGAAATTCCACAACGAGATGGGTGATGATAAGGAAAAGGAACAGGCCATAAATGAGCAGGTAATTACCGAGTTGCGTGTAAGATCCGGGCCAGAATCTGAATGAACTATAACCTCGGCCGTAGTTGGCAGTGAAAGGCAGGAATAACAAGAAGGACACAACGATCAGGAGGGTGGCCTGGAACAGGCCCTGAGCGACTGTCCCCCAACCCCAACGCTTGCGCTGCAGATAGACGCCATAGACTATGGCCAAAACACCTAAGAATAAATAGGTTGGATAGTCCCAGGTATTGGTTGCCCAAAGCACACCAATAGCTAAAGCGCCAATCAACAACTGCATTGCCCTTTGCCACACAGGCAAAACTTTCTCTGGATCAGTGCCCTGGCCGAGATGCTGGAGAACGATGGAAACCGCCCAGCCGAGAGCCAGTAACGTGAGAGGCAAGGCAACCATGTGGGCATGCAAATCGCCATATAGAAACGTAAAGAAAGGAAACTCAGTGATAGGTTGTACTTCCCCGGGATCGGCATTGATAGTCCTGGAGGCGTTCCAAAACCAATCACCAGGGTAGATTGGGGCTACTTCATCGGTTAAGGAGAGATCCAGCGCGCCATCGACTGTTCTAAGGAGGGCATCTATAGGCGTGATGCCCGTTGCAGTGGACAGTTCGCCGGCCTTATACCATGCATTGAATACGACCGTAATTTCTGCCAGATTTCCCAATAACAGGATGAGAACAGCTGCTACGAATCCCCCAAAGAGTGCCTGGCGATTGGGTAACAGACGAGCGGTTGGTACGTTCAATCCGTCTGCATCATCTACTTTGTTGGCCTGATGGCCTACATTTTTAGTGATAATATTGAAGGCAATACTAAAAGCCGCGAGACCCGTAAAGCTGGCCAACATCGGCAGTATCAGGTTATAGGCGATTGTTGGCACAATCTGCAATAGTTTGATCAAAGAACCAACGTATACGAATCCATAATAGTAATAATTGATATAGCCGCCGGAAAACCAGGGATCGTAAGGGGGAAAGAAAGTACTCTTAAGAACCGCGTTCAAATATGACAGATCCATAGGTTTTTCGCCGCCCCAGATGACATCCCAGACATCGGGGTTACCCAGCCGGATCAGGATAAAGAGTAGAAACAGACCAATGCCCAAAATTTCGATCAGCCCGATCAGCCTGAGATTTTTTCTGACGAACCCTAGGAGCTCTCTTTTCTGGGAAATGGCGATGGCTAAGCAGGCAGCGAGCATAACCAAAATGACCAGAATTATGGTTGAACGCGAATGGCTAAGTATCTTCAGACTGGCCAAGAGCCAGGTAATATATGAGATAAGGAGGAGAGAGAGTATTCGAGCCAGTGGATAACCACGATCTGGCAATCCACGAAATACGATGAAGGTGATCGGAAAAAAGAGCCAGCCCAAGAGGATGACGACCAACCACCAAACAACGGCGGCTAACCCGGGGTAACGAGCTAACAGACCGTCCGTCAAAAATAGATCATTGAAAGTGCCGTTGGCCTCTTGAATCGCTCGGTCTGATTCGTCTAAGAGAAGCCCATTGGGCGCTCGTGTCGCTTCTCCGGGTGACATCACTATGACATCCCTCAAGTCAACAGGCCCGAGAATGTCTCGGACCAATTCTGGACTATAGTGATCACTTTTTTCGAATATCCACACCGGTGGATGATCGTATACACTAAAGGCTTCTTCTGCAGCCATTATTCCAGGCGGTGGCCAGCCAATCTCGGGTGGAGCGCCCCAATTTACGGCGCCGCCTACATCACTGACAAATAAGGGGCCTACATGGGTATCTGAGTGAAACTCATTGACCAGGTCAAAGCCCAGTTCGCCGCCAAATAAGGCCTCATAATAGCGGATGGTCATGGGGAATGTAAAAGGAAGCCTTGGCAGCGACCAAGCGGCGCGCTGGCTGCTCAGAACAATGTAATCTGATTCTTCTAGCCAGCGATAGAAGCTCTGTCGCTTTTCTTCGCTATCCGGATGGGTTATCTGGATCTGACCATCACCGGTCCCGTCGTAAAAACCGCCAAATGGGTCCTGACCTTCGTATCGAACAGGCAAAGAATCATCCCAATGCTCATTGGCAATTACGCTGGTTCCCGCCCTAATTGGTCCGCCAGGACCTATTTCAGCCAATAGTGTGTATACAGAACCTTGAGCAACCGGCACACCTGACCAGTTCAATAAGGCAGATTGGCGTTGATCGCCCAATTGCAGCGACAATTCTTTTTCAACAAGCGCTGTGTTGTTTGATCCATCCAGCAAGCTGACATTGAGAGTTTCGCCACTATCGCTTCCGAGCGCTGAATCAGGATCGCTCAAATAGTTGAATCTAATGCCGGTCACATCCCCAGTTTCCGGCATGTTGAAGGTAATAAAAAGCGGGATGCTATCCTGAATGAATTCAAAATGGCGCAACGGTAGCTGGAGTTGCCGCGATTCACCAGCACTTTCATAGAGCAGTGTAGCACCGGTTGGTACGTTTTCGAACATCCATTGGGAGGCTTGGACCCGAGTGACGGATTGCCTGTACGTGTCGACGAAGGCATTTGCCCACAGAAGCGAAGGAATAATTACCACGAGGGCAACGAATGCCGCCATCGATTTTTTTGCTTTGCTTCGGCCGGCGCGGTTCCACAGTTCCACCAATGCCCAGCCGGCAAGCAGGAGCAGGAATGGATAAATCGGCAGGAAGTATCTGATCGACTTGACCCAACGTGTGCTCATGAAGATGAAGTACAGTCCAACCCAGGAGACAATCAAGAGGTGGGAGGTCCAATCTGGTCTGGCTTTGATAATACGCCACAGGGCCCAAAAGAAGCCAAAGGTCGCGGCGATACCGGCGGTCAGGCCCATGCCCCACAAGACAATATTCAAATAGGGGAAGACAATTGGTAAGCGGTCGGTCCATTGTAGCGCCGGTGGAAAGCTGGCCTCTGGACTCTGCAGGTTTTGGATTTCAGTCATATTCGCCCGCCATTGGGGATTAAAACTGAAAACAGACTTGATGATCGTTTCAATTAATCCAGGTGGTTGCCCGGTTTCAGCGCTAACGACCTCCTTGACTATTTGGCTGTCAGCGAAGGCATATGGCTGGGCCAGGCGAAACACGATGATTGAAAGTATGGCTGCGATAGCGATGCCAAGTACGACATGTTGAAAGTCTTGGCCGCCTTTGGTTGTTAACAAGAAGCGCCAACCAGGCTCTGGAGAATGGTCAATCGCCCGGCGAGCCAGCCACACAAAGCCGGCTATACCAGCCATGACCGCCAGCGGTGCCAGATTAATCCTAGAGGCTACAGTTAGACCTAGGAGGACTCCGAAAAAAGCCCACCAGCGATATTTGGAGTCATTTTCACTGACCCTAACCGCGCCGTACATGGTAATGACGGCGAGCGCGGCCGCCCAATTGTCCATGGTGAAGAAGTGGGATTGCTGAATTGGTAGAACTGCGGCGGCAAGCAGCAAAGCCCCTAGGATACCGGCACGCCAATCATAGAGCCGTCTGCCAATCAGAAATATAAAGAGAATGGAAACCAGGTCTGCCAGCCCTGACAAGGACCGGCCGACCAGGTGGATCCCATCGTAAAAAACATAAGATCGTTCGCATAAATCAGGTAATGATTGGCAGACCGAATCGACACCTTCAGCAACCAACCGTGTTGCCGTCATGGGAAAATTCCCATAGACGAAGAAGGTCCGGCCGACATTATAAGGATTTAGCGGGGATTCCGAAGTTTTCAGGTAGGTTATGGGATTGGTGGAGTGGAGAAGGCTGGCTACATCGGTCAGGAATCTCTCATCGGGGTGAAGGTGATAGGTGTTATCCCAATCAAGACCAGTAAAGCGGAAATAGGCGCCTAATATCAAAACCAACAGAAGTAGGAAGGGAATCAACACCTTAAGCGTTAGGAGTGATTTACCTGAATCCTGGTCTATTTCCGTTGGCTGTGTCGCCGGTGGTGCTTCGCTTTCAACAGCGGGCGATAGATCATCGACCCCGTTTTCTTGTTCCTCGGCCGTCATTCTTCTCCCAGGCAAACGGCGTACGGCCGATTGACTACTATTATTGATACACGCATAGGCTTAGAAGTGCGCAAGGTCAAGCTGGCTGCCTTTAACGATAGCTTGCCTTAGGCCCTGGCTGCGATCGAGCATTTACTCAAGCTTTTAATGAATTCAATCCATACCACTTCAATTGTATTAATCTGTTTTATCCATTTAAGCAAAGCAGGTTGGTTTGCGACGGGAAAGCTGCCAAACTTTAAATTCTAACGCCCGGTTCAAAAATGACAAAATCGTTAAAACTATTATCATGATTAATTATCTGCTGGAATTTCAAGGGCATAGAAGAGAGGATCAACATTCGAACCGGAAAAAGTTAAAAGCCGGGTGTCGTGATAGAGTTGGTCCATCTGCTCGATTTCGTTAGCTCTTTCAGGAAGGAACAATAATACGGTATTGTGGCCCAAATTTGTCTGTGGAAGATCAGCCTCTTCGGCAACATCGGCCAGATTGATTTCGGATTGCCACCCGTCTATCAGAAAAGCGAAGGTCGGGAAATTAATAAACATGCTTGGTGGCCCGAAAAAATATCCATCCCATTGGCCATCTAAATTATTCAGATAATTGGAAATTCGGTATGCGACCTCTGTGTTTCTGTCGCCATAAATTGCTTCCACGCGATACCTGCCGAAATAGAAAGAGACATCGATAATAGCTAGCAGAAGAACGATGGCTATAAGGGTGGGGGCAACGAAACGGGATGAAATATGGGTCGTTTCTACAAACTTTTCAGCCAGCCACAACAAGGCAGAGGCTATGAGAAGGCAAATAACGGGCAGGGCTATAAGCAGACGGTGGCTACTAGGGGGATCAATAAGCAAAACACCCGCTATGACGGTGGTTGCGAAAAAAACCAGGATGAGCAGAGCATTCTTAAAGCTTGCTATCTTCACAAGAGCCAGACCAAGGCCCAAAAGCAGCAAGACAGAGGAAACAAAAGACAAAATGGGAATCCCTGGTGTGTAGCTGTTACTACGGTCAATGCCGAAGTTGAAAGCTAAGATGCCTTGCGCAAATTGTTTTGTCAATATGCCGGCTGCATTTTCCCCGCTCCGGGCCATCTCCTGCACAAGCCAATTGCCCTGCAATATTCCAAGCGTGCGATATCTATCGAAGAAAACCTCTGGGTTCGCTTGATAATAGAAAAGCTGGGGTAGGGCTACGATTATGGCCAGGAAGGCCGCCGTCGCGATATGCCGGCGGTTTTCCGTCAATTCACTGCCCCTGCTAAACATATACAGGGCGGCGCCCAGTAGGATCGCCGGCATAAGATGGGAGGTCGTATAAAAATAGGCACTGAAGCCTACGAATAGGCCGGCTATGAGCCAAATGAATCGTTGCTTACTGGTCCAGGCAAGATAAACCAAACCTATTGTCATTACCAAAATAAATGGGTCCCAGATATTGGTAAGCCCAATCCGGCTATAGTGGATGTGGACATGAGAACCGGCCAGTAATAAGGCCGCAAGGAGCCCGGATAACGGCCCCCAGAACATCCGGCCGACATAGTAGGTAGCCACGACTGTCAACGAACCGATTATCGGCGAAAGAATCCGTACTCCCAGGGTCGTCTGGCCAAGAAGCTTGACTGGCAGGGCCATCAAGAAAGCCGGTAAGGTGGGGTTTGACAGCCAGCCTGCTGCGAAGGGATCTCTCAACTGCCCACTAATAACGGCCGCCGCATCCAGGCCGAGGCTGGCTTCGCTTCCACTGAGTATGTAGGGATGGGTGGATAAAGCTCCCATCCGTAGCGCAAGGGGTACGAGGAAAAGTAGTAATACGACAAAAGGTTCCCAGCGAGGACCGCTAATAAATAGTGCACGCGGGTGTACGTGTTCGAGTTTCCCATCCCACAAACAGTAAAAAGAAAGAGCGATGGCCCCGAGCCACACCAGTAGACCCAATGCGGTCGCCTGCGGCGTCCGGGCATTCGTGGTCAGGCGATCGGCTATGATGACGAATATCAACGCCAGGAGTAATAACCACTGTTTCTGCGATACCCGCCAGATCTGGGTCTCGCGCGAAGGGACAGGAACATCCGATAGATGTCTCTTGCTTTGTGTGATAAGAAGAATCAGGGCTACCAGAGACAAGCCAAACCAGGGCAGGACCGCGGACTGAAAGCTGTCCGAGTTGCGTAACATGGTCTGGCCGATGAAGATGCCCGCAAGACAGGCCAATAATAATATTAGCGTTACAGATGGCGATTCTGTCCAAGAAACTTTCGCTGAAGACCGGTCATCAGCTGAGCCGGCCAATGCCCCGGGAACATGTTCTTCCCCTTCATTCTGATCAAGGGGCAATTCAGCATAAGCCCGCGGCCGTTCAATTGCCTGTATGCTTATTGGGTCTTGATAGGTCAATGCTCTGGCCAGGGGCATTATTGCGCTGACCGGGTTTGTAGAAACCTTACGGGCTACAATTAAGGTATAGACGCCGTTATCCGGCGCCACCTCTTCATAGTAAGGGCGGAGCCACTGCTCGGTAATCCGCAGGCTGCTCTTCCATGGGGCTAGAATCCAATGGCCGGTTAGAAAATGTAAAAAAGCTGAGGGCAGACCCTGTATATGTCCCCATTCCAGGGCATGAAGCGCTTCCACAGAGAAGTAATTTTGCCAGCGTTCAACCACAAATCCTGATTTGCTCAAGCGGGTTGCCCATACCTCAGATGAATCGGTATGGACATGGCGGGATATCTTGTTGAAGAATCTTCGATAATAACCCGCTAACTTCTTCATGCACAGACGTTCAAGAAAGAGGGCTCCGCCTAACTTTGCAGTGAATTGGTCATTGGGCACAGTGATCACCAGCCGACCATCTTCGTTAAGCACTCGATTGATCTCGCCGAGGACTGGTTGGATGGTGGGTATGTGTTCGAGGACGGAATTGCTTATGGCATTGGAAAAATATCCGTCAGGGAAAGGCATGGAATCACCAGATCCTTGAATTGGATATTCATAAACATGATTATCGTTCGCCTTGTTCAATGGGCCTTGCCAGGGGTCAATTCCAGCTGTAATCTGGCTATCGAAGGCCATTTGGGCAAAGTGACCATCGCCACAACCCACATCTAAAATGGGGCCACTAAGCGTTAATTGCTGATAAAACCGGGCCTCCACGGATCGCAGTAAGGCTCGGAACGCCGGCAGGGTTTTTAGCTGGCGCCATAACAAATCATCCTCATCCAATGGGGGAGGGACTATAGTTGCGGACGGCTCGCTGGGGGAACTCTGTTGGTCAAGCAATCGTTTATCTCCCATGCCTCGAGATCGGGCTAATCAGCTTATTCCATCCCGAATTTTGTATAACTTCTGGTACGCTTCGGGCTCGAGGGTGATGGTCGTGTTCTTCTTGCCCGCCGATAACTCGCGAAAGAGTTGTAGATATTCGCGTGCCGTTTGATCGGGGCTGAAGGCGTCGATTATATCAGCGGCCGGTATCCTGACAGCCGAGGGATCATTGAGAACGCGAATAATTGCCTCAGCCAACGCGGTTTGATCGCCGACTGGAGTAATCTCGCCCATACCTGTCATTCTTACTGGTTGTCTGACCCCAGGCAGATCGGACGCAATAGATGGCACACCATTCATCATCGCTTCAATCTGAACAAGTCCGAAAGTTTCCGTATTATTCAGACTGCACATCACCAGGCAATCAAGATTTCGATAGAAAGCGGTTAATTCTGAACCGTGGAGCGGACCTAATAGGTGGTAGTTACTCTTATATTGTCTCAAGAGAGGTTCAAGTCGTGCGGCGTAGGCTTCCTCGCCCAAGGCATCGGGGTTAGCCTGCAGAACATGGACCTTGGGTTGAACCTCTAAGATAGCCGGCAAGGCCGCTAATAGGACTTCAATTCCCTTTTCGGCTGCCAGCCGTGCGGAAATACCTATTACCCGCTTGCCCTCCAGATCATGTTTTTTCCGAAATGTGGAAACGTCAGCGTCCGTTGCCGGGAAGATTTCAACGGGAGGGGGAATGACGTGAAGCTTCTGGTCGAGATACTGGGATAGAAATGGCGAATGCGTGCCAAAATCGTAGGTATAGGTTACTATCGCGTCGGCTAAATTTCCTGCGATTCTGTTCATCTGGTGGACCACCTGTTCAACAAGTCGATTGAATATCCCCGGGGGTAAGCGAAGATCAGAGTGATAAGTCAGGATAACAGGTTTTTTGTAGAGCCGTCCGCGAAATGCCACACCAGGAGCATCGAATTGCGGCAGGTGTAAATGGACGATATCAGACTGGCCCACCATTTTCCAGGCAGTTGGACCAAACTTGGGCATGATAACCCCTTTGCTGACTCTAAACGCCACGGGCACTCTCTTTATGTGCACCCCGTCCATTATTTCGTCCAGGGGTAGATACCTATCATATTGCGAAGTTAGAACTGTCACCTCATGTCCCTGGCGGGCCAATGCTTTGCTTAATCTTTCGACGTAGATGGTAAGGCCACTTATATGCGGCCGGTAGTAAGTAAGTACTTCAAGAACTTTCATAAGGTATTATTTCGCTATAAAACGGCTGACGCACCACACAATTCCTTCAGGCCAATGCTAACTGGTCCGATCTTGCAAAAAGGATTGGGTTGACTTGATAACGCTACCGAATGTTTCGCCAGTGAAAGTGATGCCGATTATGGCCAGAATCCCCAAAACCAGATAGTTGATCCCACGGAATAAAAAAGCGAAGGTAACCGCTGCGCCGCCAGGATGGCCCAGAACAGAGACGACGGCGAAGGTGATTCCCGCATCTTGGGGGCCGACGCCTCCCGGCGTCGAGGGAATTGAGAGGGCGAAAGCCGCGATGCAGACAATAAAGGCAGCTTCCATTAGGGTTACGTTGAGATTCATCCCATGAAGTCCCACATAATATCCGCCAATAATTGGTAACCAGACCAGGATACTCAAGATGATTAAGATAATAGCATCACCAAGGCGCGTGAATACATTTAATCCCAACAAGAGATCATTCAGTCGGCGAGACCAAACGACAGTATCCAGCCTGGGTGTTCTGTCTAAAATGGCCGCGGCGATTCTGACAGTTGTCTCTCGTTGATTGGCCGCAAAGACGAGCACAACAGCGGCCGCGATTGACAGAATGGAAGCCACCTGGATGGCTGTTCGGATTTCAACCGGCAAGTGACCCAAGGAGGCAACAGTTAGTGGGAACAGGATAACCATAAACAAGAGATCTAGGACTCTCTCGGCCACCATGGTTGATAGGCCACGAGATATAGTTATCGGTGGGACATTGCCAATTAGTACAGCCCTGGCAACATCACCAAGTCTAAAGGGAAAGATGTAAGTCAGCAAATAGCCAATATTCTGGATATGGAAGACCGTGGTAAAAGGCAACTTTTTTTCTGATTTGCTGCCCGAATTTAGCATGAAACGCCAACGCACAGCCCGAAGTACCATGAAGATGAGTACCGACGAAAGGGCCAAAAGCCACAACTCAAATCGTGCGCCCCTTAGCGCGTCGATGATTTCGGCCGGTTTGACAAAAATGAATATAGCTGCCAGACAGGCAAGGCTTACTGCCAAACCAACCCACAGTTGAATTCTTTTCCCTTTTCCTGACTCGTCCATAAGCTGCTGGATTATAGCAATAATGGTTATTTCAACGTAGGCGACATATGATAAGATTCGACTTAGCTAATTTATTGCTCGACTCATTCCAAGGGTGATGATAGGGCAATTCGTTAGCTTGGCGGTCAATTGTTGTGCACGCCTAGAAGTTAATCATGATTTTTTGTGGCTGGTAAATAGGTGGAAACTAAATTGATGATGACAAATACGGATCTTGTTCAGCAGATAGAAAAACCTACCTTGTTACTGGACAGAACAAGGGTGCTAGCCAATATTCACCGCATGGTTGACAAGGCCAATCGAGGCGGGGTTCGATTGAGGCCCCACTTTAAAACCCACCAGTCGGCTATCATTGGGGAGTGGTTTCGTGAGCAAGGCGTTTCGGCGATTACGGTATCATCGGTTGACATGGCCGATTATTTCGCGCGCCATAATTGGCAGGATATTACTATCGCCTTTCCAGTTAATCTGAGGCAAACCCAAGCAATAAATAATCTCGCGAGGCAAGTGAGATTGAATCTTCTGTTTGAGTCAGCCGGCGTGGTAGCCAAACTAGATACCTACCTCAAGGCAAAGGTTGGGGCATGGTTGAAGATTGATACCGGTTATCAGCGTTCAGGCATCGACTGGAATAATCTGAACCTAATAGGCGAGGTCGTTACGGCGATTCAGGGGTCCCGCTGGCTGGAATTTCAAGGGCTTTTGACCCATGCCGGTCACACATACACCACAGCGTCACCTGAGGAAGTCATTAATATATACCAGGACACTGAGTCACGATTGCGGAGGGTACAACATTATTTGAGAGGAGAGGGCGTTAACGCGGCAATCTCAGTTGGGGATACCCCTGGATGTAGCCTAGCGACAGATCTCGGTGCAGTTGATGAAATTAGACCCGGCAATTTCGTTTTTTTTGACCTGTCGCAATTGGAAATAGGCTCCTGCCGGGAAAGAGACATTGCCGTGGCCTTGGCCTGCCCGATTGTGGCAAAGCATCCAGAGCGCAAACAGTTAGTGATTTATGGTGGAGCAGTTCATCTTTCAAAAGAGAGTTTAAGGGACAAGCAGGGTTCAGCCTATTTTGGCCGCGTATCTTTGTTGTCGGAAGATGGCTGGAGCCTATTTTCCCAAGCCAGTCGCGTGGTTTCGCTCTCCCAGGAACACGGCCTGATAACCGCTGATACGGAAATTTTTGACAGCGTTGCGGTTGGCGATGTCGTCGCTATAATTCCGGTCCATTCTTGTCTGACAGCTAATCTAATGGGTCGATACCTTTCTCTTGACGGAGAACAGATCGACATGGCGAAATATTAAACTTAATGCGTTAGACCCAGGTATCTGGTCGTGCTATAATTTGGCGAACCTCTTGACTGTGAAAAGGGGATCCTCTGCAGCCAATATTGCTAGAACCCACAGAGATCGTAAAAGGAGAACTTGAGTGAATCTGCATGAGTATCAGGCAAAACGACTGTTTGCCCAATATGGTGTACCTATTCCTGATGGCAAAGTGGCTATGACACCAGAGCAGGCTGGCCAAATCGCCGGCGACTTGGGTGGGAAAGTGGTCGTAAAAAGCCAGGTCTTGACGGGCGGTAGGGGAAAAGCCGGTGGCGTAAAAGTTGTCAACAACCCTGAAGAAGCTATCGCTGCCGCCGGTCAGATATTGGGATTAAATATTAGAGGCCATCTGGTTGGCAAAGTATTGGTTGACGAAGCCGTGACCATTCGCGATGAAATTTACTTGGCGATCCTGATCGATCGCGCCAGGCATATGCCCATGTTGATGGCTTCCGCGGCAGGGGGCATGGACATTGAGCAGGTGGCTGCCGAAACGCCGGAGAAAATATTCCGGATTCATATTGACCCCTTGGTTGGCTTGAGAAGCTATCAGTCGATCTTTGTTGCCTCGGGCATACAATTGCCTGGTGAATTGTGGGCTGATTTTCATAGGATCAGTTCCGGACTATATGAAGCATTTTGGTCTTTAGACGCAACGCTGGCGGAGATCAACCCATTGGTAATAACTGGTGACGGTAAATTGTTGGCGGTTGATGGCAAATTATCCATTGACGATAACGCGCTTTTCCGCCAGCCGGAGTTGGCGGAGTTGCGTGATAGTGACGAAGAGAATTCAGCAGAGCGCCAGGCCCGATTGAACGGGCTTAGTTATATTCAGTTGGAAGGCAATATTGGTTGCATGGTTAATGGCGCTGGGTTGGCTATGGCGACAATGGACGTGATTAAGCTCTTTGGTGGCGTGCCCGCGAATTTCTTGGATATTGGCGGCGGTGCAACGACGGAAAGCGTTAAGGCCGCCCTGCAAATTATTCTGGCCGATAAAAAGGTCGAGGCAGTCTTATTCAACATCTTTGGCGGCATAGTCCGTGGCGATGAGGTAGCTCGGGGGATCGTTGCCGCACTGGCACAGATAGAAACCGACGTGCCGATGGTCGTACGGTTGCTAGGGACCAACGCCGAAGAAGGTAAACAGATCCTGGCGGAGGCGAATATGGTTACTGCTACGACGTTGACGGAGGCGGCCCAGAAGGCTGTCTCGATGGTTAAATCAGCTTGGGTATAGGTGATATGGGATGAGTATATTAATTAACCAGAATACCAGGTTGCTTGTTCACGGAATAACCGGGCGACAGGGCATGTTCCACACGGAAAAGATGCTAGCTTACGGCACAAATATCGTCGGTGGCATAACCCCGGGCAAAGGGGGCAATTGGGTTCATGGCATCCCTGTATTTGATACGGCCGTAAAGGCTGTTGAAGCAACTGGTGCGAATTGTTCCATGATCTCGGTTCCAGCCCGATTTGCGGCTGAATCCATCTACGAAGCAGCCGATGCTGGTGTTCCCCTGATTGTATGCTTGACAGAAGGAATCCCTGTGCTGGATATGATCAATGTCAGTGCCTATTTAGGCAATAAGAGCATCAGATTGGTCGGACCCAATTGCCCTGGGATGATTACCCCTGGGAAGAATGGGGATCCCAAAAGCGGGACCAAGGTCGGTATTACACCTGGCTCTATCGTACGGCCGGGTAACGTGGGCATTGTAAGCCGTAGCGGCACCTTGACTTATGAAGTTATTTTTGCGTTGACATCCCGGGGTATTGGACAATCCACCTGCATTGGTATTGGAGGAGATCCGATTATCGGGACTAATTTCATCGATGTCTTACAAATGTTTGAGGAAGATCCAGGTACAGATCAAGTTGTACTCATTGGAGAAATCGGTGGAAACGATGAACAGGTTGCTGCCTCCTATGTTTCTCGCTCAATGAGTAAGCCGGTAACAGCCTTTATTGCCGGACAGACCGCGCCGCCAGGACGGCGAATGGGGCATGCCGGGGCCATTGTTGAAGGCGCTTCAGGAACAGCGGAGGCCAAGATTAAGGCTCTCGAGGCGGTTGGCGTCAAGGTCGCCCAACACCCTGAGCAGATTGTTGAGTTGATGTCATTATAATCAGGCTTCGAAATAATAGGCGAAGTCGGTCTTTTTTCGCATCTGTCAATCTAGGTACAATGTTCGTTTAATTAGAGGATCATCGTGAAACGGGATCATTACTCGTTTCACGTTTTACTTTTATGCCACGATTTGAAAAAATGGCTAAGCGTCTAAGAGCGCTTGATCTTGGCTATCTCATTGTTGTCGTTGTTTGTCTGCTGGCCGTCTATACGTTCCTTAGCCGCTCAGGTTTGCCAAAGGTTACAGACGCGGAATTGCATATTTACCGATTGGCAGAATTAAGCAGGCTTTTTAGAGCCGGTGAAATTTTCCCTCGGTGGGCGCCAAATTTCTATTATGGCTACGGCTACCCAATTTTTAATTATTACGCGCCGTTGAGCTATTATCTTGGCCTAGGTATTGATCTACTGCCTGTTCTTGGCCCAGTAGCTGCTGTCAAAGGTCTATTTATTATCGGGTTACTGGGAGCGGGATTAGGATTGTATGGCTATGTCAACGAGATTTGGGGGCGAGCAGCGGGTGTGGTTGCATCGGCAACCTATGTCTATTCACCATACATTTTATACATCGATCCCCACGCTCGAGGCGACCTGGCGGAAGCAATGAGTTTCGCCATATTTCCCATGGCGCTATGGGCAATTGATCGACTTCGACGGCGGCCGGGATCTTGGAACTGGATTGCCTCCTGTGTTCTGATAGCGGCCCTAACGATGACCCACAATCTGATGGCTATGATCTTCGTTGGTTTACTATTTAGCTGGGCAATCTGGCAAGAAATTATTCGGGGGGCAGTCCAAATCACTACTGAAGGAAATGGCCGGGTATGGCGCCTGTTGCGGTTTAGGTTGTTTCTTGCGCTAGGCGCGGGTATCGGGATAGCCGCTGTCTTCTGGCTGGTAGTGGCGCTCGAGCAAGGAGCTGTTAACCTAAATAGCCTCGTCGGGGAGGGTGGACATTTTGACTATCGAAACCATTTTCTAACCTTGAAAGAGTTGTTTTCAGCATCCAAACTGATTGATTGGGGTGCTTCGGAACCCGAGTACGTTTTGAACCTGGGCGTTGCTCAGTGGTTGCTGGGCATTTTGGGCATTTTCACTATCTTGAGTGGCCGTTCTCGGAACAGGAATCAGGCGCTATTTTTCGTATTTGCCGGGATCCTGTTTCTAATACTCACGCTCTCGATATCCACACCGATATGGAATTCGATACCCCTATTTCCATTCCTCCAGTTCCCGTGGCGTTTCCTGGGTCCACTGGCTGGAATTATCGCGGTTTTGGCAGGTATTGGATTCGGAACGCTGATTGATCTTTGGCCGGCGAAGATAGCCATGTGGCTTCCGGCTATTGCAGTGGCTATCATCATGTTGCTCGCGCTCCCCCTAATCCAGGTATCTCCCTGGCCTCCTGATTTTGGGCCAACGACTGCCCGCGAAGTGTTGGCCGAGGAATTAGCTGGCAGATGGCTGGGGACAACCGCTACGGCCGATTTTGTGCCGCTTACTGTGGAGATGTTACCGAAACCTGAAACAGCCTTGCTGGAGGCGATATTCAACGATCAACCGATTGATCGGATAAATAGAGTGACTTTGCCGGTAGGGACTTCCGTTACTTTTGAGGAGATCACACCGCTTCATACTATCTATACAACAAAATCAGAGCGAGATTTCTCTCTCCGACTATTTCTCTTCGATTTTCCAGGATGGGAAGCTCGCATCGATGGTGAACGAGTTGAAACGGAAGTGGGAAGACCGGAAGGATTTATCGTTATACCTGTCGGTGCTGGCAATCACACGGTCGAAGTTGAATTCAAGAATACACCTGCAAGAACGGTTGCCTGGGTAATTTCTCTGTTTTCCACAGTTTTTGTTTTGATCGTTGCCTGGTTAATGCGTGGTCACTACGAACTAAATTCAGATAGTGGTGACGGTGAAAGGCGCCTCTATAGCCGATCTGAAAATCTATTTCTCTGGCCAATTTTGGGCGTCGCTGTAATATTACTGATTACCAATGGCTATGTCATCGAGCCAACTGGTTTACTCCATTACGATTTTGACGGTCAGGTAGTCCAACCGGCAGCAGAGAATGTATTCATTGATTTCGGTGGACAGTTGGCCCTCATCGGCTACGATTCACCTGTGGATCCGGTGAAACCTGGTGAAAAATTCACCATAACAGCCTACTGGAAGCTGCTTGGTGAACCCATTACCAATTATCAGGTTTTTGTCCATGTTTTTGATTGGGATGGCTTTCTAGTCGCGCAATCCGACAAGCTCAATCCTGGGGATTATCCGGTGCGTCGTTGGCCGGAGGATAAATATGTGCGTGATAAGCACGAACTCGACCTACCGGCCGACTTACCTCCAGGCGAATATACAATTGCGGTAGGCTTATGGGTGGCTGCTGAGGGGTGGCGGCTGCCGGTATTGGATCAAGCGGGCAATACTCTTGGCGATTCGTACATCTTTGGGAACAGGCTTCACGCTGAATAGCGGGCAAGAACTCGATTGGGAAGGTAGCTTCTGGACAAAATGGATACGGGAAGATAGCTGGTAGACAAGATGATGTTTCATCCGATTAATGGAGTACTGAATGAGGGTTATTGCAGGGAAGGCAAAAGGACGGAAACTTCGGCGGGTTCCAGGGGAAACAACAAGACCTATCACTGACCGGGTGAAGGAAAATCTTTTTAATATCCTTGGTGACTGGGTTATTCAAACGCGTTGGTTAGATCTGTTTGCCGGAACCGGACAGGTTGGAATCGAGGCATTAAGTAGGGGGGCTGATGAGGTCTTGTTTATTGATAATACCCGCCTGGCAATCAAGACTATTTACTTCAACCTCGAAAAAACTGATCTACTTACGTCCGCGCAGGTAATTAAGACAGATTCATTTGATTTTTTAGATCTAAACCTGGTCAACCCATTCGATGTCATTTTTGTCGCACCACCACAATACCTTGAACTCTGGTCTAGGGTCCTGGCTGTAATAGATAGGACGCCAGATAATTACATGAGCCCGGATGGCATGATAATCGTCCAGATTGATCCGAGAGAATACTTCGAGGCTGACTTGAAATCACTCCAGCTATTTGATCAGCGACGGTATGGAAATACGATGCTATGCTTCTACGAGGGTTCAAGCCCGACTAGCAACTCTATAGTACATTGACCTAACTCCTCGCCATCCCCGGTGAAAGCTTTTAATCGGACAAAATAGACACCCACCGGGAAATCTTCAAAACTTATCGCGCCCAAAATGCCGTCCTGGACAGATTGGCTGCTTGTTTCAGCAATAGGGAGCCACGCGCCGCCGGTTTCTGGACCCAATGTTTCCAGGGTGTAGGAGTTATACTGCTCGCCCCCGACCGTTCCAAATAAGGTCAGGGAAGTGCCGACTGCTGTGCCGTTAGGCGGAGAAGTGATCCTTATCTCTTGCGGACAATCACCGGTTACCACAGCTGGATATGGCGTCTCAGTAAGCTCCTCAATTAACGAGGCGGATCCCCCTCGAGTCGGTTCAACGATGCCCACACCACCGGATAATGTAACCGTCGGTGCAACCTCGAGGACAATCGTTCCTTGTGGCGTTATCGAGGTAGACACTGCGAGTGGCGTAGAAAAGATATTAGGAGTGGGCGTGGGTGGTTTCAGTAGCTCAACAGGTAGCGTAGGAGCGACGCTCAAATTGACATAAGTAACGAAGGTGATAATCCCCAGGAAGAGAATAGCTAGCGTAATCGCCCTTCGCCGAATCCGTTGGCCTTTTTCCTTTTCAAGGCCAAACATCGCACTGCGAAGGATTTGGCGCGACCGCCAGTATTCAGTTAAATACCAGACTAGGCCTATTGCTGAAAGGATATAGATCCAAACATCATTACGGATGAGGAATACGTAGAGGCGATCCATTCATTCAGCCTACTCCTGTTGTTCCTCTTGGAGCTGGGAGTAGATTTGAGTCGTTGATATATTTGCGTGGCCTAGCAACTGCTGCACATCCCGCAAGTCAGCGCCACTGTCTAAGCGGTGAGCAGCAAAGCTGTGCCTTAGCGTATGGGGTGTCACCTTTAAACCTAAATCGGCTCTCTCCGCATAAGCTTTAATGATCAGCCATAGTCCTTGGCGGGTTAACTGCTGACCCCTATGATTCAGGAAAAGCGCTTTTTCATCCTTATTTTTGACAAGATGTGGCCTGCCCTCTGAGAGGTAAGTTGCCAGAATGTCACTCGTGGTTTCATCTAGGGGGAGCATGCGCACATGGTTGTCTCTTCCAATCACAGCTAATTCCGAATCGGGTAGGTTGACATCGTCGATTTTTACCGATACCGCTTCCGTCACTCGCATGCCGGTCGAATAAAGTACGTGGAGAAGGGCGCTATCACGGAGGTTCTTAGGGGATTTTTTCTGCATGGGCGCCGTCAGTAATCTTTCGACATTGGTCGTCGACAGCGTTTCTGGAAGACGCTTCTTGACCTTGGGTGAATCGAGATTGGTTGTTGGATCACTACCAATATATCCTCTGGCCAACAAAAAGTGGAAGAACGATTTGATAGCCGCAACCTTCCTGGCGACGGAGGACGGCGTGTAAGATTGTTTTTTTAGGGTCGCCGTATATTGCGATACGACCTCATAAGTGACGTTTACCCAATTGTTTATTTCCGGGTGATTGATCCTAAGCCACTTCATAAATTGATTCAGATCGTTTTGATAAGCGGCGATCGTATTTGCTGAATAGTTACGTTCAGTTGTAAGAAAATGAAGAAATGCTGAAAGCTGGTCTTCCATCGCCCGACACTCCTAATACGATGGTCGTGGGGACTAAATGACTTGCGTATAGCAAGTAATCCATGTATCCGTTCGTATCATTATGTAAGATTGTAACTTGGGTAGTATATCAGACTTTGCATAATATTTAAGTCATTCGACATAAAATCAGGATAAAGTTTGCGTGAATTCGTATTAACGGTGACAGGCTTGATGAAAATAGGTGTAAATTTCAGAGTGCCGGCAATCTCCCGTGTTTCGTATAGTAATTAACACATTATTAATGATGGTTCGGAATAAACGATATGGTATTATCGTGTGATTGCCAGATCGGTCAGTTGTCAACTAAGAAACGGAGGACGAATGCCAAACAAACACCGGGTCATTATTGCCGGAGCTGCGGGACGCGATTTTCATGATTTTAACATGGTTTTCCGCGACGACGTGACTTGTGAGGTGGTAGCCTTTACGGCCACCCAGATTCCCGATATCGATGATCGCCGTTATCCTCCGGAGTTGTCTGGGAAGCTTTATCCCGATGGCATACCCATTTATCCCGAATCAAGACTCACTGAATTAATTGGGGTAATGGGCGTAGATCAAGTTGTTTTCTCATATTCCGATGTTTCCCATGAGTATGTAATGCACCTGGCATCGGCTGTCCTGGCGACCGGAGCTGATTTTCGGTTCCTTGGCCCGCGGCAAACTATGCTCAAAGCAAAAAGACCTGTGATCTCTATCTGCGCAGTGCGTACTGGAAGCGGTAAGAGCCAAACCTCCCGTTACGTTGTGGCCGAGCTACAGAATATGGGCTTCAAAAAAGTCGTAACTGTCCGCCACCCTATGCCTTATGGAAACCTGGCCGAGCAGGCTGTGCAGCGTTATTCGAGTTATGAAGATCTGGATAAATATAAATGTACGATCGAAGAACGAGAAGAGTATGAACCATATGTTGATATGGGCGCCGTGATCTATGCCGGCGTGGACTATGGTGCGATATTAAAGAGGGTAGAGGAGGAAGCGGACGTTATTGTCTGGGACGGTGGAAACAATGATTTGCCATTCTTCGCCCCCGATTTAAAGATTGTTGTCGTCGATCCGCATAGACCAGGCCATGAAACTCGTTATCATCCTGGTGAAACGAACTTACGAATGGCTGATGTGGTTGTAATAAACAAAGTTGATACGGCGAACTATGAAGGTGTGCTTGAAGTCCAGAGGGGTATTCGGCAAGCCAATCCGAAAGCTCTTGTTGTTATGGCCGCATCGCCGATATCAGTAGAAGATCCTTCGGCAATTCGTGGCAAACGCGTTTTAGTTGTGGAAGATGGCCCGACGTTAACGCATGGCGAAATGACGTATGGTGCGGGAACAGTGGCCGCTGAGCTATTTGGCGCGGCCGAAATTGTCAATCCAAAGCCATATGCAATCGGCAGCCTTGTGGATACTTACAATCGTTATCCCGGTACTGGTCCGGTGCTACCAGCCATGGGTTATGGGCCGCAGCAAATGTCCGATCTTGAAGCGACTATTAACAATACGCCGGTGGATCTTGTTCTCGTGGCTACACCGGTTGATTTGGGCCGCTTGCTAGACATTAAGTGGCCGAGCCAACGGGTTCGATACAATCTGCAGGTGATAGGACAACCAACCTTGAAACAAATATTAATTGAACGCCTGAATTCCTCAAGCTAGCGCCAATCTAGCTTTTTTTGCTGTTGGGGGGCGATGCGTATAGTACGTACGAAATCAGTTACTTATGGTTGCCGAATGTTGAGCGGCCAATACGCTGATTCCGAAAGCAATTGAGCTTGCAGAGGGGCTTCAAGTCGTACCACCCAATGGTGGTCACCCGGGGCTACGGGAACATCAGACACCAACACTTTGAATTGATATTGATTTTCGGATTGGGCTTCCCGGACAGTGCCTATCTGATAAATGCGTCCCTGGGAATTGAGATACACCACAAATCTTTGATCCGCGAGAAGTGGTTCCGGCCAGGTCCAGGTAAATATCAGATAATTCTCGTTTGTCAGCAAGATTTCGCTACCTTGAGGCGGCCCCAAAAGTTGAATAACCGGTGGTGCTGCAACGGCCAGGGATGTATTTGAGTTTGAACCGTTACCTTCGCCTTCTTGGCTAACAGGCGGTGGTATCGGGACATGGACAGGCGGTAGGTTCATCGAAGCGAACTCAGCTGTCCAATACCACACCGATGGGGCGCCAAAATTTTGGCTGAATCCAACCCCCAGCTCAGATGCCAACGGGTTGAGAATGATTGTCCGATGCTCTGGGCTTGTAAGCCAATATTGTACCGGATCGAACGCCGACTGCATGCCCCAGGCTGTTGCTTCACCGGCATACCCGCCGGCGTAGGTAGATCTCTGAATTCGTAAGGCTGGAGAAGTCCCATCTGATCCCTCGTGACCGGTAAATCCTAGGGACGCCATATCATCAGTATGGGCTTGCGCTGCGGAATTCAGTTCAAATACCATTTGCAAAGGTGCCAGGTTATTGATCAGCCTGGCCTCATTAATGTAAGCAAACAATTGTTCGGCCGGTTGCAGATCCTGCGGTAACTCAAGGGAAAGTAGTCTACTTGCTTCGTCTGAAACCAGAGTCTCTACTTCCGCAGACGCGGTTGGTTCGATCCCGGTCGATGCCGGCAAGGATTGATCGGATTGGCTAAACCCTCCCTGACTAATGATGGGAAGGTAAAGATACAAAATACCTGGATCAACGTGGATCCACTGCTGAACAATTGTCTCTCCAAAATCATTCACAAATGAGGTACTGACTAAATAGTCTCCTGTTGCCCAGTAGACATGGTTAACCCGCTCGCCCTCATAATAGTGTCCGTCGCCCATATTCCAACGAACATTGGTAACCGAATTATCAACAAAAGCCTGCAATTCGAAGAGGCGCCCGGCAGAAGGAGAGTTGTCAACTACAAAATCGGCTGTTGGTCTCTCGCCAACCTTAACGGTCTGGAAAGTGTCACTTTGGCCGAGTTCGTTGCTTATGGACAGATGTAACTGATACGTGCCAGGTGTTAGATAATGATGGATTGGTCTTACCTCAGTGGAACGATTACCATCGCCGAAGTCCCAGGAATAGAGGAGCGGCTGCTGACCGCCGCTATGGTCAACTATCGCCAGCGGGTCACCCACAGCCGGCGTTGAATCAGCGATGGTGAAACGGGCTATTGGCTGCGGTGAAACAGTTATCAATCCAGTCGTGACGACAGAACCTATTGGGTTTGATGCTCGAAGCGATATCAGGTAGGTGCCAGGTTTTGAAAAGGTAACTTCCGGATTATTGACGGCGATAGTACGCCCATCGCCTAAATCCCAGTTTTGCGTGTTGGGTCCAGGTCCATTAATTTCGCCGATCATCTGGACTATTTGTCCGACGGCGGCTTGAGGTGGTTCAAATTTGATCGTAGCCTGCGGGGGAAGTCCAGCCCAAAATCCGGCAGAATAAGCTTCTTTCGAGGCACCGTCGTTAAGAGTAACCTGGACTGTCTGTTCGGGCTTGTTAAGGTCAACAGAACTGACCGTTAACGGAACAGCCAGTCCGGCCCGCTTGTCCAAGGAATTCAAAATCGGGCGCCAGATGAGCTGGTTCGTCTGAATATTGTAACTGGTACCCACAGGCAAGTTGGCCATCTCAAGCGCCAGGCTTCCAGGTAATAATACTTCCAGTTCAAGCGAGTCGAGAGGAATGGCGGCTGCGAATAAGTTCAGGTTCAGGATTAGCTGGTCACCTGGGCTCCCGGCCTCAGGTGAAATCCAAACCTCGAGATTGAGATCGTTTTGAGCTTGCCGGGCGCTATTCGAGAGGCCGGGGAATATTTCTTTAGCCCCAGCTAGGCCCCGAGGAATGGAAACCAGCCCCATAAAAATGGCAGCTAGTCCTATAAGAAAAAGTAATCGAACTCTGCCAATCATTAAGATCAGTGTACCAGACATAGTGTTGTGAAACAAGTGATTGAACGGCGAAGAGACTGTCGTTTACTGGATTGTATCCAGCAAGCCTGGTATGTGGCTACCTCAATCCTTTTTGGGTTCCGGTCGTAGTGCCAAGAAGGCGACAATAAGCAGCAGTGGAAATGGAAAGCACATAATCGTGGGCTGTCCCTGGCCCGAAAACGAAGTCCAGCAAAGCAGCCATAAACCGCTCAGGAGAGCAACAGCGATTTTTATGATCAACCAACGACCATGTTGGCCCAATCGGGATTCAAACAGGGCGAAGGCCAGGATCAAACCAGGGAACAATACTGAATAGTTGGAAGTAGCGGTTGCGATACCTACAAAGTTAGTCGCAGCTAGTGTAATAAATATTTCGGGTAAGATAAATTGAAAATCCTGCCTCCATGATCGTTTCCATGTGTAGAGAAGCGCCAAAATAGCCACGATGCTAAAGATAGTACCAATGATCTTGCCAGAATCAGGCCACCATAGGCTGGAAATTTCCGCCGGCGTTCCGATTGGCGCGTA
Source organism: Patescibacteria group bacterium (assembly GCA_035527655.1). Classification (GTDB taxonomy): domain Bacteria; phylum Chloroflexota; class Anaerolineae; order Promineifilales; family Promineifilaceae; genus UBA11865. The sequence goes on along the minus strand of DATLAB010000014.1, from coordinate 15,678 downwards.
GGATGAATATGATCTTACCTGTTCAAGTTGTCGGAACATCCAGTCCGGCAGTATTAGGGTCGACATCAAAATAAGAACTGCAAAAGAAGCCATCGTGGCTATCACCAATCCCCAGCGCTTTTGATATGCATCCCACAAAAGGAGCGCCGGGATGAGTAGGACGATAATCTGGGGCTTGATAGCCGACATTGCCAACAGGATGCCCGCTAATAGATCGTAGTAATTTCGTATAGTGAATAGGGAAAACGCAATAATTAGCCCAGAGACAATAGCCGCATCTCCATATATCAACGGCCGCACATTGTAATACCAGAGTAACATATAGAGATACAAACCCACACCAAGAGGAAGAGACACACGCCAATAGGCCAGCCGGCTACTCGCGAGAGCAACGATAATTTAGGCAACTTCCAGCGTGGTAAGCTAGAATGCCTGGGGGAGAACATAGTCACTTATCAATACATAGGGTAAAAATATTAGAATGGGAAAAAGGGGGTAGGCAAATAGAGTTTGATCTTGATCGGGCCTAGCCGGTGCCCCAAATATGAATCGCTGAATAGCCAGCGTCGTTTCATCTTCGTCAGGGCTTTGGCCATCTATCAGGAGAAATCCCGTCCCCAACTACTGGGGAATTAAAGTCACTGCCCCACGCTTGTCTTTCGCGTAGTGATAATCTGCATAGGTTAACAAACCGACAAGAATTAAGAAGGGCTATTGCGAAGATGGCCAATTCGACCGGCTGCGAGCGGATTTTTGCTCTTAAATGGCTCATAAGACTGCTACTCAGCCACTCAGTGAGAGAACGTAATATTAGGAAACCATTTGAATGTAGAAACAACTGCCCTTGAGTCTCATCAAATTATAACCCACAGACAGTGTTTGTGGTGAACTGTTTGGTAAAGTTGTAAAATCGAACTCCTTAGAACAATTCGGAATCGATCGGCTGCAGCTCTTGATGGTTAGCCATTGGGATTTGAGGGTATGGATCTTGGCAAGTCTATTTCGTCGTCAAAAAGACAGCAAGCATCGACACACCAATTATCGTGTTGAAGATGTACACTCCAACCAAACGGTAGTTATTGAAGAAAACAGTGTACTTGTAGGAGATATTTATGCTCCTCATGTAGTCGTAACCGGGATGGTTTATGGCTACGTCGTAGCCGGCGAAGTTATTGTTGAGCCGTCCGGACAGATTTGGGGTGATATTTGTGCTACATCAGTAACTGCGATGCCCGGGTGTAAGGTTCATGGGTGGATAAGTAGCCTGGATAAAGGCACGGTTGACTTGTTGAGGTTGGGCCAGCTCACAGTTGAAGAAGTCCCGAAATCTGGCGAGATGGCGATTTCAGCTGAAAAAGCGACAGAACTGGCAAAATTGGTCCCGCTAACTGGCTCTGGTAACAGCGACAATACAGAGCGTATTGAAATATGGCGAAAATTACGATCAGAGGTAGCAGCGGCCTTCGCTGCTCGGATCGAAATTGAGCAATCCTTTGATGTTGCTGTCTTAGAGGCGGCGAATAGTCTAAAGACCAGTGAGCAGAAACTTGATGGAGACCATACGTCCGAAGAAGAAATAGAAGGACCGGTTGATGGGATGTCAAGTGCTGCATCTGAAGCCGTCATCCAGCTATCAGAAGCTGAAAGCGATATCCGACAATTAAGAACCCAGTTAGCTTCTGCCTTGAGTAGCCAGACGTTACTTCGCGATCAACTCACTTGGACAAAAGCATCGTTGATCGATTCCAGAAGGCAACGATATATTGGGTACGAGGGTGATTTTCCAAAGGATCCCGATTTGACCGGCGAAATCCGCGACCTTCAACTTGCCAAATTACAGGCGACATTAGTTGAAAGAGATATTAAACTGGAGGAGCTGCAAGTCCAGTCCAATACCCAGGAGGAGCAGCTCTATCGGATGAAAACATTGGCAGCCAGGCGAATCGAATCCCTGGAGCGTGAGCTAAATAGAATCCAGCGACAACAATAGACGGCGTGATTCAGATGGCATGCTTGAATCTGCCTTTTCCTGTCAATCGTTGGGCTGCAAATAGGCAACCCCATGTCCAACAAAGACCCTCGAGGAGTCGTAGACATGTATGATATTGAACTTGCCGTGATCGGTGGGAGTGGTGTTTATAAAATGGCAGGGCTGACGGATGTCGAAGAAGTAACAATTTCCACACCGTTTGGCAACCCTTCTGATAAAATAACCATCGGTGTTTTACACGAAACCCGGGTGGCGTTTTTGCCACGACACGGGCGCTCGCACCAGCTAACACCAGGTGAGGTGCCATACAGGGCTAATATCTACGCCTTGAAGTTGATGGGAGTGAAATTCATTGTAAGTGTTTCAGCATGCGGATCGTTACGTGAAGATTATTCACCTGGTGATGTCGTCGTCCCTGATCAACTGATTGATTTTACGAAAGGGAAAAGGGAAACGACCTTTTTCGGAAGAGGGCTTGTTGCTCATGTCGGCGTATCCAATCCCTTCTCTCCTGAACTCAGCCTCATCCTGGCCGATGTAGTCAGGGATTGTGGGGGAAACGTCCATGAAGGTGGCGCTTTTATTACAATTGAGGGACCAAGATTTAGTACAAAGGGTGAGTCCATTCTCTTCAGGCAGTGGGGCATGGGTATTATCGGCATGACAACGAGTCCAGAGGCATTCCTTGCGGCTGAAGCTGAGATCGCCTATGTATGTATGGCCCATGTGACCGATTACGATGTTTGGCACGAAGCAGAGGAACCGGTATCTGTTGATATGGTCATTAAAACCTTATCGGCCAATGCACAATTAGCCCAGGACGTCGTATCAAACCTTGTTCTGAACAAAGCGAAATGGGCGGGAGAATTCAAAGCACACTCAGCTATGCGAGAAGCGCTGGCCTTGATCGTTGACTGGAACCAGGTTCCGATAGGGGTAAAAGATGATCTTTATCCTTTGATTGGAAAATACACGCAACATACTTGAGCCAGGGCGAGCTGAAAGAAATCACCGAATGAACATTGTAAAAAAAACGGTCCTTGACGCCTTGGCAGGAGTGGCGAATGACCCCAAGGCGAAACGAGAGGCGCTGTTATTCACCATCGCCTCATCATTCATTCTGGTTAATAGCGTTGCGCTTTCAATAACAACTGACGGGGGCGTTAGGTGGAGCCACCTCTACGCCCCGGTAGTATGGTTTTTACTTTTCTTGGTGGCATTTTTTTTGCTACGGCACCGGCACCCTGACCACGATCCATATCTGCTACCGCTCATGGGCTTACTTACGGGATGGGGATTACTCCTGGTAGACCGGCTTGCTCCCGGCTTTTTGCTACGCCAGGTCAATTGGCTGGTTCTCGGCATAACTGCACTAATCATCGTCGTTTATACGCCTGGCGATTTTAATTTCCTCCGCCGTTACCGATATACCTGGCTAACTTTGGGCATATTATTGTTGGGTGCGACCTTTATATTTGGCGTGAATCCATCTGGACAAGGTGCTGCTTTGTGGCTGAAGGTACCCTTCGCAAGCCGAGTCTTTTTTCAACCATCCGAACTACTAAAACTGCTCCTAGTTATCTTTTTAGCCAGCTATTTTGATGAACGTGGACGGGTCATCCGTTTGATACCTGGAAAAGTTTGGCAACGAACATTGGCCTATCTGGGTCCGCTGGCTTTGATGGGCGGCTTTTGTGTCCTCATGCTTGTCTGGCAGCGTGATTTAGGTGCAGCGACACTTTTTTTGGGTTTGGTCCTGGCGATGCTATACCTGGCTACCGGTGATTGGATATATGTGGTGGGGGGAATAGCATTACTCATATTAGCCAGCCTGGTAGGTTATTTTATCTTTGACAACATCGCATCCTGGACTGAATCGCTCCTTACCCAGGGGACGGCAGGGGATTCCCGCATCGCCCAGCTAGTGGACTCCATTGGATCGGTGCATGATATTATCACTCTTCGAATCGACACTTGGCTCAATCCGTGGCCTGAAGCCAGCACACGTGGCTATCAGATTATTCAATCATTATATGCTGTTGCATCCGGTGGCTTGTCAGGCGAAGGTATAGCTCAGGGCAATCCTCTATTTATACCGGTGGTCCATTCAGATTTTGCGTTTGCGGCCGTCGCCGAGGAATGGGGTCTAATAGGTGCACTGGTGGTGATTGGTTGCTTTGCCACGATTGCCTACCGAGGATTGCGAATCGCGGCTATATCCTTGCGCTCCTTTGGCCTGTTCCTGGCCAGCGGCATCACTATTGTTTTTACCTTCCAGGCATTCTTGATTATGGCCGGTATAACCAGGCTGTTGCCATTGACGGGAATAACGTTGCCTTTTGTTAGCTACGGGGGCAGTTCCCTGCTTGCGAGCAGCATTATGATCGGTCTGCTGTTAAATCTCTCTTCTCAAGGTGTGAACTCCGGACGAAACCGGTCGGAGAGTGGCAAGGAAGTTGGTCCAGATGAAACATGACACCAGTTTGAGTGCAGCCCGCGCCCGGTTGAGTGTGCTCGGCGTATTTATTTCCGTGGGCTTCCTGCTTATTGCTTTTGCCCTTATGTACTGGACAATCTTCCAGGGCTCGAGCATTTTGAGTCGAGATGACAATCCCCGACTTGTCCAACAGGAGCTCAACATACAGCGGGGGACAATTTATGACGCCAACAACAATATCTTGGCCGAGACAGTGGGCGCTCCAGGTTCTCTCCAGCGCGTTTATCCAATAGTAGAGAGTGGACCCGCTGTCGGTTATTATAGTTTTCGGCACGGCACAACTGGCATTGAAGAAGGTCTCGATTCTGAGCTCCGAGGCCAGGTAAACAATCCGTGGGAAAGCTGGTGGCACAATGATGTTTTGCATGAGAAAGTCATCGGCCGAGATGTTCGTTTAACCCTTGACGCCCGCTGGCAGCAGGCTGCGGACGAACTTCTGGGCGAAAAACCCGGTTCGGTTATCTTGTTCACCATACCCGACTTTTCCATTCGAGCGATGGTCAGCAAGCCTGGTTACGATCCCAACCAACTTGATGAAACCTTTGATTCACTCGCCCAAGATGAAAGGGGCCCCCTGGTAAACAGAGCTACCCAGGGTCTATACCAGCCGGGTCTGGTCGTGGAGCCTTTTATTCTAGCCCGGGCGATAGCCGACGGGCTGGTTTCCCTGGACGAAATCGTTCTGGATGCAGATCAACCTGTGGCGGTGAATGGGAATCTCTTGTCATGCGAGCAAACGACAGAGGATGAAACCGATTGGCGAACAATCTTCTTAAACAAATGTCCACATCCTCTCACCCAGTTGGCCCGCCAGATAGGGGAGGTTGGCATTCTGGGAATCTATGATCAATTTGGTTTATTTGAATCGCCTATATTGCCGATAACGACTGAATCTGGGGATCGGCGGGCCATTAAGTCGCTGGAATTGGCCGGCATTGGCCAAGATGAGCAAACTGTGAGCCCGCTGCAGGTGGCTCGGGCCTTTGCAGCCCTTGTTAATAGTGGAGTACTACCCCAATTCAGCCTCGTCTCGGCCATTCAAAACGAAAAGGGAGATTGGCAGGTAATTAACCAGAATGGCGAGGCTTCAGATATGATCCCGGCCAGAGCGGCTTCAGTGGTATTGGAGGCCATGCCGGTCGAACGGGGTATCACCGAATATTCCGTTCTGGTCCTCTCTGGCCCGGAAGGCAGCACAAATTCCTGGTATTTGGGTTTGGCGCCAGCAAATGCGCCACGCTATGGTGTTGTCGTCGTTGTCGAAGATAGCGATGGCCAACATTCGGCGGATCAGATTGGACAAGCTCTCCTAAATCTTTCGCTCGAAGGCGGATCAACCAATTAAAGTGGCCTTGTCACTACTCCTCTTCATCGCTTCCCAGGCTCCTTTCTACCGCAAATTCCATCAGTTGTTGAATTCTGGGGAGCATGGTAGCCGGATTTGGATGCAAACCTTCGACCACTAAGGCATTTTCATATAACTGCTCAATAGCCAGGTCAATAAGCCGATCCGCAGGGTGGAATGCGACCATTTTGGAGAGGTCGGTGATCAACGGATGGTCCCGGTTCACCTCGAAAATTCTCGCAGGGATCTTATACTCTTCATCCATATAGCGACGCAGCCTCTGAATCTCTCTATCTGGTCCATCTTCGGGAGATACCAGGCGAACGGCACTATTTCGTAACACTTTAGACTGGCGTACTTCGGTTATTCGATTACCCAGGGTTGTGACGCAACGGCCAACAAACCGATTAAAATCGGCGTCGGATGGTCTATCGACATCTGCCTGCTTTTCCCTCTCATTACCAATGGCAGTCAGCTGTAACTCGGGAGCATCGACGTTTATCAGCTTCTTGCCATCGTATTCGGTTAACAATGGCGCAATAAACGAATCCAAAGGATCGGCCAGATAGAGAACCTCAATATCTCGTTCGGTAAATGGATCGAGATGAGGACTGAAAGCTATCGTGTCAAGATCATCGCCCAGGACATAGTAAATATCGGTCTGCTCGTCAGCCATGTTGTCAACATATTTTCCCAGGGTAATAAGATTGGTTCCGGATTTAGAAGAGTAAAACCGAAAGAGCGGAAGAAGTTCATCTTTGGCTGTCGGTTCCGTGGCTAAACCTTCCTTCAAGGCGCGACCGTAATGGCGCCAAAATTTCCCAAACAATTCGTCATCCTGGTCACCAATCTTTTGTAGCTCTCGCAGGATGCGCTTACGAATGGTCTTAGCTAATTGGCGTATAATGCGGGTGTTCTGGATACTCTCCCGGCTAACATTTAGGGGGAGATCTTCTGAATCAACAACCCCATCAACAAATCCCAGCCAATTAGGCAATAGATCCTGAGAATATTCCTGGATCATGACATTATGTGAATAGAGCATGATTCCAGGCTCCTTGCGCAGATTAAGCACACTCTTTTCTCTGCTCGAAGGAATATACAGGATTGCCCGCACGTGCAGTGGTGCATCGGAGGAAAAGGGAATGACCATCAATGGTTCTTGGAAATCCATGGTCATTTGTTGATAAAACTGATTGTACTCTTCGGGCGTTACGTCTGATACTGCCTTGCGCCACAATGGAAGTTGTTGATTAGCCTGCTCTTCCCCAACATAGATAGGGTAACTGACAAAATCGGAATATTTCTTGACTATTTGCTTTAAGGCCCAAGGATCGGCATATTCGGCAGCATCTGCTCGCAAGGTTATGTGGATCTCAGTTCCACGGTCAATTTTATCCGCCGCTTCTATCCGAAATTCTTGGCCACCATCAGAAATCCAGGCGGCTGCGGCACTATCTTTCCTAAAGCTTCTTGAAATGACTCGAATTTCCTCGGCAACCATAAACACTGAATAAAAACCAACGCCAAATTGTCCGATAACGTCGGTAATATCAACCTCATCTGTAGACACTTCCGCTAAGAATTCCCTGGCCCCAGACTGAGCGATTGTGCCCAGATTATAGATTAATTCGGATTCCTCCATGCCAATGCCACTGTCTTTTATCACAATGTGCTTCTTGCCATCTTCGGATTCTGTGTCGACACTAATTCTGATGGCAAGCTCAGCTTCCGGATCTAGAACCTCCTGATTCGTCAGCATCTCGAATTGAACGCGAGTCAACGCATCAGATGCGTTTGAGACCAACTCGCGGAGGAAAATATCTCTCTCTTTGTACAGTGAATGAATGAGAATGTCGAGGAGCTGATTGATCTCAGCTTTAAATTCATATGTACCATCATCCATTGAATCAGTCATTGTTTCCCTTAGCCTCATATCTTGAATCGTTACAACCTAAAATTTCGCCTGCGGATGAATAATGAAACCGCACCCACCACAACCAAAAAGACGCCGGTAATCAGCAGCCAGGTGAACGTCCCATTGGTAGATTTTGTCTCATTCACCTGGTTTTCAATTTCTGAATTATTTTGAGAATCAGCCGCCATATTTGCAGATCCCGAGCTTTGATTAGAGGAGCTCTGTTGTACGGCAGCTACTGGATCGGCCGTCGTCAATCTTGTAGTCGCGTTGGAAACAGACTCTGATGCCGGAGGTGTACATCCAGGTATGGGAGTAGGATTCCAGATCGAATCCGCTACCGATGAAGTTTCAGACAGCTCAATTACCGGGATATATCCAGTATATCCGTGAACCTGTACAGCCTGATCTGGTACCCAACCTTCATTCTCAGAATCGAATAGTATCAACCACCAGGGATCACGGTCTGATCGTCCAATAATTATTCTTTGATCTGCCACCTGGAGATAGCCAATTATTTCCCGGTTTACCCCAACCCCTGCCCGGACAGAAACTGCGCCCAGGGCTTCAATGTAAGGGGGGATGCGACATACGCCAGTCTGCTCATAGACACCCAGAGCTGTGCCATTGTTTACAGGGCTACTTACTCTAGACCCTTGCGTCTCAGAGTTGCTTGTTCCGAGGGCAGCAGGCTGATCCGCAGTAGGTGAGAGGGGGGACTCGGCCGGAGTAGTCAGATTCACGGTTGGTGGCAGCGCCGTTGGCGACGATTGTCCGGTGGCAGTTGCTTGTCCTCCACCACCAGGAGTCGATCCCGGCGGGGGCTGGGTCTGGCCCAGGCCGGGGGTTGGTGTACGACTTGGCCAAGTTTGAATTAAGCTTTCCGCCTCAACAGCAGTCAGCTTGACGGCAAAGAGGGCAATAGACAAGATGCCGGCGCAGCATATTAGTATGGTGGTCAGGCCCTTACGTGGCAAAGCGATTTCCTCCTGTTACTCCAGGATCTAATTATATTGGCGATCAACGATATTGCACATCGATTTGCTGGTCCTTGGCTAATTCCATATCAAATACGAGAGCCTGATTACCTATTGTGGAAGGCCTCGGATCGCTGCTTATCAACTCGGATCCTGGGGGTAAATTTACCGTAATCTTCATACGTTGGTTACCTGTTCCAGATTGTTTGTCAATCGCCAGTCGGTAGTGAGATATCCCATCTGGCTCAATAGTAACAACTTCGGGCAGCAGATAGCGAAATGCGGCCGCTCTCCTTTGTCCCGGAGGCAGTACCAGAAAGTTATCGAAGAAGGTGTATCCACGATCCAAATCGTCAAATTGACGGGCCATGCCGTCCCAAGATTGATCTACAAGAAGTTGTCCGGCAGGTACTGGATGACTGCTGGCGGTGATGAGCTGGCTGCCGGAGGGCACGAGTACCCTTAGATAGTTCCAGTAGCAATCGGAGATCAAATCCTCATATTGCGTATCGCTGCTATAGATCGTCCCGTGGCGGCATTCCTCGCCGACTCTATCACCCGCATGAGAGAATTCGATCGTTAAAGAGGCATCCCCTTGCCCTTTCTCATCAAGGGTAACATCATAGCCAACTGATCTATCTACGGCCGCATTGGCTTTGTTAAATCCAAGATTACTCTCAACCACCATCAAGTAATCTTGGACAGGACTTAAGGTTAATCGTCCGTCCCAGCCGGCCTCAGCCAGTGCTTCGGTCAATGCGGGATCACGCATGTAGATCTGCAAATCTCTTTGTTCGACAGCGGTAAAAACATTTTCACCTAGCTTTCTGATGTCCATCGAATGAAGATCGCCACTAATTTGGCTTAGGAAAGCATTCGCAAAAGGTCCCATAAAGGCCTTTCGTTCAATTATCCAATCCGCTTGTCTATCGGAAGGGCCCCACTCTTGCCTCATTGCTTCTATGACATTTTCCGAACTTACTGTGATTTCCAGCTCAGGAACGTAGAGAGGCCCAGTTCCTTCCAGCAATAACTGAACAAAACTTTGGTTGAAGGCAATGATCCCGTCCAGAGACACATCTTGCCCATGGCTGTAGAGTTGCATAGCCATTTCGGCCGATGTCGGAAAATCAGGCCAAAAATTGGCATCGCGAAATAGGAAAATGTCCATTCCCATAAATTCATAAAAGGGAAGTGGTGGAAATCCATAGGGCTTGTTTAACCAATCGTCGACCAGATTTGCATTGTCAAATTTGATCGACAAGATATCCCCATCCTCTATCACAAGGAGCCCCGCGCCGCTGATGAATCCACCGGTAGGTCTAAGCTCGTCTTCATTCTGGGCAACCAGTAAATAGGTTTTTCGCCCATCGCTGCCAAGCAACTCTGGTAGGACCTGCCCAAGAAGCAGGGCATCTTGGGCGGCCGGCAGCACACTATCCAGTTGGGAAAGCATGCGTTGAATATTTTGTGGCCACTCTGCGGTCATGGTAAGCTCTTCGCGGACCGTGCTTAACTTCTGCAATACTTCTGCGGCATTCTCAAAGTCCGCAGCAGATGATTCGAGGCTGTGGGCGACGACCGGAATCGGTCCAGTATTCTCCAAATCGCCGTTTTGGACTGCGATCATTACAGGGATCACCGCTCGCATGACATAAATACTTGCCTCGCTTCCCAGGTCGGCTATCTTTAATAAATCTCGACTATCAGCCAGCAATGGACCATATTTGGGTATCCAACCGAAAAATTGAGAAAAATAGGCCGCCGGACCGAGAGCCGAGCGTAGAGTTAGTATGTCGGTACGCATATCTGCAGTGAGATTCTTAATCTCAATAGGATTTGCCTTCATCAGGCCATTATTTAGAATCTGTTCAATCTTCTGTTGGCTCTTTTGCAGCGATCGAACAGCCGTTACGGCACGATATGACGAGATTGCCGACCATATCAAACCAAGAATTAAAAGGCTACCGAAAAATAGTGTTCCATATTTCTTAATCGCTCTTCGCCTGGAAGCCGGGTGATCGTTGGTGTGATGTTCTGGCTGATACATATGCTCAGTCTCTTCCTTAAGCCTGGGCCAATATACAGCTTACATACTTTTCGCGAACCATAGACAGGTGGCATACCGCGTGGTGTAACGAATTTGCCTTCATAAACATTTGGAGATCATCCTTCTCTAAATCTCGCAATTCCGGGTAGCTCTCTGCCAGCTGCCCTCTGTACCAAGCAAACTGAAATAGGTTATTGTCGACCACAATAATGTCAGATCTCTGCCTGTCGGCGTAGGCAAAATACCAGGTTGCAGCGACAGTTTGATCACCTGGTGTAATGACGATTGCCCCTTCAGGGACCTGAGCTAGAGCTTGCTCAAAATTGTATCGAATTGGAGGTTCAAACTCACGGACCATGTAGTAGCAACCAGTGATGAGAATCAACAGAGCCAGTATCAAAGAGGATCGACCAAGGTTCGCGATACCAAATCCTATGACAATGCTCACAAGCAACAGGCCTGGCAACAATAGGACAATCGCATCTGGTGTCGCATACCCGAATGCATAAACTCCATAAATCACGGCTGTCAGCAGTAGGCCGGTTACCATCCGTCGATGAACCGACGAATTCCGGCCGAAGTCCAAGCGGTGCAAGGAGAGGGCGAGAATTACTAACTGACCCAGGAGCAGTAACATCCAGGATAAGACTCTGTTGGCCCAGTTTGCGGGCGCCAGGGCAAAAACATTGGGTTGATAAAGACGACCACTTACCAGCCATAACCATGACTTCAGATTTTCTGGCTGACTCCAGATGATTGGACTGGAACTGTTGGCCAAATAAAACAGTACAGCCAAAGGCGCGAGGCCCAATAATGATCCCAGTATAAATCGACTCCAACTTCCTCTCACCAGTAGAAACAAGCATAGCGGGAGCATTAACAATGATGTCAGGTGAGAAGTCAGGCTTAGCCCGAAGAGAATACCGGCCAACAAAGGGCTACGTCCGGATATGAGCACCCAGATTAACACTGCCAATAGCGCCAGGTTGAGAGCATACACCTCAGCGATAACGGCTTGGCTCCAGACCAGGGGTGAAAAGGCGAAAATGAGGCCAGCAGCAATGGCAGGTAGATAGTCTCGCCTTGTTGGTGAACCGGCGTCATTCTTATTGCCCAACCCGTACTCTAACGTTATTTTTGTGATGACAGCGGCGGCAACCGACATGGATATGGCAGAAAGCAGATGGAATCTTTCGGCAAGTGTACCGAATGGCAACGAAGCAAAAGCTTTTCCAAGGAGAACATAGGTTGGGTAGCCTGGTGGATGTGGGATGCCAAGCGTTAACGAAGCTGTGATCAGTTCGCCGCCATCCCCGCCAAAATATGACCAGGTAAGATCGTTTGGCATAGAAACGATATAGACAAGTAAGACGCCGAAGAAGGTGAACGGTAAAGCAAGCGATGGCCACTTGAGATTATGGGCAATCTTCATGATCCGACTCTGAAGAGCACCAACTCCGATTATTTTGCTAGTTGCTCTCACCGCGCTCCACGTCCTTGTAGAACAGCCGGAATAGTCTGGGCGAGTATCACAAAATCTTTTATGAGCGAATAATCTTCGATATATTTAACCTCGAGGAAGACGCGCTCGTTTAGAGCAAGATCGGCCCGGCCGCTAACCTGCATTGGACCGGTGATACCTGGCTTGACCGTGAGCCGCAGCCGGTGGTGATCGCTGTACTTGGCCACGATGGCTGTTTCCTCCGGTCGCGGGCCGACAAGGCTCATCTCCCCTTTAATTACGTTCCAAAACTGAGGAAGTTCGTCCAGACTCCAACGCCGCAAGAACCGCCCGGCCAGCGTTATTCTCGGATCATGAGGTGATTTGTATTCTGGCCTATCCTCGATTATAAGCTGATCGTGTTTACTGCCAGCACCGATAACCATTGAACGAAATTTGTACATAGTGAAGGTCTGTCCTCCGCGACCGATGCGCTCCTGGCTATATATGACCGGCCCTGCAGAGGTCAGGCGAATAGAGAGGCCGATAACAGGATAAAAAAGCAAAAACACAGCCAGACCTAAGATACCACCGGTTAAGTCCACACCCCGCTTAAGCAGGTAGTTTAGGCCACTTATCGTACCTGCCTGGTGGGAGGATTTGGTTATGAATCGGATTGCCCCAAGGAAATACCCGCAAGTTAAGGCTGTTGCCCGGACTGCCAAGAAAAATGGCGCCACAATGGCGATGAACTGATCTCGCTGCCAGGCTCGCACCATAAAAGGCAGCGTTGAAAACAAAAAAATGAGGAGGAGCGTGAACGTTAGAAAGTAGGCTCTTGATGAGGCTACGAACAGCAAAAGCGAAAAAAGAAAGCCCGTAACCAATAACATTTGAATTTTTAACAGTTGAGGCGTATAAGAATCGCGATGGGCTCTGTCTGGAAACTTCCGCACAATTTGTGACTTCCAAAAGGCTGTCTGAAATTTTGATCGCCAGTAGGTTACCACGCGGGTGAAATGACTATGCCTGACGGAGGCCGCACGGACAAAAACCATCTTATAGCCTCGTGACGCAAGCCGATAAGATAGTTCCTCATCCTCTAGCCTGGGTAATCGTTCGTCAAAGCCATCATTTATTTCGAGGATGCTCCGCCTATAAGCGGCCGAGTAGCCATCAATAAAATCGATGTTTTCCACGCCTTGAAGCCTGTCATATTTTTCTTCATACTCGAGTTGGATGAAGCGAGCCACCATGTTTCTTTGAGACGTCATATAGGTGCCTTTACAACCAATGATCCCGGCATTAGAGAGTGGTCTCGTGATAACACTCAACCAATCTTTTTCGGGAATGCAGTCCCCGTTTGTAAAACAGATGATCTCTCCTTTGGCTTCCCTTATGGCCTCATTGCGGGAACTTGCCATGTTTTTTCCCTGGTACTGAATAATCCTGGCGCCTGAGGACCTGGCTTTTTCTAAAGTATGTTCCGATGAACCACCATCTACAATTATGATTTCCACAGGCACGTCGATGCCGATCTGACCCACTAGTGAATCGAGGCAAGAACCCAAAGTTGGTGTTGCACTATATGTAGATACGATAACGGATATCATGGAGTCGAAAGCCTGGATTTTCCGTTTTACTAGGGTCTGGCAATGATGGTTGCCGGATCTCCCAAGAGACCAAACGTGTCACTTATCTCCTGAATTCCAGGGTCAGAGACATTAAGATCTGCTTTTGCCAGGACAAGCGCATCCCCAATTCTAATTACCGCCGGATCGAGCAATTGGCGGAGTATGTTGATACCGAATGGCTGCTGACTTTCTGACAATGTCAGGCTGGTGGCAGCTATCACCAATACCGGTCCGCTCTCATCAAGCAGGAGCGTTTCTGAAATTGACTGATCAAATGGATGGGCAAAATAACCGGTCAAACAGGTGAGTTGGAGCACAATCGGGGGTGCAGTGGAAGAGTCCAATCCAGCTACGGCCGAATTTGTTAGAACACCTTGTTTTCCCCAACGTTCCATGCTTCCATGCCCCACATAGGTGACCAGCCAGGCGCCCTGATTCCAAGAATTTATCAGCTCTTCATCACTGCTGCTTGCAAGCTCGCTATTGCTATCCACCTGGAAACCGCTTTCATTAGCCAGCTTTTGGTTTAAGTCTGCAAATTCCTGACTGGATCCATCTGCTATAAATAACGCGCTATCAGAAACTTCGCTCATCTCGTATGCCAGTGTTCGGGCAACGAGCGCTTCTACCGCTTTGGGATTGTCGACTGGCCATCGACCGACAGCCAGGTCCGGTTTATGGTCCCCATCCATGTCGCCGAGAAGGTTATCGCTTACAGTCTCGCCACTGTAACGAACGGGCACCATGGGCGCCGGAATGATGTTTGTTGGTCCCCCACCAAGATACGACTGGTAATCATAGGACGCTTCACCGACCAGAAAAAGATACCTTGGGCTAGGCTTATCCCAATCATTGTAGGCGTATCGGATAAAATCAGAAATTGTATCCGGGCCGTTTTGACCGGTGCCAAATTCCTCATATATCTCGTTCAATGTAACCAGGCGAACATTTAACGATTGTGCTTCGCGGGCCGCTATAAGAGGTTGCAGGGGGGATACCAGGTCATCAGTTGTCACGATTATCATATCTGCCTGTTCATTGTTGTTTCTTAAGTCGCTGCCAACAACATTATCCACAGAGGCAGGATCAAGCAGACCATCAGGTCCAACGAGCAACAACTCCATGTCTTTGGAAACCGGCAAGGTAACTGAGCCGGAATCGTAATCCCAGCCAGACAATAGAATTGGTTCATCTTTATTTGAAACATCAACTACCAAGGGCCGGTCGCTAAAGCCACTTGCCTGAACCTTGCCTTGGGTACTGGTGATCTGCAACACGTCTTCAACGGCGACTGGCTGTGCCATAAAACTTAAGTCAACCCAATCAACCCTTGAAATATCGATTGAGGCGGAACCATCACCACTATTATCAAGGGTGATTGTATTGGTGCCTTTACTGAGCAGCGAATTAGGAAGCGAAAGGGTGCCAGAATAATATCGTTTCCCATCCCAAGCTATTTGGGAGACGTACTCCCCATTTACGACCACATCGAGATCATGATCAGGCTCAATAAAATGATTCTCTGTCACTCCCCATAAGCCCAATCTTAGTTCAGCGGAGTCCACAGGCTCCACGGGAAGTTCGACTTCTATTTCGACAGCCGACCCAACTTGGATTGTCTGCCAAAACCACGGCTCGAGTACCTCGCCATTCAACTCGATATCTCCACTTGCCGAGCTATCATAAAGGAAATTCTCTTCAAAATGGAATGATCGGCTTATGTTGGCTATCGAAGAAAGTTCGGCCGAGGGCAGGGGGGAGTGATCCATCATCTTGCCTGGTTCGCCGACTTGGAGCCGGTATGTCCGGCGGGTAGAATAACGATT
>DATLAB010000013.1:0-34033 GCA_035527655.1 Patescibacteria group bacterium | reverse complement strand
TACAGTTCGGCATCTATCTTAAAGATCTTGCCCAAGGCGATTTTGGCGAATCAATACGCTTCAAACGACCTATCACAACCATTCTAATCGAACGTCTTCCTCTAACTGTAGAATTAGGCCTCCTGGCCGTCACCTTTGCCATTATTATCGGCATACCCCTGGGCATAATATCGGCGCTCAAGAGAAATTCAGCCACTGACGTCGTCACCATGGTGATTGCCAATATTGGCGTTTCCATGCCGGTTTTTTGGCTTGGTCTCATGCTGGCCTATGTATTTGCCTTGTTGCTTAAAGATACGCCACTTCAGCTTCCCCCCACGGGTCGTTTGTCAGCCGGAATCATTCCAATACCGTTCTATGAAGTTTATGGCTGGGAGGTCCCTGAAAGTGGAATTAAATACCTTATTTTGACTTTTATCTCAAATATGTACATCGTGAACGGTATCCTGGGCTTTGATTGGTCCACTGCTTGGGATGCAGTGCGCCATATGATTCTGCCGGCCATAGCCCTGGGCACCATCTCCATGGCCATTATCGCGCGGATGACTCGTTCCGCCATGCTGGAAGTACTGGGACAGGATTACATTCGCACGGCCAAGGCCAAGGGCTTGAGGCATAGAAAAGTTGTACTGAAACATGCCTGGCGTAACGCCTTGCTTCCAGTAGTCACTATCATCGGTCTACAACTTGGGTTGATATTGAGCGGCGCTGTATTGACCGAGACTGTTTTTGGTTTGGCGGGTGTCGGCCGAACCATGTTTGAAGCCATTACTGCTCGAGATTTTCCGATCATACAGGGTTTTGTCATCGTCATAGCGATAGGCTTTGTTATGCTTAACTTGTTGGTGGATCTCTCATACGGCTTTCTTGATCCGCGTGTTAGACTTGATTAAATCTCTAAGTAACTAGCTAAAATGTCATCCGTCACCGAACTCCCCGTCGACACCATTGACGATCCGTTAGAAGGCACAATTGGCAACTTTAAATCGAATAGTCTTTGGCGTCTGACTCTGCGGAGGTTCTTCAGGCAAAAATCGGCAATTATCGGTGGAGTGATTCTGATAATACTGGTTTTCGGTGCCGTATTTGCTGATTTTGTAGCTCCCTATAGTCCGACTGAAGATTTTATTGGCGAGCCCAATACATCCAGAAGGGATCCCCCATGCATCCATTTGTTAGGCTGCCCAGAGGAAAAACCCCAGCATATTATGGGTCTCG
The DNA here is from genome assembly GCA_035527655.1 of Patescibacteria group bacterium. GTDB lineage: Bacteria > Chloroflexota > Anaerolineae > Promineifilales > Promineifilaceae > UBA11865. Next base: position 32,815 of record DATLAB010000013.1, on the reverse strand, counting down.
ACGGCAATGCCCGGGATGTCTTCAGCCGTATTATCTATGGAGCCCGAATATCGCTAACTGTTGGATTCGTGGTCGTTGGCTTCGCCATCATCACTGGAACCGTTTTGGGTTCGGTTGCAGGATACTCAGGGGGTTGGTTAGGGAATATCATCATGCGTATATTGGATGTGGTTTTGGCCTTTCCATTCCTGATCCTGGCTATTGCCATTGTTAGTGTTTTGGGGCCAGGTCTTACAAATGCGATGTTAGCCATCGCCATCGTATCCATCCCGGCCTATGCTCGAGTTGTACGATCCAGTGTTCTGTATGTTCGAGAACAGTCCTATGTTGAGGCCTCTCGAGCACTTGGGGCCAGCCATAGACAGATACTCATGGGTCGGATCCTGCCTAATTCGCTGCCCCCCCTCATCGTCATTGGCACCTTAGGCATCGCGACCGCCATATTGGATACGGCCGCATTATCCTTTATCGGCCTCGGCGCTCAACCTCCCCAACCCGAGTGGGGTTCCATGTTAGCCAGCGAGCGCAACCAGGTCTTTAGCGCGCCTCATCTCGTCTTTTTCCCGGGCCTGGCCATCATGCTCACGGTTCTCGCCTTTAATCTGTTGGGTGATGGGCTCAGGGATGCGCTGGACCCACGGCTTGCTCAAGCCGGCTTCGATCCCGAATAGCACAATTTCCCCCTCCCTATCCCTGATACGATTCGTGGTGAAATATCGCGGATTATCGTACTGTTTGCCCAACGATTGGAGCGGAGAATTTCCGCGTACGTATGGTTGGCCAAAACAGTTACGCCAAAAAGCGAGCGCTCATGCGCCTTGGTACTTCGCCCCAACAAGTTGCCGATGATGGGCAGAGGTTTAGCCCTGCTCATTCGCGCTTTTCATCGCTTTCCAATCAGAGCGATTTCAACCCTAATATTATTCCGATTCTGGCAGTAAATCTCCCGAATACGGCTCTACTTCGGTAGCCTCGGGCCCCTTATTGCGCTCTTCGACATCATAGAGCACCCATTGGCCCTCTTCCAGCTCGAGCGGATCACTAATGGAACTGGATTTGTGAAAGAAAATATCCTCACCACCACCGCGCGATATAAATCCATAGCCACGGGAAGGGTTATACCATTTCAATGTACCCAGGTACTTGCCGCTTAGTGGCTCAATCTGAATACTCTTGGGCTCATTGACTTCCTGAGGTTTTGGTTTTTCAACCGGCCTACTGGTTTGAACGCTCGCGACAGGCTCTTCTCCTAACTCCTTGAGGTATTCGGGTTCAAGAGGTAATCCGGCCTTGTGCAATCTTCGTTTCATGGAAACTGTAAAAACGAACTTATTCCCCTGTTCGTCCTCGGCCCATGTATCACTAAAATTCATATCTTTTTCTCCTTACCGCTTCTTAGTCAATAGTATTCGTCTCGCCTGACATTTCGGGTCGCATCCGCAGAGCCACAACACCGGTTACCCGGTTGTTTTCCCCTAAACGGATGATGGGTCGCGGTTTAATGGGTCGATTGCCGGTTACGGCCGAACCTAATTTTATCTGTCTTGCCGAACCTGAGGCTGTCTTTATAATTAAATCAGATTTTGGATAGCCGACCACCACCGAAACAACCTCTGTGGCTTCCTCTGGTAGGCGGAGATTGATGACGCCCTGACCATAGCGCCCTTGGCGGGGATATGCACTAAGAGGCGTCGTTTTGGCCAGTCCATTATCTGTAATACTCCATAAATAGCCTTCCTCGCTGAAAATATCCAAGCCCACAAGGCCATCGGTATCGTTTTCCATCTTAATACCCATGACCCCACCGGCCGGCAAGCCCATCGGCCGGACTTCTTGTTCTGTGAAGCGAATAGTCTGGCCAGATGCCGTCGACAAAATAACCTCATTTTCGCCGCTTGTCAATTGCGCCCATCCCAGGGCGTCATCGTCCGGCACATTTATAACCACAAAAGGATTGCTCGTTATGCCTGGAAGATCTTCCAGGCGAATTCGTTTAATTACACCACCAAGGGTCGCTAAAACAAGATATCCAGAGAAATCGGCCGGTCGAATAATGGCCGCAGGCACGTGATGTCTTTTCGTCAGACCGGTCAGACTGGCCCAATGGGTTCCTTCCCCAAAAGTTCTGGCTTGTGGTAACTGGTATACAGGCAAACTCACTGCCTGGCCATCGGCCGAAAAAAGATAGAGAATATCTTGGGTATTGGCCTGGAGAAATATTGCCGGTAATTCAGCCGGCTTTGCCGGCACCGCGGCCATATCCGGGGTTGTAGTACGGGCGATGGTGCCATCCTCCCCTGCCAGCACCCAACACATTTGATCTGGTAGGAGGTCGGCGGCCGTGACTTCTGCTCGTTCACCACTTTCATCCAGGATCTGCGTCCGGCGAACATCTCCATATAGATCTTTCATCCGGAGAAGCTCTTCCTTTACCGCCAATCGCTGAAGGTCCGGCCGGGCTAAAAGGCGTTCCAGGTTCTTTATCAACCCAATCTTGTCTTTATATTCATCCTGCAACTTACGTCGTTCCAGGTTGGCCAGCCGCCGTAAGGGCATATCTAAGACCGCCTGGGCTTGAACTTCGGAAAGCTTAAACTCTTTCTGAAGATTGCTCCTGGCGCTCTCCACCGTCCTGGAACGTCTGATGGTCTTAATTACCGCATCCAACTGGTCCAGCGCCAGCAACAGACCTACCAGGATATGAGCCCGCTCCCTCGCTTTAGCAAGTTCATGCTCGCTGCGGCGCTGAATCACTTCCAGGCGGTGCTCAAGATAGATCCTGAGCGCTTGTTTCAAGGTAATTACTCGAGGTTCGCCATTGACCAGCGCCACCATGATGATGCTGAATGTCGATTGCATAGGAGTCAGACGGAATAGATCAAGCAGGACTTTCTCCGGTTCAACATTGCGCGTCGTTTCCAGGATGATCCGCATTCCGTTACGATCCGACTCATCTCGTAGATCTGTTAATCCTTCGATTCTTCCATCGCGATGCAAGTCGGCGATTCGAGATAACAAATTGGTTTTATTTGTTTGATAGGGCAGCTCAGTGACGACAATACGCGACTTATTCCGTTCCATATGCTCAATGTGGGCCTTGGCACGAACGACCACGCGTCCCCGGCCGGTCGCGTACGCATTGGCAATCGCATCAAGCGGGCTGTCATCCGGATTGCCCCGATAGCGGTAAATCAGGGCGCCCGTCGGAAAATCGGGTCCCCTGATAAAACCCATCAGATCGGCGATCGATATCTCTTCAAGTTTCTCCCAGCGATCCAGTAAAAAAGCCAGCGCATCAACGATTTCCCCTAGATTGTGTGGCGGTACGCTTGTGGACATGCCAACGGCAATACCTGAGGATCCATTCAACAATAGATTGGGCATGGCAGATGGTAGGACGGCCGGCTCCTTCAGCGTGTCATCAAAATTACCGACATAGTCGATAGTATCCAGCTCAATATCTTGAAGCAGATCGTAACCCATAGGCGTCATACGTACTTCTGTGTAACGCATAGCCGCGGCCGCGTCCCCGTCGATGGAACCAAAGTTCCCTTGGCCATCCACCAGCGGGTAGCGCATAGAGAAATCCTGGGCCATTCGAACCATGGCGTCATATACCGACTGGTCCCCATGAGGATGATACTTTCCCAGCACCTCGCCAACGACCCGGGCTGATTTCTTATGGCTGCTGTTTGGCCCCATGCGCATGTCGAACATGGCATATAAAATCCTGCGCTGAACCGGTTTCAGGCCATCACGGGCATCGGGAAGCGCCCGCGATACGATGACGCTCATAGCATAACTCAGGTATGAGTCGCGCATCTCAGTATCGATATTTATTTGTTTGACTAGTCCAACCTCAGCAGTCGTCATTCGTCTTTTCGCTTTTCTAGATGATATCGACTCGCCAGGGCACATAGCTAGTCGAACAGAATATTAGAACAAGCTTTCTATAAACCGGTGTCAACTATAGGCGATTTGAAGGGGGCTGTCAAACAGAAACGGCTCGTGATTTCCAACAGGGTCTAAAGCTAGTACGAGATTGATTTTCTCTCCTACCAATCATCGGGAGATTCGATGAAGACCTGGTTGCCGTCAAGCTTAACCTGGTAGGTCGGTATCGGAACGACTGCTGGCATTGATAATACGCTCCCGTCGCGAAGATCGAATCGGGCGCCATGCCGAGGACATTCAATAGAGCAGCCCTCAATATCACCTTCACCTACAGGTCCGCCATCGTGAGTGCAGACATCTTCAATACAGTAGAAATCTCCCCCAATATTAAAAAGCACTACTGAGACAGCATCAAAATCAATCAATTTTCTGGCGCCTGGTGGCACTTCATCCCGCATTGCTACCGGAACAAATTCACTCATCACTATCCCGACGCAAATCTTCCGGCGCCGGCATCCCATAAGCGCCTGCCTTTAAAACTTTTAAAGAGAGCAGAGCACATTTAACTCGAGTCATGCTAAGTTGGATGCCGAGTAGCTCTAATAACTGTTCCTTGGAAAAAGCTTTCACTTCCTCCAGACTCATTCCCCGAATTTCTTCGGTAAGCAACGACGCAGAGGCCTGGCTAATGGCGCAGCCATGCCCCTGCCACCTAACCTCTTCAATGCGATTCTGGGTATCCAATCGGACCGAAATTTCGATCACATCTCCACAAAGTGGATTATCTTCTTCATAGACAAAATCCGCTGGCTCGGCCCGCCCGAAATTCAGTGGATTTTCATACAAGTCAATTATCTGTTCGCGGTATATACTCTCTTCCACAAGCAGTTCCGTCCTACGTTACATACTCAATAATAAAAAAATTCTGTCAATCAACAAATGTACTATGATTGTTATCTATTGTCATGTTCCCAGGCGAAAAACTTTCCGAACTCGATGTAGGCTGGCAACAAGTTGATCAATGTCATCCGGGCGAGTATAGAGGTAAAAACTTGCCCTGGCACTTGCCGGTAGTTTGAGTTTGGTATGCAGAGGCATGGCACAATGATGACCGGCTCGTATGGCGATACCGTCCTGATCAAGTACCTGTGAAATGTCGTGGGGGTGAATCCCCTTCACCGTAAAAGCGGCAACACCACCTCTCTGGGAAACGGGTGGGCCTAACAACTTTAATCCATTAATTTCGCTCAATGCTTCTAAGGCATAACCGGTGATAAATTGCTCGTGAGCGTGGATATTTTCCATACCCACATCGTCTAAATAGTTCACCGCTGCCCCAAGCCCAATCGCCTCGGCGATACTCGGGGTGCCCGCCTCGAACTTCCAGGGCAGTTCATTCCAGGATGATCCTTCAAGGGTAACTCGAAGGATCATGTCCCCGCCACCCAGGAATGGCGGCATCTCTTCCAATAAAGTTCGCTTGCCATAGAGAATACCGATACCTGTAGGTCCACACATTTTGTGACCAGAAAACGCCAGAAAATCACAATCAAGATCCTGGACGTCCACAGCCAGGTGAGGCACGCTCTGTGCTGCATCTACAAGCGCGATCGCTCCAGCCGCGTGAGCGGCCGTCACTAATTCTTTTGTCGGGTTAATTGTTCCGAACACATTTGACATAGCCGAGAAAGCTACGATCTTGGTGCGATCAGTCAACAAGCTGGGTAAATCTGTTAAATCGAGAAGCCCACTTTCATTGAAAGGTATATAGCGAATCACTGATCCTTTCTCCTGGGCAAGAAGTTGCCAGGGAACAATATTCGAATGATGCTCCATCTCAGTTAGGAGTATTTCATCCCCGGGCTTGAGATTTGTTCGCCCCCATGATTGGGCTACCAGATTGATGGCTTCGGTCGTGTTTCGTACAAAAATAATCGTGGCCGGGTCCGGCGCGTTAACAAAGCGTCCGATCAGCTCACGTGCGCCTTCATATCCGGCCGTAGCCTCCTCACTTAAACGATGAATGCCCCGATGAACATTGGCGTTAGAAGTGCGGTAATAATCATCCATCGCCTTGATTACCGCGACCGGCTTTTGAGACGTCGCGGCACTATCCAGGTATACCAAAGGGACGTCTGGATAGGCATCCGTCTTTAGAATTGGAAAATCAGTAAGGATTGAATTAGGATCTAACATCATAAACCATCACAATTTAACACTAATTAGATCATCTCGACAACAGGTTTCTGGTCTAAATATCAACCCAAACCTGACGCCAAAAGCAAAGAGCACGGTCAACCGTGCCCTTTGAGAAGTAAACCATTTATCCAGAATGCCGATTCCGTTCAGCCGACCTTTTCCAATATTCGAGAAGCGATTCTTTCTTTCACGCCATCTACAGGAATTCGCTCCATCACCGGCGTGAAGAAACCCTCGACGACCATTTGCACGGCCGTCTCTCTTGGTATGCCCCGGCTCATCAAATAGAAAACTTCTAGGGGGTCAATTTGGCCTATCGTGGAAGCATGGGTACAGCGGACATCGTCGGCTTCAATCTCGAGTCCGGGAATGGAATCGGCTCGGGCTGTTTTGGCCAATAACAGATTCCGATTCGCCTGGAATCCATCGATTCGTTGTGCGTGAGGTAGCGCTTTAATCATACCTTGCCATACCGAACGTGCATTGTCTTTTAGGGCGCCTTTGTATAACAGGTCGCTAACACTATCAGGTGCGTTGTGATTTTGCTGAGTATCCAAATCGAAATGCTGTCTTTTGTCGCCCAGAAACAATCCGGACATGCGTGCCCACGAACCACGGCCATCAAGCTCTACAGTCTGAAAGGCTTTCGTCAGCCGGCTTCCCATGACACTGATAACCCAATCCAATTTGGCGTCGCGCCCAATTCTCGCCCGTTCATGATTAATCTGCCATAAGTTCATGCCAAAATCTTGAAGAGATACATACGTTAGGCTGGCTTCATCTCCAACAATCAATTCCACGACACCATTATGTAAAGCTGGTATTTGTGTTGTTTCAGAGGCGTACTCATCGATCAACAAGGCCTCTGCTCCCTGCTCCAAGACTATCAGTGTATGCGTATACGTTTTTCCGCCAACCGACCACAAGGCACTATGTAAGGGTGCGGCCGCCTTGACGCCTCTGGGCACGTACAAGAAAGTGCCCCCACGCCAGAAAGCACCGTGAAGTGCGGCAAATTTCCCTTCTTCGATTGGCACGGCTTGAGTCATAAAGTATTGGCGAACAAGATCCCCATGATCACGTATGGCCGCCTCCATGTCGCAGAAGATCACACCCTGGCTTGATAATTCATCTCCCAGTTCATACCGGGTTGTTATGCCATCAACTTGAAGCAGACTTCCGCCGGTTTTATCTTGCGTGAGTTGCTCACCCAGATAGGCAGGAACAACAACGCCGGAACTGTTGCCGTTCAGCGATGGTCCAATCTCGTCAAGTTTTAGTCTGCGTAAATCTGTCCGCCTCCAGGCTTCATCTTCGGTCGTAGGCGATGGCATAGCCTGGTAGGCCTCCCAGGCGCGCAAACGAAACTCACGCATCCACGCAGGTTCATCATATTTGTTTGACAATTCTTCTACAGCTTCGCGAGAATAGGTGGTCATCTGTCCCTCATCAAAGAACCCGGCCGCTAACCGGTCTCCAATTATCTTTATTTCAACGCTACTAGCTCACCATCATAAGCTCAGAAAATTAAACTTTGATATGGTTTCCATAGCAGATTCATCAAATCTAACCGATGGACCCTTCCATCTGGAGTTGAATAAGGCGATTCATTTCAACGGCATATTCCATAGGCAACTCTTTGACGAGAGGCTCTATGAAACCATTCACGATCATCGTACTGGCCATCTCCTCGGTTAATCCTCGACTCATCATGTAGAATAGCTGTTCCTCGCCGATTTTACTCACAGAAGCCTCATGGCCAATCGTGACATCCTCTTCATCGATTTCTATGTAAGGGTAAGTATCTGAACGACTCTTATCATCAAGCAACAAGGCGTCACAAACCACATTCGAACGAGATCCCGAGGCTCCTTCATGGACTTTTAATAGGCCACGGTAGGAAGCCCGACCCCCGGATTTGCTCAGCGATTTAGAGATAATGCGGCTGGTGGTGTTGGGCGCCATATGAACAACTTTGCCTCCGGCATCTTGATGCTGTCCGGCTCCCGCAAAGGCAATCGATAGAATTTCTCCGTGAGCGCCAGGCTCCATCAGGTAAACTGCTGGATATTTCATCGTCACCTTTGAGCCGAGATTTCCGTCTACCCATTCCATGGTGGCATCCCGATAGGCCATCGCCCTCTTGGTTACCAAATTATAGACATTATTGGACCAGTTCTGAATCGTCGTATAGCGGCAGCGTCCGCCTTTCTTAACCACAATCTCTACTACGGCCGAATGTAAGGAATCAGAAGAATAGACAGGGGCAGTGCAACCCTCGACATAATGAACGTAAGCTCCTTCATCAATGACTATCAACGTGCGCTCAAATTGGCCCACATTCTTGGCATTTATTCGGAAGTAGGCCTGTAAGGGCATTTCAACATGAACACCCGGAGGCACATATATAAAACTACCGCCAGACCAGACCGCCGTATTCAACGCGGCGAATTTGTTGTCATTGTGAGGAATAATTGTTCCAAAGTATTCTTTTACGATCTCAGGATACTGGGCCAAGCCATCATCCATTCCCAGGAAGATAACCCCCTGTTGGACCAACACTTCCTTTATCTTGTGGTAAACCACTTCTGATTCATATTGCGCTGCGACACCCGATAAAAACTTTTGTTCAGCTTCAGGGATACCCAATTTATTGAACGTATCTTTGATGTATGGAGGGATGTCTTCCCAATTATCACCTTGCCGATCCGACGGTTTGATATAGTAAAAAATATTATTGAAGTCAATGTCCGAGAGATCTGCCCCCCAATTTGGCATGGGTCGCTCAAGGAAATGATGATAGGCCTTTAGCCGATTTTCGAGCATCCACTCTGGTTCACCCTTGCTTTTGGATATGTAGCGGACTAACTCTTCGTTATGTCCCCTCTCCGCTTTGAATATGTAGTCCTCAGTGTCGGAAAAACCATATTTCTCCGCATACTGGACGTTGACACCTTCGGCAATATCGCGCTCGCTTAATTCTCGCTCGGCTAGAGATCCCATCAATTAACCTCCTCTGCTGAACCATATTTCTCCCGAAGCCAATCGTAGCCACTATCTTCCAAAAGAAGGGCTAGCTCTGGACCACCACTCTCAACAATTCGCCCAGCAAGCATTACGTGAACGTAATCCGGTTCTATGTAGTTAAGAATGCGTTGATAATGCGTAATTACCAACATGCCCATGCCGATTGAGTCATGGAGTTCTCTGGCGCCCTCTGAAACTATCCGCAAGGCATCGATATCCAAGCCTGAATCAGTCTCATCTAAAATTGCGATCTTCGGTTCCAAAGTTGCCATTTGGAGAATTTCAGCCCGCTTTTTCTCTCCGCCTGAAAATCCGTCATTCAGATATCGTCCGGCGAATTTATGGTCCATCCCTAGTGAATCCATTTTATCGATTAACAGACGGCGAAATTCCGGGATAGGCATTCCCTTGTCGTCCGAATTGTCGGCCCGTAGGCGGGCATTGATTGATTGTCGAAGGAAATTTGCCACGGTAATACCTGGCACGGTAACCGGATATTGAAATGCCAAAAACAAACCGGCTCGCGACCGCTCATCCGTTGCCATATCCATAAGATCCAATCCGTCGAAAATCACCTCTCCGGCCGTTACCTTATAGCTAGGGTGGCCGGCCAGCGCATAAGCAAGCGTACTCTTACCCGAACCGTTTGGACCCATAAGAGCATGGATCTCCCCTTGTTTAACCAGCAGGTCGATTCCTTTTAGAATCTCCTGATCAGCGACAGTTACGTGAAGGTTCCTAATTTCAAGTGCGGTTGTCATCTAGTCCATTTTCTCCTTTACAGGTAGCCAATTATCCAATATTTCAGCAAAGCTACCGGCAGCCAACGTTTCGTTTGTAAGATCAATTCCCTATAGGGGGAGACGTCGACGATTTAATATGGCCAAGTATAACATAGCCCTGGATCAGCGTCAATATTTATTATAATTATAATAATAATAGGGTAATTGACAGGCTCGCTTACACATGGTAGAATTACAGTGGAAATTATGGGGATTGTACCGTGAATATTGCAACCGACAACAGCAGGATAAGCACTCGGGAAATCATCCTGGATGCCATCAAGCAAGCCAATGAGGCAACTGTGGATGATTTGGCCCTGGCAGCCGATGTTTCCCCTGTCACCGTTCGCCACCATCTGAATTCTTTGCAGGCTGAAGGCTTGTTGAAGGCACGCAGCATTCGCAGGAAAGTTGGTCGCCCGTATTACATCTATCGCCTAAGTGATAAAGGCCATGAACTATTTCCCCAAAGGTATTTACGTCTAAGTAGTATGTTGCTTGACGAGCTGAAAGACCGCTTTCCCAAAGAGGTGGTCACTGAGCTGTTTAATAGTGTTGTTGACCGTATTGTTCAAGAGCATCGGGTTCATTTTGAAGGGTTGACTTTCGAGGATAGGTTGGACTACCTCGTCAGGCTTCTGGCCGATGAAGGGTTCTTGGCTACCTGGGAAATTACCGATGAAGGGTACCAAATAACGGAATATAGCTGCCCATACTATTCGGTAGGTCGAAAACACAGTGAAGTTTGTGGATTCGATAAGCAGCTCATGATTGCTGTTCTTGATTCCCCGATCAGCCAAGAATCGTGCGTGCTTAATGGTGATTCTTCCTGCCAATTTACCCTACTATTACCCGGTGCTATTGCTTGATTTACCTCGATTGATAATCATGAGGAAATTTTCATGGTCGTAAGTAAAGAAGAAGAAATATTAGAAGCGTTACGCACCGTCATTGACCCAGAGATCGGTCTAAATGTTGTCGAATTGGGACTTATCCGCGAGATGGAACTGGATGAAAGCAACACAAAGATTACGATGATTCTCACCACCCCTTTCTGCCCATATGGTCCGGCAATGATTGAACAAGTCCGAACCACTGTAAGCCAGGTTTCCAGCGAAAATGTCATCGTTGAACTGGGGACTGAACTATGGGATCCCTCGATGATGGAAGAAGGCGCTGGTGGTGATTGGGGCTTGTTCTGAAACAATCCACTTCATATGCTGCCGATTAAAGACCCTCCAGGCGAGGGTCTTTTTGATGCACCTGATTCGGTGTAGGCGATGACCCAAACAACAATCCATAATTTGCACGATCTGACCCGTCCTGAGATCGTTTCACTGCTGGACTCCTGGGGATATAGCGAATATCACGCCAGAGTTCTTTGGGACCAGTTGTATAGAGAGTTAGCCGGTGGCTTTGAAGCAATACCTATTCTCCGAGATGATCTCAGAAAGCATCTATATCAAAGCGCGTCTTTGACAACCCTACAAGTTACCGACGAAGTTCAAAGTGTCGATGGTCTGGCCACAAAATATCTTTTCTCGTTAAACGATGGTGAAACAGTTGAGTCTGTCTTGATGCATTATGCAAAAAGAGCAACCGCATGTATTAGCACACAAGTAGGTTGTGCGATGGGCTGCGTTTTCTGCGCCACCGGTCAAATGGGTTTTATTCGCCATTTATGGCCGGGCGAGATTGTGGGGCAGCTATTGCATATTGCTCGCCAATTAGATTCGCGTGGCGAACGATTGCGTAACGTTGTATTGATGGGTATGGGTGAACCTTTGCACAATTATACAGCCACAATGAAGGCGATTGATATCATCACTGAACATCACGGGTTGAGCATCGGACCGCGATACATTACGCTTAGCACGGTCGGTATCCCATCTATGATCCGTCGTATTGCCGACGAAAACCGGCTGTTCAACCTTGCCGTTAGCCTGCATGCGGCAACCGATGACGAGAGGAACCAATTGGTGCCAACTGGCAAGAAATGGCCTTTGATTGAAATTATTGATGCTTGCCGCTATTACATTGATAAACTTGACCGCCGTGTGTTTTTTGAATGGGCTCTCATCGAGGGAAAGAATGACAGTCCACAACACGCTCATACTGTTGGCAGATTACTTCAGAATTTGAACGCCCATGTCAATCTAATTCCCCTCAACCTTACTCATGGATATGGGGGTAATCCAAGTAATAAAGTCGCGGCAGGCACATTTCAAGCCATTTTGGCTGATTACGGTCTTCCCAGCACCATTAGACAACGCCGGGGAATTGATATCAATGCCGGCTGCGGCCAACTTCGAGCCGATAAAGAACGCTTACTACCTTAACGAAGCACTACTTCAGTCCAGGACTGAATCCATTCCTCACGCTTGGCATCAATTATATCCGGATCGATAGTGCCTAACTCTTCCGGGACTGAAGCCCAATCGATAAATACTTTAGGCAAGATAGCATTTTGATTGACAGGGAAGACAAACATGTTTAGCGGGATGTCTTCCTGAAATACTTTACCAATCATAAAATCAATAAATTTCTCAGCGTTCTGACGTTGCGATGTCCCTTTGCTAATCCCGACAAACTCCACCTGCCTGAAACACGTTCCTGGTTCAGTAATGCTGCCTGATGGGGGCTCATCAATCGGGGGATTGGCAAAAACAATTTCGGCCGTGGGGCTGCTGGCATAAGAAACGACCAACGGCCTGCTACCATCGCTTACAGCACTAAAATACCCATAGTAGGCAGCTTCCCAACCATCGACCACCATAACCCCGTTTTCCCGCAATGCTGCCCAATAGTCAAGATAGGTATAATTGCCATCCGTACCAAATTCAACGATCGTTGCCAGCAGAAATGCCAGCCCCGGACTGGAAGTTGCCGGATTCTCAACCACCAGTAGGTTCTTATATTCAGGCAAGGTCAAGTCCAACAATGAATCAGGTAGCTCAATTGCTCGCTCCTCAAACCACAACCGGTCATAGTTCAAACAAACATCCCCGTAGTCAACCGGGGTCAAATGGTAGGTCTGATCGAGAATCAAACCTTCGGGCACTTCCGCCAACAAGGGTGATTCATATTCTTCAAAAATCCCTTCGGCAAGTGCTCGGCTCATGAAGGTATTGTCAAGCCCAAAGAATAGATCCGCCAGGGGATCCTGCTTTGAGAGAATCGCCTGGTTTAGAGCAGCGCCCGCATCACCGGCCGGCAGCAAGACAATACGCACATTGTTGGTCTTTTCGAACTCTGCCAGAACCTCTTCACTTATGGCAAAACTATCGTGACTCATGATAACGAGTTCGTCGGGCTTTGACTGACCAACGCTTCCCGCAATATCCTGGTCATCTCCCATATCTGCTGGCGCCGCCGGCGTTCCGATAGAACAGCCAATCAATAACAAAGCCAATAATAAATATCCAACAAGAGAGTTCAACATCTTTTCACCTACAAAGTTGCACATTCTATTAAGACTCAGCTACCGGTCTGTATCAGGCAGGTTGTCCCCACAGAACCCTGATTACAATCGTTGATGAGTTGGGATATGGACACAGAGCAATCTTCCTGATTCGAGAGTAACCGTTGCCGTCTTGGCAGTCATGACGTTGCTGATCCCACGAGCAGGTCCAAATGGTAACTTCTCGTCAATTAACTCCCATTTCAGTCCGGTGGTCCTTCTGATATGAGCTCCCTCACCGAAAGGTATGAGGGATAACGTATCCCCAATCGAGCCATCGATCTGGCTTTCGACGCTTATCAGCCACGCTCTCTGATCGGGTTCCACGAGTTCAATGTGTCGGCCACTGAAAGCGGGATGGGCTAGCAAAAATATGTTGCCCATAGTCTGGTCCAACCGGCCCCCTAAAGAGCCAAATATTTTTATATCACCCTCGTGATGATTGATGGCATATAACAAAGCTAATTCAAGATCGGTTTCATCCTTAAGCTCTGAATGTGAGATTATCAATGCACCGCTTGAGGATAGCTGTTCCAGTAATTCCTTTGCGATAGAGTCAAAATCACCGATGACAATGTCTGGCTCAATGCCTAGATCAGCAACGTGTTTCGCGCCACCGTCAGCAGCGATTATTAAACAATCATCCTTTAAAAGGGGTCGAACCCAATCCAGATTACCCATCAGCCCGTTGGCAAATATCAGAATGGTCATCTCAATTCATTTACCCATCTTGCTTTACAATCAATTAACAAACAAAAACAGCCATCCCGATTCCGGGTGGCTGCGAGTTGTCATGTGCGATGACTTTTGAGCATTTCCTACGCCGGCATTACCCGGTTCAGGTTCGCAGGTCAGTGGCGAATGAAACCACTCTCTCAGCCGGACTCGCTCCAGCTCCCTGTCTCTGTTCTATAGCTTCGTATTATAGCATAGGTCAAATCTGCCCAACTGTCATCCTAACCATTTTGATAGTCAGAGTGAATGCCAACTTTTACGGTAATCGTCCTCTAAACCTGCCGCTATTTTATCAGGCTCTTCGCTCCGGCTGGGTTGTAAACCGCAACCATTAGAAATACCGACGTCAACTTTGCGAATTACATCTTCTACCTTATCATTTGACGCGAATATGAACCAAAACTCACCAAAAAATGGTTTCTTTCATGAACTTTCATTAGAGCTACGCCAGATTGGGCGAATGGTTCGCGACTACCTGTCAAGTGGGCGAGTAGGCGTTCGAAACAAGATCCGCCAGCTTCGTCGCCTGCAAATAGATTACATTGTTTTACCGATTAGTGGACCTTTACCCGAGCGTGCCAGCCCGCCGAGGGGGTTTCTCCACCGACGTCTGCCTCTCCCCCCAGAACCTCTCAGTCTTGAGATATTGAATCGTCGGTTAGAGCGGATTGCCGCTGCAGGAAATGTCAAAGGAGTTATCTTCGTTCTTCAAGATCTCCCCGGGGGAATAGCTAGGCTTGAGAATTTACGAAGATCAATGGAACGGCTGAAAGCTGCGGGCAAAGAATGCGTGGTTTATACCCCTCATTTAGATATTCGCCATTACTTCGTTGCCACAGCAGCAGACCGAATAATCACACCACCTAGTGTTACCTTTAACGTTCTGGGTCTAAGTGCAGAGGCTATCTTCCTCAAAGACGCCCTGACTAAAATTGGTATCTACGTCGATGTGTTCCAGGTCTCTCCATACAAAGGGGCGTTCGATACCTTCGGCCAGGCCTCAATTACACCTGAACAGGAGGAACAACTCAATTGGATTCTCGATGAAAACTTCGCCATTATCGTCAATGCGATAGCCCGAGGACGGTCTCTAGAGGAGAATGAAGTCCGGGAACTCATCGATTCGGCGCCGTTTCCTGCTCAAGAAGCCCTTGAAGCCGGCCTCGTCGATCATATTGCCTATGAAGATGAAATTGCTTTTGTATTAGGTGATTCATTCATGAAACGAGAATTGCAGCCGGTAAATGGAAATGGCGAAAACAGCCAATCTAGTAATAAATCACATCCCGAGAAGGCCAATATTGCCACCTGGCCTGCCGCATATAACATTCTCCTTGAAGAATGGCGGAAACCACTGAGTAAGTATATCGGCGTTATTTCCCTCGAGGGACAGATCGACATAGGACATAGCCGGCGAGCGCCTATAAAACTGCCTATTCCTCTGCCGATTTTTGGCGCTACTTCTGTAGGCGATGCGACCGTATCAAATTTGCTTCGGAGGGTAGAACGCGATCAGCGGATGGCAGCCCTTGTTGTTCATATTGATTCTGGTGGTGGATCTCCACTTGCTTCAGACTTAATTTGGCGTCAAATTCGAAGAATCGCTCAAAAAAAGCCAGTACTGGCCTACATGGGCAATGTTGCTGCATCCGGGGGCTATTATATCGCTGCCGCGGCCGAGCACATCATGAGTCAACCCGCAACGATCACGGGATCGATAGGCGTCGTCTCGCTTCGGGTCAATATGAAGGGTCTTTATGAGAAGATAAATGTCAATCGAATATCTTTAAGTCGTGGTCGGCGAGCATCACTCTATAATGAAATCAGGGATTTGTCTTCTGAAGATCATGACGTTTTAAACCGGCAATTGCATAATCTTTACAAGGAATTCAAACGGATTGTTGCAGCAGGTCGTGATATTCCCTATGAGGATCTTGACCCACTCTGCGAGGGGCGAATTTGGACCGGACGCCAGGCAAAGGAAAGGGGATTAGTAGATAGTTTTGGCGACCTGGTCGATGCGATTAAAAAGGCCGCTGAAATGGCAGGCTTACCGGTTAATGGAACGCACCAGATCCCTGTTGTGAATATTAATCAAACATCATCGGGATATGTATTGCCCGAGGCGTTTGAACCGAGTGAAGAAATCGAACAATTATTTGCGGCCGAGTTGCTGCGAAACTATGCGGGGCGACCTCAATTTATTATGCCATTCCGACTTTGGTTTCGGTAAAGAACCACTTGGTCTTCAACTGATATTAGCCTTCTAATTTTTATTTATCCCGGAGAATAATAAATGAGTCAGATTAATAATCAAGGCAATATGACCCAAAAGAGCGACTTAGCCAGATTATCATTGCTTGGCAGTAGTACAAGCCAGCCCGGCAAACAACTGGAAACTTTTCCAAACCGCCACCCGGGTCGGGACTATATTATTACGCTCACCACTGATGAATTCACGTGTATTTGTCCTGCAACCAGTCAGCCCGATTTTGCGAAGATTACCATACAATACATACCCGACCAAAGAATTGTTGAGTCAAAATCCCTAAAATTGTATATCTGGTCGTTTCGCAACGAGGGCGTCTTTCATGAACATGTAGCCAACGTCATACTTGATGACCTGGTTGACGCCCTCGATCCACGTTGGTGTGAAGTAGTCGCTGACTTCTCCATACGTGGCGGGATAGCAATTTCTGTCAAAGCAGAACATCACCAAATTAATGATTCGGTTTCAGGCTAATCTGGCAATAGGTACCGGTTAGGAACGGCAATGGCGTCTAAGCACCAGGTTTTCTGCTTACTTGGTATATTCGTGGTACTCGCCAGCGGTGCGGCTAGCGCATCCACCTTGAATGCGGAAGATTCTCGATCAAAACAGAGTGAAAAAATTGATCTGTCAATCATGGATTCGAAGGACGAGAATGGTCAAATCGAGTTTATTATCTTCCTAACGAATCAAGCCGATCTATCTGAAGCGGTCCATCTGCCAACCAAGGCCGATAAAGGCGCTTTTGTCTACAACAGATTGACCCAGGCTGCTTGGCAAAACCAAACGCCTCTTTTGGAGTATCTAAGGAGCCAGGATGCGAATTATCGCTCTTTTTGGGTTGCCAATATGATTTGGGTCAGCGGAAACATCCATCTGCTGGTGGATTTAGCGTCGCGTCAGGATGTATCTCACTTATACGCAAATCCAAGAATTGAATTAAAGGTCCCGAATCCAGGTAAAGTGCCATCAGCAGATCAATTAATAGAGACGGTGGAGTGGAACATCTCGCAGATTCGCGCGCCTGAGGTTTGGGCACTAGGTTACACAGGGCAAGATGTTGTGATTGGCGGGCAGGACACGGGCTACGATTGGACCCATCCAGCACTTAAAGAACAATATCGCGGTTGGGATGGGCAAACTGCAACCCACGATTACAACTGGCATGATGCCATCCATTCAGGGGGCGGCGTCTGCGGCCCCGATTCTGCCGAACCTTGCGACGATCTTGGCCACGGAACCCATACGATGGGAATAATGGTTGGTGATGATGGTGGAAACAGAAATTTCTCGGTTGCGCCTGGAGCCCAGTGGATTGGCTGTCGAAATATGGATCGGGGTGTCGGAACGCCAACAACCTATAGTGATTGTTATCAATGGTTTATCGCCCCCACAGACATCGACGGCAATAATCCTGATCCGTCGAAGGCGCCCCATATAATCAATAACTCATGGAGTTGCCCACCTTCCGAGGGTTGCACCAATATTAATGTACTCCGCACAGTTGTCGAAAACGTACGCGCGGCTGGCATTTTGACTGTGCATGCAGCAGGGAACGATGGTTATAACAACCCAAGATGTGGCACAATAAATACACCAGCAGCCATCTATGATGCTTCGTTCACCGTGGGCGCTACCACGTCCACCGAAGTAATCGCTGGCTTCAGTAGCCGCGGACCCGCAACGGTAGATGGTGTTCCTATTATCAAACCAGATGTCGTCGCTCCTGGTCAGAATGTCTATTCCAGTCTGCCGGGCGGAAACTATGGAACAAAGAGTGGTACGAGTATGGCTGCTCCTCATGTTGCCGGTCTAGCGGCCCTAGCGATTTCCGCCGATCCCCCACTGGCTGATCATATTGACAGGCTTGAGCTAATCATAACCAGGATGTCCATCCCGAAAACTTCCGGGGAGACATGTGGCGGCATAAGCGGAACGCAGGTGCCAAACAATACCTACGGATACGGTCGAATTGATGTGCTAGGCTCCGTCATATTAGCAATCAATCCAAAAATATTCCTTCCATTATTCGCGCCAGCCTGGAGTCCAACTTCCGATCAGGAAAACGGGTAACAACAAGAATGGATTGTATATTATTAGCCGGTGGAACCCCCGGTCCGGCCGACTCATTGTTTACTCATACCCAGGGTAAACCAAAAGCACTTCTGCAAATCGGGCAAACGACCATGGTGGGGCATGTTATCGAGGCTTTAATTGAGGCGAAGAGCGTTCAAAATATCGCCGTTGTCGGTATCGAGAACTTCGATTCCAAGAGGTTGGGCTACCCTATTGACTTTTTACCTGATAGAGGAAGCATGATTGCCAACGCCCTCGCCGGAACAGAATGGCTGATGCAAACTAATCAGAAATCGAATCATACTTTATTTTGTACATCTGACATTCCAACTATCACGGGCCCAATTATTGATCGATTTGTTGCCAGTTGCTCGCCCCTTGATTTTGCTGGTTATTACAGCATGGTGACCCGGGAAGTAATGGAAGAGCGTTTTCCTAATTCAGGCCGCACTTTCGTCAATCTTGACAATGTCTTCCTGGCAGGAGGTGATCTCGTCATTGCCCGGCCGGATCTGGCAGAAGCGAACCGCGAGCTATTACAGATGATAGCCGCAGGCCGTAAACAGGCCTGGAAATTGGCCAGGATAGTCGGTGCACTAACGCTATTGAAGTTCTTAGTGCATCGCGTATCAATTAGCGACATGGAAAGCAAGGCTAAAAAGGTATTCAAGCAACCCGTTAAAGTGATGGTCTCGCCCGATGCGGAGCTAGCCATGGATGTCGACAATGCCGATCATTTAGCCCTGATGCGCCAATATTTCGACGATTCCACCGCAATCTTGCTCTAGAATAGCTATGTACTCTGTGCTATACTACCGTTCATCTCTCCTGGAAAACCTGCTTATTTGCATACCGCTCTTGACCATACACATCCTGTGAACGATCTGGCATGACAAAGTCCGGCTGGTAACCAATAATCATGACTGTTCGACAATATTACGACGACTCCTACTGCATACAATTCAAAGCTAATGTCGTGGAACATATGTGGTTGGATCGTAAACCCGCTGTCATCCTGAACTCTACCTATTTCTACCCCTCTTCGGGCGGTCAACCCAACGATTTGGGCACTATTCAAAAGGTCAACGTTACAGATGTTTTGGTTCGAGAATCAGACCATCAAATTATTCATTCTTTATCCGAAGAGATAGTGGAGACTGAGGTGGTCGGAGAAATCGATTGGTCACGGCGATTTGATCATATGCAACAACATTCGGGACAGCATATCCTATCCCAAGCGTTCCTTCGTATTGCTGATGTTGAAACAATCAGTTTTCATCTCAGCCAGGAAGCCAGCACCTTAGATCTGGCGACAAATCAACTGTCAATAAGTATGATCAACGAATCCGAGTTTTTGGCAAATCGCATACTGTGGGAAGATCGAAGGGTCCATATCAAGTATGTTTCCGTGACCGAGGCCCTGTCCCTGCCTTTAAGGAAAACCTCTGATAGATTCGGAGATAGTTTACGTCTGATTGAAGTTGAGGATTTTGATCTCTCTGCTTGCGGCGGCACCCATGTAGCCAGAACCGGCGAAGTAGGTCTGATTAAAATAACAAAAACTGAGCGGCGAGCTAATGGACTTCGAATTGAGTTTCGATGTGGTCAAAGAGCCCTGGATGATTATAGAAATAAATCGCAAGTAGTGGGTCAGTTGGTGGCCGACTTGACGACAGCTACCGGGGACCTCCCCGACTCGGTACAACGCTTACGCGAGCAAATCAAGACGGCCAATCGTCAGATAAAGCGCCAGACCAACGAGTTAATTACCTTGGAGTCAACCAAGCTTGTTCAGGACGGCACTTCGATAGGCTCGGCAGTTCTCGTCAGCAAAGTATTTGAGAATCGTGACCCGGCCGAATTAAGAATATTGGCGAAAAAACTGGTAAATACCGAAAACACAGTTGCCTTCCTAGGTATTGCCGGAAATAAGTCTTACCTCGTTTTTTCTGCGGCAAACAATATCCAGGTCAACATGGATACGGCGCTTAACCTGGCGCTACCAGAACTAGCATCTCCTAGCGGGGGTGGAAGCGCGAAATTTGCCCAAGGTGGTGGTGGCGCAGCCTCAAAGTTACAGGTTGTGGCCGCAATAGATAGGGCCCGGCACTATTTAATCGATCAGATCAAGGAGATTGACAACGATTCTGTATAGAGGGTTATGGATCATATATCATCTTTCCCGGCACAGAGCCGAACCAGTCACTGAATGAGTTACCAAATGCGAAGAGCAGCGTCATCATGATTGAAATCGGGGATGGGATCTTTGTTGAGACAGGGTTTGATGGTGTCAATGTTGGGGCTATTCTAACCAGAGAAGGCATTGTTTGCATCGATGCGCCATCTTACCCGCGCGATGCTCGCGACTGGGTTATTCAGCTCGAAAGAGTACATGCCCGGCCAATCAGGCTGCTGATTCTAACCGATTGCCACGGAGACAGGATACTAAATACTCGTTGGTTTCATACCCCCATTTTGTCCCAGCGAAGCGTCGCGGAGCAACTCAATAGCTACGAAAAGCGCTACCCGCAGTATCTCCTTGACAGCCTTTACCGGCGAAGTCCAACGAGGAGCCGTGAACTGCCACAAAGCCCTGTCCAGCGACCATCCCTTAGCTTCACTAATGGGCTGTCGTTGCTCTTCCCGCCTTACTCAATCAATCTTTCTCATTGGCCAGGACCAACAGCGGCCAATACATGGATCACGATCCCTGAGGAAGGTATACTCTTCGTTGGCGATTCTGTCGTTTCGGGAACAATGCCAATATTCGCAGAAATGAGGTGGCATGATTGGATGGTTAGCCTGAACCACCTTGAATCCAGTAGGGATTCGTACAAGGTTGTGGTACCCGGACGAGGCGATATCGGTAATGTCAACGCCTATCGAGATATGATCACATACCTGCAAACGATCGAGCGAACTGTTTTGAATCACGCCGAGGAAGGATTATCACTTGCGGATCTAACCAATAAGGCTCATGATTTAATGTCAACTTTTCCAACCGACACGTTGCCAGTTGACTGGATGACCAATGAGATTACCAGAGGGCTAGAGCGAGCGTATGAGCAACTCGTTGTTGAGGATAGAAATAGAGTAGTTGTACCGGCAGATAGAGAACCAAACTAGCCAGATGCTATCACCATTATGGGTCTCGTTTGCCCGAAAGGAGCGAGCCGGATGATCGGAGTTTCAAATACTCCTGCTGATGCGCTAAAAAATGTGCCGTTTTTCCGTCGCCTTGGCCAGAAGGATGTGGCTGAATTAGCCAGGCGGCTTATCATCCGTCGTTTTGGGCCAGGCCAAATCATTTTCCATCTGGGCGATCCGGCCGGATTACTCTACATAATAATCGATGGAAAGATCAAGATATCTCACGGATCATCAGATGGACAAGAAGCTGTCCTCGCGATTCTAGGCAAGGGTGATTTTTTTGGGGAACTGGCCCTACTAGACGACTCCCCGCGCTCGGCTACGGCCGAGGCTATTGAGCCGACCGAGACTCTGACGCTCCATCGCGACGATTTTCTTAGTTTTCTGGATAACAATCCGCTATTCGCCAGGCATGTATTACACATCCTGGCGATTCGCATACGTCAACTAAATAACCAGATCAGTGATATATTTTTCCTAGATCTACCAGCTAGGGTGGCGAGAACCTTACTCCTATTGGCCGATCAGCACGGAAAACCGGTTGACGGTGGGACGATTATTGAACTGTCATTAACCCAGACGGATTTAGCCGAGATGACTGGTGCAACTAGAGTAAGCATTAACAAAGCCATGGGTCGCTTTCGCAGAGCCAATTGGATTATCGTCGAAGGTCGCACACTTACCATCGTTGATCCGGACGCCCTCGAACGTTTGATCCAAATTTCTGGCGGATAAGGTCTGTTGATTCAAATGGCCCTTATCGAAGTCAGTATAGAGGAGTAAGGTAGCTCATGCCCAAAAGAAAGGCGTATACCGTAGAGGTCGCTGGCCTGACCCGTCAGTTCCCATTATTTGAAGTTTCACCTGGTGTCCAAATAGCCATCTTTAATATGCTTGGTGATACGTTCGTTGTCAAAGCGGCCGCAGCAGCTTTAGCGGAGCGCCTCCGTGATGTTGCTGCTGATGTATTGGTAACAGCCGAAGCCAAGAGCATCCCCCTAATTTATGAAATGAGTGCTCTAATGGGATTACCTTACGTGGTGCTTAGGAAGTCTTATAAAAATTATATGGGTAATGCCATAAGCGCAGAAACTCGATCAATTACGACCGGAAAAGTGCAGACATTGTACCTGGATGAGAAAGATCAATTGTTAATTCAGGATCGAAATGTAATTATTGTGGATGATGTTGTAAGTACCGGAAGCACGCTGGCAGGGATGAAAATGGTTGTCGAGCAATCTCAAGGAAGGGTTAGCCGGGTGGCGGCTGTTTTCACCGAAGGCGATGGCAACTGGGCCGATGTCACAGCCTTAGGCAACCTTCCGGTTTTTATCGAATAATCATGTTCTTTCAGTCCTCTACAACTCTACGATTGTTAACAAGAATTCGATCCAGATTGCAGTGAAAGTTATTTGTTGATTCGAGTTTTCGAAGATTGTTGCCGGAGGAACCCTATTATTATGTCGGCCGATCCCGACGTTTCCGAAGTCCTAAAAATTGCAGTTGCATCTCATTACAGCCAGCTCGCGTTAACGAAATGGCAAGAGTTTCTTCTCGGTCAAGAGTTGAACTGGTACGCTCTGGCCAAACTTTCGAATGCCTGGGGGTTGTCACCCGTTCTTTACGATAGGGTTAGACAAACTCCTAGCCTCGCTATCCCGATCGAAACAACACGTCTTTTAGCAACAGACTACCAAGCCACCGCCACATTTAACCTACTTGCACTCCACGAGCTGACCAAGATACTGGACGCTTTAATGCCACTCAAAATACCTGTTGTCCTACTGAAAGGGATTGCTCTGCTCCATTCCGTATACGACAATTATGCTTTCAGGCCTATGTTCGATCTGGATCTCCTCATCCAGTTTAAGCATCTTGAGCAAATAGTCGCGGCGCTAACGATTGTTGGCTACCAGCAGTTACATCCGGAACCGTTTCATAATTATCAGGGTTTATTCTGGAATGAAGTTCTTCTGGTTAACTCCGGCCCCAGTAAAATGCAGGTAGAACTTCACTGGAATCTTGTTGACAATCCTCACTATGCCAGGAAATTGAAAACCGAGAAGCTGATTGCACGTTGCCGGATCAAACATGAAGCCGGATATGACCTGTTGCTATTGGCACCCGACGATCAAATCTTACACTTGTGTATTCACAACGCCTACCATCACCAAAATCGGCTCCAACGATCTTTGGTTGACATTGCTTTTGTGGCCAATCACTTTTCAGACGAGATTAATTGGGATCGCCTGGCGAATTCGGCCATCGCTAATGATATGACACTTGCCGTAGCGACGAACTTGACACTTGCCGCCAATGAATGGTTTGCTCCCGTACCTATGGAAATCCTGCAACACCTTGAAAAAACTGGAATTGAAATAAGGGAACGATTTTATTTTCTCGGGCAACGGAGTGAATTCCTGAAGCTGGGTAGAACTCTGATTACGCTTCCAGGTCTGAAATCTAAGATCTTCTTCATCCTAGGTCAACTCTTTCCGGACAGGGACTTCATGGTATGGCGCTACGGAAATGGGTCTACCCGACCAACTATTGTTTTATACCTGAAACGCTATGCAAGTGGACTTCGGGGTCTGATATTTGAGGTCATAGGCCGGCCCCGATGGTTAGTTAAGAAACGAAATAATACAAAAACGCCTGTCTGATTAGCATCAGCCAGGCGCTCGACCTCTTTATTGATGAACAGTGCCTTATCAAGAACTGTTCTCTGTTTCCTTAGGAGCACGCCCCTTCTGGCGCACGCCACCATTTCGCTTACCATTCTTGGCAGATTGTTCTCCGGCGTCCATTTCACTTTCATCAAGATAATAGGAATGCCGATAATAATAATAAGTATAATACCCATCGCTGCGCGGTTTTAGTTTATTGAGTACCACACCAATCAAATGCGCATTACCAGCCAGTAGCTGCTCCACCGCCTGTTTTAATGGTCCCCGGCGAGAATTCCCCGCATCTGCAACAAGCAAAACACCATCGGAACGCTGGCTAAGGATTGAAGCGTCGGTTACAGCCAAAACTGGTGGGCTGTCAAGAATTACATAATCATATTGTTCAGCCATAGTCGCTAACGCACGTTCCATCTTCACAGAACCAAGCAACTCTGAGGGGTTCGGAGGAATTGGTCCACTCGTAAGAACATGCAAGCCTTCGACCGATGTTGGCTGAATAACCTTCTTCATGGCTTCAAGCGTCTTATTTGAGCCTGTTGCGAGATCGACTTCAAGCAACAAACTCGTAAGCCCACCTTGCTGGGGTAACCGGAAAACCTTGTGCTGAACGGGTCGGCGAAGGTCAGCATCGATAACCAAAACATTATGGCCAGCCTGAGCCATAACAATGCCTAAGTTAGCGACGGTCAGGCTTTTACCTTCGGAAGGATTGGCGCTAGTGACCATAAGGGTGACTCTTTCTGGATTGTCAACAGCTGAAAACTGGATCCCGGTTCTCAGGACACGATACGCTTCACTAGTTGGTGACCGAGGCTTGGTGAGAGTAATAAGTCGGCCATCTTCACCTTCATCCGAAATTCGGGCGATACCTGCCAATGTTGGTAATCCTGTCAATTCTAATACCTCGTCTGGAGATGTGACAGAATCATCAAGGTATTCAAGTAAATATGAGGCCCCAGTGGCAAGAGTAAACCCAATCGCTGCTGCAACCAACACGGTTGTTGCTATTACCGGTCCAATAGGTACGGTAGGTAATGTTGCCGGTTCAATAATATTTAAGGTGTTAATAGCACCCTGGCGCGAGTTGGATAGTAAATCCGTGTAATTTGACTGCAGTGTTCCCAGTTTCGCCTGCAATGCCTCAATTTGATTCTGGAGATCGGCAAATTGCCTCGCTCCGGTTGCGCTGGCTTGCTCTTCTTGTTTTTCGGTGATCTCCTGTTGTGTATCTTCGATTTTACTCTCAAGCCTATCTAACTGATCACTTATGAAGAATTGGCGCGATTGTTCTTCCATTTCTTCAGAGCTTGTCGGACTTTGCAGAATCAACTGGTGCGTTAACTCGTTAGCGACGGCTTGCGCTCTTTGTGGGCTTGTATCACTTACGGCGATTTCGATCAGCTGCGTATCAGCGAGGGGCCGGACCCCAATTTCAGGCAGCCAATCCAATCCGAGTGCGACCATTGTTGCGTTGCGGACTGGTTGTCTTGATGCGATTTCGACGTAGGTTTGAGCTAATTGTTGCGTAAGCCAAAATTCCGCTCCTGAAGGGTTCGGATTATCTATCGCCCGGCCGATCATCAATGTTGTTCTAGCCTGGTATTGGTCTGGTTGCTGGCGGGCTGACAAATAGCTAACCGTGCCAGCAATTAATGTGGCCAGGACAATTAACCACCACCATTTTCTTAAAGGGACAATGAATTCTTTCAGTTCCATGATTGCTTAGGGTCAGATTGTAAGGCTAAAGTAAAAATTAAGTATACTTCACAGAGTGATGGCAGCCAACCTCCTTCAGACCGTGCGCATAAATTACGTGTCTTGTACACCCTGTTTGTTTAAAATGGCCACTCTCTCAATTAACCCGTTTTCCAGGGAGTTAATTGGCTGCCAGCAAACCTCTTTAATTGCCTTCGACCTCCTCCAGCGATGAACCCAACACCTCACTTTGCTTATCCGCCTTGTACTTAGCACCACCTTGATATAGCGAAACTCCTCGGATCTGATCGAATAGTTCGTTTATGGTGGCGCCGGTTCCAGTGCTGATCTGATAACCATTCACGGTTCTTTTTGTTTTCACATCGCATCAAATAGAGAAGCTTCTGTTGAGCGACGAACGTAGACATGAGCAATAAAATGATTCATAAAGACAGATCGTTCTCTGTCAAAAGCCTTCATTAGTCCGAGGCTTCTAATATCTATTTTAGACAATCCAACCGACGAATTTAGATTACCTATCTTTCCTGATGACAGGTCATCAACACCAATAACCTAGATTCTTCTCTATTTAATCTTTACCTGCAAGACAGTTGATGAACCCGGCTGCGCGAGTTACCAGGTTTGTCGATCAATTTCTTTTGAAACTGTACTTTAGGAAAGTATCCCCACCATTGATTGATCGCACGGATCTATTGGTGCTTGTTATTGTTGATCGATTGCTAAAGGTCAGGACCGCCATTTCTTGAATTTACCTGGCGGTTTACCAACTGGCGATAGACTTCATCGACTGCCTTATAGGTCGATTGCCAGTTATAATGTTGGCTAACCCACCCACGTCCTTCGGATACTAATCTGGCTGCTAGCTCTTTATCGAGAAGAGCTCTAACGACCAATGCGGCAAATTCGTTCGGATCATCAGCAATTAATATATTTTTACCCGGAACAATTCTGATGCCTTCTGCACCGATTGTCGTTGAAATAACCGGTATGCCCCAAGACCACGCATCCAGAATCTTTACCCGCATACCACCGCCAGCCTGGACAGGCACAACAAATACCTGGCTGGCTGCTATCAGTTTGTCCGGCTCTCTGACAAAGCCCAACACATCAACCCAGTCACCGTACTCTGACTTGTTACCGGCCAGGTTTCTAACTGAAGCCGGAGGGTCCTTACCAGCGATTACAAATCGCACATGAGGCACTTGCCCGATTACCAGCGGTAACACCTCCTTAGTAAACCACTGAACGGCTTCGATGTTCGGAGGCCAAAACATCGTTCCCAGATGGACAACCTGCGGTCTCTCACCTGCTTGATTTACCACGGCAGCAGCTTCGGTATCGATACAGATCGGGACAACTGACATCCTCTGGGCGATTCGAGATCCTTCATCGTCCGTGAACAATTTAAGAAGGGTCTCTCTGTCTTCTTCAGTAACCGTTAAAATGTGATCGAAATACCGGAGCAACTTTCGTTCATACTTTGCCAGGAGTCCAGCTTCTCGATTGTACAGCCAGCGGGAATATCCAGCTTCGTATTCGGCTTGCCTTTGGACCACATGATGCAAAGCATTGTGTTCATCAAGGAGGATCTTTGGTAGTTGGATCTTGTCTGCTTGAGATTGAGCAAACAAGGCATATTCCGCCATCGACGTCTGATCTGCATGTATGACATCATACTGTTCATTCAAAACAAGGTCCTTAAGCAGACGACGCATCCCAGAAATACGATCTCGAATGACTACCGCCGGCTGGCCGGTAATAAAACTTTCTATCAGGGCCAATATATCCTTCAGGCGGTTGCGCCCAATTGGTATTGTGTGAACCTGCTCACAGTATTCCCGAAGATGTTCCAAATCTTCTGGTTGGTCGTCGCTCCTTATAAATGATACGAGCGTGATATCATGTTCTCGGGCTAGGTAACGAAGCACATAATATGCACGCACCTTGGCCCCACCAAAAAGAGGATAAGGGAGTACTTGTGTGAGAAAAAGAATTTTCAAGGCTGTAGGGATGTTGGCTGAAGACCGATCAGCGGCCTTTTAGTCCGAGTACTTTGGTAATTGTGCGAAGCATGATGACCGTATCAAGCCTGAAACCTGCTCGCTTGATATAGTATAAGTCGTACTCCAATTTTTCGACGGCCAGGGAGAATGAATCGCCATAATCCTGGTGGATCTGAGCCCATCCTGTAATTCCAGGCCGGACCGAATGCCGGGCACGATAAAACGGGATGCTTTTTGATAACTGTTCTACGAACTCAGGTCGTTCCGGACGGGGACCGACCATGCTCATCTCGCCACGCAGTATATTGATGCACTGAGGTATTTCGTCCATATGGGTGTTTCGTAACCATCGGCCGAATGATGTAACTCGAGGATCGTTCTCTGCTGCCCAAACGGCACCACTCTGTTCCTCAGCCCCAGGAAGCATGGATCGAAATTTAATGACAGAAATAACGCGACCGCCGCGCCCTAGTCTATCCTGTCGAAAAAATAGGGGACCTGGAGACGCTATTAAATTTCCCAGAACAACGACGGGTGCGATCAGGCACAGTAGCATAATGCCAGCTAACGCACCAAATATATCGATAACCCGTTTCACGATATTAAACATGCGCAGGAATGCGCCATCGGATTGCCCGGTTGCCAATTCGATATTTAGACCTGCGTGTTCGATAGCGACCCGGCCGGTTAGACGTTCGTAGATAGTAGGCATAGTAACGATGGGCAGGCCTTTTTCACGGCAATCAAGTATCGCCTCATATAAGTCTGGGCTAATGCTGGTTGATTCGGTAATTGCGATTACCAGCTCGTCTACCTCTAACGATTCCACAAGATATACTAGATTTTTGCTATCGCCGAGTATGGGAATACCCAAAACCAATTCGCCTACCCGGATTGGGTCATCATCAGTGAATCCGACTATAATATTTCCTGTACCCTGAAAAGGGTTGGCCTTTCCTGCGGAACCATTCTTCTGTAACGCACTGACCAAAGCTTGACCACTGGCGCCCGCGCCTACAACCAAGGCCCGGTGTTGGAAGACCGGTTGGACAAAAAGACTAGCGTACAAGATGCGCCACAGCGAAACGCTGACAACCGCAAAAAATATAAACAGAACCCCATAGCTTCGATTTGCTAACGGTGGTGTCAGCCAAGGAATGCCCAGATATATGAAGCCCGTCAATCCGGCCGCGCCTGCTGTTGCCCAAAAACTGTGACCTGGGTCAGCAGACCTGGCCAGGTTATATACATCAAACACGTTGGCCATCACGGCCCATACTATCAACAGGGTGACGTACCACTTGGAGCTTAGAAGAACCGCTTCCAAACTTGGTAGTAAATCCGTACGTAGACTGACAGCTAGTATCAAAGAGAAACAGAGGAATAATACGTCAAAAACCATAAGTAATAGTTTGCGTTCCGACATCCGCAAGCCCATGGAGGGTAGGCGAACACGTTTTCGCTTTGTCGTACTTGGCTGATCGAATGATGGCGCTTCTGCATTGTCAGCTGAAGTCAAGACAATTGCTCCCCGAATACTTTAGCAGATTAAGCGACTGCCTAGTCTGTTTCATACAAATTATGCAGCGCGTGCGTTTCCAATCTCCTCTGTTCGTCATACCACTTTCTGCCTGAATCTCCCATGGCCTTAAGCACATCTTTATCCGCTAACCGTGATTGTAGCATGTTTGCCAACACTTCGACATCCAAGGTAGGAACCACATAGCCCGTCTGTCCCTCAATCACGTATTCTGGTAGTGCACCACTCCTGGTAACTATGACCGGTTTATGGAAAAAATAGGCCGCGCCAATTAACGCGGATTGGGTGGCATCGTCGTACGGCAATACCAAAACACAACAGCTCCTGAACAGTGCTTCCGCTTCATCGTCATCTATCAATCTGTTTCGCCACTCGATCCCCTCGGGTTGATAGGTGCGCCATTCCTCAGGAATATTACCAGGTCCGGCGAAGAGCAACTTTTGTTGGGTGTTGGTTGGCAACGATTCACTCGTCCGGTAGCGCCGATAAGCCTCAATGAGGGTGATAATGCCTTTGTATTGTTCAAGACGGCCAAAGAACAGGATCACTGGATCATAACTCACAGGTTCCAGTTTCTCGATTAGAGTCTGGGTACGTCGAAAACTTAAGAATAAATGTAATAACGGAAAGTAGACTACACGATATATTGATAAACCAGATTGAAGCAATTCCTGTTGGTAACATCGACCATGGACGAGGATTCGGCCAGACAAACGTACAACAACCCGGTTCCAAAATCTAAGGAATGGTTTTAGGGGAGTTCCTGAATGAGGATGTAGGTCATGCAGCGAATGGATTGTTTGAATTCCCCGCCGTTTTAACCAATATAACAGGTATGGATTCCATAAATGGGGTCCGGTAAAGTGCACCATGTCCGGTTTAACAAGTAGTATTTCTGCCTTGAATCGGCTGAGACGCCTAAACCTCAGGCTCTCCACCGATAGACCAGTATTGGTCAACCTGGACGGCGTATGAACATGCACAGCCGGCGCATATCGATCGGCCGGATAACCGGGAACTGTCACCAGGTGGACCTCATGCCGTTCGATCATTCGATTCGCAAGATCGGCGGTGTATTGGTGCATACCAAATGTTGGAGACAACAAACAATAAACTAAGCGCATTGGTTAAAGTTCCAATCAATAATCTATTCGCGTGACCGTGCAATCGCGAAATACGGTTGGTATCTTGTCTTGTGTGTAATATCGAAACGTGTGTTTCCTCGTTAACAGCAGAATTAACCGGTGAATCGGTGGCACCGGCATTGACAAGACTTTAGCGTTGGCCGGTGGCTCGGGAGCAAGCAACTCAACGAAGAGTTGCTCCAGCGCTTTCGTAGAGTAGATCCACCGCAAGAACTGTAGCCAGAAAGCTTCATCCTCGCTGGCGCCAATGTTAACACCGAAGAAGTCCCGGTCGCCGTTAGTGCGCACACCGGTGGCCATGATAACCATCTTGAATAGGCACTGTACCAGCGAATACAGAGATCTAGAAGAGGCGTTCCCGGCAAGAGCATAGTGAAGATTAGCGGCCGTTTAATGACCCGACAAATTGACCAGAAAGAACAGAAGGGCAATACCACTATGATCCTAGATAAAATAGTGACTTGTAGATAGATCGATTATGGCTTGCTTTTGGTGGAAAGCTCCGGCCGCGCCCATTTCCTTAAGGCAGGCATCTTATTGGTGAGATCCAGGATACCAAATGCGGCGAATATTAGAAGAAGTGCATCAACTGGTAGCCTATAGCGGATCATGGACCAGGTCATCAGATGTAGCACCGAATAAAAAAGTATGAAAATGTAAAGAAGCTCGAATCGACGCCACTGATGTCGTGAAATGAGAAGTCCATAGATCATCACAGGTAAAAAAAGGCCAAAGGAGAGTACCCGGCCGATATTGTTGATCGGAGATGTTTCGTTACTTGGCCAGAACATAAAGTAATCGGCTGCACGGCTAACCGATAGGAGCAGGTAACGCCCGGGATCTTGAATGATAAATTCAATGCCCCGTTGCATCAGAACTTTATCCCACTGGGCTTCATTTTTAGGAAATGGATCAACATCGACCGGCAAGGGTGCTGCGGTGTAAGCCTGAAAGTTTGTCCCATGCAAGGGATGTTGGGCCGAGTACATGGCGTAACCCGCATTCGAGTTCAATAGCAAAAAATCTCCATAGACACGGTAATTGCGTATCGTGAAAGGCAAAATAAACATTAACAAAACGAAACCGCTGACCAACAATGAATGAATCGCTAGTTGCAGATTTTTGCTACGCCAGCCAGCCCAAAGTAG
The DNA here is from genome assembly GCA_035527655.1 of Patescibacteria group bacterium. Classification (GTDB taxonomy): domain Bacteria; phylum Chloroflexota; class Anaerolineae; order Promineifilales; family Promineifilaceae; genus UBA11865. Next base: position 984 of record DATLAB010000013.1, on the reverse strand, counting down.
CCAGGCAAATAGAATAACCAACCAGGGCAAAATGGATTGTCGCAACAATGTAGCCAGACCCAGGCTCATTCCAAATCCTATAAGCAATGCCCATCTAGGGCGTTCGCCAGACTGCAGCTGCTGTTCCAGGGCCAGCGCTCGTTCCAAGGAGAAAAGAATCGCCACAATGTAAAAAGTCTCGGTCATCAACATGGCCGAGAAGAGGATAAAGTAGGCGTAAATTCCGGCGCAGGCGGCGGATATCAAGGCTAAATTCGGCCGTTCCGGGGCTAGCCGTCGAGTCAGACGATAGACCATCCAGGGTAACAAGACTCCACCCGCTAACGCACTGATCAAGCGAACCGCCAGGGGGTGAAAGCCAAAGACCGCATAGATGGCGGCAACGAAGGCTGTGTACAGAAATGACCAGTGCGCTGTGGGCTCCCCGGCCGGAGCGAAAGGGTACCATGTCTGAGCAAAACTATAGCCAAAACCGTCGGTCAACCGGCCGGCAAGCAGCGAGTAGGATGTTTCGTCTTTGCCTGCAGGCGTAGAATCACCCAGGTAGATGGCGGCCAGGATCCTTATTAGAATAGACACCATCAAGATAACGAAAAGCATCATTCTAGTTTGTGGAATGGCTTTCTGCAGTTGTGTCTTCATTCGAATGGATGATCAGCCAAACTGGCGTATTCGCGAGATTAAACCCTTATGTAAAATAGCCCGAGATTGGTGCGATCTCTTAGGAGGCTTCAAGATTTCAAAAAGAGACCACCAAAGGAATTTGATAACAGTCACGATCAGAAGTATTCCCTTGTAGGTGGCGGCCGATCTGGCACCGTAATGCTTCTTAAAAAACAGATGTTTGTGGGCTAGCAATAGGGCATATTTCTGAGGGACTACCTGGTCCATTGTTTGGCTCCCATGGTGGATTATCCTGGCCCCCGGGTGCATGAATATCTTCCCGCCGCTGGCTTTTATCCGATAGCACCAGTCCACTTCTTC
>DATLAB010000012.1:0-79478 GCA_035527655.1 Patescibacteria group bacterium | reverse complement strand
GCCAAAATCGATATGGTGAAGAGTCGGAAATTATCGGCCAGGTTACTGACAGGCCGGTCGGTCGGGTTCTGCTCAAGACGACCATTGGCACAACACGGATTGTTGATACACTATCTGGAGAAATGTTGCCTCGGATATGTTAACGAATCCTGTTTCATCCTGAAACAGGAGCAGGCCTCTGTGATAAATCGCTGTTTATGGCAGTAAGTATTACCGGTTATTGTTTTCCTTATCAGCCGTCTAAACCACAACTTTCATCAAGAATGGACTCCACACGAACCAACAACCTGAGCCGTCGCTGGCGCTCACAGGGAAGCATTATATTAATCATTTGCCTGGCCTTTGGGTTGCGAATCTTCCGGCTGGCAAACCAAAGTTACTGGTGGGATGAGCTTTCCACAGTTGGCAGATCCGCGATTTCTATGTCGGAGATGTTGAAAAACCTCATTAATAATACCACCCATATGCCCTTGTACTTCACCCTCATGCAAGGCTGGGCAAGCCTGGGTGAAAGCGAGTTCATTCTTCGGTATTTTTCAGTGATCATGGGCGTATTAACGGTCGCCCTTATCGCGCGAACCGGTAGATTTATTGGTGGCTGGCCCGTTGGAATCGGGGCTGCCCTCTTATTGGCTATTTCGCCCTTCAACATCTGGTATTCGCAAGAAGCCCGTATGTACTCGTTAGTGGCCTTCAGCATCCTGGCGGCAAACTGGTTCATCCTAAGAATCCTGAACGGAGGTGGACGGAACCATTGGATTGGCTATGCTGTGGCCATGTTTATCTCTTTGTACAGTCACTATCTGACCGTCTTTATCCTCATTGCCCACTACGTATTTTTCTCGTTACACTACCGAATAGACAAACGTTTATTGCGCCAGTGGTTACTATTTGGCGGTGCTGTTGGACTCCTTTATGGCCTTTGGATTGCCGCGATATTGTTAAACGGTGGCTTTAGGAACGCTCCCATCGGCTGGATACCGGCCGCTCGTTGGTCACAACCATTCTTTACCTTACTCTCGCTTGGCATTGGTCCCACGATCAATCCAGCCAATCCGCTTGTCTATATTGTCCTGATGATCTACTTAATCGCCCTGGTTTATGGTTTTTTCACTTACTTTCGCTCTACCTCCCCTGGTATAGGCATTACACCTGAACGCCGTCAAATGATGACTTACAGGCTATTGTTGCTCTGGTTGTTCCTGCCGATTGCCCTGGTATATCTCATATCGCTGGATCTACCAATTCCTGAGAAACGCTCTTTATACATGGACCGTTACCTGATTACTTGTCTGCCGGCATTAATTCTATTGGGCGCTTGGGGATTGGCTACAATCTCCAAAATACCTCGATGGCGATGGGTATTACCGGCCGGTATAGTGCTCATCACAATAATCACGGCAACTTCTTTGCGAAATCTCTATTTCGACCCTCTATACGCTCGCGATAACTGGCGGCAAGCGATGGAATATATGGCCGAAAATTGGCAGCAGGATGATATCTACCTGGTCAAGCCAAGCCAGACCATTGTGGCCTATCACTACGGACATAAAACTGACGAATATGCTTTCGTGCCCTATTTATCCGAAACTGAGGATAGGAAGCGCTTTTTCGAAGAAGATATTGATGATTGGGTCGCCTCATTAGCTGAAAACTCTAACCGCGCCTGGCTCATTATGGCCTTTGAGAATGCAAATCCTCATGGTTTCCCTCAAGATCGCAATGAGGCAACTCTTCACGGAGGAGCCGGCGGGTCTATTGAAGTATGGATGGATGAAAGCTGTCGCCGCCTGGACCAATGGCGGTTTACCGGAATTCGGCTAACACTCTATGATCTAGCTACTTGCCAAACCCGGAAATCAGCATCCTGATTATTCCCACCTCCCTGAAACATCATCGCCTATAACCTTTCCACATTCGATCGCAACGGCGTCAATCAACTCCCTTCATCAATATGACATTTACCACCCAAAAACCATGACGGTTGTCACTACATCACGGTAACTCACCGCTGTAATATAAGGCTAACCTTACATTATTTGATTTGGATCACCTTAATTTCGGAACTATGACCCTTCCAATGTGGAAATTGTTGAACTAACTGCCATGGGCAACACCAGTGAAAGCGTAGAAATGTATCTTAAGAGCATCGCCGAATATGGCGGTGTTCATGACCCGGTACCGATCGGCCGCGTTGCCGAACGTCTCGGTGTGTCTCCAGTCTCAGCCAGCGAAATGATGAAGCGTTTGGGGGAACAGCATCTAATTAATCATTTGCCTTATAAAGGTGTTGTTCTTACTGATCGCGGGCGACTCTTGGCGAATAGCGTCATTCGCCGTCAGCGACTTTGGGAATGTTTTTTAGTTGACGAGTTAAAGTTAGACTGGGCCCAGGCCTATGATTTATCCTGCAATCTGGAGCATGCTACCGATTCAGAGGTTACTGAAGCACTGGCCTCCTTCCTTAGACATCCGCAACAATGTCCCCACGGAAACCCTATCCCTGGTGAAGATGGCTGGGTTGATGAACATCAATTCAAGCCGTTACTTGACCTGGATATTGGCCAGCCCGGCTATGTCAGGGCTATTTCCCCAGAAACCAGCGAAGTTTTAGCCTACTTGGGAAAACGCGGTATTCACCCTGGACAACGCATTATCTTGAGTGGCATTGCACCGATGGAGGGTCCGCTAACAATAAAGGTTGGTCCGGCAAATGAGGGGGAAGAGGTAGACCTTGGCCAGGCGCTTGCTGGTTTAGTGTGGGTAGAGCTAGAGGTGAGTAAATAGAATGGCAAACAACGTTCTCTTGAGTTCGTTGACTCCAGGGCAGAAAGGCACCATCATGCTTATATCTGGACCCGGTCAAATCCGCCGTCGTTATATGGAAATGGGATTTGTAAAGGGTGAAGTTGTCCAGGTAAAGCGCCTGGCGCCACTGGGCGATCCTGTCGAGTATCAAGTAAAAGGATATCGTGTGTCCTTGCGACAAACGGACGCCGCTCGCATCGAAGTTACACTTTGTCATGGCAGCGAAGATGAGTAACCTGACTATCGCTCTAGCCGGTAATCCAAATGCCGGAAAAAGCACAATCTTTAATGCCCTAACCGGGATGCACCAACATACGGGAAATTGGCCGGGAAAAACTGTCGAATTGAAAAGCGGCGCTTTTTCATACCAGGACACAACTATTAAACTTGTTGATCTACCTGGAACTTACAGCCTGGCTGCATTCTCGCCGGACGAGGTCGTAGCCCGCGATTTCATCATCTCGGCCCATCCGGATGTGGTAATTTGTGTCGTAGACGCGACGAATCTTGAGCGCAATTTGTACCTGGCGGTGCAAATACTGGAGTTGGGCGTTGCCGTCGTGATCGCCTTAAATATGGCTGATCAAGCAAAAGCATTAGGAATAAATATCGACCAGAGTCGCTTATCCGAGTTGTTGGGTGGCGTCCCCATTGTTCCAACTGCGGCTAGTAAGGGCGTGGGAATCGATCAATTGTTGGCCACGGCTGTCGAACATGGTCTGCAGAGGGTCCGATCTACGCATTCCGCCGAGGTTGGAAACACGACTTGTCAATGCGCTACGCCTGGCGCCTTCACGATTGATTATGGTGACGAGATCGAAAGGGCTATCACTGGACTAAGCCTGGCGGCAACTCAAAACAATCTGCCATTAAATGGCTATTGTTCACGCTGGCTAGTCTTAAAACTCCTGGAAGGAGAAGATGATATTGTTAAGAATGTGGCCGCTCTACCCAACGGTGACAAAATAACGGTCGAGGCCGTAGCCGAGGCGACCAGATTAGAAAGCCAGTTCGGAGATGACCTGGATATCCTGACCGCCGATCACCGTTATAGCGCCATCAGCAGCATCAACCGGCAAGTCAGCCTCCGGCGCACTTCAACTCAAGCCACGCTGACCGAACGCATTGATACAATTGTTGCCAACCGTCTGCTTGGCTTACCCGTTTTCTTGTTCGTAATGTATCTCGTATTCCGTCTTGTGATTGACGTTTCAGCGCCATATGTGGATTGGATTGATACGGTAATCAACGGACCACTGACCGCTGGAATAACCGCAAGCCTCACCAGGCTGGGCGCGGCCGCCTGGATTCAATCCCTGCTTATCGACGGGGTTGTAGCCGGTGTCGGCGGCGTTCTAACATTTGTACCAGGTCTGATCGTTCTCTTCTTGTTCTTGGCCCTGCTCGAGGATTCGGGCTACATGGCTCGAGCAGCTTTCGTCATGGATCGTTTTATGCAGCGAGTTGGGTTGCACGGAAAATCCGTCATCCCGCTTATGCTAGGCTTTGGTTGTGCCGTTCCGGCCGTCTATGCAACCCGTACCATTGCCAACCGGCGTGACCGCCTGCTAACAGCGCTCCTCGTTCCCTTTATGTCCTGCGCAGCCAGGTTGCCTGTGTATCTCGTTTTCGCCATGGCCTTTTTTGGTTCAAAAGCCGGGACCGTCATCTGGCTTCTCTACCTCCTCGGCGTGATCGTAGCCATCCTGGTCGGTTTGATATTGTCCCGTTTCGTCCTCAAACCCGGTGAGAATAGCGCCTTCGTTATGGAATTGCCGCCATATAGAATGCCAACAATAAATACCCTGGCCATACACACCTGGGAACATACACGACAGTTTATCCGAAATGCGGGAACGGTTATCCTGGCCATATCAATTCTCTTATGGTTTTTACTCAACATGCCCTGGGGTGTATCCAACCAGGAAGATTCCTATTATGGTCAAATCAGCGCCGCCATCGCTCCACTAATGCAGCCAGCAGGTTTCGGCAGTTATGAGACATCAGGCGCGCTGATAACAGGCTTTATCGCCAAAGAGATGGTCGTCAGCACCTTATCCCAGGTCTACACAGGTGAGGATCTAGCCACAAATGCCCGTGCTTCTACCGGAAGTATTGGCCAGGAGCTTATTGGCGTTGTGATTGGATTCGCTCAAGCTACGGCCGACTCGTTTCGCACTTTGATAAGCCTGATTCCGGGCGTTAACCTGATCAAACCGGGCAACACTGAAGAGACTGCGCTTAGCCTGGCTATACGCAACAATTTCACGCCACTGAGTGCCGTCGCTTTCCTTGTTTTTGTACTCTTATATGTACCATGCATGGCCACTATTGGAGCCATCAAGCAGGAATTCGGGGGTCGCTGGGCTGCTTCTGCCGCCGTATATCAAACAGTGGTTGCCTGGCTCTTCGCCGTGTTGGTTTTCCAGGGCGGCCGGCTACTGGGTATAGGTTAAATGCTAACCGAACTGCTTCGCTTACTGGAACAGAATCAAGCGGAATATAATCTGCAGGAACTCGGCCGCATCTTAGGCGTGCAACCAAGCGCTGTTGCGGGCATGCTGGAGACGCTGGTCCGTAAGGGGCGCGTTTTAGAGGTGGGAGCAGATTGCAGCATTTGCGATAGCTGCGGTATTCGGGGTCATTGTGATATTCCAGTCACTCGGGCCAAACGTTACAATATTTCGACAAATTAAAGCGGCTGCCTGGAAATATGATAGGATTCCGGCAAACAGAGCGTTCGCTGCTGGTGATCAATTCTGGGCAAAGGGTAATTTTAGGGGAAATTGGCGCGTTTGTTCTGCGGGAACCATCACCTTAATCGCGTTGGCCACTATCGTCGCCTCAATCGGCGTCTCCCCTAAGAGTTCACCATCGCCCTGCACCGGCATCGCTTTGTCGGCCAGTACATTTACCGAGTGGTACGCCGGCGAATAGGTCAGATTTCGATGCCGGCGTGTTCTTCCTGGTACCACGATGTCCCAGGCAACACCAAAAATGTCAAAAATGGATTGAGCCCGCATGATGCAAATATCAATACGGCCGTCGTCTGGTTTAATATGCGCCCCCCATCGAAATGGCCTTGTCAACGTAGCTACATTCGCCAACATGATATCAGCCGCATGATACTCGCGCTCTTCCCCATCGGCAATGACGGTAAAGGTTCGCGGCTGGATACCGATGATTAGTTTGATTATGGCCCAAATGTAGGCCAACGGCCCAAAACGACGTTTATTGGCCCGGGTGGTATCGCGCATTGCCTGAGCGCCTAACCCCGTGCCTACTGAGAGCACATAATAATGCTCACCATATCGTATTGCATCAATCGATCTGCGCTCTGTTTTCCCGGCCAACATTTTGCATGCGCGATCTACTTGGAGCGGGATACCCAGCTCCTGAGCCACCACATTAGACGTACCCGCAGGGATGATGCCCAGGGGAATATCGCTGTTCACCAGGCCATCAACCACAGCTGAGACAGTACCATCACCACCGGCCGCAAAAACCTGTTCGGCGCCATCCTTAATTGCCTCGCCCACTAATACGACAATATCCTCATCTCCAGTCGTTTCATAGATGACAAGCTGGTTTGAATCCGCGCTGAAATTGCGCTCAAGAGCGTCCCTGATAGCGCCAGGCTGGGTCCGGCCGGCAACGGGATTGAGTACGACAAAAATACGCATCGATTACCTATCAATATGAAAACAGCTAACGGGTAGTATATCAACTGGGTAATATTTCGCCCGGTTTGAATAAAGAGAGGCTTTAGCCGTAGGGCTCTAAAAAGGAGATAGACCGGACTTAGGGGGCAAGTCCGGTCTATCCAAACCCTTGCACAGAACAGGAGGAATCACACTGTTGGTTTGAAAGGATCGTCGCCTTGTTCCTTGAAGGCCCACTTGCAGGGAAAGCCAGCTAAATTGCAGGCCACTCCGAGCGAACATTTGCGAGCGTTAATCCGATAGTTAGGGAAATCCGGCATGATTTCAGCCGGAAATACGCGGTGCTCCATCAGGTGAGCTTCCGCTTTCATCAGTTCACACCAGCGGGTGCCCGTGGTTACCCATGCTACATGTGCCATTTCGTCAGTTCCACTTTCCTCTAAACCATCAGTATGCCCCAAGGATAACCGACTTTGGACAAAGCTCCCAGTGCCATATGTCATACGATCACCTATGACATATATCACCCATAAACGATTACATTCCAAGATGCGCCAATTCTTCATAAATGACCAGAGTCCTTTCACGTATCAACTCAGCGGCAGTCCTATTGAAAACTATGTGCTCAAAACTGGTAATCTAGGATTTCAATTGGATGAATCGTCAACCGATGTGCAGCAACAATCTTCACTGCCTGTATTGCCCAGGACCTGAATTATTTTTTTGCTGATTACTCCAGTATGATTCTTTCGACTATAATGATAAGGAGCAGGTATTCGAATGAAGAGTACGATGGTGAGAATCACCCAGATATTGTTTCACGATTTGGAGAATTGCAACTAATGTCAAGACCTATTATCGGCTGGGAGCAGGAACAACCCGTTCCGAATCATTCTTTCAATAGATATCTGCTCGCTAGGGATGGTCGACTTTTTCTGGAGGATCTCGATTTACACCAGCTTTTTATCGATAGTGGGAACGATCAAGGGCTTGGACGTAGCCTGCCTAGCCCGTTGGAAATTATTTATCTCCCCATTATTCGCCACCAGATCCACTGGATGCAGGGACTATTTTCTGAAGTCATAACTGAGCTAGATTACGACGGGCGTTTTTTCTATACCTATGCCTCGAAAGCCAATGCCGCCGAAGAGATTGTTCGCACAACCCTTGATGCCGGGGCTCACCACGAGATGTCATCAACCGTGGATGTAGACATAGCCCGCATCATGATCACCCGTGGCCTCCTTACACCCGACCGGCTAATCATTTGTAACGGCTTTAAGCCGGCTGGTACCGATTACGCCGCCAATCTCATTCGACTAAAAGAACAGCACGATAACGTTATACCGGTTATCGAAGATCTCACCGAACTGGCACCTTTACGCGCCTCCAGCCACCACTTCGATGTTGGCATTCGCCAAAAATCCTATGGCCCCCACCGGGACGAAGCCGAGATGAACCAATCCAATTCTCGCTTTGGTATGGATGCGGATGACATCTGGAAAGCGGCTGACGCGATTGCCGCTGCGCCAAATCTTACTTTAAAACTTTACCACGCTATGGTTGGGAGTCAGTTGTTAAGCGAGGATGATTTTGTATCTTGGTTGAAACCCCCTATGGAAACCTATGCTAGATTACGGCAGCGATTTCATACTCTGGAGGTTTTTGACTTTGGCGGCGGTGTGCCAGTAGCCATGACACTGGACTTTGACTTTGACTATCGCCGGTTCATTCGGCTTCTGCTCACCGAACTGAAGGCGGTTTGTGCCCGGTACGATGTGCCGGTTCCAGATGTAATGGGTGAATTCGGCCGTTTTACATCTTCCGAACATGGCGCCCACCTGTTTAAGGTTATCGGACAAAAGGAAAACAGCTCTAACCTACCCTGGTATTTGATCGATGGCTCGATCATGAGTTCATTTCCTGATAGTTGGGCGCTAGGCGAACACTTCATTGTTCTGCCGCTTAACCATTTGGATAAGCCTTTCCAAAGAGTCCAATTGGGTGGCATCACCTGTGACAGTGATGATATCTATCCACCAAAACATAGCCAGGCGCCACTTTACCTGCCTTCAGTCACTGAGGATTTATATATTGGCTTCTTTAGTATTGGCGCCTATCAAGAAATGCTGGGCGGCGTAAAAGGTAGCAAACACTGCGTATTGCCGGAAGCATATGAGTTGATTATCGACCATAACGAGAATGGTCAGTACCAATTCGAAATCTTAAAAGGTCAATCGACAGTCGATGTTCTTCGCAACTTGGGCTACGCCACAACGTAATGATAATGGCGGCACATATAGCAATTCTTAGGTTAAATCGGGTTTAACTCCCATATATGGGGGCAATGAAACAAATATCAAGCGACCGTTTTTCAGCCCAAACGAGCGTCTCAAGCACCAATTATTACCATAATATATATTATTTAGTTTAAGGGCAACAAACCCTACTTGGAGGATTCGCCCATGCAGAACATGGATAGAACCCGTATTATCTTTATCGCGATCATAAGCCTGGCACTAGTTGTTGTCTGTGGCGTTTTCGCCACTACCTTCATCGGAGACCAGTTGGAAAGCACGGATCCGACCCCAACAATTGCCGCTGTTGCGGCTCTCGATACGCCAGACGTTGGGGAACGCCCGACTCCCGCAGTCGACCTTGACTCGCCTGACCCGATATTTGGCCCGAATTATGATCCTGCTGACGGATTGCCAACCTATATTTGCGGCGCAGATGCCTTTGGCAGTTACTTTACCTTGCAGCAGATGCAAATGTCCGGTAAAGACATCGAAAATGGCTTCCACCTCGGAATCGTGCCCTTTTTCCTGGACGATGATCCAAATTATGATGTTTCTGAAGAACAGCGCACAGCGCTGCTGGAAGCCGGGTTATGGAACTGTCTGCTAACTACGCTGGATTCAGTCGCCTTGACCAGCCCTGGGGTCATAACGGCCATAGTCGATGAGAGCGCCGGCGCCGACCAAATGTGGGCTCGAGACATAGAGACCATCAACGATCTAAATGACCAACGTATCGCTTTTTCGAGAGATAGCGTGGGAGAATACTTTGTCTATTATGCTCTTTCAATCGCCCAGCTCAGCCCGCGATCTGACGTCACCTTGGTTCCGCAAGATAGCGTGGCCGACGCTGTGGCGGCTTTTAATGAAGGCCAGGCTGATGTAGTCTCCGGTTGGGAACCAGATATCTATGATGCCGAAATAAGTGGTGGCGTCCCGCTTCTAAGTTCCAACCAGCTCCGCATCGTCATGGATGTGATTGTTACGTCCCGGCAATCTATAGATCGTAACGCAGACCTGGTTCAGGACTTTCATAATGCCTGGTTTGACACTTTGAAGGACCAGGTCGAGGATTTTGATAGCGCTTCACAAGCGATTGCTGCCTGGGGACACAATGATTGGAGCTTTGTCTACCCGGAAACGGCCGCCGAAGACCTCGATATCTGGCTACAAACGGTTGCGCAGGCTGATTTGGGTGACAATGCCTTCGTCATGCGCGATACGCGCCCAATCGTCAATCGTCTGGAAACAGCCCGCAGGGTTTGGGAAGCCTCAGACATCGATGCCGTAGATGATAACGTTGAGGATCTGGTCAATCCGGGCTTCGTAAGTCGCGCGGCCGAGCAAGCAAGTCTACAGCCCAACGGCAAGCCAGTGAATGACACTTTTTCGATCTCCTCCCAGCTCGATTTGAGTGGGGTCAGTACCGATGCCGCCGCTACCCTGGTCGTGTTACCTTGTCGGACCTTCTCCTTTTTACCGGAGTCAACTGAATTAACTCTGGAATCACGTCGAATCCTGGACCGCTGCGTTATACCCACCCTCTCCCAAAGCGTGGGGCTCTTCCTCAGGGTAGAAGGATCCTCAGCCTGGCCGGTCAACGATCCTCCTTACACCGAAGACGATATTCTTGAAGTGGCGGTTGGGCGGGCGCAGTCGGTCGTCGACTATCTGGTATCTCAGAATATCGATCCGGCTCGGTTCATTCTGGAAGCAACGCTACCACCGGAAGATCATCGAAATACTGATGATGCACAGATCCAGATACAGGATCGATTTGTCGAGCTGACTTTAATCACCGCCGGACGCTAGCCAAAAACAGGGATACTGCTAATGAACACTCTCACTACCGGAGTCTACCTATGCCTGGTAGTTCGCGACTCGTTAGCTTCTAAAATGTGAAATGAGGATCTGACATGGACAAGAGAGCTTTTCGCGGCTTCTTTACGCTGGTTCTCGCTGCCGGCCTGGCGATCGTGGCCTGTAGCTTGGGCAGCAATGATGGCCCGCCCCGTAATGCAGCTGTTGTGGAGGCTGTGGCTAATAGCAGCCTCGAAGCATGGCTCAGCCCGACCGTCGACCAGTTCAACGGCGCTGAGCTAAAGACGGCCGAGGGCAGCAACGTCTACGTGGTCCCGACTTTCATCGATTCCGGCCAGGCGGTGGCCGAAATCGCCGACGGGGAGATTAATCCAAGCCTTTGGATTCCTGAAGAAGAAGTGTGGGTCAATATTTTACGCGACCAGGGAAATGGAAATTTTGCTTCTGATTGTGAAAGCGTGGCCACGAGCCCCCTGGTTATTGCCATGTGGCGCTCGGCAGCCGAGTCATTGGGTTGGCCTGGCCTGCCCCTCGGTTGGCTGGATATCGGCAGCCTGGCGGCCGATCCATCGGCGTGGGCCTACTATAGTGGTGGTGAATTCGGAGATTCTTTGCGCCTTGGGCATACTCATCCGGGATTGTCCGGAAGCGGCGCCAGCACCCTGCTTGCCCTGGTTCAAGCAGCACAATCTAAAACCGATAGCGTTACTATTGAAGATATCGAACAGCCCATTGTGCAGGCGTCCGTAAGCGCTTTTGAAGCGGCCGTATCCTGGTTCAGTGCCAGTACGGCAGATCTTAGCCAGGCTATGGCCCAGCGGGGCAATCAATTTTTAGGGGCCGCTGTCATGTATGAAAGTGATGTCGTTAATAGCGGTATTGGTGAACTTGTGCCCATTTATCCGCTGGAAGGTAGCTTTGTGGCCACACATCCGGCTTGTTTAAATAGTGATTCCCCTTACGAGACCAGAGAAGCGACCCAGATATTCCGTGATTACTTGATTGGCGAAGAAGCGCAGCAACTGGCCGTTTCCTCTGGTCTGCGACCAGTTAATAGTAACGTTGTGCTTGGCCCACCTTTGACAGCTGATTTCGGTGTTGATCTGAGCGAGCCAAAACGCCTTTTCTCCCCTCCATCAGTGGAAACAGTATACTCTGCCCAGGAACTATGGCAATCCGCCCGCAAAGATGTCAACCTGGTTATGCTTCTTGACGTATCCGGCAGCATGAGCGGCAATAAAATCGAGAATATGCGCCAGGCAGCTATCCAATTCGTGGAGCAAATGGGTGACGACGACTACCTGACCATTATTGCCTTCTCAGATAGCCTGCCGGTCATCGTTGAGCACCAACAGGTTGGTCCTGCTCGCGATCAGATTATCGCTGCGATTGACAATTTGAACGCTGCAGGCGACACCGCCCTCTATGATGCTGTAGGAGTAGGGGCTCTGATCATAGACGAAACGAAATCTCCTGACACGACCAATGCCCTGGTTGTATTGACTGATGGGCAAGACACTTATAGCTACCGTTATGCTTTCGATCAAGCCCTGATGGATCTGGCCGCCGGTAACGACACATCCGTTTTTACTATAGCCTATGGCGATGATGCCGATCGTGATGTTCTAACGCAGTTGGCCTTGGGCGCTAATGGTAATTTCTTCGTGGGTGACGAAGCCAGCATAGCCGCGATTTACCAAGAATTATCGGCCGCCTTCGGGGGCAGTGTTGGAATCGGGCGCTAGTCGCTCAAGGAGCATCAGGATGGAACTGAGTGAAAACAGGTTAAAGTTATGGGCAAAAGCCGTCGGCCCCTGGCCTATGAACACCTACGTTTTGGTTTGCCCCCAAACGGACCACAGCGTTCTGATCGATCCTGGTGCGGACCCTGACACCCTATCGGCCATGTTGGCCGGCAGCAAGCCGGTAGCGATTTTACTGACCCATACCCACCCCGATCATGTCGGGGCGCTGGATGAGATGCGAACCCAGCTAAATGTACCCCTTCTAGCCCATGTCGGCCCTCATTCCGGAGGATTGATAATAAACGCTGACCGCCGCCTTGATACGGATGATATCATCCAGGTCGGCCATCATTCTCTAAAGGTGGTTCATGCCCCAGGCCATATTGAAGACCAGATCTGCTTTGTCTTGAAAGATGACAACCGGGTAATCGTAGGCGATACCATTTTTGATGGGGGTCCCGGGAAAACCTGGTCGGCTGACGGTTTCAAAACAACCCTACAGACAATGCGAACAGTTGTATTGGTCTGGCCTGACGATACGATCTGCTATCCCGGTCATGGACCATCTTTCCGCTTGGGAGATCGGCGAACGGCGATCGAATCCTTTCTCCAGAAAGATCACGGGGGTTTTTACGGTGATGCAACCTGGAATATGTAGGGTTGAATCTATTCGCCCTTAGGAGGAGGTCAGACCAAGCGAATCCGGATGGGCGAAACTGTCAAAATACTCCATAGGTTCAGAAGTATGCACCCATACCCATAAGTCGTTAGGACCCCCGGCCGACCAATAGTAGACCCACTCAGCATCCCGTGGAGGCATATTCACACAACCGTGACTATGTTTATAACCATACCGGTCGTGCCAGAAGGCACCGTGTAAAGCGATCTCATTTTTCGGGTCAAAATACATGGTATAGGGCACGTCTTCGATGAAGTAATAATCAACTTTGCCTTCAGCGCCAGACATTTTAGTCTGATAGAACCTGCTGAATACTTGAAAAAGACCTTCATAAGTCGGCCAACGATTAAGGCCGCTAGAGACCAGGCCGGCGTATACCATTCTTTCGCCTTCGTAGGCTGCGAACGATTGTTCGTAGAGATCGACTTCGACCCAATATTCCCCTTCTTTAACATCATCAGGTGGGTCATGAACATCAACAATGCTAACATAGGTTTGGCGGATCCAGCGGTTCCCGCCAATGTCATACCAAACCCAGCCGTCCTCGTCGAGCGCTGCGTCAAAAATCTGAAAGAAGGTGAAGCGCGCCAGTTCGGGATATTCAGAGTTTGGCTCACCTCCTGGCTCATCGCTGAGACGACCAGCCTGAACAAACCAGCCAAAAGGTCGATCTGGTTGAATTGCGACTTCAACGCCACGGAAGTCGGGTGTCTCTACCAGGCGGATGTCCTCAGCCAACGCATATTGTCCGGGGTTGATGATGTACCAGTGATGGCCGTTCGCCCCGACTTGACCCTGAATGGTTACATAAAGAAAGCCATTGCCAACGTTATATAGCGGCGCGACACCAAGTGATGGTTCTGGATAGATATTGGCGAAATCCTCCATGTAAGCATAGGTCACATAGTTTAGCAGGCTATCCTCAACGTCTTCGGGCACCTGAAACTGGCCTGGCTCAGATTCCACCCGGCCATCACAGACCACGCCGATCTCTTCATTGTAGTGAAAACAACGAGTCGCATCGGCCGTCCTCACAACAATTAACAAGGCCAATACGACCACCGCAACAATTGCACTGGCTCGTCTTGCTCGAAACATTCCTACTCCTAAACTGTTTCTTTCTTTTCGCTATTACGCAATTAAAGCATAAATAAAAGTGGGAAAACATGCTTGTTGGACAATCAACGGCCGAACAACGTTTCACCAACTATGCTCAGTTTAACATCAAGCCGACTGCACATACAAGTATTTTTCTTACAATTGGATAAGACCTAGCCATTTAATGGTCGACTGGATTGATTTTATCTGGCTCACGACAAGATGATGTGCCGCGTATTTTACCCCGGAGAGAGCAAACGCCCACAACTATCACAGGTGACCAGTTGCCCTTCGTTTACCCATTTAGCCAGCATGACCGGCAAAGTCACCTGGCAGCCTCGGCAACGTCCGTTTACCATAAGAACCACGGCCGCAGGTCCGGCATGGCGCTGAGCTCCCTGATAGGCTTTCAGACTTTGTGGGGTTATTGCCGTCAATTGTTGTTTCCGAGACGCCAGCATCTCGCCCAGCCGCGCCACCAATTCAGCTTGTTCCATCTGTAAAGAGACTTGATCTTCTCGCCACTTTTCTTCAACTTCAAGAAGCTCAGTCGTGGCGATTTCATTTGCCGCTTCAGCAATATCAAGAAGAATCATCGCCTCGAGAACCTCATCCTCGAGAATGGAGCGCCTACGTCCTAAGGCTTCGATCTCTTGTTGGATATCAGCCAATTCCTTGGGGTTTTTTACCATGCCAGAATATAAACGATCCTCGGAGCGTTTGCTCTTTGTATTCAGCGTACCTAACTCCAAATTTAGATCAGTTTGGATGTTCCGACTCCGTTGAAACTCGGTTTTAGTTACTTCCGCTCGTTCACGGGCAGCTATAAACGCGGGATTCCCCTCTTGTAAACGCAAGACCTCACTCAGGCGCTCTTTTGCCTGGCGGATTTCGTCATCTAGTAGTTGCAGGCGATAAAGATGATCAGTCTGGCTCATACCCCGAATTGTAACACTAACTTTATCCGTGAGGTAGAAACAAGAAGGCATCGATAACCCAGCCCAATCACTTTCAGGTATAATCCCGATGGTATGTTCGAACAATTTCTAGAAGTACAGGAAAAGCCATATGATGAAGAAGATGCCGAATGGGATGCCTTTGTCACGGACCATCCCAATGGCTCCCTTTTGCAGACGACCAATTGGGCCCGTTTAAAGAGTCGATTCGGCTGGCGTTCTCATCGGGTCTGGTTGCGGAAAGATGGCCGGTTGGCGGCCGGCGCGCAACTACTCGTAAGATCGGCCGCCCTCGGCCTGGTTCGGGTTGTTTACATTCCCCACGGTCCCCTGGTTGACTGGCACGATGACGAGCAGATTGCTGTCTTGTTCAACCAGCTTGACCATGCTGCCTACAAACAGCGCGCCGCTCTCTTAAAGATGGAACCCCGGTTATGGCAGTCAGAAATGTCCGCCGCCCGGTGGGCAACTTTCTGTGATAAGCATAATTGTTTATCTAACGTTGACACAATTCAGCCCCCTCGGACAGTCATTATTGATTTGCGGCAGTCCATTGATGAGATCCTGGCAGGGATGAAGCAAAAAACGAGGTACAACATACGCCTGGCAAGCAAGAAAGGGGTAACGGTCAGGCAAGGGACCGTCGACGACATCCCCATATTCAACCAGATGATCCAGAGCACAGGCCAGCGCAACGCCTTCGGCGTCCATGATGTGAACTATTACCAGGTCGCCTTCGAATTATTCTGCCCTGAAAATGGCGCCTTGCTCATCGCTGAATATGGCGACCAGCCTCTGGCTGCTATTATGGTATTTACATCCGGCCCGCGAGCGGCCTATCTTTATGGCGCCTCGAGTGACGAGGAACGGAACCGGATGCCCACCTACGCCGTCCAATGGGCCGCCATTCAATGGGCTAAAGATCGCGGATGCATCGAGTATGATCTGTGGGGAGTTCCCGATTTCTCGGAGGACGAACTTGAAGCAAATTTCAAGAGCCTGAATGAGGGTCTTTGGGGCGTTTATCGCTTCAAGCGAGGTTTCGGTGGTCAAATCACGCGTACTGTTGGCCCGGCCGATCGCGTCTACAACAAGCTTGTTTACCGTCTCTACCAAAGACAGCGAACTAGGTGACCCTCCCTTATTGATCATACCCAGAGGATTTTGATTGACCCCGGAACTAGATAGATATCACCACTCAGTATTTGGGCTGGTAACTGATCCTGGTGCGTGGCGAGGGGTTCTAATGAGTCTCCCCAACCCCCACCCTTTACAGAGCTGGCCATGGGCGCAGCTGAAGAATGATTGGGGTTGGTCAGCGTCCCTTTTACGACTGGATGTTCACGATGATCATGAGAGACAACCCCCTTTGGCGGCTGCCCTGGTACTCAAACGAAAATTAATCCGTTTACCACTCTCGATCCTTTACGTACCAAAGGGTCCAATACTTGATTATAATGATGGTGCCTTACGCCGGGTTGCCCTTGTTCAGCTTGAACAGATAGCCCGCGCTGAGAGGGCGATCTTTGTCAAGATCGATCCGGATGTCGTCTCGGGTTGGGGAAGCGAAGAGCCACGCCTATCCCCTACCGGTGCCAAGTTCGTTCAGGAATTGGAAGCCCGAGGCTGGCGGTTTTCCGACGATCAGGTCCAGTTTCGCAACACGGTGGAGCTGGATCTGGGGCGTTCAGAAGATGAGCTATTGGCCTCAATGAAGCAGAAAACCCGCTACAATATCCGCCTTGCCGGTCGTAAGGGTATCGCTATTCGTAAGGGGACGGCCGCGGACTTTGAGCTGATCGCTAAGATGTACATCGAGACAGCGATCCGGGATGGTTTTGCCGTTCGGCCGGTGAAATATTACCTTGATGCCTGGCATAATTTTTACACGGCCGGCCTGGCTCAGCCGTTTATAGCCGAATTTGAGAGACAACCCTTGGCCGCCGTTATCATCGTGCGCTATGGGAAGCGGGCGATCTATATGTATGGCGCTTCCACCAACCAGGAACGCAAACGGATGCCAAATCATCTCCTACAATGGGAGGCCATTCTTTGGGCCAGGGCAGAGGGCTGTGAAACCTATGACTTCTGGGGTGCGCCTGATGAGTTCGTCGAATCTGATCCACTGTGGGGCGTCTGGCGATTTAAGGAAGGTTTTAACGGCCAGGTGGTGCGGCATATCGGCGCCTGGGACTTTCCAGCTCGCCCATTTTGGTACTGGACATATTCGGTCGTCATCCCAAAATATATTAGTTACCTACGGTCGAGAAACCCCAGAGCCGTGGTCGGGTAAACAGAGATTATTCATTCACAGCCGGCCGTTGGGCTTTAAATGGATGAGCCCACATTTTTACTAGCTCTCCAGGAGAAGAATCATGCAAAAAACAATCGTTGTTCTGGACGGTGATCAAACCGGGCAAGAGCTATTACTAGAAGCGCTAAGGGTCATTAAGTCGGACGCAGTCAAGCTGGATCTGAGATTTGAACATTATGACGTCTGTCTCGAAAATAGGCGGCGGACACAAAATCAGATTGTATACGAGGCAGCCGCCGCCATGCGACGCACAGGTTTGGGTTTGAAAGCGGCAACGATTACCCCGAGTACCAAAGGGGACGTCGGCAGTCCAAATCGGATTCTCCGTGAAGAGATTGGCGCTGAAGTCATATTAAGAACGGGGCGGCGAATTCCCGGCGTTCGTCCAATTGCTGGAGTATACGCACCCATCAGTGTTGTCCGGATGGCCATTGAAGACGCCTATGGCGCACAGGAGTGGCGTGAGGGCGCTGATGGTTCGCTTGAGGAGGTAGCCTACCGAACGGAAAAAATCACTCGCCGTGTCTGCCGTTCTGTGGCCGAGTATGCGTTCCAGCACGCCCGCTATGCCCGCGCCAGAGTGTTCGGGGGTCCGAAATTCACAGTCAGCCCGGTCTACGAAGGTATGTTCAAAGAAGAGTTAGATGCGGCGGCCGGGCGTTATCCCGATGTCCATTATGAACCCCATTTAATCGATGCCACCTTTGCTTTGCTTCTGGCGACTACCGGAGAACCGCTGGTGATTCCGAGTTTGAATCGCGATGGTGATTTGCTGTCAGACATGGTACTCCAGATGTTCGGCTCCATCGCGGGATCAGAATCGATGGTCATCTCCCTGGATGATGATGGCCAAGTTGTCTGTGTGATGGCTGAGGCGCCTCACGGCACTGCCCCGACCCTGGAAGGCAAGAACCTGGCCAATCCAATGGCTATGATTTTAGCCACGGCCGGCCTCCTGACCCATTTGGGCAATGAACAGGCCGATCGGGTTAGCCGGGCTATCTATGAATCGACCTTGGAGGCTGCCTACGATGGCATTCGAACGGCCGATTTGGGAGGGACCGCCAAGACAGGAGAATTCACCACCGAGGTTATCCGAAGGATCGAGGCCAAACTCGAGGTATGGTCGTCGCTCTCTTAAGGACACGACTGGGATTATTCGTCACAGCGCGCGATCTTCCTGATATAAGTCTCTGAAACCAATTACGAGATTTAGCTACGGCTTGTTGCGAAGGTTTCCATGCATCGTCACAAGAGTGATCTCGGGCGGCGCCAGGAATCGAACACGCGGGGCGCTTAACCCTTCCAGTCCCACGCCCCGGCTGACATACATCTGAGTCCGGCCGGATCTATACAAACCCATCTCATACCGTTTACCAAGCTGAGAACTGGTTAGGATGGCGCCATAGCCTGGTAGGCGGACTTGTCCGCCATGCGTGTGCCCACAAAGGTACAGATCAACCTCGTGTTGGCTTGCTTCTACCATCAGGTCAGGCGCATGATATAGGAGGATCCGGGGGCCAGTATTCGGAGATGCCATGACCAGATCCGCCAGTTGCCTTCTATCAGTCGGCAAATGGTGGCTACAGTCCAGGCCCAACAAAACCACGCACCGGTCATCACCGAGTTGAATCTCTTCCCACTCATTAACCAGCAAACGTACCGATAGGCCATCAAAAAGCGGTGTTACGACCTCGCGAATATCAACCAGGGGGCTGCCAAGAGTGGCAAAGACGCCATAGGGAGCGAATATATTCCCTAGTAATTGTCGCACCTGGGCGTGAGCCTGCGGATCATTGGTGTAGGAGAGGTTCAGGTAATCTCCGGTAATTAAAATCAAATCGGGTTGCGTGTGGCGAATTAGCTCAAGCAGCTTCTCCTCGCGAAAGGTCAGACGCTCAATATGCAGATCACTTATATGTAAAATTCGAATTGGCGCAGCATTATCGGGTAGTCGATCTGTCTCTATATCAAGAAAAGTCATTATCAGCCTGAATGGCTCGATAACAGTCCCATAGGCAAGGGCTAATGAGCCTATGAGTTGACCAGTGGCCATAATAATCAAGCCCCAGCCGTCCCCCAGAAAAAATGTGATGGCAGAGCTCATGCTGGCCACGAAAAAACGAGGTAGTGCCAGCGCGAATAATTGGGATTGCCACGGCCCGAACGAGATTTCTTGAACCGGTAATGAGCGTAGCAACCAGGCATCACTCAGCATATACAATACAAGAATCAGGCCGGCCGCCAAGGCAACGGCCTTGTCCTTCGTTATCAAACTCCAGATAATGAAAACTAGGCAAGCGAGCAGCAACCCACCCAGGCCAACCTGCCAAGATGACCAGGCTGCCGGACCGTGAAAAAGCAACAAGACTTTATGAAAAAAGCCTTTCTCCAAATAATCTACCGGCTCTTCACCAACCCCAGATTTTTTGTCTTTCAAAACCAAACCTCTCACAGCACCAATATAATCGGGGAATTATAGACCTGGTTATCTCTATATGAAAACAGTGATGCGCGTTTGTTATGGATACCGGTCATTTATAGCAACATCAAGAGTTGGGAAATCAGCGACCACGCCATAAAATATGTTTTTCTGCAGGATTGACCTCTGGCTATGTATGGCATCTGACAATGAATAAGGTGGATCCATGGAACCATTATTTCCCGATCGTTTATCGCTAGCACACCTGCCAACTCCCATTGAGAGACTTGAACGTTTAAGTGACTATCTAGGTGGGCCTGATCTATTTATCAAACGCGATGACCAGACTGGCCTGGCCTTGGGCGGCAACAAAGCCCGCAAGCTGGAGTTCTTGTGTGCGGATGCGCTGGCTCGAGGGTGTGATCACATCATCACCTGTGGCTCAATTCAGAGTAATCATTGTCGACAAACGGCCGCCGCGTCTGCTCAACTTGGTCTGGGTTGCAGCCTGGTTTTATCCGGCGATCGCCCAGAAATCCTTGGCGGTAATACCCTGGTAGATCAGATGCTAGGAGCCCATTTATATTGGACCGGTATGCAGCCGGCTGAAAGTGTCATGCACGAACTTGGCCAGAACCTAATATCCGAAGGCCACAGACCGTACACGATTCCCAAGGGAGGATCAAACGCTTTGGGTGCCATGGGATATGTATGGGCAATGAAGGAGTTGGCCAGTCAGCTGATGGAAAAGGATCTAGAAATTGATTCCGTTATCCTGGCCAGTTCCAGTGGTGGAACCCATGCTGGCGTTGTCCTAGGAAAAGAACTATACGCTTTTCCGAGCCGGATCATTGGGATCAGCATTGATCACCCAGCGGGTGTCCTTAAACACCGGGTTGCCACTTTGGCAGCGGAGACAGCCGCCTTACTTGGGCTGAACAATTTGAACCTCGCTGATTTAGTTGAGGTCGATGACAGCCACCTGGGGTCAGGCTACGGGATCGTCAGCGAATTGGAAAGAGAAACAATCTATCTTTTAGCCAGGCTTGAGGGCATTTTATTGGATCCGGTCTACACTGGCAGGGCTATGGGCGGGCTAATCCGGCAAATTCGCAAGGAACTCTGGCAATATGGGCAAAAAGTTCTGTTTTGGCATACAGGGGGTACACCGGCGCTTTTTGCATATGCCGATGACCTACTCCAAGCTGATGGGCATAAGATAACTCCGTTATCAGGGACTTAAAATTGAAATATTGCCAACTGACAGTTTGTCAGAGGAACCTCCTTCAGTATGCACGGGTAAGCGGGCTGCCGGATCGGTAAAATCATACAGTCCGAAAAACAACGTATATTCACCGGCCGGTAATTGAGGGGGGATCAGTACGCCATGATTGTCAACGGTTATCTCATTCGGAACCCAGGTCGAAGTCAGCGCCGATCCCCCACCTGGCTCGCTATCGCGCTGGCTGACGATTTGACCTTGCTCATTAACTAGGTGCAGAAAGACTTTATAGCGTTGCTCTAAGGAGACATCCGTCTGCCAAAAAAGCGATATCTGCAAAATTTCACCAGGGGTAAATTGAGTGGCACTTAACGAATATCCCAACAAACGAATATGATCGCCAAACTGCGCTTTGACCGGCGTTTCCATGGTTGTGCTCTTGCTTTCAGCGACAGCATAAATAACGAAGCGCACATCTCCTACCCATTCTTCGATGGTCTTGAAGGCCCGGGCGTCAAGCCAACGTTCAACCAGGCGCTCTGGATCCCGCTCGCCTTCACCCCAGAATACGACGTAGATCCGGTCGTGTCTGGCAATGATCTCGGCCAGTTCAGCGGCAATTGCCTCCGGATCCGGCGTACCTCGCGGGATCGGATAGACAGGCGCGCCGTCTTTGTGATAATAGGTGAAAACCTCCCACTGATTTGCGGCGTTGAGGATCACCGCGGCCCCAGGCTCATTACTGGCAGCAATGCGGTTAGCGATGCTGCGGTAATCTGCCCGGGCATAAGCAGGATCAGCGTACATATTGTTTAACGAGTCAGTAGTGCCCCATAAGATTAGAACGCCTAATATGGCCATGGAAAGGCGTCTGGGAATGAGTGGAATAGCTGGATACCCACCTTGCCAACCCCACCACCAACCGGCCCCGGCCGATAAACAAAGGGGCGGTACAACGACAAGCATAAATTTATAGTATGCAGGGCGGGTTGCCCCTAACACCCACATTAAAAGCAGCGGCGTGACCATGAGCAGCAGCAATGTGTTCGAATAAAGAATATCTCCCCGCCCCAATTTCCTGCCAACAAGTAAACCAATCAAGAGTAACAAACCATAACCCAGCAGGGGCAGCAAGCTGCCGTCCAGATCGACTGTTGGGCCAAAGGTCGCCCACCTGGCACTATCGAACAAAAATGTTGGTAGTGGTGGGCTCAATGCCGATCGGCCGCCGGTCTGGCGAATATAAATTGGCAACCAGGGTAGATACAGCAGAATCAACAGCCCCATCATGATGAACCAATTACGTCCATCGACCCACATCTGGCGCCTTGAATTTGTACTGATTGTTGCATCTTGTTGGCTTTCGGCCGGATCAGATCCGGCAGGACGGGTGATCGCTTCTTCTCGCCTCCCAGGTTTATTGGCAAAGGATTCAATCTGAGCCCAGTGTCGGCGAATGAACCAAACTATAAATACAAAGTTTTGCGCCAGGAGCACGGCCGGAAAGAAATAATGGGTGTAAAGACCGGCCAAGGAAACGCCAAGATAACCAGCGGCGATCATAAATCGCCATCGTCTTGCCTGCAACAGACGAATCAGCAAAAGAGAAGAGAGGACGGCCAAAAACACCAGTAATTCATACATGCGTGTTTCCTGACTGTAATAGATTAATGCTGGATTCACGGCCGCCAGGAATGCGCCACAAACGGCGGCAATAGACCTCCATCGTCCGAGTAACTGTCGCCCAAAGGCGTAGATCAAGACGACAACCCCAATCCCTAGAAAGGCGGAAAAGGCGCGTAAGCCAAACTCACTTTGGCCAGCCATTTCTCGCCAGCCACGTAAGAGCAGATAATATAAAGGCGGGTGTACGTCGCTGGCGGTGCCTTCAATAATCAATTTTAGAGAGCGTTCGCTCAAGCGAGCACTGTTACCCTCATCATTCCAAAATGATTGTTCCTCAATGTGGTGGAATCGCAAAAATGCGGCAAGCAGCAGGATAACCACCAGTGCAGCACGGACAGTTCCTCGTTTCATGGAATGGGCTATTCTCGTTCAGGCGCCAGGTAATACAACAGCCAGAAAAAAAGGATGGCTCCACCGGCAATAGCCAGAACCGGTCTCATTTGCTGCCAGGTATCGACGATAGCCGGTTCAGAGCTGGCCTCTGTTGAAGCAGGATTACCGGTATAATCAGCGAGAATCTCCCAGGCCTGGGTTGGTGTGAAATCTGGTTCTAGCAGCCGGAAATAGTACCAGGGCTGGTCTAATTCCGCATTAGAGGGACGCTTGAAGAACCAGTAATTGACGACCCCAACCCAGGGCCATTCTGATTGAGAGCGCTGCAAAGCCTGGACCGCGTACCGCCCTTGTTGTTCACTATTAACCCGACCATAAGGATCGTCCAACTCCTCTGGAACCGTATTCCATCCGGCTTCGCTAATCCAGACTGCCTTTTCAGCGTCGCCATAGTTAACCATCACATCGCGCAGATAGACCACGTGGGGGTAGTTGATGACCGTTGGCCGAAGGCGCTGATCGGTTGGGCCAGACCATAATCCATACCCCTGGGCCGACAAAATATCAAAACATTCTCCGGCGCCGGCTTTGTACATTCGCTGCAAGAAGACGAGGTCGTTCAAGTCCCGGCCGTCTAAGGCGATCGTCGGCGAAAGCGCGCCGGCCAGGATGACAGCATCTGGATTCGCTTCTTTAGCCCGCCGGTATCCGGTACAAAGTAGGTCGGAATATCTCTCTGGATCCACCACTTGCTCGCCCCACTCAGGGTAGATATTGGGCTCATTCCAGAGCTGGAAGAAACGAACCCGGCCGCGGTAGCGATCGACCACCGCCTCGACAAAATCCCCGTAATCATCAAAGTTATCCGGCGGGGCATGGGTACCAATTGTATCAGTCATAACCCTGGTCCAGGCCGGCGGATTGTCAAGGCGGGCAATGATTTCGACATCGTGTTTTTCGGCCAGATCAACAATATTGTCATACTTCGCCCAGGCATCGACGCCGGCCGGATCGTTTCGCAAGTCAACAAAATTGTCCTTGCCATGAATCTCAATGTCTTCCCAGGGAAACTGCTGGCGAATGGTTTGAATACCGGCCTCGCTCAACATTTGCAATGTCTGTTCCCTTACCTCCGGCAACACTTCCTGCTGGAGGAATGTATTCATTCCAAATGGAACCAGACCGGCAAAATTGATCTCGGCATCCAATGCCTGGTCCGGCTGCGGCCGGATCGCACTGTACATCCACTGGACAGCCCCTCGTAACTGTCCGGCAAATTCTTCTTCACCGGTCAGCTCGTAGAGTGAGCCACCCTTTGGCCAAAGAGCGACAATCAGGAATACCAGCGCCACAAGTGGCACGATCTTTCTAGACATAGGGTCCAATTATACATCAGCCTGGACTGCAGGCTTTGTCCGACTTTTCATATATGATAAACTCTAATTCAGTGACTCAGGGCTTTCAAGGCGCAACTCTCGTTGCCATAAAAACGCTTTATAAAGCATCGAGGAGACCATGCTCACAAACATCGAAAGATTCCTCTTCCTGCTCCTGGCCGTCGCATCGGGAATCGCGGTCTATATTACCTTCGGTCAAATGATCCGTACCATCCTACGGGGTCAGGGAAAAATCCAGACAGAGAATAAATGGAATTTTTTAAAGGATAGTCTGGCAGCCCTATTGACCCAGGGTGGCATCATTCATAAGCGCCGGCTAGCCTCGATTTTTCACTATGGCGTGGCCTGGAGTTTCGTTTTTTATGGCCTCGTCAATGTCGTCGATCTCCTGGAAGGCTATATTCCCGGTTTTGTATTCTTGGGCGACAGCACTCTTGGAGATTTTTATCGACTGGCGGCCGATTTACTCACGGTCGCCGGTTTAATTGGCGTTATATATTTCCTGGCTAGGCGATTTGTAGCGAAGGACCCACATCTTAGGGTGCGGGATAACGTCACGATCTATCCAAAAGCATTGAAAGGAATTCCTAAGGATTCCCTGATTGTTGGCCTCTTCATACTGCTTCATTTAGGTTTCCGATTCTTGGGCCAAAGTTTCCTGGTGGCCCTGGAAGGGGGCGATGCCTGGGAACCGTTTGCCAACCAGGTTTCCGGTCTCTGGTCAGGGATGTCGACTGATTCGCTCGAAATCGCCTGGCACGTATGCTGGTGGGGCGCACTTGGGGCAATTCTTGTCTTCCTCCCCTACTTCCCATACACCAAACACGCCCATCTTTTCATGGGGCCAATCAACATTAGCAGCCGGCCTAAGCGCAAATCTTTGGGTGCAATCGCTCCATTGAATTTCGAAGATGAGGCAATCGAACAATTTGGCGCCGCCAGGCTGACCGACTTGTCTCAGACTCAAATAGTGGATGCATTTGCCTGTATCATGTGCAATCGCTGCCAGGATGCCTGCCCAGCCTATGTTACGGGTAAGGAATTGTCCCCCGCAGCCATTGAGATAAGCAAACGTTATTACATCCGCGATCATATGGTTGATTTGGCGAAGGGCGGTGAGGATTCTTCACTTCTGCTCGAATACGCTATCAGCGAGAGCGCCCTTTGGGCTTGCACAACCTGCGGGGCTTGTGTTAAGGTTTGCCCGGTCGGCAATGAACCCATGTTCGATATCATTCACATGCGCCAAAATCAAGTTCTGATGGAAAGCGCCTTCCCACACGAAATAAAGGCTGCTTTCACCGGCATGGAACGATTGGCCAATCCGTGGGGGATGACCGAAGATCGTCTGGCCTGGACGCAACCCTTGTCGTTCGATGTACCTACAGTGCAAGAAAATCCTGACTTCGAGGTGCTATTTTGGGTTGGTTGCGCCGGTGCATTTGATCCCAACGCCCAGGCTATCGCCCAGGCAACGGCAACTATTCTCCACTCGGCCGGCGTAAATTTTGCCATCTTAGGAAACGATGAAACCTGCACTGGCGACAGTGCTCGCCGCGCCGGCAACGAATATCTCTTCTTCGAAATGGCGATGGGAAATATCGAAACACTAGATAACCTCGGTATGGAAAAGAAGCGCATCGTTACCAGTTGTCCCCATTGCTTCCATACACTGGGTAAGGAGTACCCCGATCTGGGTGGCAATTACATCGTGATGCACCACACCCAAATGATTGCCGACCTCATTGGGAGAGGCAAACTAACATTGAAAAATGGCTCCCTGGAAAAGACAACGTTTCATGATCCATGCTATCTAGGACGGCATAATGATGTCTACGAAGCGCCACGATCGGTATTGGCCAAGGCGGGCATGGTGTTGCTGGAGATGAATCGCAGCGGAAGTGACTCGTTTTGCTGCGGCGCCGGCGGTGCTCAAATGTGGAAAGAAGAAGAGCATGGCCAACAGGCTGTCAGTATGAATCGCTATTTGGAAGCTAAAGCCACCGAGGCCACCACCCTGGCCACAGGCTGCCCGTTCTGTGCCATCATGATGAATGATGCCAATATCGAAGCAGGTGACTCAATGATGGTCAAAGATATTGCTCAAGTTGTTGCTGAAGCAATTACATGAATTCCTTAACACAAGATCGGACAATGAAAAACAATTCGCCAATCCGCTCAATTGGTTTCTTTCTTTTCACCTTGTTGCTGACCGGAATAATGATTGCTGCCTGTTCGCTCCTGGAAAGTGGTCCCTATGAAGAAACGTTCACTGAAGCAGGAAGTTGGGGAATTGGCCATTCGTCCGATGTCGAAGGGCAGGTCCAAAATGAAGTGTACGAGATGTATGTCAAGAGTAATCATGGCCTCTATATGGCCTCTGCCGGCGAAAATTTCGCCGATGGTTTATACGAATTAGAAGCCACTCAAATAGCTGGTCCTCTAAACAACGGCTATGGATTGCTTTTCCGAGTTGACGGGACTACTGATACCTTTTATGTCTTCGAAGTTAGCGGAGATGGCTATATCTGGATAGGCTATTGCGAAAACCTCTGCGAGGATGACGAGGTCGCCCTGGTCGGTGGTGATTGGTTCCCTTCGCCGGCCGTCGAAACCGGATTACATGCCACGAACCAGCTCCGGGTAGTCGCTGACGGTCCAAAGATGACCTTTTTCGTCAATGGCGTTGAAGTTGGGCGGACATCTGATAACCGCCTGACGGAAGGAGATATCGCCATTATGGTCGAGGCATTAGGTGAGGGCGACATCAGGGTCGCTTTCGACAACTTTAAGTTTACGCCAAATTAGGGTCTTGGTCAGACAATATTCCCAATTATCCGGATTTTACTAGCCCTATGTCAGCCAATAATGATGTTAGCATGCCCAATCACTCAAAGCGTCGCACCGGCCTAATAGGCGCTGGTGTTGCCTGCCTCATTATTGTTGGGCTCATCCTTTTATTCGTTGCCTTACCTCTCGAGTCACCGGTCCAGACGGATCCGTATCATGAACAATTCGATAACGAAGGCACCTGGAAAGTTGGTGAAGGTGTGAATGCCCAGGGTTTCGTCGTTGATGGCGTGTACGAGCTGTCAATCGACCCTGACCTGGGCGGCGATGTGTTCTGGGCCACAGCCGGTGAAAACTTCGCCGACGGCCGCTACGAAGTTGAGGCTTCTCCCTTAGAAGGGGCGATAGACAATGGGTATGGGATGTTGTTTCGGGTGGACGAGGGAAAAGAAGGCTTCTACGTCTTCAAGGTTAGCAGCGACGGTTATGTTTTCGTGGGCCGCTGCGCTGACAGCTGCCTTGAACAAGAAGCCCTGGTAAATCAGGATTGGTTTGATTCACCTTCTATCCAAACCGGGTTCGGTGTGACCAACCATCTTAAAGTAGACGTGACTGGATCCGAAATGGTCTTTTTTGTAAATGGGGTTGAGGTTGGTCGAGCAACCGATGACACGCTTAAGAAGGGAGATATCGGCTTGCTGGCTGAAACGTTTACACCCGGCGGGCTTATCGTAGCCTTTGATAATTTTCGTATCATACCCATTGAGGACGCGGCAGATTAGGGCTTTTCAATTAACGCTCCATACGAAAAACAATCGCCTCCTTGGCAATAACGCACACATAACAGTAAGATTGTTATTCATAACCATGATAAATATCCGCTAACGGCCGGTGGATAAACTCAATACTCTTGCTAGATCCCTGGAAAAATGTTTGGTCGATGTTTCGAACGTTTGCCACTTTGCGGATTAATCAAGAAAGATTATCGGATTCCAATTATCGTAGCTTCAATTACGGCTAATGTGTGAGTTGGTAATGAACATAGGAACTGGTCGGCTTATGTTCAATCATCTAAGAAAAGTATCTAAATGATCAAGATACAGGAAGCTGAACCGCAGAAAAAAATATTTGAACGGAGTGAACTCCTGGAAGATTACCGAATTGCTTTCCAAAGCCGGCAGGCAAGCCTGATCGGGCGGCGAGAGGTGCTGGGAGGCAAGGCCAAATTCGGCATTTTTGGCGATGGCAAAGAAGTGGCTCAATTGGCTTTGGCCAAGGTTTTCCACCCTGGTGATTTTCGATCCGGTTATTACCGCGACCAAACCTTGTTATTTGCCTTGAACATGGTCACGATCAAGGAATTTTTCGCCCAGCTATATGCCCATGCCGACGTTGAGGCCGATCCAAGTTCTGCCGGCCGCTCTATGAATGCCCATTTCGCAACTCGTTTGCTTGATGAACAAGGCGGCTGGAAAAGTCAAAGTGAAACTTTTAACACCTCGGCCGACGTGTCGCCCACTGCCTCCCAGATGCCCAGATTGGTTGGCCTTGCTTATGCCTCGCGCCTGTATCGCGAATTAGAATCCCTGCATCAATTTACAGCTTTCTCCAACAAGGGTAACGAGGTCGCTTTTGGCACTATAGGCAACGCCAGCTGCGCCGAAGGAATGTTTTGGGAAGCAGTCAATGCAGCCGGCGTATTAAAAGGTCCCATGGTGATTTCCATATGGGATGATGGCTATGGTATCTCTGTGCCAAATCACTACCAACTTGCCAAGGCAAACATTTCTGAATTATTAAGTGGCTTTCAGCGAGAGGAAGGCAGCGAAGAGGGCTACGAAATCTACACCGTTAAAGCCTGGGATTACCCTGCCCTGGTTGAGACATACCGCAAAGCATCTAAAAAAACCCGCCAGGAGCATGTACCGGCGATTATCCATGTAATCGAGATGACCCAACCTCAAGGCCATTCGACCTCTGGTAGCCACGAGCGGTATAAGCCTGAAGAGCGTTTAGAATGGGAACGCGAATTCGATAGCCTGCGTAAAATGCGCGAATGGCTTGTGAAGGAAAATTATGCCTCCACTGATGAACTTGAAATCATCGAAAAAGAAAGCAGTGAGCTGGTCGAAAATATCCGGACCGAAGCCTGGGAAGCGTATGTAACCCCAATTCGTTCGGAAGTTACCCAGGTAGTTGAGATCCTTGAATCTGCTTGTGCTTCTTCTGCCCAGGCCACGGAACTAAAAAGAATCCGGCAGCAGCTGTCTCGGGTTTCGGTCCCCTATCGCCGCCATATTTTGGTGGCCATTCGCAAAGCCTTATTCGCCTTGAAGGATGAAGATGGCGATTGCCGAAGACAGTTGATTTCCATCAAGCAAAAAATCGAGTCAGACGGCCGGCAACGTTATGATTCTCATCTTTATAGCCAATCTCAGCAGTCGGCGTTAAATGTTGCCAGGGTCGAACCATTCTACGCTGACGATTCACCCATGGTTAGCGGCTTTAAAGTCCTTAATGCCTGCTTCGACGCCATGCTCGGTCGAGATCCCCGTGTCATCGCCTTCGGAGAAGATGTGGGTCAGTTGGGGGATGTGAACCAGGGGTTCGCCGGCCTACAGGCGAAATATGGCTCGCTTCGGGTATCGGACACGGGTATTAGGGAAACCACAATTATCGGCCAGTCCATCGGTTTGGCATTGCGCGGTTTGCGCCCCCTGGCCGAGATTCAATATCTCGACTACTTACTTTACGCCCTGCAGATCATGGCCGATGACCTGGCCACTCTACATTGGCGAACTCGCGGTGGTCAAAAGGCCCCGGTAATAATCCGCACTCGTGGACATCGCCTGGAAGGCATTTGGCACTCTGGCTCACCCATGGCCGGGATAATAAACTTAGTCCGAGGAATTCACGTTCTCGTACCGAGAAACATGACCCAGGCGGCTGCATTTTATAACACCTTGCTCCAGGCAGATGAGCCAGCTCTTGTCGTCGAGGTGTTAAACAGTTACCGTCTGAAGGAACGACTACCACAAAACACAGGCGAGATAACATTACCGCTTGGTATCCCGGAAATTTTACTCTCGGGTGATGACATTACGCTGGTGACTTACGGCGCTATGTGTCGAATAGCCTTGGAGGCGGCCGGAGTGTTGGCTAATCTCGGTATTGCGGTTGAGGTGATCGACGTGCAGTCGCTTTTACCGTTTGACCTCAACGCCATGATCTTGGGATCAATAAAGAAAACAGGACACATTATTTTCGTAGACGAAGATGTTCCCGGCGGGACCACTGCATATATGATGCAAGAAGTAATGGAGAAGCAGGGTGGTTTTTGGTGGCTGGATTCAATGCCGCGCACACTGACCTCAAAACCTCACCGGCCGGCCTATGGGTCTGATGGCGATTATTGGTCAAAGCCAAACACCGAAACTATTTTTGAAGTGATTTACGAAATGATGAGCGAGGTAGACCCGGTTCGCTACCCATTATTCTACAAATGAACCCTGGAATTCGACGCATGATTTGCGTTGTATAAAAACTTTATCAACGGTTGACATATTTATTCCTATAGGTGGTGAGCATTCATGGCAACAGAAGTATTTATGCCCAGCTTAGGTGAAAGCGTATTCGAGGGCACGATATCAATCTGGTTGAAGAAAGAAGGGGATAAGGTCGAACGTTACGAGCCTATCCTTGAAATCGAGACGGACAAGGTGACCACAGAGGCCACGGCCGAGATTACCGGCACCTTACTAAAGATCGTGGCCAAAGAAGGGGAAACCGTTGCCGTTGGTTCAATACTGGCCTTTATTGGCAATCCTGAAGAGGATGTGAATGACCTGATCAGCGATAGAATGGACGAGGCAACGGTCATTTCAACGAGTGAGAAACTCACACCTGTTGAGCCGGCCAGATCACCGCTGGTGCAGCAACCGACCAGCAATGGTCCAGCCCAACCGCAACGGCAACGTTACTCCGGCAGGGTAAGCCCGGTTGTCGGACGAATTGCCGGTGAACACAATGTCGACCTCAATCTCATTACTGGCACCGGTCGGGATGGGCGGATCACGAAAAAGGACATCCTGGCATTCATCGAAGTTCAAGAGCCGGATGACGACCAAGCGCCAAATACGGCGACAACCTCAATTGAACCATCCAGCCCTTCCTCTCTTGGCGCCCTTCCCGGTGAAATCCTGGCTCTATCAAACATGCGGCGGGCAATAGCCGATCACATGGTCCGCAGCAAACATACCAGCCCCCATGTGACAACTGTGTTCGATGTAGACTTCACAAATGTCGCCAGCCATCGGGCAGAGAATAGGCAGCGGTTTTCCCAAGATGGCGCCAATCTTACATTCACGGCCTACATAGTCGCGGCGTTAGTCCAGGCATTAAAAACTCACCCAATCGCCAACAGCACCTGGACAGAGAGCGGTATCTTGCTCAAGAAAGAGATAAATCTAGGCATGGCCACAGCTATCGCCGATGGTCTTATCGTGCCCATTATTAAAAATGCGGACGGGTTAAGCCTCTTAGGCATTGCCCGAGCCGTGAATGATCTGGCCGATCGAGCCCGAATGGGCCAATTGCTACCGGATGAAGTTCAAGGGGGCACTTTCACCCTCACGAATCATGGCACCTCTGGCAGCCTATTCGCCACACCCATCATCAATCAGCCTCAATGCGCCATAATGGGTCTGGGTAAAATTGAGAAACGGGTGAAAGTAATCGAAGATGCAATTGCCATTCGTCTGATGGCCTATGTCAGTCTGACCTTCGATCATCGTATCCTGGACGGCGCTACAGCCGACGGTTTTGTGAGTACCTTCAAGGAAATTATCGAGAAATACTCTTGAGTTTGCCGCTTATCAATGTCAGGATCATCGCCCTAAAAACAATCAACTGCCAATATCCTGGTTATCCTGCTGCCGGGCTAGCTCATAAAGCATAACACCTGTGGCCACGGCCAGGTTTAACGATGAAGCACGGCCGGCCATGGGTATGGACACCACCTGATCGGCCATCGCCATTGCCTGACTCGACAAGCCCTCCCGTTCACTGCCCATCATCAATAACGCCGGGCGCCGGTATCGGGTCTGCCAGTATAGACGTTCGCCCTTTGCCGTCGTAGCGGTAGCCTGGAGTCCGTGAGCTGAAGACCAATTTACCAACCCCTCGACATTGTCCGCCCGGGCCACAGGTACAGAATAGAGCGCACCCATGCTGGCTTTTACCGCAGAAGGATGAAACGGGTCCACCCCTGGTCCGACGATGATCAATGCCGTCGCCCCAGTGGCATCCATTGAGCGTAGCACAGCGCCTAGATTACCCGGCTCGGCAACCTGAACCAGGGCAACAAAAACATTACCTGGTTGGATAATTAACTCATCGAGATTGACCCAGCGACAGTTGACGATTGCGCCCAGGCCGACGGGATTGTCGCGATCGGATATCGATTCAAAGACAGACGCAGATAGCTCGACACATGGCAATCCGGCAGCTTGTTGCGCCGAAATCATCTGCCAGGCAATGGCGCTGTTTAATAATTCTGATGAGTAGACGAGGAGCTCAACCGGCGCGCCGGCTTCGATAGCCGATATCACGATCCGCAACCCTTCAATAAAATAAGCGTTCTCCCGCTCGCGGTTTTTTTTCTGACGCAATCGTTTGATCCGCTTTACCAGGGGGTTGCTAAAGCTGGTTATCATGACTCCTCTGGGTATTGCTTGCGTAGATAATCTACGACGATCTGATCGATCATCTCCCCCTCACCATCCCAGCGATCTTCCATATTTTCTTTCCCCACCAGGTCTATCAGGGCTTCCCTGGTGATGGTATCAAAACGGCCATGAATGGCCCCAGTGTAATCCCCGGAGCGCTGCATTATTCGCTGCAACTCCTCCGCCACCTCAGACAGAGGGACCAGATCATCCGGATTAACATCACCAAAGAACAGGTGATGCAATTTGACCAGCTCACTTAACTTGCGAATGGGATAGGGATC
Organism: Patescibacteria group bacterium; assembly: GCA_035527655.1. Taxonomy (GTDB): domain Bacteria; phylum Chloroflexota; class Anaerolineae; order Promineifilales; family Promineifilaceae; genus UBA11865. Next base: position 46,238 of record DATLAB010000012.1, on the reverse strand, counting down.
GTCGTCCACTCTTAGATCGAGATAACGGTCTGTTCTATCGCCATAGCCACCATTCTCACGCACAACCAGGACCCCGGCTGCCTGCCGACCGCGACTGTCACCTCCTGCGTCCTGGCCGGCGGCCAGCGATGCGACCAACCAGTCAGCTAATTCGCCGTTGCCCCGGCGAGCTTCTTCAAATTTGGCCGCCATCGCTTCTATAGTGCCCGGGATCAAAATATTTCCCTGGCAGGCATATCCTTGACCAATGATATGCCCGGCCCATTCGTCACATGCGCTGCCTGTATAAGCGGCCGCCTCACCATGGCGGTCAATCAGGCCCACTTGGCGAACTTCCGACTCGTCATCAGCCGAAATGAGAGCTGTGATAACGTCAGGGGCAGATATGCCTCTGGCGAGCAGATCCAATCCATCCGGGCCGTAAGCCATGTTCGCGTAAGCCTGGGTGGCAACCGCCCCGGCGCCGGCCCTGGCCCATGAAACGACAGCGGCCGCGGCCATGAACTTGGATTGCACAGCAACTCCCCATTCCTGGCGCCTAGGATCGAAAGCGACAATGGAAAAAGTAGCGATTGTCTGCATTGAAAAAATACCTCCAGGTTAAGATATCGACACAATAAAGACGCTCACCCAAAGGTAAGCGTCCGTTTCGTCTGGATAATTTAAAAACCACCATAATGATCAAGCCGGGGGCACCGGCCTGGTAGGCAACGGCGTCGATTTAGTACGGGTCCGCCGCACAGATTTCGCCGCCGGTAATAAGGCGACCTCCAGCACTTCTTCCATACGATCTACCAGTACATAATCCAGGTCCTGGCGAAGTTTCTTGGGGATATCCATTAAATCGTTCTCGTTTTTCCTGGGCATGATAAATGTCTTGATTCCGACCCGCCTTGCGGCCAGGGCCTTCTCACGAATACCACCGACAGCCAGGATGCGCCCTCGAAGCGTAATCTCCCCGGTCATGCCAACATCGCGACGGATTGCCCTACCCGTATAAGCCGAGAGCAACGCAGTGGCCATGGCCGCTCCGGCCGATGGTCCATCCTTAGGGACAGCTCCTTCAGGAATATGCAGATGAATGTCTGTGTTTTCGAAAATATCATCCTTGATGCCATAAACTGACGCATGGCTCCTGGTGAAACTGAGCGCGGCCTGGGCACTCTCTTGCATAACATCACCCATTTGGCCGGTGAGAGTCAGATTGCCTTTGCCCGTCATCACCGTCACTTCAATGAATAAGATATCGCCACCGGCGGCCGTCCAGGCAACCCCGGTAGCCACGCCAACCTCATCTTCTTCCATGAGAAATTCCTGGATCAATTTTGGAGGGCCTAGTAAATCCACCAGGTTATTGGTAGTTATACGTTTTGGATAGCGCTTCTTTTCAACCACCATCCGGGCGATCTTGCGACAAATATTAGCAATTTCCCGATCCAGATTACGCACACCAGATTCGTATGTGTACTGGCGAATTAACATCTTTAGAATGGAATCGTCTAGACGGATTCCGGCTTCCTCGAGACCATGTTCCTTAACCTGGCGGGGCACGAGAAATCTGTGACCGATTTCAATCTTTTCCTCTTCCAAATAACCCGGAAATTCGATAACCTCCATGCGATCGTGGAGGGCCGGCGGCACCGTATCCAGCATGTTGCAGGTAGTGATGAAAAGCACACCAGACAGGTCGTAGTCGAGATCCAGATAGTGATCGACAAAAGCCTTGTTTTGCTCCGGATCGAGAACCTCTAATAGCGCAGCCGCCGGATCGCCGCGAAAATCCTGGCCCAGCTTGTCTATCTCATCGAGCATAAACAACGGGTTTACCGTGCCGGCGCGGCGCATGGCATGAATTATCCGGCCAGGCAGCGCCCCGATATAAGTCCTGCGGTGACCTCGAATCTCTGCCTCATCACGTATTCCACCGAGGCTAATGCGCAGGAATTCCCGATTCAAGGAGCTGGCGATTGATTGCCCCATGGATGTCTTTCCGGTTCCGGGCGGTCCTACAAAACATAGAATCGGGGTGCGCATCGATTCAGAGGCGATACTCTTGACGGCGATATACTCCAGGATGCGGTCCTTTACTTTATTCAGAGCAAAATGTTCGGCATCTAACACTTCGGCCGCATGCTTGACATCCAAGTTGTCATCCGACTTTTCTACCCAGGGTAACTCATAGATCCAGTCCAGGTAGCTCCGGATAACCCCTATCTCTGGGGCCATGGGCGGCATGCTGGCCAGGCGGCTTAACTCTTTCTCCACCTTTGCGCGGACGTCTTCGGGCAACGCTTTATCTTTGAAACCCAGGCGCAATTCAGCTAGCTCCTGGCTAAAAGTGTCCATTTCACCCAATTCACCCTGGATAACCCGCATCTGTTCGCGTAAAAAATGCTCGCGTTGCATCTTGTCCACTTCTAGCTGGACCTGGGAGTGGATTTGATCTTCCATCTCCAACACATCCAGCTCACGAGCAAGAATGATGCTGATTTTCTGCAACCGGCTAGTTGGTTCGATGGTCTCCAGAATCTCTTGTTTGGTGTGAAGTGGCATCTCCATGGCCGAGGTGATGAAATCCGCCAGCCAACCGGGTTCATCAATGTTCATTGCGAAGGCGAATACTTCCTCTGGCATCTTGCGACTTAGCTCAACCACCTTTTCGAATAGAGCGGTCACCGCACGCATGAGGGCCTCAGTCGTATGTTGCCATTCCTCAGGTTCAGAAATCGTTCGGACGCGTACGCGAATATATGGATCCCATTGGACGAATTCTAGAATTTCTACCCGGCGGCGTCCTTGAGCCAGGACGCTGGTCGTTGAATCTGGCATACGCAGCGTGCGGCCGATAGCCACCTCTGTTCCCATGCGGTATATATCGCCCTCGGTCGGATCGGCGATCTCCCCGTCCTCCTGAGCTGACACAATCAGTGTCTCCCCATTGGCTAGAGCGGCTTGTATCGCCGCCAGGGATCGTTCTCGGCCGACAAAGAGGGGCATAACCATCTGCGGGAATAGAACCAGGTCTCGTAAGGGGAAGAATGGCCGCTCAATGATGCCATCCTCAAGATGCACATCCTTCTCAGTTTCGAACAGTTCGTCCGAAAACGGCATGGCCATACCTATAAAATCAGGATATTGGTTAAACCCAAGATAATCTTCTACTTTCATTATTTATCCGTGCTGCCTCTTGATTTTCGCCGGAAGTTGTCCCCCGCTACCAAACACCTACGAGCCGGAATATGCCTGGTCGCGAATATTCAAATCAAATTGTAGGCTTTCCCAATGATTAAGCAAGTCGCCAACAACAAATATTGAGCCGGTCACACAGATAATGTCACCAACCCCGGCCGACTGCCAGGCCATGATAACCGCCTCATCCACTGATTGGCTGGAGGTTGCTTCATAACCGATTTCACGAGCAAGTTGCAGCAGCTCGGCCGGTTGGGTTGCCCGGGGATGACTGGAGGTTGTTAAGATGATCCGATCGCTCAGGTTGCGTAAGGCCTTGAGGATTCCGGGCACATCTTTATCAACGGTCACGCCGACAACCAACCATAAATCCTCAAAATAAAAATCGTTAGCCAGAGTGAAGGCCAGTTTCTCAGCTGAGTCAACATTATGGGCACAATCAAGCAGTAGGGTCGGCTTCCCTGGCCCTTGAGATAAGATCTGGAGTCGACCTGGCCATTCAACGTTTGCCAGCCCCTCCCGAATCGTTTCCATATTGAGTTCTGGAAAAGTACCGGCAAGGGAGTCCAACGTTGCCAGGGCCACAACGGCATTGTTTTGTTGGTGTCGGCCGAGCAGTCCGAGAAAAAAGGTACTCGGTACTTTAATGATGGATGAGCCCGGTGCTGAGGTAATCACTATCTCCTGGCTTGTTTTGATGCTGCCCGGGACTGCCGCTGTTCTTGTGAGGGGGTCGGGTTCGTAGAGCCAGTCACGCCCGGCGACGGTAAGTGCAGCGTTTTGGTCATGGGCAATGGCCAACAACTGTTCGATGACCTCCGATTCCTGGGCAGCCACGATAACCGGCACGCCTGGTTTTATAATGCCACCCTTTTCTCTGGCGATTTCGGCGAGCGTATCCCCCAGCAAGGCGGTGTGGTCCAGGCTTATAGAGGTGATAACGGAAACGAGGGGTGTTATGACGTTAGTGGCATCCAATCGGCCGCCTAAGCCCACTTCAATGACGGCCACATCCACCCCTTCCCCGGCAAAATGCAGAAAAGCCATGGCCGTAACCAGCTCATACCAGGTTAAATCCGGAAAAAGCGTTACGGCCGGCTTCAGAGCCTCAACGGCCCTGACAACTTGCTCCTGGCTGATGCGCCCATCCCCGTCCCCCGGGGTCACGATGCGGATACGATCGCGAAAATCCTGCAAATGCGGAGAAGTATAGAGCCCAACGCGTTGGCCGGAAGCTCGCAGGCAGGCGGTCACCATGGCCGCCACCGATCCCTTGCCCTTGGTTCCGGCAATATGGATCGATCGGTACTTATATTGGGGTTCGCCTAGAAATTTTAATAACTTTTCCGGCCGTTCCAGGCTAATATTTTCCGCTGAGTACTGGTCAATTCGCCGGTGTTCAAAGTTTACAAATCCATAGAGATACTCTATCGCCTGCTGATATTCTTCACTCATAGAGGCGGATTGTAACCGTTTGATCATCATGAGCAATATATTGACGCGGTTCAATCATTGACGCGGTTCAATCGTTGACAACGGTTGGCCTGCTGGTTAAACTCCACCAGGATCCAGGTCGATCACGGCCGGAGGCAGCGTGCCGATAGAGTAATGGAGGATTTCGAGATCATGGAATTTATTGGCGAGTTACACCGGGTCATATCTCTGTCATCAGTTATCTTTTTAAGCTTTATCGGTATTTGGGGATTCGTTCAGGCCATTCGTAAAAAGGGCGTTGAAGGCAGCTATATGGGGGCGCTGGTTATCGGCGAATTACTACTTGTCTTCCAGACCTTACTGGGCATTATCCTGGTCATAGACGGCGCCCGGCCAGGTCGAACCGTCCACTTTATCTATGGGGCGTTTGCCCTGGTCGCCCTACCAGGCTTGTTCGCCTATCTAAAAGGGGATGATTCCAACACGTCCCAATGGTACTATGCGATTGCCACCCTCTTTCTTGCGGGTGTCGCCGTGCGTGCCATCGGCACCGGCGCTTAGCCAGGATTCCCCACCAAAAGCTTGAGCCTAATCGGTGGTAAGTCGCCAACCGGTCTTGCCACCCGTCAACCCTGTGGTCATCGGCCGTACAACCTCTGGCAGAGATCAATTGGCATATTCCGGCGCGCTAACCGCATCCAAAAGCGCCTCCTCTTCATGGCCCCCATTATCTTCTATGTGCATAACGGCCGGGATGAAGAAACCGACGATGCCGACTAATAGCATGACCACTCCCGCGATTAAAAACCAGGTTTGTACGCCCACTCTGTCTGACAATGGCCCGGCAATAATCAAGCCGACGGGCGTCATCGCCGAAGCCAGGCTGGCAACCAACGCAAACACCCGGCCTTGCATCTCGGGTTCAACCGTGGCCTGGAACACAGCCTGAAGCGGCCCATTTACCATGGCGATGGTTATCCCGGCAATGAAGGTAGCCGCTATGGCCATAATGAATACGCTGGCCGGCGTCAAGCCCAGGAGCAAGAGAGCCAACCCGCTGGTCATTAGGCCGACTAAGGTCGTTACGATGCGACGCCGGAAACCACCCCAAATACCAAGAATCAAGCCCCCCAGGATCATGCCGATGCCAAAGGTTGCCTCCAACCAGGCCAGGTCCAGCGCATCCCCTTGAAAATAGTTCCTCACCAGCAAGGGTAACAAAGCAAAGGCCGGATTCACCGTCAAATTAATCAGCATGCCCATGATGAGGATGGCCACCAGACCGGGCCATCCCCAAACGTAGCGGAGACCGGCCTTTAAATCAGTCCAATAGCTACCAACGAGATCGCCCTCAGCTATTTCTCCAGGCACGACAGCGGATCGCTCCGGTTGGGGGATGACGATAAATATTAGCGGGATGATCGCCAGAACGGCCGTGAAGAAATCGATTGCCAAAATAGCCTGGATGGGCACAATGCTCAGCAGCAGGGCGGCTAAAGGAGCGGAAACGATATTGAGGCCCCCATTCAATATTTGATTCAGGCCTTGTACCCGGGAAAGATGTTCTTCCGGCACCATCAAACTCATTGAGGCATTCATGGCCGGCCAATGGAAACTGCCCGCCAGAGCTCGGACAAACATGATCACATAAACCTGCCAAATCTGGACCATGCCGCTGGCAAAGAGACCGGCCAACACCAATGTTGCCAGGGCAACCAGTGCATCCGCTCCCATGATCGTCCAGCGACGATTCCAGCGATCGATCAGCGGACCTATAAACGGTCCCAATATCACCTGGGGCAAGAGCCCTGCAAGGGAGGCTGTGGCCAAAACCGTGCCCGACCCCGTCTGACTCGTCAGCCACCAGATCAGCGCAAATTGGACCAATTGGCTGCCAAATAAGGAAAATGCCTGCCCGGTCCAAATGACCAGGAAGGACCGCATGCCAGATCTTTTGATTGCTGTCGAGGAACTCATTACTTTATCCCCACTAGAATATCTCGGTAGATATTAATTATATTAACATTGTTGTAAAGAATTTTAATGTTTAATGAATATTGCGTCAACAAATTGGTCGTGTCAAGACGAATTTTCAAAATGTCTACAAGTTGGTTGAGGGCCTAGGAGCTATGTGTGATGAAAGCTACGGACAATGGGCCTGGAGCCAGGCATAATTGAAGGGAATCTAACTCTACGGCCTCCGTCGCCGGAAGGCCGCGTCGGCGGTCTCCAATAAATAATAAATATTTCGCTTATGGAATGTTAACATAGGCTTGCTAAACTATTCGACAATAATTCAAAAATTACAGCCAGGAGATTTATATGGCCCAGGGTACAAATATTATTGATGTTCAAGAAGCCACTTTTGAGAATGATGTCATCCAAAAGTCGTTTGAGAAGGCGGTTGTCGTCGATTTCTGGGCGGCGTGGTGTGGACCGTGTCGCATGCTTGGCCCGACGTTAGAACGGCTGGCCAATGAGCCCGATAGCAATTTTGTTTTGGCCAAGGTCGATGTCGATTCAAACCAGGGATTGGCCATGCGCTATGGGATTCAGGGAATCCCTGCTGTAAAAGCTTTTCGAGATGGCCAGGTAGTCGACGATTTCGTCGGCGCCCAGCCCGAACCGATGGTCAGGCAATTCATTGAAAGAATCGCCCCTAGTGCGGCCGGCGAGGCGGTCCTTTCGGGCGAAAATTTATTGCTCGATCGCCAGTGGACAGAAGCCGAGAGCCTCTTCCGCGAAATGCTCGAGCAGGACCCGGCCGATGCCAAGGCCAGGCTTGGGTTGGCAAAATCTTTGCTGGGCCAGGGGGACGGCTGCAAAGCCCACTTCTATTTAGAGGACTTGAAGTTAACAACAGAGACGATGGATCCCGCCGAGCGGTTAATGCCCCTGGCGGATTATCTGTGTGCAGCCTCAGAAATAAAAGATAAAAACGCCGAGGTAACCGTCGTTGAGGCCCAATATCGCCAGGCGGCCCGCCTCTTCCGTGATGGCAAATTTGCCCCGGGTCTGGACGGTTTGTTGGAGGTCTTGCGCCAAAACAAGGAGTATCGCAGTGGCCAGGCTAAGGCGGTGGTGTTAGGCATCTTCGAACTCTTAGGCGACGAAGACCCCCTGACCCAGGTCTATCGCCGGGAATTGGCGTCAATCTTATTCTAGGCTGAAAAAAAAGCGACAATTAAATGGGCCGGTGTGCTTGAAAATCGCACACCGGCCTTTTCTTATTCATTCTTGTCCTTCAAGAAATAGGACAACTCCAATTCATCTAGCAGCGGGATGCCATCCAGTCCAAACTGGGGTATTTGGGGTTTCAACCTTCGTGATTCGGCCAGCGTCCCTCGGTGTAAGGCGACTAAAACAAAGCCCTGCCGCTGGTAAAAACGTAACCCGACCGTATTATCATTGGTCGTGATCAGCCATAATCGGAGACAGTTGGCCGCCGCTGCTATCTCCTTCACCCCGGTTAGCAAAGCAGATCCAATGCCCACTCCTGGCACTTGACTGTCCAGGGTAACCAACTCACAAGAATCCCTTTCTATCAGATAAGTGGCCAGGCCGGCCGGTCGCCCCTGATAGATCGCCACCAAGCCAGGTAGCCGGCTTGCATCATAAAGCCGCCCCCGGCTAACAACCGTGGGCCCGGCCCAGGACTCTACCAGCAACACCCGCGCCCAAGCGCGGTACCTTTCATCCAGCGTTATGATCTCGATCAAGAATATTCCTTTTTATCGAGGCCGGTCAGTGCCCCTGGTCCAGCACATAACGTTTCACATTGTCAGGCAGTTTGATACCCTCCTTCAATCTTGGATCGCCTATTGGCTGGCCAATCTGTTGTTTTATCGGCAGGACCCCGGCCCAGACATCGAGCTGGTAATCTGCCTCCTCATCACCCGGTGATCCCTGCCTTACCTTTGCCGTGGCCAGTTCGATGGGTATGGCCACAATTGTCGTCGCCTTCAGCTCCTTCTCATTGGGTTTGCGTGCCTCCGCCCAGCGACCGGGCATGATCCATTCCGTGAGCTCCTGCAGAGCCTGGAGTTTCTCCTCAGGTTTATCGATGATCGCCCCCTTACCGAATAGCACCACCGAACGGTAATTAGCCGAGTGGCTGAAGACCGATCGGGCCAAGACAAGGCCATCCAGCAAGGTCATGGTGATACATAGCTCAGCCCCGCTTGCCGCATGTCTCATGAGCCGGCTGGACGAAGCGCCATGCAATAAGATGGTCTTGTCTCTCCTGGCGTGTAGCGTCGGGATTACAAAAGGCTGCCCATCCAGCACAAAACCCACATGGCAGATGATGGCCTCGTCTATGATCGGGTAGATGACTTCATCACTGTAAGCAGCCCTCTCAGGCAGGCGTTTCACCCGATTCTTTTCTGTTTTCTCAAATGTGGTCATGATCAAGTTCCATTAATTTGCAGAATGATTCATTTATTTGCTGTCTGAAAGACGAGGTATTGTACCAGAGGTTCGTACGGTAGGTTCGTACGGTATTCTCTTATCGATATATTGCCCAACCGCATCCCCCGCGCCTGCTCCTGATACCCGGTCACCCAATGGCGGATCGCAATCCATAGCCAGCCTTTATCATTCTCGATGGATTATCCAGGCGTTATCCGCTTTCTCGAAGCCAATGTGGGGATAGTAGGCCATAGCCTCGGGAGCAGCCAGGAGCAGGATCATGACCTCCCTGCCCAGATGTGCACGGATCTGGGAAACCATAGCCCGGCCGATTCCCTGGCGCTGGTAATCAAGGTCGACGGCTAGATCGGACAGGTAACAGCAGTAGCTGAAATCCGTCAAGACCCGGCCGATGCCAACTAGCCGCTCGCCATCCCAAACTGTAACGGTCAAATCGGCATGGTCGAGCATCTTTTGAATACGAGGCAGGTCATCCACCGGCCGCCTAATGCCTGAACTGCGAAAAACAGTGGCGACCATCTCAGCCAACACCGGATAATCAAAACGATAGATCAGGGGCATAAGGTTTCCTTTCCAAGTTAAGGCTTATTGTTTCCCAGGCGACTAAATACTCTCTTTACCTGGTCATGTTACTCGGCAAACTATACATCGCCAAATTGACCCGATTGCTCCTTATTTTGCTTGTTGCGGCCAATCGGATAATATCAGGTCTTCATAGAACCCTGTTGCCCCAGGGCAACTGGATGAAGGAAGGATAAGGAAATATGAATAAGACTTTGACAATCATTGCAGCCGTCCTAGGTGGCATCATGGTGATACTTCTGGCAGTTGTATTTGTGCTGGTGCTACAGGGTGTGTTATCCTCAGATGGCGATGCCACACCCACGGCCGTAGTGGCCATCGTTCCACCCGAATCAACGGCCATCATGGAAGCAGCTTCACCGTTGCCGCCGGCCGGTCAGCCGCCGGCCACCTTCACGCCTCTACCGACCATCGAAGCGACGAACACGGCCGTTCCGGTCACACCGAGTGCCACAGCCACGCCACTGCCGACAAACACCTTGCCCCCACCTACACCAACACGAACACCGGTGCCGATCATATACCCCACCAATCCACCACCACCCCCCGCTAATACGCCTGTCCCCCAACCGCCACCGCAGGATACTAGAGGGCTTGTAGCCACTGCCTATAATATCCAACCCCGATCAGATTTTCGGGTTAACCAATCGGTGTGGTTCGATTTCCAAATCGTCAATACAACGGGTGGTGATGTAGCTTACAATCGCCTCGGGGTCATGCCCAGAAAAGATGGTCAGGACCGGCCTGATTGGTTCCAACAGAGCTATGGCGGTCCAAATGCAACAATGAAACCCCAAGGTTTGTCCCACGAAGACAATATCAAATTGCCAGAGGCCGGTAATTATACTCTGCGATTAGCCATCTGTTTCGATGGCTATGATAGCTGTAACAGCGGTGGTGGAACATGGGCAACCTTGTCGTCCGAAATACCCGTCACCATCAACTAAACAAAGCCTACTCACGAAAGGGAAAGCTGGGGCAGTTCTTATTATTTGGTATAGGCAATCCAGAATTCGCTTAGGCTATCAACATTTTTAGAAATAGCTGGTTTTTGATACCAGGTTAAACGGGCAAGGTCTCGCTGGTTGAGACAGGCAAGGAAATGGTCATTTTTGAAGGTGTCGTCATCAACCAACAGCAGAAACGACTCCTATCCCTAGCCATACCTATCGTTTGCCTGCTCCTGTTTTTTGTCCTGGCCCTGCAAATAGCGACGACCAAGACGCCGACGGCCGATGAAGGTATGCACCTCTTGCGAGGCAGGGTACTCTGGCAAACCGGCGAGCTTGATCTTCAAGGAAACCATTTACCCCTGAGCCATTGGCTCATCGGTGTATTTCTATTCACTGAGCCCTCCCTACCAGACGTTAATCAATTGCCCTCCTGGTCTTTACGGACTCCTGTAGAGCTGGTCCAGGAATTTCTTTGGCAGAGCGGCGCGAATGTCTCCCGGGTAATTATCCTTGGTCGCCTACCGATAATACTTGTGAGTTTGCTCCTTGGGGCGATGTTGTCGTGGTGGTCCAGAAATAAGACGGGGTTGGTGGGACAGGCAATTGTGATGGTCCTCTTCGCCTTTTCGCCCAATCTATTGGCCCTCGCGTCATTGGCGACCACCGATCTTGTCACCGTAACGATGATTGTGATCACCTTGCTGTCGACCTGGCACTTCTACCAGAAACCAGGTGTCTGGCGATGGCTATTGGCCACTCTGGCTCTGGGGCTGGCTCTGAGCACAAAGCTATCAAGCACGATTATTCTGCCGAGTAATTTTTTCCTGGCCTACATTGGCCAACGCGGTGAACGCTGGTGGAAACCGGCCTTCCTCTGGTTAAGTCTGTTGCCCGTCGCCGGATTGGTCGTTTGGGGTGTTTATGGCTTTGAAATTGGCCAGGTTAGCGGGTTCCCGATACAGCTCCCAGCGGCCTCGTATGTAAACAGCGTTCTTTCAATTACAAACCGTTTTGACGTCGGCAAATCGGCCTACCTCTTAGGGGAACGATCGGCTGAAGGTTGGTGGCAATATTTCGTTGTCGCCTATCTTGTTAAGACACCTTCTATCACCTTAATCCTTCTATTATTTTCTCTGATAATCATCATATGGCAGCACCGTTGGCGACAAACGGCCTATCTCTGGTTTCCAGCCCTGGCCTTATTTCTTGTCGCCTCGTACAGTCGCTTCAACATCGGCTATCGACATATCCTGGCAATTGTTCCGCTAACCTGGCTACTGATAGCGGAAAGTGCTTCGTTCTGGCAGCATAAATCAAGGCTCCGCCTGGTAATCTTTGCCAGTCTGCTCCTCTACGTCATACTGGCTCTACGCCAACAGCCCAATCAACTGGCCTACTTCAATGAATTCGTGGGGGGATCGGACCAGGGCCGTCGCTACCTTGGCGATTCCAATATTGATTGGGGTCAGGATTTGCACCTGTTGGCCGAATATGCCCGCGGACTGGACGACCGACCGCTCTTCGTCAGCTATTTCGGCGCCAGTAATCCGGCTTACTATGGTCTCGACCAACAACCCTTATTTGATCTAGAAGGCAATCCTACCGGTTTCGCCCCGGCAAACCCAAAACCGGGACGCTATGCCATTAGCGTCAACCATATCCAGGGGGCCACAGCCTCCGAACCAGACCTCTTCGATTGGTTTGACCGGCAGACGCCAATGGACAATCTGGGTTACTCGATCCTGATCTACGATGTGCCGGCTGATTCAGATGGGGCCTGGCTGGCCCATTGTTACGATCCCCTGCCCATCTTTGATGAAGCGAGCGCGGAGATGTTAGTCGGCCGTGACGATCTACGCCATGTCTACTTTGATTGTCGTTCCACCTGGGTTTTCCCGACGGGAGAACAGCCGGGTTGGTATCTACTGCCGGCTGACGTCGATCCCTCCTCGATTCATCAGATTTTCTCTGAGAATCTGTCCCTGGTTTATACGAATGACAAGGGATCGCACCACTTACCTTATCAGGTCTATTATTGGTCCGGCACTGATGACGTCATCGAATCATTAACAAACAACCAGGGTCAAGTCACATTTCCTGATGGCCGGCCGGCCGAATTACCCCTTGAGATCAACGGTATTGCCCAACTCGAGGGTGCCCTAATCAACCCGCCGATTTGGGGATCAATATGGCGAACGGTGGCCCCGACGGATCTTCCCTTGACCGTCTTGCTCCACTTGTATGGTGGGCCAGACTCACCGGCCGTGGGCGATGGTCTAGGCTACCAGCCATTACAGTGGCAACCAGGCGACATCGTTATCCAATTGTTAGAAAATGAGGTTGATTCAGACAAATATCTCGAAACAGGCCTTTATGATTTCATCACAGGCGCCAAGTTCTCCTTCGACCCACCTAGTGAAGACCGTTCAATCGCGAGATTCTACCCGGCAAGCGGCATATAGCGCTCCGGTTAAAGTTTAGTCAGGATTTCAGGGCCATTGTCCGTAATGGCCACGGTATGTTCATATTGGGCAGACAGCGAGCCATCGCCCGTGATAACCGTCCACCCATCTTCCAGGGTGATCCATTCATGGGCGCCGGCGTTTATCATGGGTTCGATAGTGAACACCATACCTGGTCTTAGCTTCGGCCCAGGATCGGGCTGGCGAATGTGGGAGACCGAGGGGGCTTCATGCAGTTCCCGGCCAATGCCATGACCACCCCATTCGCGGACAACGGTCACACCTTGCCTATCGGCGAAATCCTCGATTACCGCGCCAACCTGGTTCAAGTAATTTCCTGGTTGGGCAGCTTCAATACCCAGACTAAGGCATTGGCGGGTGATCGTCATCAAACGTTCCGCTTCAGGCGAAACCTGGCCAATGGGGAAAGTAACACAAGCATCACCACACCAGCCGCGATAGCGCAGGCCGATATCAATGCCGACAATATCCCCCTCTTTCAGTACCCGTTCATCGGGTATCCCATGGCAGATCTCGTGATTAATTGAGGCACAGATCACCCCCGGAAATGGAGGATGGCTGGCCGAACTCCCCTCATAACCTTTATAGAGTGGCTTAGCGCCCCGTCGTTTGAGGTATCTTTCAATCTTTTCATCTAATTCGATGAGCGTTACACCCGGTTTGATACTCTCTTCCAGAATAGCAAAACTCTCAGCTACCAACCGGCCGGCTTCCCGCATTTTGGCCACATCCTTTGGCCGTTTAATCGATATTCCCATTTGTTAACATTTTCCTGGAGACTGGCAGATTCATTCGAAGAAATCCGTACTAAAGTTAATAATCAATGTCATCACTCTAGGGAGCGACTCGGCTATTATCCAAGGTAAAAGCGATCCATACAAATGACCTTTTCTATCTGGTGGCCTTAATCCAGAAGTTGGATACGGTCTCGTCTATAAGATAGCCGGCCTTATCGCTAAACAGGAAAAAGCCCGGTTTCCGCCATCGCTGGTTGAATCCGGGCATTACAGGATTGCTCATCCTTTATACTGTCCAAAATAACCCTCTCACCGTTGAAATGCCCATACTGGTCAGATGGTAAAATTGGGACCTTAAATCGTCAACCAACCACCTCCTTTGTTGCCCGCCGAAGAGCGATAAATTCGACTATGGCGAAGATCATGACTGCTTCGGCTACGAGGGCGATGGCCCACTTTCCGGCCGAGTTTACCGGGAACCAACCCGATAATAGGCCGGCATAGCTAACAATTACCCAAGTCAAGTTGAGGATAATCGCTAACCTGGCGCCTGCCTGTTCTAAATTTCGCCCGGCGAAAAAGAACAACATCGCCGCATAACTGAGTAGAACAACCCCGAGGAGTATTAGGGCAGTTGCTTGAAACAATTCAAATAGATCCGCTAAGGGGTTTGCCCCAAGTAGAAGGATCAACCCAGAAAATAGGGCGAACGCGCCATCAGCCCGTAATGCTTTTGTTAGCAGGCTGACACCGGCCGGTGTATTTGTTTGTAGATTACGCTTTGTTTCTGCTGTCATTTCTTATACCTCCCAGGTATGTTTGATTTGACTACAGCATAGGCTAAATAGTCGTGCCAAGTCTATGAAAAATTGTGCCAAATAGTGCCAATGTCCAGGTTAGCTACTGGCTATGGCCCACGACTTTATCGAGGGGACTCACCTGGTCATTTTGACCGGCATTGCTAATCTTGATCTTGAGTGTTCCTGTCCGCTTGCTCTCGAATATCTTGGGCTACTAATTTCGAAGCGGCATTTTGCCAATTGTATAATGTCCGTTCTGGCACCTGGGACTGAAACCAGCTTAAAGTACTCTTTGCAGGCAGATCAAGCTCTTGGTATTCAACCCGCAAGCTGTATGGTTTTAGACCGATTACGTAGGGATAATACAGGGCATTGTAGTATCGCCAGGCTTCTGTGGTCCCAGATTCGTTCCCATCCCGAGGTTTTAAGCGCGCGATGCTTTCAGTTAGAACTTTTTTTAACTCGGCCGCTCGTTCCAGGGTGGTGTCAGCACCGGCCCGTTTGGCCAGGCGGCTTTCAATGAGATCCATTCGAGTAAGTGGGCTGGCTGAGAGTCGCGGCAAATTGCCCATTTGGCTAAGGGCCCGGCGGGTAAGGCGGGAAAATTGCTCGTCATTGAATTGCAGCGGGTCTACCACTTCCCGGGTTCAAGGGGCGCTGCTGGCGATGATTCGCCCATCGGCTCGATCTTGCCTGATCCTGGGAAGGCGGGCAAAAAGTAGCCAATCTAATCCAGCCTGAATGGGGTCGGCAAATGTCTGGGTGACGATTGCCGTCATGATCACGGCCAACAAAAGAAGTAACATGATTAACGTGACCCCAATCCCCAGGGCCATTGCCAGAGCTACCTGACCGCCGAATAATATAACAAGCAACAGAGAATAGGCGAAAGAACGAAGGAAATCCGGCAATAATGCCTCTCCCTTATCGAAGGCATCAGTCAGGGCGATGCCGATACCCAACAAGACCAGATCAAGGCCAATGCCGATTATTAGAAACCAGTCGGGCACTAGTTCTAGAGGGATTAGTAATAACCCCGATCCCAGGCCAAAGAACAGCGTGGCAATGACTATCAAGCCCCAGGGGAAACGAGATTGCCGGCTCCGGGTAGACCGGATAAGAAGTAAAAAAACGCAAAAGAGAAGTAACGGTGCCAGGAAGGTAAAAAGTGAGAAGGAGGGAGTTCTTACAATATCTCCACTGGGATCGATCTCAAATACTTTTAAGGCGGCTGCAACAATGTAAAAAAGCAGAGCTAGAGGTAGTAAGCCTTTTTTGACAGCCGGTTCTAGCCAGTTACGAACGCTGGATTTATTGGGTAACAAATAAACTAACGTACCCGCCCAGAATAAAGCTGGTAAAAATAAGAAGGGCCAACCCCACCTGCCTAACGCCTGGACAAGGTCTGGTTCGGAGGCATATTGACGGAGCATGTCAAACCCCAGTGTCAACGCATAGGCAATCAGTCCCAAGCCGGTGTAGAGTAGAATCGGGATGTGTCGATCGCGGCCGAGCAAGTAAAGTCCTAGCCACCAGGCTATCGTGAAAGCAGCTAATTCACCTATCAACAACGGGTTATCCATAGTGGCTTTAGCGGTCTAAAAGTAAGGCAAATGGTTAACATGAAGCCTGGAGCATCTTGCTGGCAGCGTCCGGTTGGAAATCGATTATACTTGATTATGCCTTCTACCGGGTCTAGTGACATTCCTCGCTCTTGCCTGTGCTTTTTATCACTGTCAATTTTGACGGTTTTGCAGCAGACTTGATCGATAGGATAAGCACTCCGCTATTAAATAGACCTTCAAATGATAATAATGCTATTGAGCACCTACCTGGTATCCAGAAACCACGTTTGTACAAACCAAGTTTCAGGATGATATTCCAGAAATATATCTGCCATCACGAGAAGATAGCCTGGTGTTCTAACGTACGAGGGAAGGTTGTGGCACATAAGATCGCCACACCATCTCAATCGATCACGAGAACTATCCTGAGAATAGCCTTTCTTTGCCTAATTGCCTTGGTTTCCGCGGCCTGTCAATCTTCGCCTGCTTATTCGCCACCAGCCCCGTTTTCCGAGACAAACCATCAGAACGGACAAGCGTTAAACCAGAAATATCAGGTATTGCCCCCAACAGAGGTCAGATTCAACCACCTCTCTCTGGAGGAAGGGTTGTCACACAGCACCGTAACAGCCATTCTCCAGGATAGTCAGGGATTCATCTGGATTGGTACGCTGGACGGCCTCAACCGGTTTGACGGCTATGATGTGACAATTTTCAAGAACGATCCGGCCGTTCCGACTTCTCTTAGCGCCAATCACGTATCAGCCCTATTTGAAGATGGGTCAGGAGCGCTGTGGGTGGGTACCGAGGGGGGAGGCCTGAGTCGTTTTGATCGTCCTACCGAAAAATTCACTAATTACGAGCATGACGCTAACGACTCCACAACTCTGAGTAACAATTTTGTCCAATCCCTTATGGAGGACAGCCAGGGTCGCCTATGGGTGGGTACCGGTAACGGCCTGAACCAATTCGACCGAGAGATGGAGCAGTTCACTTTTTATCGGATAGCCAATCCTCCACCGCAAATAACCGGCGGCAGCAATTCCATCACGGTCATCAGTGAAGACCCGGCTGGCACGCTCTGGCTTGGCACTCCCACGAGCCTGCTTTCTTTTGATCCTGATAGCGAAACGTTTCTGCCACAGGTGCTAATACCCTTATTATTCATCGATATCCCAGGAGAATTTGTTCCGGTAGAGGTATTGACTATCCTCCATGATGATGCTGGCGCGTTGTGGATCGGCACCCGGGGGGATGGCCTATTCCAACTCATACCAAAGAGTGGCAAAGTGACCCAGTATTTACCGAAAAGAAACAATCCTTACAGTCTAAGTGACTCCGTTGTCTCCGCCATAAAACAGGACCAAACCGGTTCGTTATGGGTCGGGACGGCTCAGGGATTGGACCGGCTTGACCGGGAGAGCCAACAATTTACACATTTTCAGCATGATGTAAGTGATGATAATAGTTTGAGCGACAGTGAGGTAAGTTCACTTTATCTTGATCAAGCCGGCATTCTATGGGTTGGTACTCATAGAGGTGGGGCAAACAGTTATGATCCATACAAGGTAAAATTCCAGCACGTTGGTCCGATGGACGGTGACAAACAGATGCTGAGCCACCCTCAGGTTTGGACGTTTTTCGAGGACGATCAAGCCGATCTTTGGGTCGGTACCTCGGCCGGCTTAGACAGAATTCAGGGCAAGACCGGGCAAACGACCCATTACTTACCCGACTCGAATGATAGTTCAACCCTCACGAATGCCCATGTGACTAAGATCCTTAAGGATAGTCAGGATAACATATGGATTGCCACCTCTGGCGGACTCAACCGCTATGATCCCCTCACAGATAGTTTTGAGCAACTCGGGACTAATCCCGATTTTTCGGCAAGCCTGAGTTCCGAAGAGATCAACGATATTTATGAAGATAGCTATCACCGGCTGTGGATTGCGTATGCCGGTGCCGGCCTGGATCGACTGGAGTTAGAAACGAATCGCCTCACCCACTTCCGTTATCAGAATGGAGATAGCGTGGAGGTTTCTGGAACCACTAATATTGTTACCACTTTTTTTGAAGACTCAAACAGGTTGCTCTGGATCGGTACTTTGGGCGGCTTACTTAAGTATGATCCGGCAACGGAATCGTTCTCTATCTTTCGTCATGATCCGACGAACCCTGCCAGTTTGGCTAGTGATGTCATCAATGCCATTCACCAAGATCAACGCGGTGTACTCTGGTTGGCGACAGCCAATGGTCTCGACCATTTAGATCCCGACACTGGTTTATTCAGTCACTACCGAGAAGAAGATGGCCTTCCCAGCAACAACGTTGTGGGTATTCTTGAACAGCCAATGGGTAATCTTTGGCTGAGCACTAACAGAGGTCTATCTCGCTTCGATCCCAAAAACGAAACATTTCGCAACTTTGATTCTAGTGATGGGCTTCAATCATTAGAGTTTAATTCAGGCGCTTATTATCAGAACGATTCGGGAGCTATGTTTTTTGGCGGTATCAATGGTTTCAATGTATTCCACCCCGACGATGTCCGAGATAACCCGTACTCAACGCCCATCGTATTATCTGAACTCCTCATACAAAATGAGGTTGTCTCCTTTGGACCTGATTCGGTCCTTACTCAAGCCGCCAACCAGGCCCGACAGATTGAGCTTTCCCGGGCCGACACGGTCCTTTCTTTGGAATTGGCCGCTCTTCATTATGGAACACCCGAAGAAAATCAATATGCCTATCTCCTGGATGGTTTTGACCGCGACTGGAATTACACCGGCGAGCGGCGAGTCGCAACATATACGAATCTTCCACCTGGCGTCTACACTTTTCGAGCCTATGGCGGTAATAGCGATGGCGTCTGGGGCATCAAAGGATTAGAGCTGGCCATTCGTGTACCCTACCCGTTCTGGCAAACATGGTGGTTCGCGATAATCGTTACCATGATTCTTGCCGGCGCGATCTTTGGCGGATATCGTCTGCGATCCCGGAGTACTTTAGCCCGAACTCGTGAATTGGAAGAGCAAGTATCAGTCCGAACCGTTGAAATTGAGCGCCGCCGGCAAATTGCCGAAGGTTTGCGAGAAATAATGGTGCTCATTAACTCCAACAAATCGCTGGAAGAGAGCTTGCACTATATTGTTTCTCAGGCCGCCAAATTGACTGATGCCGAAGATGCCATCATATTTCGTCGAGAAGAAAATAGTGTCATGAACATTATCGCCACAAATCCCGGCGGTCAGATTCGCTACTCGCCTAATCCAGGCCTGTCAACGATTACTGACAAGTGGGCCCAGGCCGATTTGTTGGAAAAGAAACCGCTGATCGTGCCCGATCTCGTCGTTTATTGGTTGGCTAATCCTGAGATCCGCGCTGGATCTTTTGGATCTCACCGCGCCATGTTGGGTATTCCTGTCATTGTTGACGAGTTGGTATATGGGGGCCTGATTATGCTCTTTGACCACGAGCGATCGTTCTCGGAAGAAGATCAAGAATTGGGCCTCACTTTTGCCGATCAGGCCACATTAGCTATCGCAAATAACCACTTGCGGAAGCAGGCGGAACAAATTGCGGTGGCATCAGAACGGAGTCGTTTGGCGCGTGAATTGCACGATGCTGTAACTCAAACTATCTTTTCAGCCAGCCTCATTGCCGAGACAATTCCCGCAATATGGGATATTGATCAGGAAGAAGGTAAAAATCTTCTTAGTGACTTGCGCCAACTCACCAGGGGTGCCCTGGCCGAGATGCGGACGTTATTGCTGGAGTTACGTCCAACTGCGTTGGAAGAAGCGAATCTGCAAGACCTGCTTCACCAATTATCCGAATCGGTGGGTGGTCGCACAGGCGTCGGGGTAATTACAAAGGTAGATGAGATCGATGATCTGCCTGTCCATGTGAAAGTTGCCCTGTACCGTATCGCTCAGGAGTCATTGAACAACGTAATTAAACATGCTCGAGCTACACAGATTGAAATCCGCTTGAGCGGCAGCGAAAAGTATGTATCATTGGTTATCCAGGATAATGGTCGAGGTTTTTCTATCGACGCCGTTCCATCAGATCGTTTCGGGCTTTATAATATGCGCGAACGCAGTGAAGCTATCGACGCGATTCTGACCGTACATAGCCAACCGGAAGAGGGTACCCGGATTATGGTTGAATGGCGGGATAAGGATCAGGATCCAGATCAGGTCGCTTCTTAAAAGCTAGTTGAACCTGGAAGCGAATAGCTGTCTGATATCTGTTAGTCAGACAAATATTTTGGTCTGACTGTACCGTTTCTAGGTTCTATATATAGTAAAGGTTCTAATAGAAAGAAAGGATGTTCTATGGCGGCAAATGATCCAATCAGAGTGATGTTAGTAGATGATCATGATATGGTTCGTCGCGGGTTGGCAGCGTTCCTACAGGTAAAGCCGGATCTGACGCTAGTGGGCGAAGCCAGGGATGGCCTTGAGGCATTGGAAGTCTGCGGCGCCGCCCAACCAGATGTCATCCTCATGGATCTGGTAATGCCGGAAATGGATGGTGCGGCCGCGACCCTCGCTATTCGCGAGCGCTATCCGGATGTTCAGGTCATCGCCTTAACCAGTTTTCAGGAAAAGGACCTGATTCGTGATGCGCTCGAGGCCGGCGCCATTGGCTACCTCCTTAAGAATGTGACCATAGACGAACTGGCCGTCGCCATCAGGGCTGCCCATGCCGGACAATCAACTCTCTCGCCCGAGGCCTTAAAAACCTTACTCCAGATGCAAGCGGCGGAGTCAGAAACCAAACGTAATTTTGCCCTGACGAACCGGGAAATGGAAGTATTGGCTCTGGTTGTGGAAGGCCTCAACAATAGCGAAATAGCCGAGCGTTTGTTTGTAAGCAGAGCAACAGCCAAAGCTCACGTAAGCCATATTCTAGACAAGATGGATGTATCCAATCGTGGAGAAGCAATTGCCTTGGCCTTGCGTGAAGGCCTTATCCTTTAATTATCCCCTCTTGCTAATAACCTCACCAGATATTATTAGAAAAAGTGTATTACATATCGGCCACTTGGCCAATAAAACAATACCACATCTGCCCGATGTCTTTGTGGGTCGACTGGTTTAAACTGCGAGTATCAGCTTTGATAATGCTGGGTGAAGAACCTAATGAAAATCTTGCTCGCCGATGACCAACCAAATGTTCTTTATGCATTGCACGTCTTATTAGCCAGTCGGCCGGAGTTGAAACTGGCAGGTGAAGCTATGGATGCATACGAGTTATTTGCCCTCCTCAAAACAACTAACCCCGATATGCTGATTCTGGATTGGTTGTTGCCCGGTTTATCCGAGGCTGGATCGATAGATGCATTGCGAGAGTTAAGACCCGGGTTGATTATTATCGCTCTCAGCGGTCGGCCAGAACTTGGTCGCGAAGCAATCAACTCCGGGGCAGATGTCTTCGTTAGCAAAATTGATCCCCCCGAACGGCTGCTGGCTGCCATCGACAGATATCATAGCCAGGGCGCTTCCACACCGGTTACCACCAGCCCAGCATAATCAGGCAACAAGTTTTTTTTTGCCAATAGACAAAAACCCTTGACTGATGGGTCGAAGGATACGCCTGTACCATCCCATATTTTCCCCTGCATGAAAATTGGCCACCTGGCTATAGCCTTTTTACCCAGGTGGCCGATGAAAGGTCCTCCGATTCATGTTAAGCTACCCTCAATGAACCAGTAGATTGTATTGTGGTTCATCCAATGTCGACGGTGTTGTTACACCCGCGGCGATCGTCAATCTTAGCTCTAGGGGAAATAATGGATTCTTTAAATCGTCAAGACCTTCAGATGCATATAACAATCTTGGGTTGGATTCAGGTTGTAAGCGGCGCCCTGTTGCTTGTGGTAGGAGGTTTCGTCCTCTTGCTTCTATCAGGAATTGGCTTCGCAAGCGGCGATCCTACGGCAATGGCCATCCTATCTGTGGTCGGCACCAGTGTCGGTTTCTTGATACTACTCCTGGCCCTGCCCAGTCTATTGGCCGGCTATGGCCTGTTAAAGGGAAAATCTTGGGGTCGCTTCCTGGCTATTGTCGTCGGTATTCTGGGAATATTCAATTTCCCAGTTGGCACCCTAATTGGCGCCTATACGCTTTGGGTACTTCTCCAAGATGATGCCGCTGCAATTTTCATCGTCACAAAAACCGCCTGATGTGATAGCGCCCCGATTAGCCATGAGCTATTTGGTCCCATTTACTATGTTAACTACAGGGTAGATACCATGACGGACTCTCAGGCAATTCGAGTGATGTTAGTTGATGATCACGCGATGGTTCGCCGAGGTCTGGCATCCTTTCTAAGAGTCTATCCTGATTTGGAATTGGTAGGCGAGGCCGCGAATGGCCGGGAAGCGGTTGATGGCTGCGAGCGATACCTCCCGGACGTCATCCTGATGGATTTGATGATGCCAGAAATGGACGGCATCAGCGCCACCCGTCTCATTCGCTTAAGCCGACCAGAGATACAGATTATCGCGCTAACCAGCTTTCAGGAAAAAGACCTGGTGCGGGATGCGCTTCAGGCAGGGGCCATTAGTTATTTATTAAAAGGAGTCACAGCACAGGAATTGGCCAATGCTATCCGCGCTGCCCAGGCAGGCCGCTCCACCCTTGCCCCTGAGGCGACCCGAATCCTAATCCGTTCGGCAAGGGAAGGACCTACCCCAGGACATGATTTGACCCCTCGGGAGCTTCAGGTTTTAGAATTGGTAGCTGACGGGCTCAGTAATCCGGAAATAGCAAAAGAGTTGAATGTCAGTCGATCAACGGCCCGAGCCCATGTAAGCCAGATCCTATCCAAGTTGGGGGTCTCGAATCGGACCGAGGCAATTGCCCTGGCATTTCGCTCAAAGCTAGTCACCTGAGGACGTCTCACATTGAACAGATGACCAACGCCGCCATTGTACCGGCGTCCAATCTGAGTATCCTTCCTTTGTCCGATGTAAATTGACCTTCCATCAGGTAGGCTATATGAATCACAACTCTAATGCTTTTTGGGCCTTTGAGGCGCTTTCCACAACAAGCAAAAAGAGTTAGAAACATTTTGTTGATACAGGGGCAGTGAACTCCTCCTTGCCCCTGTTTTCTTGTGGTAAGGGAGTTTTTCATGCAAAAAAGAAGACGCTGCGAATATCTGACCCGGTTTATATATGCCAATGTTAACAACCGGGGAGCACAGGAATACTTTCGACAATATTGGCCGGGCAGCGAGCCAGACAAGTACGCTCCGGAAACAATGATTCCCGAGTTAAACACCCTGGGGGAGCAAGGTTGGGAAATGGTGCACATGGAACCCATTGGGGCTGTGGGCAAGAAAGGCGATGTCGGATTTATTGCCGGAGATGCTTTGGCTAGCTGGAGCAACAGCTATTTCTGCGTATTAAAGCGCGAGAAAGAGTAGACAGGCTGCCCGCCTTCAAGATTTTCTGCGCTGCTCCCACGTCGGACGGTAGAGCTGATAGATATAATGAGGTACCGGTGTGGTGTAAGCGGCCATTGATACCGGGAATTGATACATCTCCTCCGAGATACGAACGGCGCCAGCCGCTTCTTGCATCTTGATAGAGGCTATATTATTGACATTTGGCGTACCCTCAACTGAAAAGCAGCCAATGTGCACGAACAGATAATCCACCATTGCTTGTTTTACCTCTACACCATATTTGTGACCCCAATGGCCGGGACCGATCTTCATATCCGTGCGACTTATCCCCTCTACATCCGGCACGTCCATTTTGCATTCCCCGATAGATAAAGACGTTGCTTTGATATCGATTATGAGATACCGGCCAAATGGCCGGGTGAGGTCTTGTTCAGCGAGACTGTCGACGATCTCTTCTTGAGTTATGCGCAGGCCCTGAGGATATCACACATTGATCATCACCCGCGGATCGGTCCAGATCGTAAAAAGGAGCTTAGAATCGTACGGGCCGGCCGATCTGATTAACAAACGTTCAGTCTCAATGATTGCTGGTTCCCGGATCTCCATTGTCCCATTCCCCGATTTCTTAAATAGAACCGGCCTCGTATATTCCTGAGCCATCTCCTGAATTAGTGCCTGGGGGCTCAAGAGCTATTTACGGCCGTTTGCTCAAGTTTACTTAATTCTTGGAAATCATCGATATGTTTTCGATATGCACTTCGAAAAATGGCCAGGAGCTGACGGTACCGGGTCGTATGATTGGGTTGCGGTTCAACGGCCGATCCATAGACAGCCCAGGATTGGGCTACCTCGAACGGGTAAAAAGCACCGATACCCCCACCGGCTAGCAGACAGGCCCCCACGGCCGACTGTTCATTTACAAGTAAAGGTTGAACAGGTAAGTCAAATATATCGGCCACGATCTGC
Source organism: Patescibacteria group bacterium (assembly GCA_035527655.1). Classification (GTDB taxonomy): domain Bacteria; phylum Chloroflexota; class Anaerolineae; order Promineifilales; family Promineifilaceae; genus UBA11865. The sequence continues at coordinate 21,679 of DATLAB010000012.1, read as the reverse complement.
CGCCAGAGTTCGCTCCGGGCGCCACCACCGGCCATGATGATCTGTTCTGGACGTGCTCCCAATTCGGCGAGCACTGAATAGGCATCGAAGCAGGCCAGGCCGACACCCTCCATCACTGCCCGAACCATCTGATCCCGGCCGTGACCGGCAGTCAATCCCAAGAACATGCCCCGGGCATACGGATCCATGTGAGGCGTCCTTTCACCGGCCAAATAGGGCAAAAACAGCAAGCCGTTGGCCCCGGGGTGGGCTTCCTCAGCCCAGGATATCATCCGCTCATATGCCCCCTCTGAGGGTAGGCAGAAGAGTTGATCTCTTAACCAGCGCAAGCTCATGCCTGCTGAAAGAATTGCCGCCATCTGATACCAGGCGGCGCGACCGGCTTGCGGTTCAATCGCACTACAAAATGTATGCAAACGGCCCTGCAAGTCGAGCTTAACCTCATTTGAAGGCAAAATAATCTGGCCGCCACTACTAATGGTGATTAATAATGTTTTGTTGCCGGTGACCCCGGCCCCCAGTAAGGAACAAGCCGTATCGGCCGCCCCCGCAACAACAGGAATACCAGGGCGCAAGCCCAGCGCCTCGGCGGCCGGCCGGGAAAGTAAACCGCTGACTGTGCTCGATGGGAAAATTGGAGGTAGCTGCTCCCGCTTGATGGACAACATATCCATAAGTTCGGCCGACCAATCTCGCTTCTGGACGTCGAGCAACAATGTACCAGAACCGTCGCTGGGTTCAGAAGAGATTTCGCCGGTTAAACGCCAGCGCAAATAATCTTTTGGCGTCAGGATAAGTTGTGTTTTTCGCCACAATTTAGGCATTTCTTGCTGCAACCAAAGAAGTGTGGCTGCTTGAAATCCTGTTGCGGCCGGGCTGCCACTTATTTGGATTAAGCGCTCTTTGCCAACTCGACGACCGATCTCCTTGACCTGTTCTGTGCTTCGTCGATCAGGCCAAATGATAGCCTGGTGAAGCAAATGATGGGTACGGTCCAGTAGTACCGTCCCGTGCATTTGCCCAGACAGTCCAATTGCCAACACCGCCTGAGAGGGACCTCCTACCTGGTCCATTGCCAGGCGGACGGCGCCGGCAGTTGCTGTCCACCAATCATCAGGGGATTGTTCTGCGCGATCTGGCTGTGGCCTAGAAATCGCATACTCGATGCCGCCAATACCCGCAACCCGCCCGTCAGGTGCGGTCAGTATAGCTTTTACCGCGGATGTTCCCAGGTCAATTCCAAGCAGGTACATTAGATCGTCTATGAAAATCGTGCCCTGACTATAACGATACCTGACCGGTGGTTTTCTGGCCTAACCCAATTCAACGATCACCCGGTGCAGTTGGCCATCATTCAGAATGGGGACAATGTTGCCAGCTATCCGCCGGTCATCCACAACCAGATGCCGGACGCCACGACAGACGCGATTTGGATTGCGCACCTCAATCTCGTATTGAACACCCCGGAATTGGCGTTGGACAGTAAAACCAGGCCACGATCGAGGGATGCAAGGGTCAATAATCAGGCCATCATAAGTAGGCCGGACACCCAAAATCCATTGCGTAATTGCCACATAGTTCCAGGCGGCCGTCCCCGAAAGCCACGAATTTTTTGCCTCTCCAAAAGTCGGGGCATCACATCCGGCAATCATCTGGGCATACACATATGGCTCACAACGGTGAACTTCACTTATCGATTCCCGGACTGAGGGATTGATGAGGCTGTAATAATCATGGGCTTGGTCACCATTGCCGGCCATCGCCTCGGCAATCATGATCCAGGGGTTGGTATGACAGAATATGCCCGCATTTTCCTTATATCCCGGTGGATAAGTGGAAATTTCCCCCAGTTCCAGGTAATACTTTGAGTACGCTGGTTGCTGTAAAACGATACCATGGGGCGTTGCCAGGCGCTCGTGAACGGCAGACAAAACGCTCTGCCGGTGTTCGCCCTCGTCGCCGATACCAGCCATTATACAAATCCCTTGCGGCTCGATGAATATTTGCCCTTCCGTACAGCTCTTTGATCCGATTTTTGAGCCATAATCATCGTATGCACGAAGAAACCATTCCCCATCCCAGCCGGAGGTAAGGGTCGTTGTCGCCAGTCTTTCCGCTTCTTCACGATAAGTAACGGCGTCATCTAGTCGCCCATACCGTTCGGCCAAGGTGACCATTTCCCGGGCGGCCAGAACAAATAGCCCGGCAATAAATACGGATTCGGCCGTCTGGCCATCCCGGCTGGTCGTCGTTTGGAACGATTCTCCGGATTTTGAGGAAAAAGTATTCAAATTCAAACAATCATTCCAGTCAGCCCGGCCGATAAGAGGTAGACCGTGGGGACCCAACCGTTCAAGGGTATAACTTAGACTACGCCGTAAATGTTCATACAATGATGTTTCGCTGCCCGGCCGGTTGTCATAGGGAACCTGTTCCTCAAGAATCGTTAGGTCGCCGCATTCCTTGATATAGGCGGTTACGCCCAATATTAGCCACAAGGGATCGTCATTGAAGCCTCCGCCAACAGCGTCATTCCCCCGTTTGGTAAGGGGCTGGTATTGGTGATAAGCGCCCCCACTCTCTAATTGGGTGGCAGCCAGGTCCAAAATCCTTTCTCGAGCCCGCATAGGGACCATATGGACAAATCCCATAAGATCCTGATTGGAGTCGCGATAGCCCATTCCCCGGCCGATTCCCGACTCAAAGTAGGATGCTGAACGAGACATATTAAAGGTCACCATGCACTGGTAGGCGTTCCAAATATTGACCATACGATCCGTATGCTCGTCAGGGCTTTGCACTTGTTGGATGGTTAATAGCTTGTCCCAGTATGACTTTAATTCATGGAAGGCGCTGGTTACTTTTTGGCCATCAAGGTAGCGATCGATGATCGGCCTGGCTAACCGTTTATTCACTGTTGAGGATTGCGGTGGGTCAAATTTCTCATCGGTCGGATTCTCTTGATATCCAAGGAGAAAAATGATCTCTTTTGTTTCGCCCAGCGCAAGAGATAATCTTACCTGGTGGGAGCCGATGGGCGCCCAGCCATAAGCTATGGAATTGCGGGCGACGTCCTCGACCACGGCCGCCGGGTTTGCCCAAGTTTGATACGGTCCCAGGAAAGCGTCCCGTTGGGTGTCAAATCCGGTAACCGGCTCAGAACAAGCGAAGAAGGCAAAATGATCGCGGCGTTCACGATATTCCGTCTTATGATAAATGATGCCATCTTCCACTTCTACTTCGCCGATACTAAAATTGCGCTGGAAATTTGTTGAATCATCCCACGCATCCCAGAGGCAGAATTCGATGAGAGAAAATATTGAGAGGTTTGCCGCCTGATCTCGATGATTTGTGACAGTCGTTTGCCAGATTTCTAGATTCTGGGCCAGGGGAACAAAGTAGCGAACCTGGGTATGAATCCCGGCATAAGTTGACGATATAGTCGAATATCCCAGGCCATGGCGACAATTGTAATCCTCCAGGTCAAGGTAGGTAGGCTGCCAGGTTGGCGACCAATATTTACCGCTTTCAACATCGCGAATATATAGATACCGGCCGCCGCTATCAAGCGGCACGTTATTGTATCGATAGCGGGTCAGGCGACGTAAGCGGGCATCCTTGTAAAAACTGTAGCCGCCAGCCGTGTTGGATATCAAGCCAAAATATGCTTCGCTTCCCAGGTAGTTTATCCAAGGTAACGGCGTATCGGGTCTCGTTATAACATATTCCCGGGCTTTGTCGTCAAAGTAACCGTAGCGCATGCTGTATCCCCTATGAATGAGTGGCAAGTTGTGACAGGGAAAGCATATCTTATCAGCGGGCGACCGCCAACCTGATTGGTACTTGCAAACTGGCCAGGCATTGCCTATATTCTAGTGAATCAGAAATCGCGCACTTTGGAATAGGCGAATGAGGCATACTCATATTATTAATCACCCGGCACCTAATATAGGCATAGAACAACCAGATTGAATACCCAAGACACCATTTTCTATAATCGTTGACTGGTCGAACTGATCCCTAAGCCGTAATAATTCTAAGGAGTTACTGATGTCAAAAAAGTTAGCACCATCACCGGGCGATGTTGATAAAAACGATGGACGGCCGGTCAAGGCAGACACTGTAGCGGGAGTAGATACAAAAAACCGATTCTTTGACGAAGTTGAGAAGAAGTGGCGAAAAAAATATCGGACGAATGGCAAGCTGAGCAATGGCTTCTATGTGCAGGAACTCACCCAGCTCCAGGAAGAGTTGGTGAAAATGCAATATTGGGTCAAAGAAAAAGGCTTACGAGCAGTCATTGTTTTTGAGGGGCGTGACGCGGCCGGCAAGGGGGGCGTCATCAAACGGATTATTGAGCGCACCAATCCTCGCGTGATGCGCGTCGTCGCCTTGGGAATCCCTACTGAGCGAGAAAAAACGCAATGGTATTTCCAACGCTGGGTAGCCCATTTACCGGCCGCCGGAGAGGTCGTTCTCTTTGACCGCAGCTGGTATACCAGGGCTATCACCGAGCACGTGATGGGCTTTTGCACGGAAGTGCAATATGAAGAATTCATGCGGTCAAGTCCACAATTTGAGCGCATGCTAGTGCGAGCAGGCATTGTCCTCCTAAAATATTGGTTCTCGGTAAGCGACGAGGAACAAGAGCATCGCTTCCAACTTCGGGCAGCTGACCCTAAACGTCGTTGGAAATTAAGCCCGATGGATATCAGGTCACGAGACAAGTGGGAAGAATACTCTAAAGCCAAAGACCGCATGTTTGATTATACCGATATCAAACAAGCACCCTGGTTGGTGGTCAATGCCGACGATAAAAAGCGAGCCCGATTGAACTGCATCAGTCACATCGTTAGCTCAATCCAATATGAAGACATTCTCCCACCGCCCATAGAGCTGCCCCACCGGGTAGAAGGCACGGGTTATATTCGACCGCCCTTTGACGAGCAAACATTTGTGCCAGAAAAATATTAGGCGGTCTTCCCCATAACCTGAAAACCGCCTGATCATTACCAAACAATAAGTTTACAGATCGAAACTTTTATCTTAAGCGATACCTGACTGAGCCTTGCTCCTGCGAGAGATTGCGTCAATTAGCACCGCCACGAGTAATACCAGGCCGGTGACCACAAATTTGACCCCGGAGCTATAACCCAGTAAACCCATGCCGTTTTCAACGCTCATGATTACCAACGCACCGAGTACAGCGCTGATAACCCGACCGCTGCCGCCAAAGAGGCTGGTGCCGCCAATAACCGGGGCTGCGATGGAGATGAGCAACAAGTTCCCACCACCGGCGGCCGTATCAACCGAACGCAGGCGAGAAGCCAGAACGATACCCCCCATGCCGGCCATCAGACTAGAGATCATGAACACCAGAACCCGGATCCGCTGCGTGTTGATGCCGGCCCGGCGCGCTGCTTCAATATTTCCGCCAATAGCATAGACATAGCGGCCAAACTTCGTTCTGCTGGCCAGGAAAGTGAAAATTAAGACCAGGATCATCAAGATAATACCCACGAGGGGCACACCTCGGTCCAGGTTGCAGATATAGACAATTATCCCCAAGATAAGGGAAACAAATAGAATCTGGGCGACCACCATCACTCCAGGAGTACTGGAGACTCCCTGGCTGATGCGGGAACGCCAGCGGGAGACGCGGGTTACGGCAAAGACAAGCGAGATGATAAGCCAAACTGCCCAGCCTTGCGTTGGTGTCAGAAAGCGATTGGCAATTCCGACGACAGTTTTATCTTGAATAATGACGGTACCGGCGGCGCCGATCAAGATAAGCACGGCTCCATTCCAAACCAAAAATCCGGCCAGCGTCACTACGAAGGAGGGCAAGGCAAAGCGGGTGATAATCAGGCCCTGGGAAATGCCAATAAGGCAAGCTGCGCCCAATCCAAGCGGAAGGGCAATATACCAGGCCATGGCATCCGGTTCTCGGAGCAATAAGGTCATGGTGACGGCCGTTACAGCACTAACGTAACCGATGGAGAGATCGATTTCTCCCAATAGAAGGACAAAAACAACGCCAATGGCAATGGTGGCCATGCCGGACATCTGTACCATCAGGTTGACGAAGTTGCGCGGTGTGAGATAGTTCTCATTTTGCGATTGAAAAATGATGGCGATGACCACAACACCCAGGAGGATTGGCAGTGAACCCAGATCCCCGGATTTCATCCTGACCCAGGAACTACGAGCGTACTGTGATAAGGTTTGAGTGGTATTCTGGCCAAGGAGCAGGCTTTTTTCTTTTGTTACAGTGTCTTGTGATTCGCTCATGCTATTTCCATCCCCGGAACGTGGTCCATTTTACCGGCCGTAATGGCGTGGACGATATCCTGTTGGCTCGTCTCGGCCGCTTTGAATATGCCAACCAACTTGCCCAGCCGTAGTACGGTAATCCGATCCGCCACCTCAAAAATATCGTGTAGATTATGGGATATAACAACAATCGCTAACCCCTTATCACGCAGTCGCTTAACCAGGTCCAAAACCTGTCGCGTCTGAGCAACACCCAGGGCAGCAGTCGGTTCGTCCAAAATTACAACCTTTGAGTTCCACATAACCGCTTTGGCCACAGCCACCGCCTGGCGCTGGCCACCGGAGAGAGAGACAACTGGTTGGCGCACCGACTGCAGGGTAGTAACCGAGAGGGAATCAAGCGTCTCGATGGCCGCTTTTTCCATGGAAATCTCATCCAGACGCCAGGGGCTTTGAATCGTCTCACGGCCGAGGTACATATTGGCCACAACGTCTAGATTGTCAGCCAGGGCTAAATCTTGGTAAACGATCTCTATACCCAATTCGGCAGCATCTTTCGGCCCGTGAATCTTTACAGGCAGGCTGTCAAAGTAGATTTCCCCTTCGTCGAAGGGATATATTCCGGCAATTCCTTTAATCAGGGTTGACTTACCCGCCCCATTGTCCCCCACCAAAGCCATGATTTCGCTCCCACACACCTCGAAGTTAACGCTGTTAAGCGCCTCAACCGCCCCAAAGTTCTTCGACACTCCCTTCAACTCAAGTAGAGGTTCTTCTGACATAAGCCCTCCTTTACACAGAACAACACGAAGATTATATAAAATGTGGGGATACTCTCCAAGAGAAGTATCCCCACATCTACTATTAGAATGGATTAAAGATTAACGATCGGCCGGGCAGAATGCCTCAAAGTCTCCGACACAGATCTCTTCCCATGTCCGGAATCCATCAGCAATCACGGTCTCGGCGATGTTAGCAATGGTCACAGCCACGGGTACCAGCTTGATAAACGGTACGTCGTTTTGACCATTGTTGAGTACGTCGCTGGTCAGAGCACTCACATCCTCACCCTTTAGAAGGGCGATGGCTGCCGCTGCAGCGGCTTCTGCTTCTGCCTTAATCGCTTTATAGACAGTCATGGACTGGTCACCGGCCAAGATGTTCTGGATACCGACCACGGTCGCGTCCTGACCACTTACAGGTATCGGACCTAGACCCTGACCCTTCAGGGCTGAGATAACCGAATTTGCCAACCCGTCATTCGCGGCGAAGGTTGCATCAACGTCGCCACCGGCGGCCGTCAATATCTGCTCGTAGATCACCAGAGCTTGCTGGTTATCCCAATCGGGCACAGCCTGGTCATCGACCAATTCCCAATCACCAGCATCGTAGCGGGGCGAGGCCACACCGAAGTAACCTTCCCGGAATAAGGTAGCGTTGTTGTCGGTCGGTGAGCCGTTAAGCTGGACAACGCGAGGTACATCCACACCAAGAGCATCAATCAACGGCTCTAGGGTCTCGCCCATCAGGCGTCCGACGGAGACGTTGTCAAAGCTCACGTAAACATCAGCGCCTGGTCCCTCAATGGTCAAACGATCGTAATCGATGACCTTCACACCAGCTTCTCGAGCCTGGGCGATGATGGCCGCACCACTACCACTATCCAGATTGACCAAGAGTATAACCTTGGCCCCGTTGGTGATGGCCTGTTCAGCCTGGGTTTGCTGCACACGAGCGTCGCCTTCGGCATTGACGATAGTATATTCAACACCGGCCGCATCGAAAGCTTCTTCAAAGAAGCGGCGGTCATCTGCTTCCCAACGAGCTGACGATGCGCTGTCGGGCAGAAGTACCGCGATGCTACCCTCAACCATTCCCTCGTCGGGCATGGCGACACCACCGAATTCCTCCGGGCAATACTGGGCAAAGTCGCCTACGCAAATCTCTTCCCAGGTGCGGAAACCATCGGCTATGACTGTATCGGCAATGTTGTCCGCAGTCACGGCGAGAGGCGTCAACTTGGCAAATGGCACATCATTCTGGCCATTATTGAGGGTGTCGTTGGCAACAGCCGATACATCATCACCCTTGAGCAAAGCGATAGCTGCTGCTGCTGCGGCCTCAGCCTCCAGCTTGATGGGTTTGTAAACAGTCATAAGCTGGTCGCCGGCCAGAATATTCTGGATACCGGCCACGGTTGCGTCTTGCCCACTTACAGGGATCGGACCCAAGCCCTGGCTCTTTAGGGCCGAGATAACCGAGTTTGCCAACCCGTCGTTGGCGGCAAAGGTGGCATCGACATCGCCACCGGCTGCAGTCAGGATTTGTTCGTAGATAACCAGAGCTTGCTGGTTATCCCAGTCGGGTACGGCCTGATCGTCAACTAATTCCCAATCACCAGCATCATAGCGGGGTGAGGCCACCGAAAAGTAACCTTCCCTGAAGAGTGTGGCATTGTTGTCAGTCGGCGAACCATTAAGCTGAACAACGCGAGGTGTATCAACACCAAGGGCATCGATGGCTGGTTCCAGGGTCTCGCCCATGAGCCGACCAACAGAAACGTTGTCAAAGCTCACATAAAGGTCGGCGCCGGGGCCTTCGATGGTCAGGCGGTCATAATCAATAACTTTCACGCCGGCTTCCCGGGCCTGGGCAATGATGGCCGCACCACTACCGCTGTCCAGATTGACCAGCAACAGTACCTGGGCGCCATTGGTGATGGCCTGCTCAGCTTGGGTCTGCTGCACTCGGGCGTCCCCTTCGGCATTCACGATGGTGTACTCGACACCGGCTGCGTCGAAGGCTTCCTCGAAGAAACGGCGATCGTCTGCTTCCCATCGCGCCGATGAAGCGCTATCTGGCAACAAAACGGCGATGCTACCTTCAGCCATCACCTCTTCAGGTGTTGCGACCTCTTCAACAGTTGTATCTGTTGTGTCGGTTGTTTCAGTTGTTGCGGGTACTTCAGTAGCTTCATCACCACCACAGGCTGCTAGCACAAAGACCAGCAACAGTGCGATGATTAGCACTGAAAAACGGCGAAATTTTATATCTAACATTATCTTCTCCTAACTTACGTGAGTACTCTTTAGCCAAATTTGGCCACATCGAATCAGGGATGCAAGTCTCATCCCCTGTAATTGAACCTAATTGTGATATCTCTTGTCAGGCACCTCCTTCTTATGCAATTATTCATTACTTCGGTCACTCTGAGAACAGAGCAGGTTCCGTAATGTGTACACGAGGAACACCGCGAAATGAACAAGCGGTCAACGATATCATTTTTGGCTCGTTCAGTCAAAAACCTGGTTGACTGAAAATGAGGGAGGTTAGAGACATCACTCTAGGCTATATGCCTAGTCGAAAATCCATGAGGCTGTCTCCTGTTTATTAGCATCATGAAGCAGAACCATGCCGTTGAGGGTTGACGATTATCTGGGCTGTGGTAAGTTTTGCCAATTAGTCAAAACTAGGAGGATTTATGCATATCCGTCTCATTCGTAATGCGACCATGCGCCTCACATACAACGGCCGTGAATTGTTACTGGATCCTTTCCTGGCGCCCTCAAAGACGCTGGAATCGTTCGCCGGCATCTCGCCGAATCCTCTCGTCGATCTACCCTGCCCGGCCGTTGAAGTCTTGGCTGGGGCGGAAGCAGTTCTTCTTTCCCATCTCCATATCGATCACTTTGATCCGCTGGCCCAAGAATCCCTGGCCAAGGACATAACACTTTTTTGCCAGCCCGGTGATGAAAAGCGGATCGCGGCGATGGGCTTTAGCGATATCCGGCCAATTATGGATGCTGTTACCTGGCAAGGCATCCGCATCAATCGTTGTCCTGGCCGGCACGGCAGTGGCGCTCTGGCGGAGCAGATGGGCCAGGTTTCTGGGTTTGTTTTTCGAGCTGCGGGCCAGCCCACCCTCTACTGGGCTGGCGATACCGTCTGGTATGATGAAGTCCAATCAACCATCGAACGATTTCGGCCGATAGTTATCATTACCCACTCCAGCGGCGCCAAATTCGGAGATAGCGAAGCCATTGTCATGGATGCCGAACAGACGATCAAAGTTTGTCAGGCGGCGCCCCAGGCTACCATCGTTGCCATACATATGGAGTCCCTGGACCATGGGAAGGTCTCGCGGGCTGACTTACGCAAGATGGCTGATAATGCCGCAATTCGGACTCATCAATTGCTCATTCCGGCCGATGGGGAGCGAATCTTATGGCCGCTAACAGCATCGTGAAAATCGGAAGCGATTCATCAAGAATACCTTGAATGATCGACTGGAGTTGGAATGTTGAGTAAAAAATGGGCTGGCGGATTATTGATGATCGGCGCAGGTTGTATCTATTGAACCAACTCGGTAGCCATCGCGGGGCGACCAATGACGAAGTTCGCCGGGCAATCGCTGGGGACGAGCTGGTGCCCGAAGCCATGTTGGAGACAACCCACGGTGTCACAATTAATGCCCCGGCCTCAGCCATCTGGCCCTGGCTGCTCCAGGTCCGATATCATCGCGGCGGCTGGTATGCCGATTCGAAGATCAGCGAATTCCTGTTCAAATATTTGTTCGAGCCAATGGCGCCTCAGGATAAAAAGCCAGAATACCGGCCGAGCGCCAATCACATCATGCCCGAATTCCAGGAGCTCCAGGTTGGCGACATCGTCCCTGACGGGCCACCTGATACGGTCAGTTTTGTCGTCAAAGCGGTGGAACCAAACCGGCAGATAGTCTTGTATACCGATCAATATCATCGGGCAATTGTGCCTGATCCCGTGTCTGCATCCTGGTTTCAACACACAAGCGCATTTTCCTGGGTATTCGCTCTGAAATAGAGTCAACCAGGTGAAACCCGGCTTCTACTAAGGACTCGGATCAGTGTCTGGCCTCGGGTGGTTTTTCTTGCATTATGGCTTCCTCTTATACTTGGAGAATCCCTGTTCCCCCACCTCATGTTAAACGGAATAAAACAGCGAGTCGAGCTAGCGGCTGCTACCCCAGATCTGGATTATCGTTCGGATTGACAGGAAATTACAGCTTAGCTTTCAATAAGTAACCATGAATCACCCTGGAAAGAGAGGAGCATCGATGTTGAACACAAGAGAAAGGTTCCGGTCAAATTATGCCCTGATTATAGGAATATTACTCCTTATGGCTTTGTTTGTCGCTGCCGGTAAAGCAGCAGCCCTTTCAGAGGGAATTAATTTCGCCAACGGTGAACCTCCAACCTTTATCTCTGCTTGTCCAATCCTTGTGACAGCCATTCATCCAAAAAAAGATAATACGCTGTATGAGCCAATAATAAACCCACCCATCAAGAGCAATGGTGCTGGTAATTATATTTTCGCTGGCAACACCGACGGTTTCGGAGCTCGCCGGGCGCTGGTCTCCTTTGACATCGCCGGTAACATCCTGAAAAATTCAACCATAATTAGCACGACCCTGGATCTGCATATGTCAAAGACCATAATCGGCGATCAGACTGTCTCGTTGCACAAGCTCTTTGCTGATTGGGGAGAGGGCACATCCGATGCGCTAGGTGAAGAAGGTATGGGCGCGGCCGCCACCGAAGGTGATGCGACCTGGCAACACACTTTTTATAGTTCGACGACCTGGTCAAATGAAGGAGGTGACTTTGCCTCGACCGCCAGTGTCACCCAGACGGTGGGCTTTGCCGGCTCCTACACCTGGGGGACATCTTCCGGCATGGTCGAAGATGTCCAGGGCTGGCTCCAGGACCCGGGCAGCAACTATGGCTGGATAATTCTTGGCAGAGAGAACCTCATTCCCACGGCAAAACGTTTTGATAGCCGGGAAAATCCCATCGAATCAAATCGCCCAAGGCTAAACGTCGCCTATATACCGCCAACCTGTATATTTTTGCCGGCGGCCGTTAAATAGGTCGAAGCAACAAGATTATGCAAGTTGCTGGTGGATTAGATCAAATCGTTCTTGCTGTTCTTGCCATCTTAGGAGTGTGTTGTGACACAATCGGAAACCTGAGTCATTGATTGGCTAAGAAGGCGTGGTTTGGCTTACATCAACTTTTCTAGCTTGGTGGACGATGTGTTTGCGAGTTTATCGGTAAGCCCCAGATGACCCGCACAACCGGCTCACGGGCAATCATAATTTACACCAAAACCAGATGTCCACATTGCCAGGTCTGGTCTTGGCCGTCCTTTAGCTACCATCCGCCTCGATTCGCGGCGCCAATCCGCCGAAACTGACGGGAACCAGCTCAATGAAAGTATTACCCGGCGCTAAGGGTAAAATTTCGCCTTGTGAATCGTAGAAGGTCAGCATATCCAGGGGATACTCCCGTTTCCATCGACCATCAAATTGCAGGCCGTCGCGGAAAAGAACGGCCGGACCTTCGCCCCAGATTTGAATCTGAATCGACGGTGAGCCTCCCGAATCTTCGATGATCTCAGTATTAACATGTGGCGCTCTGACGATAACAATATTCTTGAAGCTTAATTGATCGCCGGTTGAGGCATCCAGGTGTTTTTGGCCATCACTCCAGCGATTGAAGCGACCGGTACCGGGCTGGTATTCCCAATAGATCCCAGTACCAGCATAAATAACTTCCACACCCCGGACCGGCGTGCCTCCTGGTGGCGGATTCGGATTGAAGGTCATGCCATTGTGGAAAATGGGCGGTTTCTCCTGTCCGCGATCTGACAAAATCTGGCGTAAATCGACCGTATTGGTGAACAAGTTATCAACTTTAAATTCGCTCGGGTTTTTTTCGTCAAAGGTTCGCCAGAAACCGCCATGTCCAAAATCAGGCGATATGACCCGATCGAAAAACATACTTTGGCGGATCATCTCTTTAATCTCGTTGCTCGATCCCGAATAGGCGAATGCGGCATCGTACATGACGGGAATCTCTAGATCAATCAGACGGCCGCTGCGAATCGATCCCACTCTTTTGGGTGTATTCGTGTAAAAAATGGCTGTGAACCGAGTGATCCCCCCTTCGCTATAATGCTCGAACACGAGGTCAGCTTGGTTTAAACCGGCCTGGGGTCGTACCCGCGCCGTATTCGCCACCTTGACTGCCAGAGGGCGCCGGTTAAGTACGGCCGGATCTTGAACGCTCTCGCCAGTTAGCGGATTAACATCTTCGGGAAAGTTATCCGGACCAATCTGGCCGGGGACGGCTGTTGGCGTTGCCGCGGCTGTTGGAGGAATGACGGCTGCTGGCTGCGGCGTGATTGTGGGCGGCAATACCAGTAAAGTTGCCGTCGCCACCTGCATTGGAATGGTCGCAACATCCTCGGCCCCAGCATTCGCCTGGTCAGAGCCAGCTTCGCTAATATGTGTCCCCTCGATGGCGGAAACGGGGGGCGTGATCCCCTGCTTCTCATTGCCAGCGCATGCTGACAAGAGTAAAGAGAGGGATAAACCTAACAGAAAGGTTAAATTTTCGGCGTTAATTCCTTTTGGTGACAATTTTTTTTCGCTCCGTGCAAGATGGCATAATCGGTATTTCTTTAAACTCATTATCATTCGCAGATCATAGACCCAATAGCCCACTTCCAGTTACCAACCTTTGTTTCGATGTACTCCAGCGACTGATCGCCGTAGACAAAAAAATCAAGATCATCCACAGGAAGTTCAAGGGCTAGTATGGGCGTTATCTTGCGGCCGGTTCCGTCTTCACCGCGCCCGATGACAACCTTCTCAATAAGCGTCCTCACTATCCTTCGCCTTTCTTCAAGCAATGCCCAGTTCAACTGCGCTAGTCTGTCATCTGGGAACTTCTCCGCGTACCGCCAAGCTTCCATTTCGGTGTACAGTGGTTCGATTTCCTTATCATAAAGCAGGCTGGTATCAATATCAAGTGCCCTGACACCAGCATTTATATCGTCTAGATACTGACGTGTCCACTCGCTAAGGGACTCCACCTGTTTGCGAGCTGCGATCATCGATTGTCTTTCATCCAGATCCCTGCGATGTGACCATTCCTGCAACTCGATCTGACCCAATTGCAGTTCCATATCTTCTTCGGTTATTCGGCCTTTTCGAGCCTGTGTGATTACCCACTGGCGTTCGGTAATCAGACCGTCCATCTCCCTTTGAAGATGCTGGACCTCGCTTTCCAGCCGACTGTAGTCCTCGCGTAGGTTGGCTAACTTGGCTGTGATCGCTTGTTGCACCAGCATCGGATTGCTGCAAACTCGTTTCACGAAGTCCCATACGAAATCATCCACCTTTTTGGATCCGGTATCAGTGACACAATCCGCCGGTCGGGATTCCGGCTTGGTACTATACCTCTGGCAAACATATGCGCCAGAGACAGAAGTATAGCCTCGGTATCGGTTCGATCGGACGGTCCTCACATTACACTTCCAACCACAAGTGCAATAGGTGATGCCAAGGCACAGATAATCTCGCTTGACGTTTCGAGGTTTCACCCTGTTCTTGTCGCGGACTTGCTGCGACTTGCGCCAGGTATCCATCGATATGATGGGTGGGCAGGGTATGTGGAAAACCTCATCCTCCAAAGTGGTAGGGCTATTACCAGTGGCATAGAATTCGCCGGCCAAGATGCTGCATATGGTTGCCTTTGACCATAACTTGCTTCTTCTCGGCATTTTCCCAGAGGCATTTAGCCTTTTTCGGAAGGTCATGTTTGTCTCGCCAGAGACATACCAGTCGAACATCTGGCGAACGATAGCTGCCTCCTCCTCATCGATTTCTAATCGCTTCTTGACCTTGCTGTATCCGTATCTAACCTGATTTCCTCGCGGCACTTCGCCCCGCTCAAGCCTTGCCCGCCGCCCCATCAGCATCCTCTCGCGGATATTGTCAACCTCAATCTTGCCCATTGCTGCTTTGATACCCAGCATCTTGTGATCGAAGGTTTCGCGAACCAACTCGACTCTCAAGGATTTGCCCTTTTCGTCAAGTAACTCCGACAATGGCATGGCAGGATACATGCCCCGATACAGGCGGTCTTCCTTCCAGGCCACAATGACGTCAATCTCATAGGCCGCAGCCGCCCTTAGCATTGACTGGTAAGCCGGTCGATCCTTTCGCTGGCCTGACGACTGTACCAGTTTGCCGCGTGATCGGTACTTCTCCTTATCTACGTATCGTTCAACTATCACATATCCCTTGTCTTTGCAGTACGCTTCACAGTCGGACAGTTGCATATCGATCGATACCCGATCTTCACCGGCTTGGCGTTCGCTGGACACTCTGGCGTAAATGGATGCTCTTGTTTTCATTCCGTAATTCTCCAAAATAAAACGCTTGCCCAAATTGGTGTGGCAAGCGTTCGATAGGATACAATCCTCATATCCTCCCGAACTGCTAGTCCCAGCTTGGGCGGTAGGGTTACTGGGGTGATACCGCACCCCGGTAGCCCGTCTTCGATTAGGCGTTGGTCGTGTTTTGCTGTTTATCGGCCGATCAATCACCCCCTGTCCCGTTCTTGAATCTCGGCACTATCAATATACCGCACGGCCATGGTTGGCGAAGTCCAACCAAACCAGTCCATCAAATCCTTGACGCTATAGCCGCGCCTTGCCATATCGGTTGCCGTGTAATGGCGGCAATCGTGGGCAGAAAGCTTCTCAATGCCCAGACTCTTGCCAAACCGGGTTACCGTTCGCGATAACGTGATGCGGGTAAGTGTAGCCTCGGTAAGAGACCCTCCTCGACGGGAACCGCACATGATTGGGCCAGACTCGGGCATGAAGGATAGATAATCTTGGACAGCCTGTGAGGTATTCTTTGTCAAACGATGAGTGGTCCATTCATCAGTTTTCAGCCGGTAAAACCTTAACGTTCCCTCTTCCAGACCGAAATTGGCTTTTTCCAGTTTCACAACCTCGCTGGCCCGCAGGCCATGATCCAACAATAAGGCCATCATCAGGGCATTCCGCCGACCGCTGGGCGTATCATCGTGCATGTCCTTCAGTTCGGCCGCCTGTCTGTCGCTGATTTTCACAGCTTCCACCTTCTTGTCGCTGATCCGCGTCACATCCCGTTTCTCGTCGGCGTTGCGAGCCTCGCGACGACTGAAACCGCTAACCGTTTGGATGAGCGCACCTTCACGTGTATCGATTGCCCCGGCCTTAGTTGCCAATCGGGCATAGGTTCTGACAGTCGATAGCCTGACGTTGACCGATCAGACGGCATAGCCTTGGCCTACCATCCAGGCAGAGAACCCTTCAACGATTCCCCAGGTGACGCCTTGCCAGCACTCTGGCTTATTCTGAAAGTCGCTGCAATCTAGCTGGACACCGGCTTCTCCGAGGTAGGTCACAAACAAGGCCAAATCATAAGCCTGGCGTTTGAGTGTGTTTTCAGCCTTGCTGCGCATGTAACGCTGGAATACATTCTGTGAGGCGACCATATTGGCTATTTTACCAACATTCTTTAACTGACGGTTGAATGGAATGAACGGTACTTGATGTTGAGGGTAGGTCGTTGTTAAGGTTGTCATGTTCTATCCTAATAAGTGTACATTTAATAGATAAAAGTCCATTTGGGAATCAATGGCCAGAAGATTAGCCCAAACGCATAACAGCCACGAGCTATGCCGCTCGGGGGCTCGGGCTTCGCTCCTTCATTCTATGGGAAGAAGGCTGGCCATGGACGTCTGCGTTCTCGCACGCCAGCCGGGTCGGCTTCCGCGAGTTGTTAGGCGGAGCTCGACTTCAGATCCATTGGTTTTCGGAACCAGGAATCTTTGCTAAAGGTTTGAAAACCCATCTTCCTGTAAAACTCATCCGCTCCGCTTTCATTTTCCGAATCGACACCTAATTCCGCCTCTTTCATACCTTGCGCTTTGAGAGTTCGCAAGCTTTGCGCAATCAGTGCACTGGCCAGGCCACGTTGCCGCCAAGCACGGCGAACAAAGATGTGCTCTGTGTAGCCTTTCTTGCGTTCCCGCGCCCTGTTTTCCGCTTCGTCAATGCGGTTGAGCACCATTCCGGCCACTTGATCACCATCCCAGGCCACTTGCCATAGTTGAGGGGTATGTGATGGATTTGCCAGCCAGGCTTCGTACTTTTCCTCAGTCCAATTCTCTGCTACTGTCTCAAAGAGTTCCTGGTTCACTTCCTTTTGTGCATCCCAAATGATCCGCTTGTGTTCTGGTTTTACTGGGCGAATTTGCAGTCCAGCGGGCATTACTCGCTCCGGGATATCGTTAAGTCGGTGAAGCATGTTATTGAATTGCCGCACAACTTGGAAACCTTCACTTTCCAGCACAGAAATCCATTGCTCTTGGGTATCCGACGCCCATGCTTGGAAGAAGCACCGGGGAGTGGTTGGAAGAGTGGCCGCAATCTCTCGCAATCGTCGCTCGTTTTGCTTCACCATCGCCGGCCAATAACCCCGATCTCTCCAATCTGAAAGCAGGTAGCTGTTCTGAAAATAGATCCGGGTGTCCCTATTTACCGTATACCAGCTGACGCGGCTGAAACCGATTATTGAGGAGTTCCCATCTTCACTATTTCTCAAAGCAAACAAGATATCCTGGAAGGGATCAAAACGATTGGAAGGAGCACACCACTGCCTAATATCATCAAGCGACGCTATTTCGACGATCTGATCTGCCCTATTGCTTTCGATCAAGATCGACCAAACTGTTGGAAAATCGATCTCCCCCTGAAAGCCACGGAAAGCTAATTCGGGAGGTTCCGGCTCTTGGCCGTCATCATTCGCAAGCTTCTTTTCAGACATTTGTCCCCAATGAAATACAAACTTGATATATCTAGTCAGCCCCCCAATTCCTCCGGCTCCAGCGTCACCCGCCATTTGGCTTCATTTATGTACTCCAGCGACTGGTGACGAAAGTAGGTATTGTACAGTTCGGCATAGTGACCGCTCTGAGTAATGAGCGAATCGTGATCGCCTTCTTCGATGATTCGCCCATCTTTCATCACGATGATCCGGTCGGCATTCTTGACTGTGGAAAGCCGGTGAGCAATTACGATGGCTGTCCGCTCGGTCATTATTGTATCCAGTCCTTCCTGGATCAAAGTCTCGGTGAAAGGATCAACGCTGGCGGTGGCCTCGTCGAGGACGAAGATTCTCGGGTCTTTCAACAATACCCGGGCCAGAGCGACCAGTTGTCGTTCACCCATGGACAGGTTAGCCCCGCGCTCACCGACGTTCGTATCCAGGCCATTGGGTAAATTTTCCAGCCAATCTCCCCGCCCGATATGCATGGCCGCATCCACTACTTCTTGGTCGCTTGATTCAGGTAAACTGTAGCGGATATTATCGCGCACAGTTCCTGTAAAAAGAAAAGGTTCCTGGGGCACAATCCCCACAAAACGACGGTAGGCTTTTAAATCCAATTCGCGAATATCCCGGCCGTCAATCAGCAATTGGCCTCCTTGAAACTCATAAAAACGGCTAACCAGCTTGGCCACACTACTTTTGCCGGCCCCGGTATGGCCTACCAGCGCAACCGTCTCACCCGGTTCGATGGTGAGGGAGAAGTCGGGTAATACGATTTCCGTACCGGTATAGGACAGTATCAGGTGTTTAAATTCAATACGTCCGCTAAGCCCAGTCACCGTCTCCTGAGCCTGCTGGGTAACTTTGGGTTCTCGATCTACCAAAGCAAAAACGCGCTCTGAAGCCGAGAGCCCATCCTGAAATTGACTCCAGAATGATGCAATACCCATCATCGGGAACCAGAAGAAGCCTACGGCCTGCATAAAAAGGTACCATTCACCGGCCGTAATGCCCAGCGGTCCTCGTGTCGCCAAACCGCCGGCATAAATCAGAACACCCATGCCCAGCCCTGAGGCCAAGCCCATGATCGGGAAAATGGTCACCAGCGTCAACCCACGCCGGACACCGACCTCATACCCCTGGCGGTTGTTAGCATCAAAAGTAGTGTAAATGGCCTGTTCCTGGCGAAAACTCTTGGCCACGGTAATGCCACTGATCGATTCCTGAATTTGGGCATTAATTTTGGCGGTCACTCGCCTGGCCCTTTGGGTAACTCTGCGGGCCACTTTACGAAAGCTCAGGGCAACAATGACCGCCACGGGCATAAAGGCCAGCATGATCAGAGTTAGCGGAACGCTAATGGTAAACAATACAATGACCAGGATAAACACTAGTAATACCTGGCTCATCAGGTTCAGGACCAGGTTAACCGTTTCGGAGAAGTCCTGGGTGTCCGAGGTGATCCGGCTGACGATCTTGCCCGACGGATGCGAGTCAAAAAAGGACAAATCGTGTTGGACCGTTGCTGAAAAAGCATCTTCCCGAAGCTGAAGGACAACATCCCCGGTCACCCGCGCCGAATGCCACTGACGGATGTAGTTGAAAAGCCAGGCAGCGACGCCAAGCAGCAAGATTCCGAAAGACAAAAGAACCATTACTTGAGTGGTGGGATCTTCGGCCATTATGTCAATAGATTTGGAGATCAGAATCGGACCTCCGGTTCCGGCCAGCGAGTTTAAGGCAATCATCACCGCTACCAAAACCATTTGCCGTCCATACGGTCGGAAATAGCTAGTAATTCGGGCTAAGAGCTCTTTGTCTTCATATTGGCGGTCATAATCTTCTGATTCCAATCCGCCCAGAATGAATCCCATCTACTTCATCCTTCGTTGTCTAATCATAGCGGGCAAAAATCCTCTGATAGGCCTCGCTCCGTCCCAGGAGTTGTTCATGGGTACCTCGATCCACCAGCCGGCCTTGTTTTAGGACAAGAATCTGGTCGGCCCAGCGAATCTGACTGAGGCGGTGAGTGATCAAGAAAGTTGTGCGCTGGCTGCTGATCAGGCGCATGGCCTTCTGAATTTGGTCTTCGGTCGCGCTATCGATGGCGCTGGTGCTATCATCAAGAATTAAGATTTGGGGATTGGTCAAAAAGGCTCGGGCAATGGCCACCCGTTGTCGTTGCCCCCCGGAAAGCGTAACACCCCGCTCGCCAACTTCGGTAGCGTAGCCATCTTCAAAGCTCATAATGAAATCGTGAGCTTGTGCTTCGATGGCCGCCTGTTCAATTTCCTCTTGTGTGGCATCTGGGCAGCCAAAAGCGATATTCTCGGCGATGCTCCTTGAAAACAGAAAGACATCCTGTTCGATAGTGGAGATCTGCGAACGGAGCGATTCCATATTCCAATCGCGCACGTCAACGCCATCAACAACCACACGGCCGGTGTCTACCTCAAATATTCTGTTTATTAGGCGGGTCAGAGTTGTTTTTCCAGACCCGGTTTGGCCCACGATGGCTATTGTCTGTCCGGGGCGGGCCGTAAAGCTGATATCATCTAATATAGCCGATCCGTTGTAACCAAAGTTAACGTGTTCAAATTTGACTTCGCCAGTGATAAGCCGGCTGAGTCCGGCCTCATTTTCATCTAGCTCAGTTTCGGTATTGATTGTCTGTAATATCCGTTTTGCACTTGCCAGGCCCAATTGCACCAGATTGAAAGAGAATATGGAAATAAAGGTTGGAAACCTTAAGACATTCAGTAGCCCCATATAGGCCACTACTTGCCCAAGAGTGATGACATCACTTTGCCACAACAGAAGGGCATGAAGAAAACCCAGGGCCATAACGACACTCAGCACTAATAACGGCAAGTAGCGGGCCTGGATTTCACCCTGGCGAACGTAATAATCGCGGAAGATTCTGGCGTCTTTGGCAAACTCGCTTTTTTCCTTTGCTTCTTGAACGTTGCCTTTCACCACATCGATACCGGCAATTGTCTCGGCCAATTCCGAGTTCATAATCCCGAATTGCTCTCGTTGGGCGGCGCTAACCGGGTTCAGCTGTCGAATATATCCTCGCAGGGTCAACCAAAAGAAGAACAAAAACAGGAATGGCGCCAATAACAACTGGGGTTCGACATTGGCGATGAGAATAATGGGTATAACAACCCCAATGGCCGCATCCATGATCAGCATTAGCCCGGGACTGAACATGAAGTTTAGTTGGCGCACATCATTGGTTGCCCGGGCCATGATATCGCCAATCCGCTGCCGGCCATGAAAAGTCTGGCTCTTTCCTAACAGGCTGACGTAAAGTTCATCCCGGCTGTCGCGTTCGATGCGCTGTGCGATAAACTCAGTGGCATAGTTGCGGGCTAAACCCATGGATCCCTGGAACACAGCCGCCAGAAAGACCGAAAATGCCAGACTCAGGAGGGCGGTGGTGGCCCACACAGGAGAGGTAATTAAATCAAAAGCCCGGCCGATAAATACCGGGATCATGCTGGCGGCAAAATTATTGATAACGGCCGCGCCAATGGCTATGAGCGGTAAATAGGGATAGCGCCGTAGATGGGAGATTATCCACCGTCCCGGTCCAGATCGATTATATGGATATTCCTGGTCGAGTCGGAACTCGCGCTTGCTGACCATACGAGCCTCAACAAAAGATAATAACAGACGGCAAAGCGCCTGGAG
>DATLAB010000011.1:0-3855 GCA_035527655.1 Patescibacteria group bacterium | reverse complement strand
GAAGACAAAGAGGCATGACTTTGAGAATCAACCGGTAAAGGCTGATTTGATCTTGAGACCGAAAGTGATTGTTTTATTTAAAACTAGAGATAAAGAAGATGGATAGCTGGTATTTATTACATACAAAGCCACAAAGCGAGAAACAAGTAGCCATATTATTGGAGCAGCGTGGCATCCAAGTCTTCCTTCCAGAAATTGATCATACAAACGCGAAAGGAACGATGAGGAAAAAGGCTTTCTTTCCGGGATATCTCTTCGCTTTCCTTAAACTTAATTCAGTTGGACAGTCTTTATGGATGTGGACGCCGGGTTTGCGTTACATAGTCAAGTATGGTGATCGGCCAGTTCCGGTGCCGGATGAAGTTATCAATCTGGTTAAGCACAAATTGAGTGAAATGGAATTGTCGGCGTCTTCGCCAAAGCCCCAATTTGAATTGGGAGAGATTGTTCGGATCAAACATGGTCCTTTTGAAGACTTACTTGCGATTTTCGAGGGTCCGACAAATCCAACAAATCGTGTGCGGGTCCTTCTTTCTACATTGAATAGGGCAGTCCGAGTTCGTGTTGACTTAGACGCTCTGGAAAGGGCGCCTGCGCAGGCCAGTTCGGCTGCCGCTAGCAGACCGCGGAGAACCCGTGGTCGCGGTCGTCGTATCCTTTAACCTGGCGACCAGGCAAACATGAAGCTCTCTGTCGTAGCCATTGCTCCGGAGAGCTGACAATAGACAGTTTTGAGGCCAGGTGTTTTGCACCTGACACTGCGGAGCCTGCCTGAAATTTTATTCTTATAGACCAGTAGCCTTTCTTTTTTACCTGTGCCAAAATTGACAAACGTGATTGGGGATTCAAGAATCCTTATCATTGGGAATAATACCAATTGAATCGACGGTGTAGATAATATGACCTCTTTATCGATAGTGATACCAGCTTATAATGAAGAACAAGGAATTACCGAGATCGCTCAGCGCGTTCTGGCTGTGGTACCCTTACTTTCTAAGGTAGGCGTGAATGCGGTTGAACTTTTGATCGTTGATGATGGGTCATCTGATAGGACGGCCGAAGTTGTTCGCAACATAGAGGGGGTTCGGCTTATAGAGCATCCTCAAAATCGTGGTTATGGGGCGGCCTTGAAAACAGGATTTGGTCAGTCCCAAGGTGATTTAATTGGCTTTCTTGACGCGGACGGCACCTATCCCCCAGAATTCTTCCCAAACTTATGCGAAGTTGCCCTAAGTGGATCCGAACTTGTCATTGGCTCTCGTATGTCCGGCAACGACAGCAAAATGCCAATGACTCGGAAAATCGGTAACCGCTTCTTTGCCACCTTATTGACCGTTATCGGCCGGCAGCATGTAAGCGATAGTGCTAGCGGCATGAGGGTCTTTAAGCGCGATATCCTGGACCGGCTATATCCCTTGCCAGACGGCCTAAATCTTACACCGGTGATGAGTACCCGGGCAATTCATGAAGGGATTATCATGGCTGAGGTAGCCATCCCGTACGATGAACGGGTTGGAAGCTCAAAGCTCAGTGTGGTTCGAGATGGATCGGTGTTTCTACATTCCATTATCTGGACTGCGCTTACTTATAATCCTGTGCGAATCTTAGGCCTCATGGGTCTGGTTGGTATTGGATATGCGCTCATGGTAATTCTTGGCCTGATTTTTGCGCGATTGAGCGGAGTAACATCCCTTGGCTACTGGGGTGTTGTCTCTGTTTACGCTGCCCTTGTTGCAGGGGTTACTGGAATCAGCCTTTTCTCCTTGGGCATTACCTTCAACTACCTGATTTCATTATTTTACAAGAAACCTGTTAGACAAGGCTTATTTGGAAAACCACTTTTTAAGACGCCGCTAGATCGTCACTTCGGCTGGCTGGGAACGTTGTTTCTGTTATTTGGCCTGGGGATTGGTGTAGCTAGCTTTGCCTTAGGTTTAAGTGGCTGGGAAATAGCCCGACTCTGGCTCTATCTTCTGGCCAGCGCCATGTTTATTTTAGTCGGCGTGCAATTGGTAATATTCTGGGTGCTATTGCGGGTCCTTGATGAGTTGAGCCAACGAGAATTTTTGGTCAATCAGGATATGGGCTGGTAGATTAAGTGCGACCCTGAGCGCCTGACTGAATGATTAACAAAGACATTTTCTTTTGACAGATACCTTATGAGCCAACAGCCTGCTGAATGGAAACCCATCAGGACATTCTGCAGGCCGATGATAGATACCAAAAAGAAATAACCCAGATAGGCTCGCTGTGTTTA
The DNA here is from genome assembly GCA_035527655.1 of Patescibacteria group bacterium. Classification (GTDB taxonomy): domain Bacteria; phylum Chloroflexota; class Anaerolineae; order Promineifilales; family Promineifilaceae; genus UBA11865. The sequence continues at coordinate 1,598 of DATLAB010000011.1, read as the reverse complement.
TAAAAAGATTATTATTATAAATATGATGTATAATCCCAAGCGCTGGCAAGCACATAGGCCAGAACAGGTAAATTAATAATGAATCAAAGAAGTGAAAATCTGGGAACCAGGCGAGTACCCAAGTTGCGTATGGCCGATTTCCCAAACGCGGATGAGATTGTCCGGCAAGGGTTGCTCGAAGAAAGTCGTCCCGATTCGGCTGTTGATATACTCCTGGTGAACCCGCCCACGCCCGACGGCGAGCTGTGGATACGGACCCAGCATCGTGTTGGACGTCGTACCCGTGAGAATATGGTCTGGCCACAAGTATCCTTGGCTCAGATGGCGGCAATACTCCACCCGACCTACAAAGTGGGAGTGATTGATGCCAATGCCGAGCGCATGGGATGGCAGGAATTTGCTAAGGCGCTTGAGGAATTTTCGCCACGCTATTATTTAACCCAGGTGACAGCACCCACGCTCGAAAACGATATGTATGGCTGCTTCCTGGCCAAGGCCCGAGGGGCGAGAACCATTGCCTTTGGCACTCATGTAACACCCATCCCCAAGGAAACGATGCGGCCCTTTCCAGCTTTAGATTTTGTTCTGGTGGGCGAACCAGACCTGACCCTACGCGATTTACTTGATCATTTAGAGGGCAATATCGACCATCGTTCACCCGAAGTAAGCACGCTCTTTGAAAAACATGATCCTGCTTACAAACCGGCTATCAATAAGGATGGTTCGGTGGATATTGGAAAAATTAAGGGGCTGGCCTGGCGAATGGGCGAGGAAATCAACTTAAATTTCCCCCGGCCGTTCATCAACGATTTAAACGATATGCCAATCCCAATGCATGAGTTGCTTCCGTTGATGAAATACCGGATGCCTTTGATCAAGGGCCCGTTTACCTTCATCGTGACTAGCAGAGGCTGTCCTGCCGGTTGCACTTACTGCATCAAACATGTCAGCTACCAATTTTCTACCCGGCTCCGGTCCCCTGAATTACTCTTAGAAGAAATGTGGCAGCTGAAGAAACGGGGCATACATAACATTCATATGTATGCAGACTTATTCACAGTGAACCGCGAACAGGTTGTTAGCCTGTGTAAATTAATGATCGAGGAAGATATTAACATCAGGTGGACCTGTAACAGTCGCGTGGATTACGTTGACGAAGAGATGTTAAAACTGATGGGGCAGGCTGGCTGTTGGTTGATTTCATGGGGAATTGAGAGCGGAAACGAACAGATATTGAAACACGCCCGCAAAGGGGCTTACCCGGACAAGGCGGAACGAGCATTGCGTTGGGCAAAAACCGCGGGAATTATGAATTGGGGCTATTTTATCATCGGTTTGCCTGGTGAGACTGAGGAGACAATACGCCAGACCATCGACTTCTCCAAAAAACTACCGCTTGATATCGCCCTCTTCCACGTCGCTGCGCCTTATCCCGGCACGCCCTTTTTCTTTGAGGTTGTCGAAAATGACTGGTTCCGCCCGGGAACGCGGTGGGAAAATGTTGATATGGATAGAGGCACCGTTCTAGATTATCCTGGATTACCGGCCGAACGCCTACTCTATTGGCAAAAACGAGCCTTCCGCGAGTGGGCTTTCCG
>DATLAB010000010.1:0-37408 GCA_035527655.1 Patescibacteria group bacterium | reverse complement strand
TTTAGTAGCGGGGCTTGGATTCGAACCAAGGACCTCCGGGTTATGAGCCCGACGAGCTGCCACTGCTCTACCCCGCAACGACCAGGGGGGATTATAACAACCGGTGAGTGATTGTCAAGCGTAAGTTCGGCGCAGTGTTATTGTTCAATGAATTTGTCCCATAATCCCCCATATTGGGGAAATTTGACTGGCATTCCGGCTAATGATAGACTCAGTTTACATTACCAATTGATTCATTGCCTGCGGTGTCCTAAACCACGGAAGGTCGGACGTAAAGGCGAAACTGGTGATCGTTTGTGGATGATACCATGAATTGAAAGTCCAGTACTGTCCCCGCAACTGTACGGTAACGGCATAGAAGTGAGCCCCGAAGTGTATAAATTTCTCTTCCAGGTTCAAATCCGGCCAAAACCAAGTCAGGTCGCCCGCCTCAGGCAAGTTTCGAACCCGCGTGGGTATGGGTTGGAACTAGGCCTGCAGAAGCAATAACCGGCCCTAGGTTTCCCAACCCGATGCAATAGCATCGGGTTTTTTGATCCCAATCCACTCACGCTCTTATAGTTTGGAGGCTTAGTGGAGATGAATGGCCGATTGAAGATTATAAGTGGGATAATCGTTACCAGCCTGAGCCTGGTACTCTTGCTGATGATTACCGGTGTTGGCCTGGCCGCGGCCACTCCCCAGCGCCAGGAGGATCTGCCTTTTCCGGATCCGGCCGAGGCGTTACAAGCGGCGCTGAGTTGGTTAGTGACGACCCATCAAAATAGTGATGGCGGCTATACAAGCTTCAGTTTTGGGGCCGACCAGGCGCCTTCAGACATCGGCGGCACCGTCGACGCGCTATTGGCCATCGGCTCAGCCGCTGCGGACCCAATCCTCCCGTTGAACTACCTGGCTGAAAACCTGGATGATTTGGCCGCTTATGCTGCCCAAGACGGCAGCACGGCCGGAAAAACGCTCCTGGCTTTGACCGCGTCCGGTGAAGATCCCTCTAATTTTACCGGCAACGATTTTGTCCTGACTTTAAGCAATCACCTTTCACCAACAGGCCAGTTTAAAGTGAACACAGCTTTCAACCAATCGCTGGCCATTTTAGGCCTTGCCGCCGCCGGCGAAGCGCTCCCCGAGAGCGCGGCTGAATGGTTGCTGAGCTTACAAGCGGATGAGGGTGATCTGGCCGGCTCGTGGGATGATGGCTATGGTACGGCTGGAAATGTCGATTCAACGGCCATGTCCCTGATGGCCTTGATTGCCGCCGGCCGGGGTGGTGAGGAGCCGGTGACGGCGGCCTTGGATTTCCTCGGCCGGAGCCAGCTGGCGAGCGGCGGTTGGGAATATGGCGCGGGTTTCGGTGAAAATGCCAATAGCACTGCCCTGGTGATTCAGGCTCTGGTTTTGGCTGGAGAAGATCTCTCTTCGGCCGAAAGCCCCTGGTTGCAGCAAGAGCGTAGTCCTCAGGAGGTCTTATTGGCCTGGCAGGGTGAAAGCGGCGCATTTCAGGCTGATTTTGGCGATGGTGGTTTTGATGATTTTTTCTCCACCGTCCAATCGATACCTGCCTTGACGGTGATTATTCCCATAGCCGCCGAACCACCGGTCGTTCCAACGGAGATTGTAGAGCCTACGCCCACGATTGCACCAACGATTGCGCCAACGGAGACACCGTTACCACCGACGGTGGAGCCGACGGCAATACCTGAGCCAGCAGCTACGGCCGATGACGTTGTAGCCGTGGTGGAAGATGAACCGGCCGTGAATGGGGAGGCTCAGAACGAGGCAGGTAGTGAAAGCGGTGGTCTTGATCCGTGGTTGGCCGTCTTGATCGGACTTGTAATAATCGGGCTTACTATAGCAGTTGCTGTCTATGTTTGGAAAAGACACGTTTAGTAAGGTTTTTCTCAGGCTGTTGCGGTTTATGATGCTGAAGGTATCGAAAAGCAGCATGTATTTGCGTATAGTGACTGGCCCAAAGCGTATTCACCCAGCGGTAATTGCCCTGGGTTTGTTCCTGATTCTGGCAATCTCAACCGCAGCAGGACTAAGCGCCCAGGAGCCCAATAAAGCTGCGGTTGTGGTAAGGCTGGGCGAGGAACAGGTGACGTCGTTGTGCGTGTCATTTTCCGAGGAGTCGCTATCGGGGATGGATTTGTTGCGTCGTTCTGGCCTGGCTGTTGAAAACAAGGTCGAAGGCATGGGCAGCCTGGTCTGCTCAATAGAAAACACCGGCTGCCCGGCCGATGATTGTTTTTGCAAATGCTCTGGCGGCGACGAATGCACTTACTGGTCCTATTGGCGTTATCAGGAGGAGGATTGGACCTACGCCCGCGTTGGGGCGACCCAAACCAAGGTCGGAAACGGTGGCATCGATGGTTGGTCCTGGGGGCCAGGCTCGGTGACTGACGCCGTCGCCCCGCCATCGGTTACTTTTGACCAGATCTGCACCCAGGACAATGAGGCACAAATGGCGGTAGCGCCTGAGGCAATCGAAGGGCCAGACTGGCAACCATATGCCGTTTTCGGCGTTGTTCTCCTTCTGCTTGGCGGCATCATGGTGATAACCAGGAGGAAGCGGACGCTATGATGCAGCGAACTTCGTCGGTCGCTATCTATGTCTTGGCTACCGTTGCCGGTCTGATAGCCTTCACCTATCCGCTGTTCCTGGGCGTAGTAACCGCGGCCGATCCATTTGATGCGGCCGGCTCAACTGTCACTCCCATTGGGGGTACCGCATTACTGACAAGCTTATTATTACTCATTGGCCTCGGCGCGCTGCTCATTGAGGTGCAAGGGCAGGCCGTGAATGCCAAGGTATTGGCTGCCATGGGTTTATTAGTGGCTATAGCCAGTGTGCTGCGCTTTCTTGAAACGGCGATTCCTGGACCCGGTGGCTTTTCACCGGTTTTTGTACCCATCATCCTGGCTGGTTACGTTTATGGCGCGCGCTTTGGTTTTTTAATGGGTACCATGACCATGATTACCTCTGCCTTGATTACCGGTGGTATTGGTCCCTGGCTGCCGTACCAGATGATCGCGGCTGGCTGGGTTGGCATGAGCGCTGGCTGGCTGCCGCATCCTGACCGGCGTCGTCTAGAACTGGCTCTCTTAACTGGGTTCGCGATATTTTGGGGCCTGTTCTTTGGTTTTATACTTAACCTATACTTTTGGCCGTTTATCGCGGGTGAGGTGAAGCTAGCCACGACAGACTCGGCCGGATTGCCAGGGATATTCGCGCGATATGGGGCTTTTTATCTGACCACTTCCCTGGTCTGGGACATAGCCAGGGGATTAGGCAATGGCTTGATGATGCTGGCAATCGGCATCCCGGCCGTAAAGGCGCTGAGCCGGTTTCGGGACCGGTTACGGTTCGAAATCGTATGATTATGAATGCCCGAGCCTGGGTTGTCTGGGTTGGCGCCGCCATGGTAGCGACGATGGTGGCCCAAAACCCGCTTTACTCGCTGACGATCTTGATGGCCGCCCTGGTCGTGTCACAGAATTTCGGCCGGCAAGATAATGGATTCCGGCTGCCTATCGGCCGGATTTCCCTGTTCGTTGTCGCGTTCTCGGCCGTGTACACGGCGTTATTTGTGCATGAGGGGACGACTATCCTGTTTGAATTACCTGATTGGCCCCTGATAGGGGGTGCGATAACCCTGGAAGCCCTGGTAGAAGGGGCCAGCAATGGCCTTGTTTTAGTCGCCTTATTGGCTATTTTTGCAGCACTGAATGCCATCGTCCCGGTCAGCGAATTGGTGCGACTTGTTCCAGGGGCGTTACATGACCTGGGCGTCGTGATTTTGGTAGCCGTGACCTATGTCCCTGAAACCAGGCGACAGTTGACTAGAATCCGGCAAGCCCAAGAGATCAGGGGGCACCAACTAAGCGGTGTGCGAGATTGGCAACCGATCGTCGTACCCTTGCTGGTCGGCGGCCTGGAACGTTCCATGCGCCTGGCTGAAACAATGGTCGCCAGGGGCTATGGCGCCACGACACACAAAAATAGCAGCACAGGCGAGCGCCTGCTGCTAGTGCTCGGCCTGGTCGCTGCCTTAACCGGCTGGCTCCTGGTCTTGTGGCTGGGTTGGCCGGGGTGGCTGCTGCTGGCGAGTGGCCTGCTGGCGGTGGTCGTTATCCTGGTTCGCCGCGGTCGAGCAATACGTAGAACCCGGTACCGGGTGGAGGTCTGGAGTCGAAGGGACATTTTATTGGTGACCGTAGCCATTGTCGCCTTATTGGCGGTGCTCGTTCCCTGGAGCTGGGTAGACCAGTCATCGCTCGCTTATTCCCCGTTCCAGACCGTGTCCTTGCCGCCTTACGATCTCTTCATCGGACTGGCCCTGGCTTCGTTGGCTTTACCGGCATTCCTGGCGACCCGGAAAGGATAGCCAATGATCCCAACAATCCTTCTTGAGGAGCTATCCTTTACCTATCCAGGCCGCAATACCCAGGTCCTAAACGAGATATCATTATCAGCTTACGCCGGCGAGTTTATTTTGTTAGCCGGACCATCAGGAGCCGGAAAATCTACTTTACTACGTTGTTTGAATGGGCTGGTTCCGCACTTCAGCGGAGGCGCTATAGCAGGAAAAGTAACAGTCGCCGGTACCGATGTGTTAGCGGCCGGCCCGCAGATTATGAGTCGCCATGTTGGCTTCGTATTCCAAGACCCGGAAGCACAGATGGTCCTGGACACAGTTGAGGCAGAAGTCGCCTTTGGCTTGGAAAACCTTGCGGTGCCGAGCGAGGAATTAGCCGGCCGGGTAGAAGAAGTGTTGGCACTGTTAGACCTAGTGCGGCTGCGCCAGCGACCTCTACCAGAACTGTCAGGGGGTGAGCGACAGAGGGTTGCTATCGCCACGGCCCTGGTTTTAAGACCCACAATACTGGCCCTCGACGAACCAACAAGCCAACTTGATCCCAGCGCCGCAAGAGAATTCCTGGGTCATGTCGTTGCTCTGCAAAAGAAGTTGGGCTTGACTGTTGTTTTGATAGAGCAACGTCTGGAGAGGGTTGTTCAATTTGCCAGCCGATTGATCTATTTGGAGGATGGAAAGATTACGGCCGATGGACCGATACGAGATACGCTTGAGCTACTGCCTGAAAGCCAGCAACCGCCAATCACCAGATTGGCCCAGGCGTTGGATTGGCGACCGGTCCCATTGACCAGTGCAGAGGGCAGACGCTTGACGCCGGGAATGCCCCAAATGCCACCTGACGATCATCTACCATCACCGGCCAGGAACGGCCGTTCCCGGCCGATCAGGTCCATCCTGGAAGCCCATAACATTCATTACAGTTACGGGGACCAACCAGTCGTGAGGGGGATCAGCCTTACCCTCGCTGAAGGTAAGGCAACAGCTTTGGTCGGTGCGAACGGCTCTGGGAAGAGTACCTTACTGAGATGTCTTGTGGGGCTGCTCCGGCCGGACCGAGGGACGATAAATCTAAATGGCAAACCGACGGCCGGAATGAGCGTGGCCGCGATCTGCCGGCAAGTAGCATATCTGCCGCAAGCCCCGGATGATCTGCTATATGCTGAGACAGTTCGTGAGGAACTCCAGGCAACATTAACAAATCATGGCCTGAAACCAGAGATAGGCGCTCTTGACCCTGATGAACTGCTGAATGAATTGGGACTGGGCAATCTGGCAGAAGCCTATCCACGCGATCTGTCCGTTGGACAGCGACAACGGGTTGCTTTGGGGGCGGTGATGATTACCCGGCCGAAGGTATTACTATTGGACGAGCCTACGCGAGGTCTTGATTATGCGTCAAAACAAAGTTTAGCCCGTTTGTGGGCGTCATGGCGCGAACAAGGTATGAGTATCCTCCTGGTCACTCACGATATGGAACTGGCTGCCCGGGTCGCCGATCACGTCCTTATCTTGAAAGAGGGTAGTGTCGATTCATCCGGCTCAGTTGCCGATATATTAGGCACAAATTCTCTCTATGGATCACAGGTGGCCAGACTGTTCCCCGGGAGGGGCTTGCTGACGGTGCATGATGCTTTGGATAAATTTGGGGACTAATACTTTTGGGTTTGATAAAACGCAGTCTGAGGATTATCAGGAGACGATTCCATGCCGAAATTGACGAAAATATACACTAGAACAGGAGATGATGGGACGACAGCGCTGGGTACACGAACCCGGGTTTCGAAGGCTAATCTACGGGTGAGAGCCTTCGGTGATGTTGATGAGTTGAATTCGCTGCTCGGACTGGCATTGGCTGCCGAGTTATGTGCCGAATTGGCGGCCGAGATCCCCAAGATTCAGCATGAGTTGTTTAATCTTGGCTCTGAACTGGCCTTTCCTGCTGAGGGGGGTACAGAGGTGGCTTTGGTGCCTGGAATTGCCTCTCATCATGTGGAAAATCTGGAGCAGCTTATCGATGAACTCAATGCGTCCGTTGGACCTCTTGAGAATTTCATATTGCCCGGTGGATCGCCTGGGGCAGCCCACCTACAGGTAGCACGCGCTGTCTGCCGGCGGGCGGAAAGGAATATTGTTGCCCTGGCTCAAGAAGAAAACATCGGCGAACAACTCCTCCGTTACATGAACAGATTGTCTGATACGCTCTTCGTTATGGCTCGGTTTGAGAACAAAGCCCGCGAAGTAGAAGAACCTATTTGGAATACTCTTGCCTGAAAATGGCTGGAATATGTGCCACGCTTGAGGTAAACTGGTGAAAATTTCTTTTATTATTAAGGAAGGTCACTTTGGATAATCTAACACTACTGGGCATTGTCATTACCGTCGTTTGGCTTGGAGTTTTCGGCTATTACTTCTATACATCTCGACAGCAGAGCGAGATATTTGGAGATATTGACGAGCTGCAAGCAATCTTAGAAACGCGCGAGCGCTCGGACGAGTCTTAGACGCCGCCCAGGAAGAACCCTGGCGTACGTATGGAGAGAGAGACATTGGGCAAGATAACGCTGTTTGTTGGATTACTGGGCGCTATATTATTGGTGTCATGTCTGCCCGGGAAGGTAAGCGGGCCAGAACCCTGCAATGAGGGCGACACCTTGCTGCAAGATGATTTTTCGGGCGAGAAAGATTGCGGTTGGGCACTGTATAATGGGGGAGGGGTAACATCGGAGATAAGCGAAGGGAAATTGGGAATAAGCAATAGCATTGCGGGAAAGATCTCTTGGGTGAATGCCAATCGTAACTTCGACGATGTGATTATTACGACCCAGGCCCGACAGGTTCAAGGACCTAACGACAATGCTTATGGGGTAATCTGTCGGTATCAAAACGAAGAAAATTTTTACATATTCCTAATTTCTGGCGATGGCTTCTATGCCATCGGTAAATACCAGAGTGGCAGCCCTCAGATTCAGTATCTTTCAGGTGAAGGGCAATATGTTTATTCAGATGTGATTAACCAGGGGGCGGCGACCAATGAGCTAAAAGCGAGTTGTGTTGGCAATGAATTGAGCTTGTCTGTCAACGGTATTGCCTTGGAAAGTGTAACCGATCCAACTTTTGTTACTGGCGATATTGGAATGGGCGCCAGCACTTTTCAACCGGGGACGGCTGTGATTGAATTTGATAGCATCCGGGTAATCGCCCCTTGATCCTTCAACTGTAGTAAATTGATGCTCTGGCAACGAAAGCATTTACCTATCCTGGCGCTGTTGGTTTTTCTGGTCGCCTGCAGCGGTCCGGCCAATCCCCAGGCGTCTGACGCAGACATTCTATTTGAGGAAGCATTTGACGGCCAATCCTCAGGGAGCTGGCGTATGGAGGCCGATGAGTCTGGCACCACCTCGATGACCGACGGCGCCATGATCATCGAGATCAGCGCGCCTAATATGCTTCAATACACAGCCCTTGTAGGGAGCCAGTTTACAGAATTCGATCTCGGAGTGGACACGGCTTTCATGAATAGTACACCGGACAGTACTTTGGGGCTCCTGCTACGCATGGCCGGTCCGGACGATTTTTTACGCTTTGAGATAACTGCCGACGGCCGTTATATGGTCGAGCGATTGAATCCTGGGGGGAGTTGGACCCGCTACCTTGACAACTGGGAAAGATCCCCGGCGTTGGTTACCGGGTTTGGGGCGGCAAACCGGCTCCGGGTCGTTGCCAAGGAGGCCGAGATCTCTTTCTTTGCCAATGAGCAACTGCTCTTAACATTACCAGATTCAGCTACTCTGGCTGGCCAGATTGGTTTGGATGCCGGAACTTTTGGTGAGCCTGGAACCCGCGCAGCATTCGACAACCTGACCATTCGAGAACCCTGATTCCAATGCCGACAGGGCTCAAACATCAAATCGGGGCTGCCTTGGATGCGGATCCGGTCAGCCTCGTGCCTCTAGGCGGTGGTAGCGTAAGCGAAGTGTACCGGGTCCTGCTGGCGGACGGCCGAGAAATCGTGGCCAAAGTAGACCACTCTGCTGGCGCTCAGCTTGAAGTCGAAGCATTCATGCTCCGCTTTCTGCGTGACCATAGCCAATTGCCAGTTCCGACCGTATTCTATGCCAGTGGCGGCCTGCTCCTACTCCAGTTTGTTTCAGGACACGCTTCATTTTCGGATCTTGCTCAAGAACACGCCGCCGAATTGCTGGCCGAATTACACAGCATTACTTCACCAACTTTTGGTTTTGATTGCCCAACAGTTATAGGCGGTTTGCACCAGCCAAATCCCGTGGCGGATAACTGGCTGGAGTTCTTCCGCGAGCAGCGATTAAGGTATATGGGGCGTGAAGCCTTGCTCAGCGGCCGGATGTCTGGTGCTCTCTCTGACCGTCTGGATCGTTTCTGCGGGCGACTGGGAGAGTGGATTGATCCGCCAGCGCAACCTGCTCTAATCCATGGTGATGCATGGACAGGGAATATCCTGGCCAGTCCCAGCAAAATTACGGGTTTTCTTGATCCGGCCTTATACTTTGCCGATCCGGAAATCGAATTAGCTTTTACGACGCTTTTTGGCACATTCGGGCAGGCTTTCTTTCGAAGGTATGACGAAATCAGCCGTATCCGTTCAGGATTTTGGGAGATTCGGCGCGATATTTATAATTTATATCCGTTATTGGTTCATGTACGATTATTTGGAGGGAGTTATGTCAGCGCGGTTCAACAGACCCTCGATCGTTTTGGCTGCTAAGATAGATGCAACAAGAAGTGGCTGACGGTCGATTAGCTTACAGTGTCTTTAAGCGATTTTCCTTGGATATTTACATGGGTTGGTTGAAACCATGAAAGATGAAGTCGAGCAAGCGCTACTAAGCTTGAATCGGCAGTTCTACGACCAATTTGCCCGGCCTTTCGCTGAATCTCGCGCTCGGCCCCAACCTGGTTTTTATCACTTACTGGAATATATCCGCCCTGAAGATAGCAGTTTGCTTGATGTTGGTTGCGGAGAGGGGCGCTTCGGCCGCTTCCTGTCTAACAACGCACCGGCCATGGAATATACCGGTATCGACTTCACGGAGAAATTTCTGCAATATGCCAGGACCGGTCATCATGGAACATATTTGCTCAGGGATATCAGTGAGCCCGATTGTCTGGATGGACTCGGGCAGTTCGACGTCGTCGCCTGCCTGGCAACAATGCAGCACATACCAGGACTGGGCCGTCGATCCCAGCTGTTAAGGGAAATGGCGGCTCACTTAGCCGAAAGTGGCCGTATCTTATTATCAAACTGGCAATTTTTAAGCAGTGATCGCCAGCGCCGAAAATTAGTAGCTTGGTCTGAGATCGGCTTAACGGAGGATGATGTGGCAGCGGATGATTACCTCTTATCATGGCAGCGAGATGGACTCGGATATCGCTACGTTGCGCATCTAAATGAAGTGGCAATCGGGGAAATGGCGTCCATTGCCGGGTTGAGGATTATCGATCATTTTCGTAGCGACGGACGGGAGGGAGACTTGAATCTCTATACCGTATTGGGTTGAACGATGCCTGATTTTGGTTGAGTGCGTTTGACACGGATTCAAGGCAAATGCTACAATCAGACCACTATTTGGAGAGAAGTATAACGAGATGACCCTCAAAGAACGATTGAGAGCGGATACGAACGAGGCCATGCGGGCTGGCGATACAAGCCGGCGTGATGTCTTGCGAATGATGCTGGCTGCCGTCAAACAGGAAGAAGTTGATGGGCAAAAAGAGCTTGATGACGAAGGTGTTCAGTCGGTCCTGATGAAGCAAGCCAAGCAGCACCGGGAGACGATTTCTGATGCTGAAAAAGCCAATCGCCCGGATCTCGTCGCTAAGGAAGAGGCTGAGCTGCTCATAATTGATGAATTTCTTCCTGGTCAGTTATCGGAGGAAGAAGTCCGCGCTGCAGCCAGCGTCACTATCGACGAATTGGGGGCTAACGAGATGCAGGATATGGGCCGCGTTATGGGTCAACTCATGCCAAGGTTAAAGGGCCAGGCCGACGGCAGCATGGTCAGCCAGATCGTGCGCGAATTGTTGCAAACCTAAGCTTAGTCGAAAAATCCATGAGTATTCGCCCGGATGAACAAGTCGATTCCCAACAGCGCATGCAGCACATGTTGCAACGTTCGTTGGTTTGGATTTTTGTCGCTTCATTGACTCTGATCGTTACCCTGGTTCTTGCTTTTGATTTTGTAAGTAGCCCACAAGTCTCGGTGTCTTTAAATGAGACGGCGCCGGAAGATATTGTCGCCCCGCAATCAATCAGTTACATCAGCGAGGTATTGACAGAACGAGAGAAGCAGCAGGCTGCCTCTTTCGTGGCTGACCAATATACGCCCCTGGATTTAAGTATTGCCCGGGCCCAGAAGAATCTTGTCCAGTCTGTTTTTGGTTATATAGACGTTGTTCGTTCGGATGCCTTTGCCGATACGGATACAAAATTGGCGAACCTGGCAGCGATTGAGGGGTTAGCTATTGAAGAGCAGGTGGCTACAGACTTACTGGCTATGAGCTCCGCCGAGTTTGCTGCGACGAGAGAAAACATCCTACAGATCGTTGAGAGTACGATGCGCCAGGGCGTCTTCGATGAACAGCTTAGCGAGTCCAAACGAAAGGCCGCTCAAGGGGCTGCTTTCGATCTAACTCCGGCGCAGGAGCGCGCGGTTACGACAATCGCTCCGCAGTTTATCGTACCAAACATATTCGGCGATTCAGAAGCCACCAACGCGCTGTTGGCCGCTGCCATGGAAAATGTCGAACCTATCAGTCAAAATGTGACTGAGGGGCAGCGAATATTACGAGTCGGCGATACCGTGGACGAAGTGACTCTCGAGATGCTCGATAAATTGGGCTTGTTGCAGGAGTCTTTCGATTGGCGACAAGTTGCCAGTGCGCTGATGGCATCTCTCCTGGCTGTGATCGTGATCGCCTTATACTGGAACGATTTTTTTAGCGAACGCAAGGATACAGCTCGAAGCCTGGCGATTATCGGCATCCTGGTGGCAATGTTTTTGTTGAGCGCCAAACTGCTAACAGCGAACCGGAACGTCTTCACCTATCTTTATCCTTCCGCAGCCCTTTCAATCATCATTGCGGTGATCTTTGAAGTCAGGCTCTCTATCCTGGTAACCGTAGTGCAGGCGGGGCTAGTGGGCTATATCGCCCAGGGATCGTTGGAAATGGCAGCCTACGCGGCCGTTGGTGGGATCTTGGCTGTGCTCACTCTTCGTGACGCCCAGCGCATAAACGCCCTCTTTCGAGCGGGTCTTATGGCTGCTGTTGGCTACGTGACAGTCGTTTTGATATTTTCTTTGCCAGAAGGAATCCAGGCCGCTGAACTCCTGACGCTAATCATTTTTGCCATAGTAAACGGGGCGATCTTATCTTCTGGATTGAGTCTGGCCGGCGTCTACATCATCGGTAGTGTTTTCAGGATCGTTACCCCCCTTCAGTTGCAGGAGTTGTCACGACTCGACCATCCCCTACTCCAAGAATTATTGCGGCGCGCTCCGGGAACGTACCACCATAGTATCATGGTCGCCAATCTGGCCGAACAGGCTGCCGAAAAGGTGAAGGCAAACAGCTCCCTGGTTCGGGTGGGCGCATTTTATCATGATGTGGGCAAGATGAACCGGCCGCCATTTTTTATTGAGAATCAAAATGGCTCCAATCCCCATGATAATCTTGACCCCTATAGCTCGGCCAGAATCATCATGTGCCATGTCACCGATGGTTTAGAACTGGCCCGCCGTTACCGCCTGCCTAATCGAATCCGAAATTTTATCGGCGAACATCATGGCGACCGTATATTAAAATCCTTCTATTATAAGGCCATGGAATTGGCTGAGAACGGCGAAGAAGTGGATATTGCCCGGTTTCGTTATGAAGGACCAAAACCACGCTCCCGAGAGACCGGCATCGTCCAACTGGCTGACTCGGTTGAAGCTACTTCTAGTGCTTTGAGACCGAGCACTGAGGATGAAATCGCGAAATTGGTCAGAAGAATTATCGATGAGCACTTAGAAGAAGGGCAATTGGATGAATCAGGCCTATCGCTGGCCGATGTTAAGTTAATCAGAGAATCTTTCATCGAGACTCTTCAGGGCCGGTTCCATGTTCGCATCAAATATCCGGGAAATGATGAGCTTATGGCTTCGATTTCAGCTCCGTCTGTTGCGGAGCTATCCTTGCCATCATCGACGTCAGCATCGATTGAGACCGGACCAATTGGACAGCAAGAGGAAGTGGATGCCCCGCTACCGGGTTGATATCCGGGTAGAGTTTTTGCCCCCACCTGGCGCTGAACGCCAGGTGCGCGACGCGGTCTTGGCAACGCTGGCGATGGAAAACCAGCCCGTGGACTCTGAAGTCACACTCCTATTTACTGACGAGGCGATGATTCGCAGTTTGAATCGGCAATTCATGGGAGACGACAAGGTTACCGACGTACTTAGTTTTCCGGCCGGCGACCCGACGCCAGGCTCAGAAAAGTATCTTGGTGATATTGCGATATCCGTACCGACGGCTCTTATCCAGGCCGAACATGCCCAAGTTCCGGTGAATGCAGAACTCCAATTATTGGCGGTCCATGCAACATTACATTTACTTGGCTACGATCACTATAAACCTGCGGAGAGGCAGAGGATGTGGGGGGTTCAGTCCCAGATCATGGCTGATCTTGGCGTCGGATTTGCCGCACCATCCTAGATTTTGTTATCCGATACATCACTAAGGCTAGAAAGGATGGTAATTAGCACCTCTCCCGGTAAGCCAATTCAGGGACTTTCTTCTAGCGAAGTATTCGATTGCAGATCGCAGGGACTGGGCAACAACGTTGCTTTCAAGTCGAGCCGAGGCGCAGGTCAGATTCTCCGTAAAAACCTCTTTACCTAATAATGGGGTCGCGGAGGAGGCTACGATTTTCGGCCGGGTTACACCTTGCCAAAAGGAACGGCTGATTGACTCCCTCCTCGAACAAGGTCATTATGTGGCTATGACTGGAGATGGGATAAATGACATCCTGGCACTTAAAAGAGCGAATTTGGGGATTGCCATGCTGAGTGGAACCCAGGCAACCCGCAACGTCGCTGATATCATCCTGTTGGATGATTCTTTTGCCGTGTTAACCGAAGCCTTCAGGGAAGGTCAGCGCATATTAAACGGCATGTAGGATATCTTGCGCTTATATACGAGTTACTTATATCAATGAATTCAGCCATTGAATTCAACCCTTGAATACTAAAATGTTCCTATCGATTTGCCAAGTAGGAGAAAGGTCATGGGGGGAGTTTGAATAGGCTCGTCAAATCAACGGCTTTAACGGGGAGCATATTGGTAATAACCTACTGAACTTGCCGGGCGGTCCATCCCGAGATAGGGGACAAAAGCACCCGGTTCGAACTCTGGCTCGGCCGCGAGATCATCCGGAACGGAGAATATCTGGATTACTGGTCCCGGGCTATCTCGCCAATTTGGCACAAATTGGGCCACCGGGATCAAATGGCTGGCAATCACATCATGCATTTGCCGGCCGCTCTCAGCAAACTCTGGTGCATGTGTGTCGAGAGCCCCGTTGTAAAAACGGCCGTAAAAGACACTATTCACCACCACATAATCGATCTCGTTTTCGATGATAAATGGTAAAACTTCTTCTGGTGGCCGAACGCCTCCAACTTCTTTGCTCATACCAAAAATCGCGTAAGTTGGTCGGGAATTGCTACTGTCGCTCTCGTTTTGCTCTAATTCACCTAGCGAAGAGTTCCTATACTGTTCGTTTAGAATGGGTGGACCAAATTTTTCGTGGCCCAACCGGCTTCCTGCCGGTATATTGGCCTCGATCCAATCCCGAGCCAGGTAACGCGTGTCAGGATAGCTGAGCAACCTTGTATGTTTGTAAATATTTACCAATGGCAAAACAATAATCGCCAGTGTAACTAAGCCTAATGCCCAGGCTGATGTGCGTTTATCCTGCATAAAGCCAAGATGAGTTCGCGCAAAATCGAAAATCCTGATCAAGCCGTAACCGGCAGCCAGACAGAGCAACGGTAATATTGGCACCATGTCCCGCCAGGGCGATCGCTTAAGCAGTCCGATCGGAACAATGAATGCGACCATAGCGACAAGCAGATAAGCTATCTGTCGACGGTGCTCGCGATCAAAAAGCATCAACAAAATGCCCAGCAGGCACAAAATATATATCGGCCAGCCAAGCTGCCTGGGGAGAGTTGAAGATAAGTGCCAGGGCAGACTCCAGCGAAAAGGAGACAAAGCGTACGTATCACTCAAAACACTGGCCGTACTGAATCTGTTTGCCAGCCCTCGCGTGACCCCAGCGGCCGCGCTCACCGTTCCCTCAACCGACGAACCTGTGTCATTCCCACCTGAACTAAACAGCAGATAGGGCAATATCAAAGCGAAAAAAGTCCCAGCGAACACGGTCAGGGCAAAAGGCCACCGTTTATCCCATTTTGGCTGAACGAAGGGGAACCGCGGAAAACGAACTCCCTCGATCAAGGGAAAAACTAGCAGAGGAATCAAAGCAGAAAGCCCGGTTATCTTGGTGGTCGCGGCCGCAGCGGTTGCTAAACCGGCAAAAACGAACGGCCGAATTTTTTCCGGTTTTGCCCAGCCCAACCTTATCACGCTGTAGGTTGACACAAGGAGAACAAAAGGCAGCAGCGAATCCAATCGGAATATTTTCGAAAATATGATATGTCCGAATGAAAACATAAGAAAGATAGCGGAGAGAAAACCTACTCGCCGGTCAATCAATTTTGAGCCGACATGATATAGCAGGCACACCGTCAGCGCTCCTACTAACGCTATCATGATTCGACCAGGGACAAAAAAACCTGATATATCCCCATCCAATCTGTTGATAAAATCAGTCCAGTCTGAGAAGCGGCCGGTCAAGAAACCGACCAAGAAATAAAAGGCAAAAAATGGGTAGGCAGCAAAATAGAAAAATGGTTGATACCGGATT
The DNA here is from genome assembly GCA_035527655.1 of Patescibacteria group bacterium. GTDB lineage: Bacteria > Chloroflexota > Anaerolineae > Promineifilales > Promineifilaceae > UBA11865. The sequence continues at coordinate 22,027 of DATLAB010000010.1, read as the reverse complement.
ACGGTGACCTGATAAACCCCTTTTCCTAAGAGCAGTGTTCCATACAATTCGACCGTTTCGTCAGAGACAAATTGAGAATGAGGAAAATTTTGACCAGGCAAGCCCCAGTCGATACCGATCAACCGGATGATCAATGCAGCAATAAACAGTGACAATATGATGAGAATATCACGGCGCTTTGCCAATAATCCCGTTAAGGTATCGAGTTTACTGGTCGATGATTGCATTGTCCTGTTGCATATTGTTAATCATCCATTGATTGATTGAGTTATTTATTAAAAACCAGACAAAGCCATCCTGTCTCAGACACTAAACTTTTTAAGCCTGCATTCCCAGCAACGCGACTAATCGCGAAACGACCATATCCATCGCCACCTGGTTTAAACCACCAAGCGGGATAATGACATCGGCATAGCGCTTGCTCGGCTCAACAAACTCCAGATGCATCAGGCGGACGGTATCCAAATATTGGGCAACAATCGATTCCAGTGAACGGCCGCGATCGTTCATATCCCGCTGCATTCGCCTGATAAAACGCACATCCGCATCTGTATCCACATAAACTTTGATATCCATTAAGTCACGCAGCTCGGTATTTGTAAATATCAATATGCCATCGATTAAGACAATAGGAGCAGGTTCGACAAGGCTCGTCTCGCCAGTTCGCCGGTGGTTCGTGAAGTCATAGATTGGCACTTCAACGGGTTCTTTGGCCAATAGCTTCCGAATGTGCTTAATCAAGAGTTCGGATTCCAGAGAATCCGGATGATCATAATTCAACCGGGCTCGTTCCTCTAACGCCATAGGACTCATGTCCCGGTAATAAGCGTCATGGGGTAAGTAGGCAACATGAGAAGCCCCTACCGCATCTAATATCGCTGTTGCTACCGTTGTCTTTCCCGAAGCCGTTCCGCCGGCCACGCCAAATACAAGTGGTTTAGTGGATTGTACCATGTTGCCCCCTTGCCGGGATCCGGCCAACAAATCATTTATCATCACAGTATACTAGCATGAGCCCTGACATGACGCACGATGATTCTGGCCGGAGTAGGCAGTCATAAAAAAAGCTCTGGCAAACTGCCAGAGCTCCACTTGACTTCAACTGAGCCACCCTCGGGACTTGAACCCGAAACCTATCGCTTACGAAGCGATTGCTCTGCCAATTGAGCTAGGGTGGCATAGATTCAAATTATAGCAGCCGGGGGATCACCGGGCAAAACGCCATTTAATTCAGCCATCTGCCGGGAAAGCTGCCGCCGCCGGGAGACGGGTAACAGGCTGTGGGCTACCTCACGTACCAATTCGCTTTGGAATCTATAGCCAAACCCCGCGTCTTTCGCGTCTCTTGAGATTAGGTGAGCCTCTACGAGAGCCTCCAGCAATTCCGTCAGCTTCTCTCTATCTGCATCTACCGGATATAGCCGGCTTAACGTGCCCAGGGAAAATTCCATTCCGATGGTGCTGGCTACCTTCAAAACGAGTTGTTGAGCCGGCGCCAATCGTTCTACTCGACCAACAATCGTCTGCCGGACATATAGTGGCAGCGGGTCTGCCTCAAGATATTTCAGATCAGAGACGAAAGAGCAATCCCCATTTCGTACAACTAATGAACCGTGGCGGATCCAACTCTTTGTTAACTCAAGGACATATTGCGGATGCCCGCCGGTTCTGCGCATGAGTAGATCAAGGACCACCTCAGGGATCGTCCTCACTTTTAGCTCCTGGCACAGAAAAACGTTGGCTTCGGCCTTATCGAACACGTTTAGTCGAAGCCAGCCAATATTCGGCAAGAGCTGTAGCCGCCGGCATACCCGCTCTATGCGCGAATCCAACGATTGTTCGCACAGCGGTCCAGTTGCTATTACCATGACCATTGGCTTCACTTGTCTGCTGGCAGCAATAGCCAGCTCCCACGATGCCTCGTCGAGCCACTGACCATTGTCCAAAACAAGTAACGTTGGCCGCGACTTGCGACCAGCCGCACCGGAAATCGTCCTCTGCAGTAAGCGTAATAAGAACATTCGTGTTGTTCGGCGCCTGACATCGGCAGACATTTTTTGCGTGGTTCGATTCTCCGGGAAATCCAGCGGCAGAACCGAATTAAGCAAGGGAGACAACTGTATCGCAAAGGCTGGGAATCCTCGCTCGCCCTGAATGGGTGGCAGCTGTTGAAGCACCTTTGCCCGTAAGATCGCCGGGTCCTCGTAAAGAGAATCCAAGCCAAAAAGTTGTCTAAATATGGGTTGCCAGGCGGCATAGGCAGTCATGGGCTCAAGGGCCTGTCCTGCCCCATCGTAAACCCGCAGACTTATGCCCCGGCTTTTGATTATCAGTTCCTGGAGTAAAATTGTTTTGCCACTGCCAGCGTCCCCTTCAATGACGATCAGCTTGCTGCTCTCGTCCGGATTATCTTTCAGCGATCTGACGGTGTTCTCCAGGAAATCGCGATTGGATTCTTGACCAATAATCTTCGCCGGTGAAATTGATTGCCGCGGTCTGGCATAACGAAATTGGGATATCAGCTGGGGTCGATAAGCTGTTACCGGCTCTAGTTTCCCTTTTATCCAGATTCCAGGGATGCGTTTGAATGATAATTGGCTGGCCAACGGCTGGCCCTCGGCCTTCTGATCGCTTATAACCTGGAAAGTTGGCTCATCACATAATATGTTGCCTATTTGTTTGCCGGCCGTCATGCCATTTTCTGCGGCTTGCATCAGGCGGGCTGCCATATTAACAACCTGTCCAACCATTGTATATTCCCGGCGGATCATATTCCCAACCGGGCCGCAGAAGACCCATCCTGTCGTAATGCCAATGGCGCTTTCCCGGCCCAGATCCTGTAATGCCGCCTGCATCTCCAAACCGGCGTGGACTGCCCTGGCGGCGTCGTCCCTGTGAGACAGTGGGGGCAGTCCCAGCGCCGCTACCAACGTAATGCCCTTGTCATCGACATTGAATTTATTGATGCTGCCGGCGTAGGTATAGAGTGCCCTTTGCAGCGCCTCCATGACCGCCTGGGCTTCTGGCAAGGTTCGCATATAGGGATGCTTAATTGAGGTGCCATAGCGAGGCAACTTAACGAACAAAACCGCGACTCGGCGCATTTCCGAAGACCACTCTTCATGGCCGGCGACAAGTCTGGAGTAGATCGCAGCCGGTATGTAAGCTTTCAGGCTGTCTCTGGCTGCTTCCGAGAGCGCTGGTAGCGGAGTTGGTTTATGCGCCCCGACCAGGGTCACGCTTTCCAGTTCAACAAAACCGTCAATCAACGGCCGGCCGGCGCCTCGTCCTTGCAACAATGACCACACTTCTGGTGAGGCTACAACCTTTCCGGGTAATGCCTTCTCCTTAGCTAAACTCATCTGGGCCATCGGCGAACCGGATAACAGGAATTCCCACCGGTCAAACATGCCGCCAAGATGGACGCTGTAGACGTCACCTGCCCCGAGACCTAATTGCAGTGACAGCTCCATACCTGCAAAAATAGGATTTTCAGAGAGTGACTCCTGAATATCCAAACTACAGCGTGCCGCACGCAGTGCCATATCTGACAAGGAGCTCATCGCCTCTGATCCCAGTCGTACCACATGATCAGGCACTGGCCAAAGGGCAATCAGGGCATCGCCGGCAAACTTTGTTACCTCGCCGCCATGCATTTCAATTATATCGATCAGGCGACCAAAGCAACTATTGAGTAACGCAGCCAGTTGCTCGGAGGCAACAGCTCCTGGCTGAGATACACGGTCGGCCAGTGCCGTGAAGTTGGTGATATCGGCAAACAGGACGGCCGCTGACAGGCGTTCAGCCGTCGGTTGGCGTATGGGTCGGGAGTCGGCTGCCAGGCGCCTAATTATCATCGCCGGCACATACGGGCCTAGCACATCGATTAATTGCTTACTCATCGAAAACCTGTAGGTAGATCCTTCCTAGCGAATCCTCCAGGGCATTAGGCTGCCCGAAAGACCAGTATAACACAGCCAATGATTCTGGTTACCATGTGCGCATGTGGTCGTTATCACCTATATTTTTTTAACCTTAGGAATCGTTTTATTCGTGGTCGACGATCCAGAATGCGATACGACCATGTCATGATTATAGCCACTTTTCACCTACTAAAACGAGCCATCTGGTGCAATCCAAATGGCTCGAAAATAGCGCCTCAGATGAAACCCTGCGAGTTATTATCTTGATGCGACAATCTCCTCCTTGACACTCTCCTCCTGGACACTGTCCAGATCATACCGCTCCCCACAGCTAGTGCACTCGGCCGACGATTTGTTAGCTACCATGAGCAAACCCTGGCAGTTCGGACACGGCCTTGTAAGCGGTCGTTTCCAACTGACCCAATCGCATTTAGGGTAGTTAGCGCAGCCATAAAATATTCGACCTTTCCTGGTTCGCTTTTCAATGATATCTCCGCCATCATTTGGACAGGTGACGCCAACTTTCACGAGAATCTGCTCAGTATGCCGGCAGGAAGGGAAGTTACTGCAACCGACGAAACGACCGTAACGCCCTTCGCGAAAAACGAGAGGATTACCACATAATGGACAATCGCGTCCGACGTATTCCAACTCCTTTTCGATATCGATCTTCTCAATGGCCTCATCGGCTACATCGAGGCGAGCCGAGAAGCGGCTGTAAAATTCGTCGATAACTGGTACCCAGGGGCTGCCGCCGGCTATCTCATCAAGTTCACTCTCCATACGAGCTGTAAAATCGACTGACATCACATCTGGGAAATAAGTCACCAGTAGATCATTTACCAATTCGCCTATAGGTGTGGGGAAAAGGCGTTTTTGTTCTTGCTCTACGTAACCACGTGATTGAATGGTAGAAATAATCGAGGCATAAGTGCTAGGCCGGCCGATGCCATTCTCTTCCAATGTTTTCACCAAAGTGGCCTCAGAATACCGTATCGGTGGCTGGGTAAAGTGCTGTTCTGGCAGTAGCTTCAACAGATCCAGAATATCACCCTTCTCTAGGTTCGATGGGACTTTCTCATCGCCCTCTACCGGTCGATCAGCCGGACGTGTCTCCTCATAAAGGGCCAGGAATCCAGAGAAAATGAGCGTTGATCCCGCAGCCCGGAACAGATAAGGCCGATCTTCAACTGTCAATTCTGGCTCGCCCGCTTTAATATCAACTCTCACGGTATCATATCGCGCCGGAGACATCTGGCTGGCGACAAATCGCTCCCAAATTAGTTTATACTGCCGGTATTGGTCTCGAGAGAGGAATCCCTTGATTTTCTTCGGCGTTCTCTCTACTGAGGTAGGCCGGATAGCCTCATGGGCCTCTTGGGCCGAGCGGCTCTTAGTCTTGTACAGGGGAGGCTTTTTTGGAGCGTATTCTGAACCAAAGTGATGAATGATATGGCTACGCGCTTCATCCTGGGCCTGGGCGGCCACCGTCAAACTATCAGTCCGAATATAGGTTATGAGCCCTACTGTTCCGTCCGGTCCAAGGTCTACCCCCTCATACAGTTGCTGGGCAACGTACATGCTCTTGCTGGTACCGAAATTGAGTTTCCGAGAGGCTTCTTGCTGCAACGTGCTGGTGGTAAACGGCGCTGTCGGCCGGCGCGTTCGCTTGCCTAACTTTACCTTCGTAACTGACCATTTAGCCTGCTCCAGGCGGGCAATATGCGGCTGGACTTGCTCCTCAGAAACAAGGCTCGGTTCCCGCCCATCGATGGCATGTAATTTAGCGCGAAATGGATCGTGTATCTTGGTTCCGGCCCCAAGCTTCTTTGACAAATCAGCTTCGATTGTCCAATATTCTTCCTGTTCAAAAGCGTCAATTAACCGCTCGCGTTCAACAATCAATCTAACCGCTACGGATTGAACCCGCCCGGCCGATAATCTGCCCCGGATCTTTCGCCATAGCAGGGGACTCAACTTGTAGCCAACCAACCTGTCAAGAATTCGTCTTGCCTGTTGCGCGTCTACCCGGTCCATGTCGATATCGCGTGGATGCTCAAAGGCAGCCTGAACGGCCGTTTTTGTGATCTCTTGAAACTCCACTCGCCGTACTCTGGAAGGGTCCATCTCGGCTGATTCTTGCACATGCCAGGCGATAGCTTCACCCTCGCGATCAGGATCCGTCGCCAGAAATATCTCTTTAGCGCTGGATGCTGCCACCTTCAACTCTTTTACCAATTTGCGTTTATCATTTGGTACACGGTATTCGGGTTTAAATTCGCTGTCAACATCGACGCTCAGGCGAGATTTCAGAAGATCGCGCACATGACCAACACTGGACATGACTTTATAACCCTGGCCTAAATAGCGACCGATAGTCTTTGCCTTGGCCGGTGATTCAACAATTACCAGCCGGCCAGATAGCCGCCGCTGATTATTTGATCCCGAATCTTTTTTCTGTGACTTTGATTTGTTTGAGGAAGCCCTTTTTTTCGCCTTGGGCTTTTTTGACCTTGCCGAGGGTTCTGGTTTAGGTAAATTGTCATGGGCTGCAGTATGACCCCGTTTGTACATGTTTGTATCACACACGGGGCACTTCCCACGAGTTGCCGGCGAGCCGTTAGCTGCCCACTCGGCTTTCGGATTAAAAATGATTCTTTTCTCTTTACACTTTAGGCAATAGCCTTCCAGTTCAATTGTTTCAGTCATTTAGCTATATTTTTCCAACTCTGTTCCTTCTAAACCATTTACTAATTGTTTCACCTGCTTGATGTGATCCTTATGAACGACCACAATTGCGTCAGCGGTATTGACCACTATCATCCCGTCGAGCCCTGCCGCGGCCAGTAGTTTGCCTTCTTCATAGTTATAAAGCAGGCAATCTCGCGAATTTAACGCGATAACAGATCCTTGGATTGCATTGCTGTCAGGATCTGGATTTACTGACTCCTTCAAGGCATACAACGTCCCTGGATCGCTCCAGCCAGTTACGCCATGAAGGACCACACAACTTTCCGTGGGCATTTTTTGCACGACTGCATCGTCAAAAGAGATGATTTCCATATTAGGATATATGCGATGCAGCGTTGTTTCATATTCCGCATCGCCAATCACCGCCCCGATGCTCATCAGCTCACGCCACATTGCCGGCTGATATAACTCGTAAGATTTGGCGATAAATCCTGGCGTGGTGACGAAGTACCCAGTATTCCACACAAAATTACCAGAGGCAAACATTCGTTCGCAAACCTCGAGTTCAGGTCGGTAATGCCATGACTCAAATTCATGATACGGGTTATTATTTTGCACTCCCAGTTTGTTACCTAGCTCAATCCAGCCCAAATTATCGTTTGCAAAGCGCGGTGTTTCGCCAACAAAAACGATATCGGCCGCTTTTTGCTCCAAAATTCCCTCGGCCGACTTCAACAAGCCAAGGAAAGCTTTCTCATCGGTCATGTAATTATCACCCCAAATGATCGCTACCGCTTCGTTCGGGCCGAATCGAGCTAACATGTGAACCATAGCCAGGCCAACGGCTGCGGCAAGGTCTCGCCGGGCTGGCTCGGCTATCAGGTTTTTCTCAGGTAGAGCCGGCAATTGGTTCTGGATAAGCTCTGCGTATCGTTCATTTGTAGAAACAAAAATGTTGGCCATACCATAGGTATCGCGCACTCTATCAATCGACAGTTGGAGAGTTGATTTGCCATGAATAATCGGCTCAAACTGTTTGGGCGAGCTTTGGCGACTAATTGGCCACAATCGCCTGCCTGTGCCGCCGGCAAAGATGACAATCTTCATTACAGATACCTCTTATGCTTCCTTATTCTGGTGATCATATGTTGGTCCAGGTTCTCTGGCTAAGGTGTAATTCATCCCTCCTACCTGCAAGACCATACCTTTCAATTCCATCAGAGTTAAGGTGCTGCTAACCATCCGGCTTGGCAGTTCAGCGAGATAGGTTAATTCATCAATATGGAGCGGTTGGTGGGACAAGTGAGACAACAGCAATGCCTCTTCCGCGCTTTCAGGCATAGCCAATTGGACCGCAGCTTTGTCCGGCAACATCGTCAGATTTAATTCTTCGAGTATGTCATCAACGGTACGAACTAGCTTGGCGCCACCTTGTATGATCCGGTTGGTGCCTTTACTAGCCGGGCTATTTATATTGCCTGGAATGGCAAATACATCTCTGTCTTGTTCGATTGCGAAGTCAGCTGTAATCAACGCACCGCTCCGCTCTCCAGCCTCAACAACAACAACGCCAAGCGATAATCCACTAATAATCCGATTTCTGGGCGGGAAGTTTCTGGCTTCCGGTTTTACGCCTAGCCCATACTCCGAGACAATCGCCCCATGCCCGGCCACGATGCTTTCGGCCAGCCCGAGGTTTTCCGGTGGATAGATTTGGTCAATACCAGATCCGAGAACCGCAACGGTGCGCCCGCCAGCCTCCAGAGCAGCCTGGTGGGCAATCGCATCAATTCCACGAGCCAGGCCACTGACGATGGTGACATTACTTCGAGCAAGTCCTGCAACCAGGTCACGGGTAACTTGCCGGCCGTATGGCGTCACTCGTCTGGTTCCCACGACGGCAACGGCCCATTGGTCGCTTCGTCTTATTTCCCCTTTCAGATACAAAAGCGGGGGTGGCTTCGGGATCTCTTTCAGGTACAGGGGGTATTCCGGAGATAACCAGGTCAATAACGTTGAACCCGCTGATGCAGTTTTATCCAATTCAGCATCAAGGTCGGTCGATTGTCTGGCCTCGATCAAGTTGCGGATGCTCGACCGATCAAGCCCTATCTGTACGAGCTGTGCCTCATTGGCCTGCCAGGCAGCTCGCGCGCTGCCAAAGTAGTCATGAAGCATGCGGAACTTAGCTGGTCCAATCCCGCTAACAAGATTAAAGCCCAACCAGTACTTTGTTTCATCTGCTTCGGCCTGGCTTAGATTTTTACTCATTATGCTACTTCTTTGTTGTCAATACCGGCGCTAATACTGGGATGGTTAGCCGAATGGAAGGCGCGAATCTGCCTAAGGCCCGTTCCAATAGCCATGACTGTATGGCTATTGTTGGTGCTTTTTAACTAAACAAAAGTTCTAGTGGTCGGAATCAAGAAGCCCTGGCAATAAACGAACGGTCATGCGTTTGTTATCAATATCTATCTCGAGAATAACATCGTCAATGTCAGGTAACAGGACTTCGCCATATTGGCCAGCAACGACGAACACGTTGTTGGCCTTTGTTTCCATGACCTCAATTACTTTGCCCAGGTGCTTCCCATCCTCCAAGTACACCCCGACATCTAAAACCTGGTACAGATAATATTGACCTTCTTCAAGCGGCAGCGCTTGTTCTCGAGGAATTTGGAGCCATTGGGAGCGTAGCTCCTCAGCTGCGAATCGGTCGTCAATACCGGAAATCTTCAAAAGGACCCAGGATTTATGATAGCGCACTCCTTCAACCGTTACTGGTTGTGGGTCCTTTCGTCCAAGGTAGACTGTATCTAGCCAGCTAAATCTTTCAGGGAGATCCGTGTGAACCTCAACTCGAACTTCTCCCCGAACACCGTGCGGCTTTACCACGCGACCAATGATTAAAAAACGAGGCTCGCCGGATACGTCCGCCAAGCCCCGTGGAGTCTTTTCAGGCACCGTTAGCTATCCTATATTAAACAATCTCAAGCGATACCCGCATACCTTTCTTGGCGGCCAATACTTGTACCAATGACCTGATACTATTGACTACGCTGCCACCGCGGCCGATTACCCGTCCCATATCACCATCGGCTACCTGCACTTCCAGGGTTACCGAAGATTCATGAACAGTCTCGGTTATGTGGACGCTGTCAGGGTTATCTACAATAGATCTGACTATGTACTCAACCAGGTCCTTATAGGGGGAGGAAGCCTCCATTAATCTACTCCTCTTCTTCGATCGCAGCTTCTTCGATGACCTCAGAGATGACTTCGGCGACAATCTCTTCGGCCATTTCAATTTCTAGATCAGCAACCTCGGTGGTTGCAACCTCTGTACTCACAGCCACTTCCGGCGCTTCCCCGGTGAACTCGGCGACTAAAGCCGCCATTTCTTCCCCCTGGCGGAGGCGGGCCAGACGATCCATCGTCCCTTGCTTAACCAGCAAGCGGCGAACTGCATCAGACGGCTGAGCCCCGACGCTTAGCCAATAAAGAGCCCTGTCCTCGGCAACATCATATTCCAAGGGTTCAACCCGCGGATTGTAAAATCCAATCCGCTCAACAATCCGGCCATCGCGCTTGGACTCAACATCAGCCACAACGATACGATAACTTGGTTGTTTCTTTGCCCCCACTCTAGTTAAACGAATTCGAAGCATAATTTTTTACATCTCCAGTCTATGATAGGCTGATCAAATATCAGCCGCTAAAGTCTCAATATCATCGATTACCAAACACAGCGGCCAGATTTCGCCCGCGACCGCCTTTTAACTGTTTCATCATCCGTTGCATTTGCTTAAACTGCCTCAGCAGTGCATTAACATCTTGAACTGTCGTTCCCGAGCCGGTCGCGATCCGGCGTTTACGACTGGCTTTAATTATCTCTGGATGCCGGCGTTCACTACTGGTCATTGACTGGATGATCGCCTCGATCCGCTTCAAGTCTGCCTCAGCGTTACTCAAATCGATATCGCCGGCCATCTTGTTCATACCAGGGATCATACCCATAAGCTGGCCGATCGGCCCCATTTTCCGGACCTGTTGCATTTGTCCCAGGAAATCCTCCAAATCAAATTTCCCACTGAGCAATCGACGGCCGGCCTTTTCCGCTTCGTCCTGGTCCAGTTCTTCCTGAGCTTTTTCTATCAGGGTCAGAACGTCGCCCATGCCAAGGATACGCCCGGCCATCCGATCGGGGTGGAACAGTTCCAGACCGGTAACTTTCTCGTCAGTGCCTAAAAACTTTAAAGGAACGCCGGTGACTTCGCGCATTGAAATGGCAGCCCCGCCGCGGGCATCGCCATCGATCTTGGTCATGATCAGACCAGTAATATTCACCGCCTCATCAAAATCCGTTGCCACCCGGACTGCCTCTTGGCCAGTCATGGCATCGGCAACAAGTAATGTCTCGATTGGATTAACCTTCGCTTTTATCGCTCGAAGCTCATCCATCTTCATTTCATCTATATTCAGCCGCCCCGCCGTGTCTAGTATGACGACGGTGATATCGCTCTTCGCCGCTTGCCGGACTCCGTTAACACACACCTTAACCGGATCCGCGTCAACACCTTCCTCATATACAGGGATATCAAGTTGCCGGCCCAATGTTTGTAACTGGTCGATCGCCGCCGGACGGTAAACATCGGCGGCAACCAACATGGGCCGACGACCCTGAGTACGCAAGTGCAATGCCAGCTTGGCGCCAGTGGTCGTCTTACCAGAACCTTGCAAGCCAACCAACATGATCACGGCCGGCGACTGCATACCCAGGTTTAACCTTCCTGGTTCGCCCAGTGTCGTAATCAACTCCTCGTGAACAATTTTCACTACCTGTTGGCCCGGCGTGAGGCTGCCCATTACCTCCTGACCAACAGCCCTTTCACGCACTCGGGCCACGAAGTTCTTGACGACCTTATAGTTAACATCGGCCTCAAGCAGGGCTAATCGCACTTCTCGCATGGCCTTATCAACGTCCGCTTCCGTCAATTTACCACGACGCGTCAGCGAATCAAAGGTAGTCTGGAGTCTGTTTCCTAAAGTCTCAAACACAATAAATCACATTTTCACAAATAAACCCGACAGGCACTGCTTCCGAATCATCTTTTCGGTAAACAGATCGACCTGGCGGGCCTTTCAAATACTTCAGCCGTAAACTGAATGATTCTAGCGCACCATCAAGAGGCCGTCAAGGAGAATAGATACCCTGAAAGGCCGAACTTAAATAAGTGCCTTCGCCTGCAGCGTCAACGCTGCTTCGCGCAGCATTTCAGCCCTACTCACATCTTCCCACGGGGCCTCGATATCGTCGCGACCAAAGTGCCCATAGGCAGCGGTTGCTTGATAAATTGGCCGGCGAAGATCAAGGTCTCGAATAATCGCCCCTGGCCGCAGATCAAAATGTTGTTCAATAAGATTGACAAGAAAATCATTGGGTAAATCGCTGGTTCCAAAAGTCTCAACATTAATGCTCAGGGGCTTAGCTACCCCGATAGCGTAGGCGAGTTGGACCTCACAACGCTCAGTTAATCCTGCAGCCACAAGGTTCTTAGCTACCCATCTAGCAGCATAAGCAGCGCTACGGTCAACCTTAGTGCAATCCTTACCGCTGAAAGCACCACCACCATGCCGGCCCATTCCGCCATAGGTGTCGACGATAATCTTTCTCCCGGTTAGGCCGGCGTCTCCCAATGGACCACCAATAACAAAACGACCGGTCGGATTCACAAAGATCAACAGATCTTCGTCGATCAGATGTTCAGGAAGCACAGGCATAATAACGTGGTCAATAATACCTTGCCGGATCGCTTCATTTTCTACTTCCGGAGCATGTTGCGTGCTTACCAATACCGTATGAACCCGAACCGGCCGGCCATAACTGTATTCTATTGTTACCTGCGACTTGCCATCGGGCCGGACCCAGGGCAGGGTCCCATCTCGGCGGACTTTTGCCAGTTGGCGGGTCAGTCGATGAGCTAGGTCGATGGGCAAGGGCATCAGACTGTCCGTTTCATTGCAAGCAAAACCAAACATCATGCCCTGATCGCCAGCGCCTATGGCATTGCTGGCTGCTTCGCTATCGCCATTTTTTCGGTATTCGATCGCTTTATCAACGCCTTGTGCAATATCTGGGCTTTGGCTGGCGATAGCGACTTGCACACCACAGGTATGTCCATCAAAACCTTTATCACTGTTGTCATAACCGATTTCGGTGATAACCTTGCGGACAAGATCGTCAAAATTTACAAAAGTCGTTGTCGTAATCTCACCCAAGAGCATCACGAAACCAGTTTTTATAGCCGTCTCACAAGCCACTCGGGCCATTGGGTCTTGCGCAATGATCGCATCCACCACCGCGTCACTAATCTGATCACACATCTTGTCGGGATGGCCCTCTGTGACCGACTCCGAAGTGAATAAATACTTCGGAGAACTCATAAATGTCGTACTCATTTTTTGTTCCTCCATAGGAGCAGGTCGTAAAAGGGATTCAATTGATGCCTGCTCTCAATAGTTACCCAAAAAAAGAACCTCCTGATAGAACAAGAGGTTCGGCATTATCTGCTACTTCCTCTTATCATCCAGCTCTTGCTGCCGGAGTTAGCACCTTCCCACATTTGGGGGGTTGCTGCAGTTTCATCGGGCCGGTCCCTCCACTGCTCTGGATAAGGGTAAATTGTAAACTCGTTAATATGTCACTTATTGACCAAAAAAGTATACTCAATCCTCCAACATAGCGCAAATAGGGTTCAGTAACTTAATTGTTCCACCTGCTAAGCCGCACTATTCCTTTTACTCCCAATTCTCCGGGGGTTCAGGCATCCCCAAGATATTGTATCCGGCGTCAACGTAGACAACCTCACCGGTGACACCGCTCGCCAAATCACTGCATAAATACAGCGCCGACTTGCCGACTTCAGCCTGATCGATATTTCGTCTCAGAGGCGTTCGTTCTCCTGTGTATTTCAGCATTTTACGAAATCCGGCAATGCCTGCCGCGGCCAATGTCTTAATCGGGCCGGCCGAAATAGCGTTTACACGAATGCCATTAGGGCCTAAGTCTGCAGCCAGGTATCGAACGCTCGCTTCGAGGGCGGCTTTGGCGACACCCATAACATTGTAATGAGGGACGGCCTTCTCAGCGCCATAGTAGGACATAGTTAAAATAGCGCCCCCTTCAACCATCAATGGGACGGCGCGGCGACTAAGCGCTACAAGGCTAAAGGTACTGATATCCAGAGCCATCGCAAATCCATCACGACTGGTGTTGACAAAGCGGCCTGTCAGATCCTCCTGCTTGGCAAAAGCTACAGCATGGACCAGGATATCAATTTTTCCGAAGCGTGCCGCTGCCTTCTCAAAAACCGCGTCAATATCAGCATCCTTGGTTACATCGCACATTTCCACGAAATCCACGCCTATTTGCTCCGCCAGGGGCATAACTCTTTTTTCCAATTGAGGAATGCCATAACTGAAACCCAATTCCGCGCCTTGCTCGTGAAAGGCCTGGGCGATGCCCCAGGCAATTGAGCGATTATTAGCCAATCCAAATATTAGAGCTGTTTTACCTTCCAGCAATTTCATAATTCCTCCCTACTTCTCTTCTGTCGTGCGTCTTTCATCGATCTTGGAAAGCTTGTAAGCTCTGCTTGCTGTTGTCACAGTGAATATTCCTATCAAGAGCAGCCCAATAGCTAAAATCAATATATCGTAGACTGGGTAGGTACCGAAGCTGAATTCAATCGTTCGAATGCCCCCAAAAAAGAAAGCTACGTTAGCCAGGATGGCGATAACCCGAATCTCAGTTGGGCCCAATTTACCGTAGGAAATCTTGAATTCCCCGGTCACAAAAGTGGTTACATATACTAATACTGACATCATCAAGTATCCCACCAGGGTCAGCATCGCCACAGAAAATGACACATAGGGCGATAAGCCAATGCCGGCTAAAATCCACAATTGGCCGAAGGCATCCACTGTGTGATCAACAAAGAATCCATATTTCGGCCGTTCGATCTTGCGATAACGAGCCAATGTCCCGTCCAGGCTGTCGCCAAACCAGTTGATTACAAATCCCAGGCTGGCCAGCCAAAGAAACCCAGGGTTACTACCGGAAAGAACATAACCCGCGAAAATGATGAACGCCCCTATGATTCCGATGAGAGTCAATAGATCAGGGTTCATCCAGGCTGGCATATGGGCGGCAAGCCACTGCAGCGCTGGCCGTTCCAGCGGGCCGAACAATATATCATTAACGCGCTTGTGTGATGTTTTATCAGCCATAAATCTCCCGCCTATTGTATTTCGGCCTGCTTCTTAGGCCACAAAGGGTAAAACATGGCCCACTGTTCAGGAGCTTGTCGAATAAATTCCTCAGCAACTGCCAGTAACCGCTCAGTATTGGCAAGAAGCTCGGTTTTTCGATCTGATTGTCTTTCCATATAGATAAAATCGGAAATGAGGAGATCGTACTTGCCATCCGTCTGTCGTTTACTTCCAACCACAACAACCGGTACGTCGGCCTTGAGAGCCATCATGACATGGTGTACAGGCAGCGGCGCTGGTTTTCCAAAAAATCTCGGCTGATAGCCCGATTCGGGAAGCGGTCTATCCAATCCTGTGAAGATCGTGCCATTGTCTTTCAGGTACTGAATGGCTTTCTTTATCGAAGCCATTGTTGTCGGGATAGCTTGCACGCCGACTCGTTCACGGATCTCATTTAACAATTCGTAACCCCCACTCTCACCGGGGAACGTTAAGCCGAGGCCACGCAATCCCAAGAGGGGGCAGGCAATAGCCGTTAATTCTGGATTCCCCATATGAATCATTACCACAACAGCGCCTTGAATTCTGTTGACATTCTTTTCCAATAGCTCGGTAAAACGAGGATTATTATTCACCATCGCCATCATCTCTGAGTCTCTTCCCAAAGTATGATAGAAATCAAAAAGGGCTCTTGCCCGGTTCCGCATAGTTCGTCTAGCAACTCCTTCGAACTCAGCTGAGCTCATGCTTTCGCCATAGGCAACCCGCAAATTGCCGCGCAAACCCGCTATCATCGACTGTTCTCTTTGGGAGCTCAGGCGATCGGCCGCGAAATCAGCCACCCTGTAACCGACGCGAGTCGGCATTCGACCAATTACACCAAGCCCAATCTGGGTAGCAAATCGCGTATTAGTCAGACGCTGGAGGTCAACGCCCATTACAATATATCATTTGAGTTACTCAATTTAAGCTGATTGGGAGGGTATTATATCCTTCTCACCGTACGCCCAAAATTACCTCTTCGCCAAATATCTTTAACAACTGATTCTCGGGTCAGCCCGCAAGTGATAAGCAATCATGGGAACCTGTACCCCATTTTTTTGTTGACAGAAATTGTGGTATCTTGTTAAAGAACAACTGCAGGAATCCAAGGCGCATGATCTGGTCATGATCGCAGGTCGCAAATGCCGGTTGTAATCGGCCCAGGATGCTGTTTGGTGTTGGTGATTTTTCAGGAATAGCATGGAGTCATTACTAAGAATTATTCAGCAGTTCTGGATCGATTTGCACCAAGGCAGGTTGCCTGAGCTGGGCCCCTGGAATTACTTGTTGCTTGCCTTGCTGATCGTTTGGCAGGGACCCATCGCCACTCTGCTTGGCGGAGCCGCAGCCGCGGCCGGTTCGTTAAAGCCGGGTCTTGTATTTCTGGTCGGTGTCCTGGGAAATCTATCGGCCGATATGCTGTGGTACACCTTGGGCAGGAGTGGGAATTTCGAGGGCATTTTTGAATGGCGCCGCTTAAAGGTACATAAGCCTCGATATGAGATCCTCAAATTAGGGATGGAAACACACGCCACAAAGATATTGCTCCTGGCCAAACTCTCCTTCGGACTGGTCATTCCAAGTCTGTTCGCAGCCGGGGTAGCCAGGGTTGGTTGGCGAAAGTGGTTTCCCGCCGTTTTTATTGGGGAGACGATTTGGACCGGAACATTGGTTCTGCTTGGTTTCTACGCCTCACAAGCTATCAGGCATATCGAGAAAGGGCTGCAACTGACAATCCTGGTGGTAGTATTTGCCGGGCTGGCCATCCTATTGCGGTTTGTTTCTCGAGTTATCCAGGGGAGAAATGGGGTCGGCCTGTCTTCCGTGGATGAGCATATTAAGCACTGACAATCTTCTTCTTCTCCATTGGCAAGGTCGGGTTAGCACTGCCAAACTTTGTGTACAACCTACCGGCAATTATCTCTTCTCAATGGATCTGGACAGGATCTTTAATCGCGCCTCGATTCGCCAGTGGCGCGTCGTAACCTTCATCCAAGCCCAGGGGTGGGTCGCTTTTTTCAATCCTTACTGCGGTGTTTTTGTAATCTGGAATCTTCGCCTTTTTATCAACCCGGTCAAGAGTTAACAGGTTGGCGGCCGCTTCTGCAAAGTGGAAGGGAATGAAGACGGTTCCTTGTGGAGATCGACCGGTAACTAATATCCGAAGTCTAATGGAACCTCGCCGGGACGAGACTTTTATCCAATCCCCGGCCGACAAACCGAGTCCTTCCGCATCATCAGGGTGAATCTCACAGGTCGCTTCTGGATAAACGTCCTCGAGAGCAGATCGGCCGGTCATTGTGCTCCCACTCCAATGGTAGAGGACCCTGCCAGTGCTTAGATTAAAGGGATATTCTGCATCCGGTTGCTCCGAATCGGTCCCATATTCGACTTGCCAGAACTTGCCTCGACCCCTAGGAAACTCGTCGGCGAACAGAATAGGCGTGCCAGGATGATCAAGAGCCGGGCAGGGCCAATGGACGCCCCCTTCCCGGTCCAGGCGATCATAATCGATCCCCCAAAACTCTGGCGTCACCTGGCGCATTTCTTCCCATATTTCCTCTGGACCCTGGTAATCAAATCCGGCCGCTAGTTGGATACCTAATTTTTGCTCAATTCTGCGACCCAGATCACTGAGAATCTGCCAATCCGGCCGGGAGTCGCCAACCGGCTCAACGGCTGCCCGGCAACGCTGCACACGACGATCGGTATTGGTAAACGTCCCATCCTTTTCTGCAAAACTGGTAGCCGGAAGAATTACATCCGCCAATTCCCCAGTTTCGTTGATGAATATATCCTGGCAAACCAGAAACTCGAGATTCTCCAGGGCCTTCCGGGTATGCTCCTGGTTTGGCTCGCTCATCATCGGATTTTCACCAAGAATGAACATACACCGGATTGCTTTCTGATAGGCCCCGTTAACCATTTCCGTCGCCGTCAGTCCCGGCACAGGATTTAAATCCCTGCCCCATACCTGTTCAAACTTACCCCTGATAAGCGGATCATCAACTTCCTGGTAGGCTGTAAACACGTTTGGTAGGCCGCCGCTGTCAGAGCAACCCTGTACGTTGTTCTGACCGCGGAGCGGGTTCAAGCCCGTTCCAGCCCGCCCAACATGTCCACACATCAGGGCCAGGTTGACAAGAGTGAGCGTATTGTCTGTCCCATGCGTGCTCTGGCTAATTCCCATGCCCCAATAGATTGAAGCGCGGTTAGCCTCGGCATAGATACGGGCTGCTTGCACAATCAACTCCGCAGGCACACCGCTTACCTCTTCCGCCCACTCGGGCGTGAATGCCTCCAAAGACTCGATATAATCATTAAATCCTTCGGTCCGTTCACTGATGAAGCTCTCCGCATATAATCTTTCCTTAACAACAACGTGAGCCATAGCCTGGAAAACAGCTACATCGGTCCCCGGCTTTTGGCGGAGCCATACCGTCGCAAAATCGGTCATTTCAATCCGCCTCGGATCGATGACGATTAGCTTTGCCCCATTTTTTCTGACAGCCCGCTTTAGGAAATTGGCGATAACCGGATGGGTCTCTGTTGTATTGGATCCGGTAATAATGAACGCTTCGAGGTTTTCCATCTCAGCAATTGAGTTTGACATCGCGCTGGACCCCAAAGACAGTTGCAAGCCTGTAACAGACCCGGCGTGGCACAACCTGGCGCAATGATCAATATTGTTCGTCTGAATCAAGGCTCGGACCAACTTCTGAAAAACATAATTGTCTTCATTCGTGGCTTTAGCACTGGCGTAAGCAGCTATTGCGTCTCCGCCATGAGCGGAGCTTATCCGGGTTAAGTTTTCGGCAACCAGGTCCAGAACCTCATCCCAATCCGCCTCTCGCCATACCGGCAAGGCGCTTCGCCCCTCATGTATGTTAGTTCGAATCAGGGGTTTTTTTACCCGACCGGGATGCCTGACAAAATCTGTACCAAACCGGCCTTTTACGCAGAGCATGCCAAAATTAGGCGCGGCTTCAGGAGGCGCATCAACCCGGTAGATTAGGTTATCGCTAACGCTCAGATTCATCTGGCAACCAACACCACAATATGGGCAGGTTGTCCTAATTACCTGGTCAGGTTTTACCATGTTAATTCTCCAACTCACTATGTAACAATCCGATTAGACCCTAGAAATCGGTAAGCTAGCTTTCCGCGTTGATTTTTAGTAGAGGTCTATACAACGGGTCATTCTTTGCGGCGTTTTTTCCGTAAACCGCCTCGCGTTTGTTCAAAGACACTATCGGGATCAAAACCTTGTTCCAGCAGCGCCTGCCGTTTTGGTTTTAAAGCGCCGGTGGGGCAGACAGATACGCAATGTCCACAAAAAACGCAGGTTGTGTCCATCATACCGTCTCCCTGAAAGGTCGCTATTTGGGTATCGAAGCCACGACCATCGAAATTGAGGGCAAAGGTATACTGGGCGTCTTCTGCACAAACCTGAACGCACCGCCAACAATTGATACATTGGTTGTAATCACGAATGTAAAAGGGATTGTCGTCATAAACTGGCGCTGTTCGACGTTCTGCCCCTGCAAATCGCTCAGGATCCGCCCCGTATTCATCCATCAGGGCGATCAGTTCAGGCGCCTCATTCAAATCAACGGTTGAAGCCAGCAACTCTAAGATGGTCCTACGGCCAGCGGTGACATTTTGGCTGGCTGTTTGAATATTCATGTTGTCCTGGCACTCAGTTACACAGGCTGCTAATTGAACTCGCCAGCCCGCGTCAACAGAACAGATCCGGCATAGACCGTTGGCCGTAAGCGGTGGATGATAGCAGATTATTGGGATCTTTATTCCAATCTGCGCGGCCGCATCAAGGATGGTCGTTCCTTTTTTTACGGTGACTTGCTGTCCATCTATTGTGAGAGTTACTGTTTCACTCATTTACTTTCGAAATCCTAAAGTGATGCTTTATCTTGACATCGATCGCTCACACGAGAATGCGTTCTGGATGGGTGTAAACCCGCATTCGATTTTGGCGCACGTAAGCGACGACGGAAATATTCCAGGCATCGGCTAAGGCAACGGATAAGGCGGTCGGGGAGGTTCGCGAGCAAACGATGGGCGTCTGTAATCTCCGGGCTTTGTTGATCATCTCGCTGCTTATCCGGCCGCTGGTGAATAATATGTGGTCTCTTGGTGAAATATCATTTAGTAGTGCCGTGCCGGCCAATTTATCCAGGCAATTATGTCGGCCGATATCTTCGACCTGTAATAAAAGAGAGTTATCATCGGCCAAGGCCGCAGTATGAATTCCTCTAGCGCGATGGTATAAGCCGGCGCCCATATGCATTTCTTTCATCAGATCCGCCAAAATCGCCGCTGAGGCTGTTCGGTTCGATATCAAGGGATCATGTTGCCCGGATAGATCATCAAAGGTAATCCCGCCGCCACAGCCGGCCGTGATAATCCTGCGTTCGGGTACCTCAAAATTCGTATTGTAAAGCCAGACATCGACGCAACTATCGCCCTTAGAAATATGAATCGACCGGATTTCACTCCGGCTGTTTATAAATTGCTCATTATAAAGAAAACCCAAAGCCAACTGGTCCAGATCGGTTGGTGAGCACATAATGGTCGCTACCTCCTGACCATTAACCGAAATGCAGACCAGGGCTTCGTCGACAACCTCTCCTTCTACTGAGACAACAGAACCCGCGTTAATGCTAATATATGAAGCACGCTTTAAACCGCCCGCCAGCTCCTGACTCTCGATAGTTTCACCGGCGGCATCGATCTGCCGTTGGGTTACTTTTTGATTCACTCTACCAACTCCGGCCACAATTCCACCGCGCTCAAGATGGCCGAAGCGGCTGTCTGGCCCAATCCACAAAGAGATGTTTCTGTCATGGTCAAACCCACGTCCGTCAGCGTCTGTTTATCACCTGGCGCCCCAGTCCCACTCGTGGAAATTCGCTGAAGAATCTCCATTTGGCGTTGGGTGCCGAGTTGGCACGGGAAACATTTTCCGCAACTTTCATGGGCAAAAAAATGGCTCAAATGATACAAGGAGGCCCGGAGATCAACCCGCTCATCAAAGACCATCACCACGCCAGAGCCGAGAGGCACATTATTCGCCCGGGCATCTTCATACGTTAAGGGCATTGCCAACATTTCCGGACCTACAAACACCCCGGCTGCGCCACCCAAGAGAACGGCCTGGAGCTCCCGGTCCTCCGGCACACCGCCGGCCAAGTCTATCAACTCGCCGAGGGTGGTTCCGAAAGGGACCTCGTACAGTCCGGGCTTTTGGACGTGGCCACTCAGGCAAAATAACTTGGTACCAGGGGATTGCTCGGTGCCATATTGGCGCCACTCATCAATACCGATAGCCATAGCGGTGAGGCTGGTAACCAACGTTTCTACATTATTAATCGCTGTCGGCTCGCCGAACAGGCCATGAGTCGTTGGAAAAGGGGGCTTAATTCGGGGAAAACCCCGTTTGCCCTCAATCGCCTCAAACAAAGCCGTTTCCTCGCCACAAATGTAGGCGCCGGCGCCAACCCTGAGCTCGATATCGAAGTCAAAACCTTCCTTGCCCAGGATATTTTTGCCCAGATAGCCGTTTTTGCGTGCTTCGACGATGGCCTCTTCCAGGCGATCCTGGCAGCGAGGGTACTCACCCCGAATAAAAATCCAGCCTTGTTCAGCCCCGATGGTGTAAGCGGCAACCGTTGCCGCTTCTATGACAGCGAAGGGATCTCTTTCCATGATGTAACGATCTTTGAACGTACCTGGCTCGCTTTCATCGGCGTTGACGACAATGTGCTTGGCTAGATGAGCGCTCCCTTGCGTAAAACTCCATTTGCGCCCGAGCGGAAACATAGCGCCGCCCCGGCCTAAAATGCCCGTCTGGTCGATTAGCTCAAGCAAATCCTGGGCCTCCAGACCGATAACCCGCTGAAGAACCTGGTAACCACCGCTCTGCTTATAGGCGGCCAGGTTGCAGCAATCGTTGGCCTCGATAAAGCCCATGCGCATTATTGGCTTGCCATACAGCATGTGCTCCGGCTCGGGCCAATCTCCTGCCAGTAGTGCCGGCACGCTGTCTGGCGTCAGATTCCCGCCCGCCCGGCGTCCATCCA
>DATLAB010000009.1:0-61588 GCA_035527655.1 Patescibacteria group bacterium | reverse complement strand
GGTCCAGGCAGGCGTGAAGTTTCCAGACGGTAAGACGCGTATTCTGCCTGATGCCCCCGAACGGGCTAACCAGGCTGTTTTAAAGGTTCAAGAAGACGCCGCCAAATCGACGTCGATCCACAACATTTGACAATACCTCGTTCTTTGGTATTGGGGGTAGTTACCTATTTAGACTCATTTAGCCTATAGAGAGAAGAATGGACAGCTATTGGGCATTGTGTTTCGCATCACGTGTTCCCAAGGAATCTTCGAATAAGCCCGTTAAGACAAGCTAGATTTAGGCTAGTTACAGAGACCGGGTGATCGAAGAATAAACCGATGCACTATAACCTACAATTTTCCCTTTAAAAACCCTATTCACGCTACCATGGGCAGCTTAATTCTGGCAGCTTGTTCACAGGACCGTTCAACGATATTATGCTTTTGTTATACCTTGGTGGCTGTTGTGGTTTACAACAATCCTGACCTCGGAGAATCCACCCGGGAATTGTATTTAGCGAGCAGCGGCATGTGGCTCCCTAACTGGGAATGGATGGATCGCTTTCTCAAATTGAGGAAAACATGAAAGTAACCGTAATTGGGGGTGGCTCAAGCTACACCCCCGAGCTAATCAATGGTTTTTTGGAACGTGTCCAGAGTTTCCCACTTACAGAACTGTGGCTTATGGATGTTCTGCCTGAGCGACTGGAAATCGTCGGCCGGTTTGCCCAGCGAATGGTCAAGGCCAAAGGAACACCTTTCAAAGTAGTGTTGACTACCGATCAACGCAGGGCGGTTGAGGGTGCTAGTTACGTGACGACCCAGCTCCGGGTAGGTTGGATGCAAGCCCGTCGCGAAGACGAGTACTTAGGCAGGCGGCATGGCCTTATCGGTCAGGAAACTACGGGTGTAGGGGGAATGGCCAAAGCCTTACGTACTATCCCAATTGTTTTGAGAATTGCCAGGGATATGCGGGAATTGGCTGAGGCGGGGGCCTTATTGGTTAATTTTACGAATCCTGCTGGTCTGGTCACTGAAGCCTTAGCCCGACATGCCCCCGATGTGAAATCTGTGGGCGTATGCAATGTGCCGATAACTGCCAAAATGGATTTCTTAAAAGGATTGGAAGAAAAGTTCGGGCTGGTTGTCGAAGCGCCACGGGCCGAGTTGAACACTTTGGGGCTTAATCATCTCTCGTGGCACCGTGGCTTCACCGTTGACGGTGAGGAGATTTGGCCCAGGATCATCGACCAATACTTAATCGAATTACGCGAGCAAGACGGACCAGAATGGGATCCGCTAACCATCGAATCACTGCAGATGATTCCTAACTACTATCTGCAGTATTACTACTATACAGATCGCAAACTCGTTGCCCAGAATCAGTGGCCGCCATCGCGAGCCGAGGAGGTCATGGGCATCGAAGAGAAGTTATTAGTCCAATATGGTGAACCGGACCGCACAGAACCACCAGCAGGCCTGATGGAGCGTGGCGGCGCTTACTATAGCACGGTAGCAACCCAACTTCTGAACGCACACTTCAACGATTTGCACGAGACACACGTGGTCAATACGCAACACAAGGGAGCAGTTTTCGGCTGGCCGGTCGATTGGGTTCTTGAAATGCCCTGTCGAGTTGGCCGGGACGGCATTACACCTATTGACGCTGAGCCTCTACCACCAGCCTGCTTCGGTCTATTGTGCGAGGTAAAAATGTGCGAACTGCTTACGGTGGAAGCGGCCGTCCATGGCGATAGAAACGCTGCTTATCAGGCTTTGATGACCCATCCCCTTGGTCCATCGGCCGATAGGGTACAGGCTGTTCTTGAAGATATGTTGATTACGAACAAACCATACCTGCCCCAATTTTGGGAGTAGCATGAGTACAAGTTCGACAGGATTTGTCTGCCAATATCGACGGTAAACTACTATGAAATATTTCTTGGGTGTAGATGTTGGAAATACTAAAAGCCATGCCTTGATTGCCGACGAAAACGGCCGGGCCGCCGGCTTTGGCCATTCGGGACCGGGGAGTTGGGAGGCCGTAGGCTGGCGAGGCGCCCAAGATGTGTTGCATGATATCATCAGTCAGGCGCTGCTCGAGGCCGGCATCGCCAAAACAGAGGTCTACGGAGCTGGATTCGGTTTTGCTGGCTATGATTGGCCAGAAGATCGCCCGGGACATGTAAAATTAGTCGATTCGCTTGAGTTAAGTAATGCCAGTTTCACCCTTGGTAATGATAGTCTCGTCGGCCTGTTAGCTGGGGCGAAGGATGGCTGGGGTGTTGTGGTCGTTGCCGGTACCAGCAACAACTGTCGGGGATGGGACCGTAACGGTCTTGAAGGGCGCGTTACCGGGCAAGGATCCTTATTCGGGGAATTCGGGGGCGGCCTTGAAGTCGTAAATCGGGCCATTGAAGCAATCTCGCTAGCATGGTCGAAGCGCGGCCCACTTACAGCCCTGAGCCAGGCTCTTGTTAACGAGGCTGGCGCGGCTGACGCGACCGATCTATTCGCCGGCCTGGCGCGAAATCGCTATGAATTATCGGCTTCCACTGCTCCTCTGGTTTTCAACATTGCCGACCAGGGCGATGCCGTAGCCGAAGAGATTATCCGATGGGCCGGCCGAGAATTGGGCGGTTTAGCCAATGGTGTTATTCGCCAACTCGACCTTGAAAACGAAGCGTTTGATGTTGTGTTGTCAGGTAGCCTATACAAAGGAAGCCCCAAGCTGATCGAAGAAATGAGTCAGTCCATCCTTGCTGTAGCCCCGAATGCATACCTGTTGCCCTTGAACTCGCCGCCAGTGATTGGTGGTGTTTTATTGGGTATGGAACAGGTTGAGTTGAGGACTTCGGTCATTCGCCCGACGTTGATCGAAACGACCTGTGAGCTGCTGCAATTGAAAGAGATTGTCTAGGAAAATCACTTAGTCTTTCGACACTGAGGCGATGTAAACTCCAATCAAAGGACTCACATGAATTCGAACAAAGAAAATTGACCTTATACATGCCAGTGTTCGACCCCCGTCGCTCCCGCCTATAGGTTAGATATGAGGATATGAAGAGCTCTCTGTTTCAGAGGGCTCATTGCGTGCCAGGGGTGGAGCGGACGTCCTATCATTGATTACAAATAAGTTTGCAGGATACTCAAGCTTTCGCTAATCCGTGGCGCGAGTAGGTCATTTTAGCATGATATTTCAGGACAATTGCTGATACAGGTCGCATAATCGCGCCAACGACACTACTGCCCTCGATTTCCCTACATATTGTAGTGCATCTTGATTCCAGCAATTCCGTCATACAGGGGAACGTTTTGACTAGATGAGGGCCGAATTTCTTATCTACGTAAGTAAAGATGACAACGCAGAGCCATGAAAACAAAACTGCTTGCTTACAGAAGGAACGGGACATTGTCATCGCATGAGTGAATCAATCATAGTTACATCTAATCGAACGGAAGTATTAGATACGGACACCCGAGCTTCGCTCATCGATGTCCGCAGGATTGCCCATCAGGAGGACGATTTTATTCATCTCTTTTCCAACACCCCCTCCAGTGGCATCCAAGTGCTCGTGTATTTGGAACAAGAATTGGTGTGTCATGCCGTGGCGACAACGCGCTGGCTCCAACCTGAAGGTCTGCCAGTGCTGGGCACCGACAATGTCGATGCCGTTGATACGTTGCCCGCATATCAAGGACAAGGAACTGGCAGCAAGGTAATGGGACATCCCGCGGCGGCCATTATCGATTTTGAGATTGCCTGTTTAGAGAGTAATCGGGTGTCATTTTATGCCAAAATTAGGCTGGGAAGCGTGGCGAGGACCGCTGGCTGGCAGAGGAGTAGCAGAATCTGTGCCGACCTCTGGCCAAAAGGGAATCATGGTCCGGATGCAACTTCGTACGCCAGCGTTGGATGTAGCTGGTTTGCTCGTGATTGAATATGATGGGCGATTCTCGTAAGAGTGCTAACATCGATGTTCGCTCCCCAAATTCGCAAGTTGCACGACCCCTCCGGCGCGTTCAATCTTTGGAATTATGGTGCTTTCAAGATTTGGGGGCGCATTTCAGGGTGGTTAGGTTTCGAGCTGACTAACTGCGCCCACAACATAGACTAAGTGTTTTACATCGAGTGTCTCAAAGCTGGTGACGCTTAATGAACCAAGCGCAGTACCTATGGCAATCAATGTTTGCCAATTAGCGGCATGTGGTTCTGGTCACTGAGTTGCAATTACCAACCGATCTGCATGGTTTTGTGGAGCAATCTGAACGAGAAAGGTATTGAGGTTTAAGTTATGGATGAAGAATATCAGATTGTATACGTTGATGAGCCAGAATGGGCAAGAATTGGAGGGGGCATTAGAGAGTTCAACATTCAACAAACAGGGGATGATAGGCATCAAAGCCTATGTTTCGTTCTTCACTCGCCGGAACAAGAAATCGTCGGCGGTGTGATTGGTGCAACATATTGGAATTGGTTCTATTTAGATTTGTTGTGGGTGAAAGAAGAACTACGTGGTCGCGGATTTGGGCACCGGCTTCTGACGATAGCCGAAGAGCGAGCTCGGCAAGATGGTGCGAAGAATGCGTTTCTAGACACGTTCAGTTTTCAAGCGCCAGAGTTCTATATGCAACATGGTTACCAGGTGTTCGGCGAACTATCTGATTTTCCGCCAGGGCATCAGCGCTATTATCTAAAAAAACAGTTATAAATAATGGGCTGCACATTCCCACAATAATAGTGACCAGGAACCAAATAGATTAAGCTTGCACGCTGCGGACTGCCGCTAGAGCAAAAGAGGAATGAAGGTTAGTCATTCCCGATCTGGGGTGGATTGGGTTCGGTACCAATCTCGCGGCCGTATGTCTTAATGCATGAATGGGTAATTGAATATCGGCAGCTATTATGCACGGGTGCCAATATTTCTCCGTATTTTCCGCCGATTCTCTGGGATCAACTGCTATGAATAAACTACGATTAAACGTTATTATTGGGTTTTTTATTGGTGTTATCACTGGTCAGTGGTAGACTGCGCAGTGATTTTTCCGCATCCCTTGTATTTAATCGCCAGGCTATTACCGTATAAATCAGATATTGAAGTATCTGGTACTGCTGTCTGAGGTTTGGCCTGATCAAGAAGAAATCGAGAAACAAGTCCAGTGAATAAAGCGGCCAACAGACCAATCAACCTGCTGGCATTGCCAGCAATTCAGCGAAAAATTGTCGTTTATCTAAGCCGAGAAGGACCGGCCGATGCTGAGGCGTTGGCAGCAGCCTTTGGTCTGGATCGGGATGAAATCCGGATAACGCTGGACAAAATGGCGGAGAATGGAACTGTCCAGCTTTCTATTAGCGGCGTGGCCGACGCCAGACTCGGACGCACCCGCCGTCGCACGTTACCGGCTCGTCTCTGGCCCGCACTGCTGGCCAACAGCCGCCTTTATTCCACCCAGGAAATAGCTACCCTGACCACAGCCGTGCCCATTCTGCAATTCGCCAGGGCCAAACTGAGCGAATTTGCAGACCATGGACCCAACCACGTTCTGCGCGTAAAATCTTTCGCCACACAACTTGGTTATGTGGTGGGTCTCAGCCGTACTGAGCAGCATCTGCTGCGAGCTGCTTCATTATTCCATGATGTCGGCAACGTCATTGACCGTGACCGGCATCATATCATCAGCCAGGAGACTGTGGAACGATTGACGGCTTCTGGCGAGCTGCCTTTTAGTTCCAGAGAAGCTGAGCTAGTCGGTCTCTTATGCCGCTGGCACCGCAAGGAATATGATCCCGAGCGAGTCGATCAGTTACAAGACGAAAAAGTCCGCACTGGACTGCTGGCATCAATCCTCAGGGTCGCCGATGCCATGGACATCGACCACAGACGCTCAGATTACGGCGACCGCTTTTCCAGGGTCCTGGAATTTTTCTATCCAACGGAAATGCCTTTCTGGACCAGCCTCGAGGAAATCTCGGGTTTGCGAATTCGGTGCAGTCCCCTGGTAACTTTGCAGGTTTTTGCCTTACAAGAACTGCAAGAAAATATGCAGTTCAATATGTTGTTTGATGACCTAAAGGGTACACCTTTGCCCTGGGCGGTCGAGCAGGTAATGGTATCGGCTGAATCAACTATGGCCCCCCTTCCGCAGAAAGAAACTGCAATAGAGACGAACAGTTTGGGTCGTTCGAAGGTGCTCGTGACCTTTCCTTTTGATTGCCACAGTTTGATAATGACGGCCATCAGCCGGCGAAACCTGAGGAACGCCGGATACCAGGTAGAATTGTTGTGTTACCCAGACACGGCCGATGGTCCAAGTTGGCTCTGGCAAGAAGTCCTGGCAGAGAGCCGAGCCGGCGAATATGATCTTCTCGTGGCCATAGGTGACCGTCCTGATCCAGCAATCACGGCCGATCTCGTGAAAAGTGTCAGCCGCTGGCGGTCTAGCGGGGTCTCGGTAACTATCTTGAATAGGCATGAGGTTAATTGGTCACGGCTGCCTGCGCTTCTCAATCTTGGGGTAGAGGCATATTTGGGAGCCGACTGGGCTTACTTTTGGGGGAACGATATTTGCGCGAGCGATCTCGCCTGGGGGCAGATTGCTTCCCTGTGCACGCGCGATCCTACTCAGTCAACCATTGGCATTTCCGCAGAACAAGAGGCTATCGTCCAGGGCTTGTTGAAATGTGTTTATGATCAGGCCGGTCGCTCG
Organism: Patescibacteria group bacterium; assembly: GCA_035527655.1. Taxonomy (GTDB): domain Bacteria; phylum Chloroflexota; class Anaerolineae; order Promineifilales; family Promineifilaceae; genus UBA11865. Next base: position 54,901 of record DATLAB010000009.1, on the reverse strand, counting down.
ATCAATGATGTCGACGGCTGGGTGAGGCTTTCCGAATCCATCATCAGTCGAATTGAAGTGGATGATTACACTTATTTTTGGGAACAGTCCCTTGGCTTTGTAGAACGCTATGTTACAGTGTTAAAGCCGCCAGTCGTTCACGGTAGCGTACTTCACTTTGATGAGTCGCCAGGAGATCTACCCCAGGCCTTTTACTGGTCTCTGGAAGCGGCGATTGAGAAGATCGGGCGCGCGCCAAGACACGGTGTTCAGTTCAAGACTCCCTATGCCTTGGCCACCTGGAAGGAGGGCGATCATGTGGAGTTGCTGGCAATCAATCACTGGCGTGAGGAGGCAGCTATTCCCATCCGCCTTCTTTACCCAAGCGATCTCGGTCCACAACCCGAAGGAAACGAGAGCACGTTCAGGGTGCGACTGCCAAAGGAAGATGCAGACGGAGTAGTCCAGGCCTTGATCGACGCTTGCAATGGTCGCCGTCTGTAAAGATGCCGTTTCTGAAGAATCATGTTGCCGATAGGTTCGGTCTGTGCTTACGAGAGTAGTACAGGAGAGGTAATCAAATGACCGAAAAGAAGCTGATTTCTCGAGATGAGGTCCTGGCTGGGCTGGGTGGCCGGCCTACCCGTCAGGCTAACACAACCTTGGCCCTCATCGAGAATCGAACCGCCCATCTGGTGACCCAGGCATATGTGCCGGCCGGTTTCGGTCTCACTGAAACAGCCATTGGCTCAAGAAGCCAGGCTTACCTTGAATCTATCGCCATGGTCCGCGAACAACAGGCCCGACCATCTATTCAGGATATTGAGCGTTTTGCTTCGCAATGGGCCGTTCTTGCCCCTGAAACGCCTAAAGTGCGGGCCATTCTAGCCAATCTACTGAGCAGCCGGTATACCCTGTCGTTGCCAAATGCCCCCGGCATCCGGATGGCCTTAGGATTGGACACAGAAGAAGTTAAGTCGGCTTACAACCAGATCTACGACGAACCATTGGCCACTCTTACTATTCCAAAGATAACGTTGTTGGACCGCGTGCGCTGGCAATGGACAAAGATTGCCAAGCGGCTGGATGCATTATCGCCGACCTGGATGGCTTTCATGTTTACACTTGTCATTGGCGGCGTCACCCTGGCTATTCCCATTGCCGCGGCCGGTATAGGCGCCATTCCAAGCATCGTCCTGATAATCTTTTTCTGCCTGGTTAGCATCGTGACCATCGCGGCGATGGCCGAGTCGGTGACCAGGAGTGGAGGAATTCGCTACGGCAATGCTTTTATCGGCCGGGTCGTCGGCGATTATTTGGGTCAGGCCAGCTCCGTGTTACTGACTTCCGTACTTACTGCTTTCTCTTTCGGATTGTTACTGATCTTCTATCTGGGCATTTCTTCCACGCTAGAAGTCTCAACGACGATACCAGCCGAGGTGTGGTTATTTGTACTATTTGGCATCGGATTATATTTTCTCACCCGGGGTTCGCTGAACGTTACCGTGGCCTTCACATTTGTGATCGGCATCGTAAACACCATCTTGCTCTTGGTTATTGGCTTTTTGGCATTGAGCAGACTAGATGTCGACTACCTGACCTATACAAATCTGCCTTTTCTGAATGGCGAACCGTTTAACCCTGCACTTTATAGCAGTATCATTGGCGTTACCATGGGCCTTTTTTCGGCGCACATGATGGTTGCCATCTTCGGAAAGATGATCCTGGAAAGGGATCCCACTGGTAAAGCGCTGGTCCGAGGGCATCCGCTTGGAATCGCCGCCGCCGGTTTGATAAACATCTTCTGGGTGGTCGCCGTGAACGGCGCCGTACCTCCCCAAGAATTATTTGCGGAGACCGGAACAGCCTTGGTGCCACTTAGTGAGCGGCTTGGACAACCTGTGGGTCTACTGGGTGCAATCTTTGTTATCCTGGGTATGGGCCTGGGTTTAATCCATTTTTCTATCGCCCTTTTTAACCTGGCCAGGGAGCGCCTTAGCACGCGGAGGGCCAAATCCCTCGGTCGCCTTGGTACCTTCTTGGTATCGCTAAGCCCGGTCATTGTAGTTTTCGCAATAGCTCTTTGGATGTCCATCACCGGTTCCGGCTCATTTGCCGGAATCCTGGGCTTCCTGGGCATCGTCGTTGACTCCCTCATGATCGGTATCATCCCGGTATTGTTACTGTTAGCCAGCCGGCGCAAGGGCGAGCTTGTTCCGGGCATCGTTTACCGTTTCCTGGGAAACCGGGGATTGACAGCCGCAATTATATTATTGTATCTTTTCATCCTTCTCTTCCACGGCCTTTTCATCTGGCAGAGCCCGGCGGCAAAAGCCACAGGCATCCTTGTCGCACTAGTAGTAATTATCTTGATCTTGAATATGCTGCGAAAGCAGGCTTTTGCTCCTCGGATGGTGCTTGAACTGCGAGATGATCTACGAGAAGGCGAACAATCGTTGCTGGCCGTTGTTGATGGTGGTGAATTAGCGCCGGCCCAACTGAACCTGGTCTACATCGACGGGAACCATGAAATGGCGGAGGCTAATTGTGAACTGGTAACAATTCCCAAACTGGACTCATTATCTCTGAAATTACCCTATTCCAAGGCCCGAGAGCTAAAAATATGGGTTCATCGACTAACAGCCGAAAGCGAAGTCGGAGAACTTCCGGCCAAGGTAATTGTCGCCACGAAAAAGGGCCAGAAAGAAGTGGATCTGACCCTTGCAAGCGATCAAGCTGTTGTGCCCCTGGATGGCGAGGGGCCTCAGGTCACAATCACACTCCAAAAACCCTAGATCTGCTGCCGTCAGAGAAGTAGAACGTTAGTCCGAACAAGATGTCGAATAACATTGAAAGAAAGATCAGCCAATTGGTACCCAACAGTCACTCCCCGGCCCCTGTGGCTGATCCTGATACCGCTATTGAACAGCCCCGAGAAATGATCACGGACGCAACAAAGACAATTACCCAACTAGACCTGGCAATCCATGCTCTTAGAAGCATTACCGAGTCTGTATCCATCACCGATATGGAGGATACCGTCCTTTTTGTCAATAGAGCCTTTTGTGAGACCTACGGCTTTGAAGAGGACGAGCTGCTTGGTAAGCCCATCGATATTATACGCTCACCTAATAATCCTATGGAAGTTGTCCAAGAGATTTTACCGGCGACCCTTCAAGGTGGCTGGCAGGGCGTATTGTTCAATCGCCGCAAAGACGGTAGCGACTTCCCAATAACCCTTTCCAGCTCAGTTGTCAGGGATGAGAGCGGCCGGCCTATAGCTTTGATCGGCGTTGCCTCTGACATCACCGCGCGCCGAAAGGAAGAGAAGGCCCTACAGAGGCAAAATGCCTATTTCGCAGCCTTGCATGATACAACTCTGGGTCTTATCAGCCGTCTGGACATAAAAGAACTGCTGGAGGCACTTCTTGCCCGAGCGGCCGAACTGCTGGACACGCCTCACGGCTTCCTCTACCTCGTCGAATATTTCGATTCTGTTAAGGGTGAGGCTGATCAGGCTACTCTTGTTCGCCAGGTAGGTCTTGGCGCATTTAGTAAAACAATTGGTCTTCGTCTGAGTTGGGGAGAAGGGCTTTCGGGACAGGTTTGGTCAACTGGACAGCCATTGGTAGTCAACGATTATCGAACCTGGGAAGGCCGTGCTCCAGGTTTAAATTATGATGTTGATATTCAGTCATTGATCGGTGTACCCCTTACCCAGGCGGAAAGCGAAGAGGATAATAAGAGCCGGGTTGTCGGGGTTTTGGGCATGGCTTACGATGAGCAATCTAATCGGGAGTTTGGTGGTGAAGAAGTTGAGCTGTTAGGTCGTTTTGCCCAACTCGCGTCGATAGCACTGGACAACGCCCGGCTTTTCGAAACCGAGCAGAAGGCTCGTGGCGAAGCAGAGCGGCTACAAGCCGCTACCCTTGCCCTGAGCACCACCCTGGATTTACAAAAAGTGTTTGAGCTCATCCTCACGGAACTCCAGAATTTGGTCCCATATGACAGCGCCTCTGTGCAGGAGCTCAAGGGTGCCAATTTAGAAATTATTGGCGGCGTTGGTTTTTCAGATCTGAACAAACTGGTTGGCTTGACTTTCGATTTAGAATCAACCGATCAACCTAACTCGCAAGTGGTTCGCTCACGGCAACCAGTTATTCTGAATAATGCCTCGGCCGATTATGCTGGCTTCAGCCAGGGACCCCATGGCGAATTGGCAGTAGGCTCATGGTTGGGTGTGCCTCTGCTCTTTGGTGATCGTGTTCTCGGGATTATTACGCTTGACAAGGCAGAATCCGGTTTTTATACAGAATCTCATGCTCGTTCGGCCACGGCCTTTGCAGCCCAGGCAGCCATTGCCATCGAAAATGCGAAACTTTTGGCAGGAGAACAAAAGCAGCGTGAATTGGCTGAGACACTCCGGTTGGCTGCAGAGGAATTGACTTCTGCTCTGTCGCTTGAAGATGTATTAGACAACATTCTTAGCCAATTGGACCAGGTAGTAGGCTCGAATAGTTCTTGCATATTCTTATTCAAAGCCGATCGACAACTCGCTGTTGCAGGTCGTGGTTTTGCCGATAACGCGGCCGTCGTCGGTAAGGAGTACCCCAATGATGATGCCCTGACCGCGGAAATCAGAAGGACCGGCCAGCCACTGACTATACATGATACGGCCAGTGATCCGCGATTTGAAGGTTGGGGTAACACCGTTGACAACCGGAGCTGGATGGGCGTACCCATGATTATCCGGGGTGAGATGATTGGCTACATAACCCTCGATGGCCAACGAGCCGGCACCTACGGACAAGAGGAAGCAAGTTTGGCACAGACATTCGCCAGCCAGGCGGCCATCGCTCTTGAAAACGCTCGTTTGTTTGAGGAGATGGAAAAGGCAAAGGTAGCGGCCGACGCGGCTAACGAAGCCAAGAGCAACTTCCTGGCGACGATGAGCCATGAGATTCGAACGCCGATGAATGGGATTATCGGTATGACTAGTCTACTATTAGATACGGATCTGACCTCAGAACAACGCGACTACACCCGGACCGTCCGTACTAGCAGCGATGCCCTGTTAAATATCATTAACGATATTCTAGACTTCTCAAAGATCGAAGCCGATAAGATTGAACTGGAAGAACAGCCTTTTGACCTGCGCGACTGTCTGGAGAGTGCCCTTGACTTATTGGCTACCATCGCCGCCGATAAAGGCCTGGATCTATCCTACATCATCGAACCCGGGACGCCGGAAGCCATCATTGGAGACATTACTCGTCTCAGGCAAATCATTATTAACTTGCTCAATAACGCTATTAAATTCACCGAAGAGGGAGAGGTCGTGATCATTGTCAGCGGTAAGCGCCTGGGCGGGGACACAGACCCGGAATCTAAGATTAGTGCGAGCAAGACGCCGCCTACAAAAGACGATATCGACCTGTCAGGTCAAGAAAAGCAGGCGCTTTACGAATTGAACTTTGCTATCCGGGACACGGGTATAGGTATCCCTGAAGATCGAATGGACCGGCTGTTTAAATCTTTTAGCCAGGTTGATGCTTCGACATCTCGACGATTCGGGGGCACAGGTCTAGGCTTAATTATCAGCAAACGACTCAGCGAACTGATGAAAGGCGACATGTGGGTCGAAAGTGAAGTGGGCGTCGGAACAACCTTCTCATTTACCATTCAAGTCGCCGGGACCTCAAGCTCCAGGCAGCGCTATCTCAAGGAGGATCAGCCTCAGCTCAAAGGTAAGCGGGTATTGATCGTCGAAGACAATGCCACCAACCGGCGTATCCTTTGCTTACAAACCCAATCTTGGGACATGACGCCCAGGGATACGTCATCACCGTACGAAGCTCTGGAATGGATCAGCGATGGTGAACAGTTCGATGTTGCTTTAATAGACGTAAGAATGCCGGAGATGGACGGTTTGGCGCTGGCAGCAGAAATCCAGCGCAAGAGCGATGCCCAGACCTTGCCAATCGTCATGCTAACCTCCCTCGGCGCCAAAGAATTGGCTGATGATCCCAGGTCAGAGGCGCTGGCGTTCGCGGCATTTTTGAATAAACCACTCAAGCCTTCGTTGCTGTTCAATACGTTGATAGATGTTTTTCAGGGTGGAGGCGTTCGCGTTTTTGCAGATCAATCGGTGGAGAAGAGACTGTTTGATGTTGAGATGGGCCAACGACTACCCTTGCGGATTCTGCTTGCGGAAGACCATGTGACCAATCAAAAATTGGCTCTCATGATTCTGAAAAAGCTTGGCTACCGCGCGGACATAGCCGCAAATGGCCTGGAAGCCCTGGAGGCGGTGCAACGCCAGACTTATGACGTGGTGCTGATGGATAGTCAAATGCCTGAAATGGATGGGCTGCAGGCCACCCGTGAAATTCGGAAGTTACTATCCAACTCGCGGGAACCATACATTATCGCCCTGACTGCCAATGCCATGCAGGGTGACAAAGAACTGTGCCTGGCGGCCGGCATGGACGACTACGTTAGCAAGCCGATCCAGGTTGAAGCCTTGATCGAAGCTTTAGAAAATAGCAAGCCAGCCTGGCAAGATGTAACACCTACGGAGAAGCAGACGGTTGGTGCTGACCATTCACGAGGAGTGCCTTCATTGCCTTCAAAGGTGCTTGATCAGGCAGCTCTCGATATGTTGCTGGAAGTTGTCGGTGGCGAATGGGAGTTGCTAGAAGAGTTGATCGACAGTTTCCTGGAAGAGGCGCCGCCCTTGCTCTCCAAAATGAGCGCAGCCTTGGCTAAAGAGGACAGCAACACCTTGAGATTGACCGCCCACACCCTTAAATCGAGCGGGAATGATTTTGGGGCAACGCAGTTCGCTCAATTATGCCAACAACTTGAGGATCTTGGCCAGAGTGGCCGTTTGGATGGCAGTGAATCGCTTGTAGAGCAGATTACGCTGGAATATGAACGGGTCCGGATTTCGCTGTCAGCTGTAAAGCATGAGCCCTTTCTTGAAGGCGATCGCCAATCCGGAAGCGAGCATCAAGTGCAAGACACGGAGGATGCCAACGCCAGAGATAACGCCGCAGCTTTCAGTAAGGAACTCGAAGTAGCGCCGTTCAATATTGAAAGTGTGGCCACTTTAATCGGTCGAGATCCTGCTTTACTGGAGGAGTTGCTGGTGAATGTTTATAATGTCGCACCACACCTGGCTGAGGATATCCAACAGTGGATATATTCGCTTGAGCAATGGCAGCAAGCGCGGCCGAGATTCCGGCCAGCAGATAAATAAGGATGATACCTATGGAGACGCTCCCTGGACGCATCTTGGTCGTTGACGACCATAAAACTAACCGTCTAAAAATGTCCTTTGCTGTAAAGAAAGAAGGCCACGAGGTGGAGGTTGCCGAGAATGGCGTTGAAGCTTTGGAAATGCTTTTTTCGAGGCCTTTTGACCTGGTCTTGCTCGACATAGTTATGCCGGTGATGGATGGCTACGAAGTATTGGAAAAGATGAAGGGCGATAGCCGGTTACGCGACATTCCTGTGTTGGTCATATCCTCGGTCCAGGAGATGGATAGCATAGTCAAGGGAATTCAAATGGGCGCCGAAGATTATTTGCCTAAAACCTTTGACCCCATATTTTTTAAAGCTCGATTGGATACCTGCCTGGAGAAAAAACGATTTCGCGACCGGGAAGTGGAGTATTTGCGCCAGGTCGAACGGCTAACCGATGCGGCCGCGGCGTTGGAGAATAACAGTTTTGACCCAGATTCATTAACTGATGTTGCCGACCGGACCGATGCCCTGGGACAGTTAACCCGCGTTTTTCAGCGTATGGCCCGTGAATTCTATGTGCGCGAACAGCGATTAAAGCAACAAGTGGCCGAACTTCGTATTGAGGTTGACAAGGCCAAACAAACACAACAGGTAAAACAGATAGTTGGCAGCGACTACTTTAGACAGCTACGGAACCAGGCGGAAGAACTCAGGGAGAAACTGGAAAACGTCGATGATTAAAAGGCAAATTGCCATCATAATACATTAGTTGCCAAGGAGTACTTAACGTGTCACAGATCATTAGCATTCATTCATTTAGAGGCGGAACCGGTAAATCAAATACGACTGCCAATATCGCCGCCGTGTTGGCAAGTCAAGGTCAGCGTGTTGGCGTTATCGACACCGATATCCAATCGCCAGGCATTCACATTCTTTTTGGGATGGCCGGGGCATCGATCGACTATTCGCTGAACGATTATTTATGGGGTCGCTGCGAAATTGGCCAGGCAGCTCATGATGTAAGCTCTGTCCTTGAGGCCGGGGCTACTGGTAAACTATACCTCATTCCTTCCAGCGTACGCGCCGACGAGATAGTGAACGTTCTCCGCGAAGGCTATGATGTGAGTTTGCTGACAGAAGGTTTCCGCAATCTCATTCGCGAGCTCTCGCTCGACGTACTCATGATCGATACCCACCCGGGCCTTAACGAAGAAACCCTCTTTTCCATCGCCATTTCTCACTCACTGGCCATCATTATGCGTCCTGACCAACAGGATTATGAAGGCACTGGGGTGACCGTGGAAGTCGCCCGTTCGTTAGATGTGCCGCGTCTGATGTTAATTGTCAACAAAACACCACCGGCATTTGACGCTGCTGAAGTCAGAAGGCGAGTAGAAGAAACCTACGATTGCAAAGTAGCCGCAGTATTGCTGCACAACGAGGAAATGATGAATTTGGCCAGCAGCGGCATCTTTGTGCTACACTACCCGGACCACCCCATGACAGACCAGTTCAAGGATATTGCCAGGCAGTTGATAGCTCAATAACATCTCAGTTATTGGAAAATTTGTCAAGGAATACCAGGGATCCTGACAGGAATTTGCATTTGCATGTCAATGCAAAGAACCGATCGCTTTCTCGTGGTTTTCTGCCAGTTTGTGTTCGCCGATCAAGAGCCATTCTGTAAAGTTGAGCGACATGGTCGTTCCCAACGGTCACCATCTCATTACCAGGCCACCTTCATGATTGCACATACTCAATTAAATGTGATAGATACTTCCCCTAGCAAGTCGGTCATTATGATCCATTTTTCGAAGCCCGCAATAGTAATGGACAAATTGCTGATGGACCTGACTACGTAGTCGATATTAACCCTGGCTGGGACACAGGAACAATGAATCCTGGGAAGAGTGCCTGTGATCGTGCATTTCCAATGACGGAACAGCATATATAACGAACCCGGATTCTTCGTCTTCCAACTAGAAATGAAGCGTCAGACGAGCTGTTCAAAACTCCACGTTGTTTGAACGCCAAATAATAATGTCTGGGGCAAAGCATACTGGAAATTGTCCCTAACACTATCCAAATAAGCAGTTAGTCGTTCAAGGCTATAGCCCCTTGGACCCAAAAAAAATAGAAGACCAGCTAGTGAACTAATTCTAGGGAACGGCTGCCAGGTAATCTCTGAGAAAGCCAATGATACCTTCATACTCGATATTATATTGTTCAGGTAAAGGCGCAAAAGTGCGGTGATAAGACAGGGAACGATTAACCATGGCCAATCCGTAGCTGATGCCGAACGCCTCGAGCAATTATGACCGTGCGGCATAGTCGATCCAGCTTTCCAGATAGCGCCCGTTGCTGCCAAAGAAGCTCCAGGGCTGGTCCATATCGAACTGAGCCCATTTCGAGTCCCATCTATCTTACTATCCGAAGGCTCGGATTATGGTCAGAAGAAAATAGTCCGGGTCACGCGACGCCGGCAAACAGAATCTGGGGCTGCCGAACGAGAGCGCGCTGAAGCACCCAGCCGGAAACGAGACCAACAACCTCAAAAGACAACCCGTCCACCAAACGGAACCGGTGGTAGCGTTCGGCCTATGGATCAGCTTCCAGGGGGTTGCAATCCCCTTCTGATCATCGGTCTAGTCATCATACCGGCGGTATGCGTTTTGCCCCTTATACTGATATTTGGCTTAGGGGTTTCCAACGATACCACGGCCGATTTTCCAACTATGGTCCCACTTCTAGATGCCCCGGCCGAATCAGAACTCAATCAGCAATCGTCCACGAAAGCGCCAGAACCTATGATGTTACCGCCCGCTTCGTCAGATGGCCAGACCTGGTTGGTGATGCTTTACCAGGATGCCGACGACAAAACCTTGGAGCAAGATATCTATTTTGATCTCAATGAGGCAGAGCGAGTCGGATCCTCCGACCGAGTGCATATTGTCGCCCAGGTGGACCGATTTAGCGCCGGATATCAAGGTGACGGCAACTGGTCTGACACAAAGCGTTTCTATATCACCCAGGACGGCGACTTGCAGAGGGTAAGTTCGCAGCAAGTGGAGAGTCTGGGGGAGTCAAATATGTCCAGTGGCGAAACATTGGTGGATTTCGTCACCTGGGCTGTAGATAACTTTCCAGCCGACAGACATGTGCTCATTATGGCCGATCACGGCATGGGTTGGCCAGGGGGAGGGAGCGACCCCAACCCCGGCGGCCGAGATGATAGCAATATTCCTATGGCCAAGGCATTGGGCGATCAGTTGTTCCTGATGGAGTTGGATGAAGCCCTGGAAGAGATTCGTGCCCAAACAGGTTTGGAGCAATTTGAGCTTGTCGGGATGGATACCTGCTTAATGGGTCACATAGAAGTCTTCAGCGCTCTGGCGCCCCATGCTCGCTACGCTGTTGCATCGCAGGAAACCGAACTAGCCATGGGCTGAGCGTACACAAGTTTCCTGCAACGTTTGGTCAACAATCCTGATGTGAGCGGCGCCGACCTGAGCAGCCTCATTGTCGACAGCTTTATCCGCGATGACCAGCGAAATGTCGATGATGAAGAGCGGGCCAATTTCCTGCAAAAAGGCTCGCCCCTTGGTGGGCTGGCCAGCCTGTTTGGCGGCGGCGGCGGTATCTCGGCCGAACAGCTTGCCCAACAGATGGCTCAGAATGTCACCCTGTCGGTCGTCGATCTGGCGGCAATACCCGCACTGGTAGAAGATCTGAATGATCTATCTATGGCTCTTCAAGAAGTTCGACAAAAAGATGTGGCAGAGGCCAGGGGCTACGGGCAATCCTTTACAAGTGTATTTGGGAGCGAGATTCCGCCTTCGTATTTCGACCTGGGTAATTTCGCCAGGTTGTTGCAACGGGAAAGCAGCAGCGCGGTCGTGTCTCAAGCGGTCGATCAACTGATGGATTCTTTGGACCAAGCAGTCATCGCTGAAAAGCATGGCCCCAAAAAGCCAGAGGCGAACGGCTTCTTTATCTATTTTCCTAACTCGCAACTCTATAAGAATCCTATCACAGGGACTGAATCTTATACGGCCGTGGCCCACTGCTTTGCCGACGCTTCCTTGTGGGACGATTACCTGGCCTACCACTACACCGGCCGTTCGTTTGAAGAGGATTCTGGAGAGCTGGCTGTTCCCAACCGGGGAACGACCTATGGCGCTCCCGGATCGGGCGAGATCATAGTTTCCCCGATAACGCTCTCAGATGAAGTGGCCGTTCCAGGCCTACCGGTATTATTGAGTACGGATATCAGCGGTGACAATATCGGTTACGTCTACCTTTTTGAGGGTTTTCTAGACCAGCAAGGTCGACTAGATGTCGAGTAAATAGTGAATTTGGCAGCGATCTGACCGTTTAATATGGCGGATTTGTTGGCAATGGGATTATTCCGGAGTGTGCAGCAACTCTCAGTGCGTCTTAATTGGCCTAACCTTCAAGATTTCGTGAACCGCTGATTTCTGATGGTGCTCTGAACTTTAAGGGTTGAAATATTAGTTGCTAGCTTATCTGAAAGAAACTCTCTACTTTAGCCAGATTCGTTTGTTGGAGAGGAGTTTTGGCACTGTGCCAATAAATGGGTGTGCCAACTGGATGGAAAAAGATGTGGTATCTTAACAATGATTGAACAAGAATCTGGATTTGGTAGACTATAGGGTTATCAGCGATGAGATACTCGATACATTCGGCCGGGACCTGGAAAGCCCTTGATTGTCGACCAGCGCAAGAAAAGGTGATTAAGTTGAAGAGGCATTCCTCCATTACACATAACAAATCGAGACGAGTATATGAATGACATTCACCGGGACGATCTTTCGCCACTGGACCAATCCGTAACCAGGCAGTTCAAAAAGGGGAGTCGCTTTACTTTTGCGTCTATAAGTCCCGAGCTGATGATTGATTAAGTAGCTCCAGATTTTGCGCGAATGTTCGGCCGGCCTGACGAGGCGCTTGCCGGTCGAACACTATCGAAACTGCTCCGGGAATTCATAGGCTTGGAGAATGTTCTAAAAGATATCTTCGAGGGAAAACGGTCCGGGTTCCGCCTTGAACAAATTAATCGTGTTCAGAGCGACGGCGCGATCCACTACCTAACGTTCCAGGTAGCACCTTTTGAGGTTAGCAGACCTGAGCAAGGATTGTTACTTCTGGTAGAGGATACAACGGATTATGGTCGCTTACAGCAGGCTAATCGCCAGGATAGCAATGAGCTTAGCCTGCTTCGTCGTAAACTTGTGGTGGCTAACGAGGAACTTGCCAGGGTCAACCAAATGAGGTCATCCCTCATGTCGAAGGCAGCTCACGATCTAAAGGGACCCTTGACCTCAACCCAGGGTTTTGCCACGATATTAAAGGAAGATATTACCGATCATGAGCAGCTAGAATTTTTGGATATCATTATTGGCCAGTTCGATTGTATGCGACGACTCATCGACAACTTGCTTGCTTTCGATCAGATTGAACAAGGCCATCTGGGTCTCGATTGGCATGACTGCAACCTGAATGAGGTTGTTGATAAAGCGCTAAATGCTTTACGGTCGTCTGCCGAGATACGCAAGCATTCGCTAATCTTTAACCAGCCGGACCGGCAGTTAGTTATCTGGCCGGATTCAAATCGTTTGAATCAGGTAGTGTATAATTTGGTAGATAATGCTATAAAATATATCCTTGAGGACGGTCAGGTTTTTATCTCGCTTCGACAGCGGAAGAGCAACGTTGAGATCGAGGTAGCCGATTGCGGCCTGGGAATGTCTGATGATCAGATTGCCCACATATTCGGTCAGAATAGCCGGGCAAACGACATTCACCGCAGTAATCTTAGGGGTTCCGGATTGGGTCTTTATTTGCCAAGAGCCTTATGGAAGCCCTTGGAGGAACGATTTCGATTGAGAGTGAAGTCGGCCAGGGAACTGTTGTGAAGGTTTCTTTACCCAATGGCGAGGCAGATACAAGCTGAAGTCATGCAGAAAAAAAGGAGTACTGATAATTGGGACAGATTACTTCATTGGAATATCGATCCAAGAGGCGTTTCCTTAGACCAGAGGAGATACCTGAGTGGCAATCACACAGAGTAGGTCTTATAAAGTGGTTTATAGGACTTATCAACTGAAGATATTTCAAAATTCCTGAGTGGATTTTATGGTAAAGAATATCGGAATTTAATTAGTGGCTTGAAGGAGGAAACCATGATTAAAGAGTTTAAAGAATTTATCATGCGTGGAAGTGTGCTCGATCTGGCGATTGGAATAGTCATAGGGGCTGCATTTGCCGCGGTTGTTAACTCGTTGGTGAATGACATCATTATGCCCCCTATAGGATATTTGCTCGGAGGCGTAAATTTTAACGACCTCTTCATCAGTCTTGACGGTCAGGACTATGCCTCACTGACAGTCGCTCAGGATGCCGGTGCGGCGACGATAAACTACGGCATATTCATCAATACCCTGATCGTCTTTGTGGTTGTGGCCTTTATCCTTTTCCTCATTATCAAAGCTGCTAATAATATGAAGCGAGAAGAAGAAGTAGCCCCGGCCGAGCCCACAACCAAGGTGTGCCCGTACTGCTTCTCGGAAATCTCCCTGGAAGCAACTCGTTGCCCGAATTGCACATCCCAACTCTAATTAATTTTCGCGAGCTCGTGAGAAAAGAAGAGGGGCCGGTCAGAAATGGCGGGTCGTTTTCGGGTTGAATTCTGAGATTGGGGGACTTGCCTGAATTGACATAAGAAAACCGCCACATCTTTTTTGGGGTCGCTGTCTAAAGACGCCTGCATGAATCCTATGCTTAGCTACGCATAGAAGCATGATGCTCAAACGCTATTCAATCGCCAATCATAGGCACTGAAACGCACTTTTAGCTTATCGCGAGAATCGACCACGAATTCGCGGCGCTTGTCATCAGGGAGGTAACGGATCAAAAAATCGATTATGCCGTCCCGACCGCCAATGTCACCACGATACCACTGGAAAATCCGCGAGACGGAAATCGCATTCTTATCAGGATGAATATCAACTGAAGCGTCGACAAAGCCGCGACTGGCCGTATCCAGCTGTTCCTCAAGTTTCTCACCTGAATAGGAGCTTATGGGTGGGCAAGAGCGGCCGCCGCAGTTTAAAGCGAAAAGGACACGGGGATCCACAGGTAATGACCAGGCCAGTTGTGGGTCCTGAGTTGGGAAATGGGCGCCTAGCACAAATGGGTTGCCACGGTTAGCCCGTACGATGCCATGTTCGATATCTTCCAGGCTGACCCTTTGACCATCGACCAGATAGGCAGCCCGCCGAAAGAAGGCTAGCAAACCCAACCGCCCCTCGGTCACGTTGCGCTCGACATCAAAAGTGATAACAGAATCCAATACCAGGGCATTATAGAGGTTAATCCAGAATGCCCGACGAGCACTTTGGTCGGGCAAATAATCGGGTTTGAATTGTCGTGGTGCTGCCACGCACTCATCCCGATAGGCGCTATAGGCCGGACTTTTCCGTAGCGCCGCATAACCGATTTTCGACCCTGTTTCATCCATCACCGAGACTTTCAGCTTGTCCAAGGTTTCCTTTAGCTTGGCCGCCAATTCGGTTGGCAGAGCTATGTTAACCTCAGGCAGACCTCCATTAATGACCAACGTAGGTTGAACTCCGGCCAATTGATAAAGTATTGATTGGCGAACTCGAATCAGCAGATCTCCGGCTCGTGGCCAAATCGCAAGTTGTCGTGGTCGTTTCGTCAAATTTGCCAATTGCTCTTCCTGCAACATTTACTGTTGGTTCCCTTATTTTCGAGCATCTGAATAACTTCACTTATCATCATTGTCCTTTAGGGAACCCCTACCGTCGGCAATGCAGCTTACGTTCTTATGCATACTTAGCGAGCATGCAACCGGGGCAACTCTTTAGCACAAGACGACCTATCATAATGAAGGACACTCGTTTCCGCAGTTATGAGAAAATCGCTAAACATGTCGCTTATAATTGAAGTATCAGGAGGGATTCCACCCGACCTTGCGTAGAATAATCTTCATTTATCTTTGCACTGGAAAGGATGAAAGGCCATATGGCCTTCTCCGGGAATCACTTCTAGCGAGGCGTTACCATCCATTTGGGAAATCTTGTCGTAAAAAAACTCCATTTTTTTCGCCACCGACTATCCATTTCGCCAACCAGGAAATGGATTGGTATGTGCAATATTGTGTCCAGTCTGTTTTCATCGGCCGGTTTTGGCCAGCCGGATAACCCAGTTATTGAGTGAAAACGCTCCGGGTTGAGTGTTGCTACCCGGAAGGCACTTAGACTGCCATTGCTAACACCAAGCAATTAGAACTTTCCCCCGGCCGGTTTTACTTGGGATTCACTGTGATCCATGAATTGTGGTCGATATCGCTCAGATCCTCTGAAGAAGAGTTTTCCATCGGGCGCTATCGGTGAACAAACCACCCATCCTGGTTGCCGAAAAAAGGGGAGCCAGGCTTCATAGACCAAGGCCATTTCTCGAGTTTGATCGCCTGCTGGCAAGGCCAACAATGCTGGATAGCTGTTTCCAGGTTTAAACTCACTTGGCACGGTGTACAAGTATTCGAGTTGCTTGCCTCTTGAGGTATGGATAGTATTAAAATGTAAGGGGTCGACCATATCGTCCTCTAGCAATAATTGTTGGTTCTGGCGAAATAAGGCGGAAAGCTGTAACCGTCATCGAGTATAACATACGGCATAACAGTCAACCTGGACAATGGCATTTACCGCGTTGGCTGGGCTTTGAATGAAGACGATTGCACTGTTCTTTTGAGGGATTTAGCCGCTCCTAAAGTTAGATGAAAGGTCGCGTGGCATGAGCATAGTTGTTTTTGGCAGCATAAATATGGATTTGGTGGCCCATACTCCCCGCTTGCCTTCACCTGGTGAGACGATCATCGGGCGTTCCTTTACGACTGTCCCAGGAGGTAAGGGAGCAAATCAGGCCGTGGCCTGCGCCCGGTTAGGGGCAGCTGTTGAGCTGGTCGGCCGACTGGGTAATGACGTATTTGGCGAGCAGTTATTAGTACATTTGCAGGCCCAAGGGGTAGGTACCAGATATTTATCCCGAGAAGAGTCAATTTCTTCTGGTGTAGCACTCATCGAAGTGGATGATGCAGCAGAGAATAACATCATCGTTATACCAGGAGCAAATGGTCGAGTCGGACAGGCTGATCTCCTTCATCTAATAACGGCCTTATCTCAGGCCAAGCTTTTGTTGCTACAGTTAGAGATCCCGTTAGAAGTTGTGATCGCCGCCGCACACCTGGCTAATGAACGCGGGGTCAAAGTGATATTGGATCCGGCGCCTGCTCAGGAACTGCCGGCCGAGGTTTATCCCCTGGTGGATCTGCTGACCCCAAATGAAACGGAAGCAGCCAGTCTGACAGGTTTAACGATCGCTAACATCGACGATGCGGTCATAGCAGCATGTAAATTGCTGTCATTCGGAGCCAGGCGGGTCATCATTAAATTGGGAAACCAGGGTGCGTTGTTAGCCGATGAAAAGGGTGTTGAGTTATTCCCGGCATTCCCAGTGACGGCTGTGAACACAGTCGCTGCCGGCGATGCCTTCAATGGTGCCTTGGCCGTGGCTTTGAGTAAAGATCAGCCGCTCAGAACGGCTATTCGTTGGGGGTTGGCGGGTGGGGCCTTGTCTGTTACCCAATTTGGAGCCCAAGAGTCAATGCCCGACCTTGGGATGCTTCAGCAAATATTGTTTGAAGTCGGTTAATTTCATCATCCTGGTGACGATCAGTGAATTGACCCTCATATAACATCGAGTGCTCTGGTATTCCGAATTATGGGAAAAAGCTATTAGCTCTTCAAAGAAGCCAATGTATCGGGAGAATATGTTAGAATGCTGATAATGACCCACACTGGAATCGGAAAGGAGTTCTGATGGACAAAACGAAAGTGCATTGGCGCAGTCGAGATTTTGAGCATTTACTTGATATATACCTTTTCAAAGGGCGGCCGATCAACAAGGACCCCGATCGTAATGTGGTTGTTTTGATAAACCATGGCTATTCTGTCGGGTTCTCCCCAGAGCGCTTACAGCCTTTGTGGGCAGCGTATCGCGTTGCCGGCAATGATCGCGACGTTGACTATGACCGGCCTCACCTATACTACGATGACCGACGACTCAAAAAGGATTGGCAAATCGGAGCTGACACATTTGGTACGCATAACAATGTTCGTTACCATGTTGGCCACATGGTCCCCAATGAAGTGATCAATAATCAGTTTGGCCGTCTGGCGCAAATGGAAACGTTCCTAATGTCGAATATGAGCCCCCAGCGAGGCTCCTTGAACACAGGCGTATGGCTATCGCTGGAAAATATGATCCGCAATATCAAAGATACACCAGACAAGGACCACATATGGGCTATTGCAGGCCCAATTTTTTCTGACGATCCGGAGTTGCTCAGACGGCCCAACGGCACCAAAGTGCCGATCCCCGATGCTTACTACTATATTACCGTTGATCCATTTCGATATCCTTGGGACCGGCCACGAAACGTCGATATCGCATGTTTTAAGATTGATCAAGGGGCGAAAGGTGGAAGTTCATTATCGAAATACCTGGTTGAATTGGATGAGATTGAGGAATTAACCAAACTATCTTTCTTTCCACAATGGCTGGCAGATGGCGTTGATGTATTGGGAAGTTTTGACGTGACAGTTGACGATACCACGACCGGTACCCCTGCGACCCGGCATCGTTTACTCGCCCAATTAGCTGAATAGAGCACCAGGTCGCCGGCTTATTTCTCCAGTGATTTCTCCTTAGCCTCCATAACCAGCTCCCAGAGACGATTGGGGCTAAGGGGAATCTCGCGGATTTCGAGATTGTCCAGCTGAAGCGCATCCTCGAGGGCCTGGATGAAAAGGGGACCGGTTGGAATCGCCCCGGCTTCACCGGCACCTTTGATTCCCAGGGGATTGAGCGGGGATGGCGTTTCCCGGTGGCCGACCTCGATAGGCGGTACATCAAGGGAAGTCGGCAGCAGATAGTCCATGAAACTGCCGCTGAGGAGTTGGCCGTGCTCATCATAAACCACCCGTTCATAAAATGCGTTACCAATTCCCTGGGCAACGCCGCCATGGACCTGTCCGTCGACGATTAGCGGATTGATGACTCGGCCGGCGTCGTGAACGACGACATACTTCTGGATATTCACGTCCATAGTCTCCGGATCGACCTCAAGGATCATCGCATGGGCGCCGCTAGCTGTGCCACCAGATTTTGGCCCAAAGTAGGCCGTTGATTCCAATCCAGGCTCCATGCCTGGTTCCACAGCTCCTCGCAACGGATTGGCTTTGGCCGCTAGTTCTGCCAGTGATATTCCCCGGTGTGGAACACCTCTCACTCTTACTTCTCCGTCCACCAATTCCAGATCGTCTTCCGCAGCCTCTAGTAGATCACTGGCCATCTTGAGGATTTTCTCGCGAACATTCTTGGCCGCTCCATTGACCGCATTCCCGGCCACGGTCGCCCCCCTGCTGGCAAATGTGCCGGTACCCCAGTGGAACAGGTCTGTATCACCGGTGGTCACGTCAATATCCTTTACCGCCACACCGAGATGTTCGGCCACGATTTGGGCGAAACTGGTGTAATGTCCCTGACCTTGTGTGCCAATGCCAGTGGCTACGCTAACCTTTCCAGTCGATTCCACCTGGACCCGAGCACCTTCATAAGGTCCAATCCCGGTCCCCTCAACGTAAACGACGACGCCAATACCAACCAGACGCCCTTCCGCGCGCAACTTTGGTTGAATCTGGGTAACGTATTCTTCATAATTAATCATCTCCAGGGCTTTATCAAACAGCGGTAAGTAGTCACCGCTATCGTAGACAAGGGGGGCAAAATCCTGGTAGATGATCTGGTTATCGTAGGGAAAAGCATCGGGGAGGATGAAATTGCGCTTGCGAATCTCGAATTTATCCAGACCCAATTGCTTGGCGGCGATATCCATTAAGCGTTCAGTGACAAATACTGCCTGTTGCCGGCCGGCTCCGCGATAGGGAGTCACGATCATTTTGTTGGTGAAGATCACCTTAAAATCACTGTGATACACCGGGATTGAATAAGGTCCTAGCATTGTGCATTGCGTGTTAATAGGTACGGTTAAACCATAGGGGTCATAAGCGCCGTTATCATGTAGGAATTCGCTGTGGAGACCCAGAATCAAGCCCTCGTTGTCGAAGGCAATCTCAACATCATGGACTTGTCCACGTTCGTGGCTTGTAGCCAGGAAATTCTCACTCCGATCCTCAATCCATTTGACAGGCTGGTTTAATTGCATGGCCAGCCAGGGAATGAGCATTTCCTCCGGATAAAACATCAGGATCTTGGGTCCGAATCCACCGCCGATGAACGGGGCAATTACCCGGACTCGATTTTCGGCCAGACCCAACATAGACGCCAGTCCATTGCGAATGGGGATGGGCGCTTGAGTGGTATCCCATACTGTCAGTCTCTGAGTCCGCCAATCCCACTGGGCGACTATGCCGCGATTTTCCATAGCCGCTGCAACACCGTGCTCATAGAAGAAACGGCGCTTGATGATTAAATCAGCTTGCGCTCGCACCTCAGAAAAAGAATCCCCGCTCTCAGGAGTTCTTTCCTGAATGCAGCGGGCAGCGATATTGGAGCCGACATCCTCGTGTACCAGCGGCGAATCCGACTCGAGGGCCTTTTCTAAATCGACAACGGCCGGCAACGGCTCATAATCGACGTCAATAAAGGGCAGGACATCTTCGGCAATATAGCGATTTTTTGCGACGATTACCGCTACAGGCTCGCCAACATAACGAACCTCATCTTTGGCCAAAATTGGATGCGTGCGCTCGTGGAAGATAAGCCCTTCGACTGGAGGGGGTGCCACGTTAAGCGGTCCCTTGCGCCAGTAATTGCCCAAATCCTCGGCTGTGTAGATCGCAATGACGCCTTCTTGATCCATGGCCCATGATGTATCAATGCTGTTGATTCTCGCGCGGGCATGAGGGCTGCGGAGAAAGGCGGCATGAGCCATATTAGGAAGATGCACGTCGTCAACGAATAACGCTTTGCCTGTTAACAGGCGGGGATCTTCATTCCTTTTTATCCGCTCGCCAAAGAATCGAGTGGCCATCGAAAGCCTCCGTGTTGAACAGTGATACCAACTCGTTAAAAGTTATTAGCTATTATGCTCTTTTCGAACTCATTCCACAAATCAGAACCGAATGATATTTTAAATTGTTATGGGGGACGCCATCGTTGGTATAGCTAATAACGATCGCACTTGTCCTGATGGATAAGAAGAGCGTGGCGGTGGGGTCTATGGTTGGTAGATAATAGCTGCCAGGAAGGATCTTTTCCTGACCAGATCTTATCACCTAATGAATCCGGAAGTAGTGCTGATATAATCAGCGAGATCTTTTAGGATTAGAATAGTGTAAAGTGTGTATTCATGATAGAGGTAACTTTCGAATCAAAATTGAGACAATCTGCTGAATTGGCTGTTAAGGTCGGGCTGAATATCCAAGCTGGTCAACATCTCGGGTTAACTGGCAGGGGTTCGGGAATAGCGCTAACGTCATTCATGAGGCAAGTTGTAGATATCGCCTATCAAACTGGAGCCTCTTATGTCGATGCATTGGTGTTGGATGGCCATATGGATCTTGTCCGGCTGCAACATGCGACACAGGAATCATTAGAATTCTACCCAGCGTGGCCTAAAGAGCGGTTATTGGCTATTTTGGAGCAAGGTGGGGCCATCATGAGCATCTTTGCCGGTGATCTAAACTTGCTTGCCGGTCAGGATCCTGAAAGGATTAACCTATCTGGCCGTTCAGCGGCGTTGGTCATCTAACCAGTGAGTGATGCTCTCGGCCGAGGCGCGATGAACTGGTTGTCTATGGCTGTTCCATCCCCAGCTTGGGCAGTGCAGGTGTTTCCCGATCTACCGGCCGAGGCGCAGCAGCTCCAACTTTGGGAATCAATTTTTTCGGTGATGAGACTTGACGAGACGGATCCATTCTTTGCCTGGCGTAGCCATCTTGATAGCCTGGCGGCCCGAGGTCAAATACTAACTAATCGACAGTACCAGGCCATTGCATTTACCGGTCCGGGAACCGATCTCACTGTTGGTCTCGCTCCCCACCATGTCTGGCAGGGGGCGCAGTAGAGCTTCTACACAAAGTAGGATAAAATTTACCCCAAACTTGCCTACTGAGGAAGTATTTACAATGCTACATCGAGAGCGCACTGAAGGCGTAGTACGGGCCACGAAGCCACTCAGCCTTAGAGGCGTGATGGTAGAGGATTTCACTTTGTCTTTCCACAAAGGAAAGGTGGTTGATGTTGAAGCTGCCCTCGGAAAGGATATGCTACAAAAGTTAATAGATACAGACGAAAGCGCCGGGCGTTTGGGCGAGGTTGCTCTCGGGCCACACAGCTCACCCATTTCGACATCTGGTCTCGTTTTCCGAAATACCCTTTACGATGAAAATGCTGCCTGCCATATCGCCCTAGGTAAGGCATATAGGTTCAATCATAAGGATGGGCCAACAATCTCAAGCGAGGATTTTGTGAAAGCTGGAGGGAATGAAAGCATAGTTCATGTTGATTTTATGATCGGATCACAGAAAATGGACGTTGACGGGATTACCCCGAGCGGCGATCGTGAACCATTACTCCGAGCCGGCGAATGGGTGTTTAAACTGTAAAGCGTAAGGAGTGGTATGGAAGAAATGTTTGATATTTGGGAGCGCCCGGAGGCGCAAGAATTATACATGATCGTTGGCTGGCGACAGTGGGCTGATGCCGGCTCCATATCGTCCGAGTTGCCACGCTATCTCATCCAGCAAACTAAAGCAAAAAAGATAGGTGAGATCCACTCAGATGGCTTTTATCTTTTCCAGTTCCCAGGGACGCATGATCTGTTGCGGCCGACAGTTAGGTTTGAGGAAGGTCGTCCCCTCTCATTGAAGACGCCCAAGAACGAATTGTTTTACTCTGGAGATGATCAACGGGGAGTCATTCTACTTTCAGGCGATGAACCGCATGTTGATGCGGAGCGATACGTAGCCACCCTGTTAAATATTGCCGAGAGTCTGGGTGTTAAGCGGATCGTAAGCTTAGGCGGTGTGTATGGCGAGTTGCCTTATGATAAGGAACGCTTCGTTTCCTGCATATATAGCCTGCCCCAGATGGCTGAAGAGATCAAAGCGTTAGCAGTTGACTTATCTGACTATCAGGGAGGGGCCAGTATTGGATCTTATGTTTGCCACCGGGCTGGGGAAAGGGACCTGGAATTTGTTGGATTCTATGCCTTTGTGCCCACCTATGATTTTTCTAAGGTTACTCAAATAGGCAATGCTATCCGTATTGAAAATGACTATATGGCCTGGCTAGGGGTTATGCGCAGAATCTGTTATATGCTTCATCTGGACCTGGACCTGTCCGAACTGGAGGCAAAGAGTGAGGAATTAATTGAAGTAATTGATGAAAAGATCAACGAACTAGACAGGCTTGTTCCTCAGTTAAACGTGCGTGATTATATGGAGCGGCTTTCTGAAGATTTCACAGAGGTTGTCTTTGAACCCCTTAGCGAGGTATGGGAGGAGGAGCTGCGTCGACTGTTCGGCAATGATGAGGCTTAAGGAGATTTTCAGGAGTGGTTTTCAAGGCATGAATTGCTTGCAATGGAGCAGATCTCTCTTGACCAGACAGTGAAGATCCCCATATTCAGTGAGTTTAGAGTGTAAGAGATTTGTTGGATTACCTGATTTTATTGACCTCCTCGATGTCTGACTGTACTATTAGATGGCCTTGTCGAACACTCTGCTCTGCGATTGACGAGCCAAATCACAATTTTTTTTAAGCTGGTTGCATACAGAATGCACAATAGGACGCTTCCAGCGCTCTTAATCTAGCACAGACCGGGAGGTACATAAGTGGAGATTTCAGTTTCTCAAGAAAATGCACGAGTTCCAGTCACAATATTTCAACTCAATGGGGAATTATCCGGTGAAGAGCCGCTTTCAGGACTGGCGAAGGATGCCTATGATGATGGAACGCGCTACTTGTTGCTCGACCTGAGCAAGGTACCCTATATTAGCAGTAGCGGGCTTCGGGCTATTCACCAGGTGTACTATCTGTTCCGCGGGCAGGTGTCGGACGAAAGTGAGCAAGAAGTGCGCCAGGGTATAATCAGTGGGAACTATAAATCGCCAAACCTAAAACTCCTCAAGCCATCAAAGAATGCTTTGAAAGCTCTGAGCGTATCAGGTTATGATATGTTCCTGGAGATCCACAATAAAAAAAGTGATGCTCTTGCTTCTTTTGAATGAATCCTCTATCTATTCGTATCCCAGAAGTTGAGTTGAAGGACTTGGCTCGCATGCGAGCCTTTGTTATGGAATCAACGATGATGTTGGGGGGGAACACAGAGGCGGCTTCGGAATTGAAGATTGCCGTAAATGAAGCCTTAACAAATATCATTATCCACGGGTAC
Source organism: Patescibacteria group bacterium (assembly GCA_035527655.1). GTDB lineage: Bacteria > Chloroflexota > Anaerolineae > Promineifilales > Promineifilaceae > UBA11865. Next base: position 31,149 of record DATLAB010000009.1, on the reverse strand, counting down.
CAGGGAAAACCAGGCTTCATAGAGATATTTGTAGAGCGGGATACGAACGATATCCGTTTGAGCTTGCTCGATAATGCTGCTGCCTTCGATCCCACTTCAGTCAAGCCACCAGATATTACTATACCGCTGGAACAACGACCTATCGGCGGCATGGGCATTCAAATGATGCGTTCATTCACTGATGAGCTCGATTATCGACCTACCGCTGATGGCATGAACGAGCTGATATTTATTAAACGAAATGCAATTATCCGCTCAGCTATTCCCTGATTACCCCTTCAGAATCATGGGAATTTGCCCCCGAAAGAAAATTGAACGAGTTGGAATCAGGTGATTGCAGAATAATGGGTTGATCATCTTGCTTGTGGGTTTGAGTAAAAATCACTGATAGTAACCGACTTAGCGTGATTGACGATCATGGATCTGGAAAACAGCCAAACGGCGACACTTGAAAAATTTGGTTTCTCCCATCGGGAGAAAGGCGGACGATCCTATACCCCTGGGCAGACCATATTTTTGGAGGGTGAACCGGGGAATGAGTTATTTGTCGTCTTGGAAGGCACCGTATCAATAACGGTTCAAGGTCGAGAGGTTGATCGACTCGAAGCAGGAACTATTTTTGGCGAAATGGCGTTAGTAGACGACCGGCCGCGCAGTGCAACTGCCCAGGCGTATACTGAGACTATATTACTTCCTTTGGACTATAAGCGCTTCATGGATTCTGTCGAGCGCAAGCCAGAATTCGCTGTCCATGTTATGTCAGTCATGTCTAACAGAATGAGACGATACATGGAGGAAGAACTTCGACAGCAACGGATGCAAGAGGAATTGAAGATCGGCCGGCGAATCCAGCTTAGTCTGTTACCTGATAGGTGCCCCACAATACCCGGCATGGAATTTGCAGCAACCTATCAGGCTGCTCGACAGGTAGGTGGTGATCTGTACGATTTTATACTGATTCCCGGAGAACATAATCGTCTGCAATTCGTAATTGCCGACGTGACCGGGAAGGGTGTTCCGGCCGCGCTGTTTATGGCCTCGGCCAGGACAGCATTCAGAGCGGAATCGATGAGCAAAAACGAACCAGCCGAAATATTGGCCAGGACGAATCACCTCATATCCCTTGATATAAAGACCCCACTTTTCCTAAGCGCGTTTTATGTCAGTGTAGAGACAGACACAGGTAAGATGTCATTCGCAAATGGGGGGCATGAATTCCCCTACTGGTTACGAAAGCAGAAGGGCGAGCTGGAATCTCTTTCATTCCCCGGTGTTCTATTGGGCGCCTTTGATGACATGGTGTTTGAAAACCATGAGATTAATCTTGAATCGGGTGATTACCTTGTTTTTTTTACCGATGGTGTCACGGAGGCTCGTAATTCGGAGGGCGGATTTTATGGCAATGATCGGCTGGAGCAGGTCATCAAGTCACGAGAGTGGTTGAATGCGGACACTCTCCTGGCGGCGATCACCGAAAGCGTGAAATCCTTTACCGGAGACACACCCCCGGCCGATGATTTGACCCTGGTGGTCATGAGACGTGAATAGCGGCCTTAGGCTTTGGAGCCTCTCGGGTAAAAGGCGGTCTACGGCTGGTCCATCTAACCGGCCGTTCTGGGATACGTAGCGACTGAGTTCAGCGATATACTCTTTCTTCTGATGATCTCTTGCCTTCTGAGCGGCAATAGTGTGGTATTGATAGATCTTTAGAAAATCAAGCTGGCTTTGGTACGCTTCCTTGTCGGAAACAATTTCACCAAGCGCTTCTATTTCGTAACGAAGATCACTATTGCGTGGCCAAAAGTCATCACTTCCCAGAGTGAACATATCAGCGTCAGCTAATATCTCCTCCAGTTCGTTTTGGGGTGTCTGGAGAAGGCGCGTTGCCGGGATCATGCCGGAATTCCGATAAATATGCATCCCTGAAAAACTGAATGCCGGTAAAATATGGCTACAAATCTCTACGCCGATATTTTCGTGTCCATTCCCTTGAACTACCCAGCCTATGTCGTGGAAGGCGGCGGCTACCTTTAATAATTGAAGATCAGATTCAACAATGCCGACTTGATTGGCCAGAAACAATACAGCCAGGAGTACCTCTCCAAAGCTGTGATAGACGTTGTGGTAGTGAAGACAGTGGAGGAGTTCATCGGTCAGGCGTTTATGGGCATATTCGTGGGCGCCAATGTAATCTGGGGGCGGTATTTCAGGATTGTTGGAGTGCTCCATCTGTGCAAGAATCTGGCAAGTATAGTCCGGGGCCCAACCAGGAGCAACAATCTCGATGGGCTAGCTTTTCCATCTCCTGCTGGCATCGTTACCATCGGGACCCTGGAGGAATCATTTTTGGATGATAAAGTATCATTTATCAAGAAGCCCAGGACAAAACATTCATTTTTAAGTTCGGTTAGATGTGAGACAGTGGATCATAAAGGCAAGAAGAGGCCGTCCATAGGTTTGCTAATAAACAAGTAGGCCCCTATGCGGATGGTTGGGGTACCCAAGACATTTTACTTCGTTTCGAAAACCCATCGGTTGAGGAAAGCCAATAAGCCAAGATGCGGTTGTAAAGGCTGAAAACATGGTAAAGCTTGTAAGACGGAGGTTTCACCGGGCAGAAAGCAACCGAATCATCGTTCTACCCCGATCAACGCTCAATTGGGCGAAGAAACAGCTTAAGGAGTAAGTACCAAATGGGTTAGGGGAGGGCGAGCGATGGCCGAAACCAGGGCACCGGCCTCAGTAGAGCCCGGAAAGTCGCTGAAGCGATGCAGTGTCTTCTAGAAACTTACCCCTGGATGGGCAAGGAAAAACTGTTGCGCTGTTAGGCCGGGAAGGGATCCAGACGTCGGCCTCAAGTGTGAGACGACTCTTGAACTACTTGAAGATTCGCGGGTTCTTTAGGGAGCTCCCACGAAACTTTATTACGATGCGAAGGTGGTGCCAGGCAGGTCTCTATGCAAATAAATAACCAACAGAATATTAACCGAAGAATACAGGTGACCTAGTGCAGGCAGACACAGAGGATGTTCAACTGCTACAGACCTTGAAGTTCAACCAATTCTTAGCTCGAGACTTGACTGCTCGCTGGGGTATACTCCAAGCTTATCGGCGTACCACGGCGTACCACGGCGGGCAATGCCGAGTAGTTCCTGTCTTCGGTCATCGACCAAGCCCCCTATCCCGTCAGTCTATCCAGATGCTATGCGTAAATCCGACGCCATCTAGTGCTTTATCGATCTGGCCAATACCCTGACGATAGGGGAATCAATATTTACGCTATGGGTTGGTCGGTGGCCAGGTTCGCTCCCATTTGAGCCAAAACCATATCCTCTTCCTCAGGGAGGCCACTAACCCCTACGGCGCCAACAACTTGACCCTGAAAGTGAATAGGTACACCACCACCCCAGGATGTGTAGCGCAATTCACCAAAGTTGGTCATCGGAAATCCTTCATTTCGGGAAGCATCGCCTATCGCCTTGGATTGCTTTTGTTCTCGCGCCGCTGAATATGCTTTGTTAATTGCTATCGTTATCGAGGGCAATCGACAACCATCACTCTTCAGGAAGGCGATAAGTTCGCCATGGGCGTCAACGACGGCAATAGACGCGCCTTTTTCCTCCCTTTCAAGTTCAATCTGGATTGCCTGGATAATCTTTTGAGCCTCACGATGGGAAAGATGATATTGTTGAAACATGCGGTTATTACTCCTAATTCTTTTATTGGTCGTTCGATCAGCGAATTATACACTGAGATCTGGCTATGCCGGCTGTGACAGGGTTCAAATATCATTGGCTCAGAATGCCTATGTGGGGTAGAAACGCGATAATCAAACTACTTCCTCCGCACCTTACATACACGAGTATATTGGCTGACAAGACAAAGGTTAGCGGCTAAACAGGAAATAGCTGAACCTCAGGAGCCGTTCTGGATACATACGATTTAAGATGGGGATCTAGCACGGGAGTACACCAGGCAGTATTGCATCAACGAAATTAGATTGGCGGGATTCTGCCCAAACGAAGTCGGATTTCAATTGTTTATTTTCCATGCCAGGCACTTCCAGGATCAAATATCGGAACAATTTAAGGTGATAGACATGGCTGATTTAGTAGTTTTCGCATTTGATAATGAGATAGGGGCTCAAGAGACTCGTGATGCATTGATCCGAATGCAAACGGAACAACTAATCGAACTCGAGGATGCTGCTGTCGTGATCCGCCCACTAGAGGGAAAACCAAAGGTATAGCAGGTAACTAGCCTTACTGGGGCCGGTGTGCTCGGTGGCGCTTTCTGGGGTATGTTAATTGGGTTGTTATTTTTTATACCCTGGCTGGGATTGGCCATCGGCGCCATTCCCGGCGCAGTCGCAGGTGGCCTGACCGATACTGGCGTAGACGATTAGTTCATAAAAGATGTTGGTAATACCATCGAGCCTGGCCATTCGGTCCTCTTCATACTTGTCGGCAAAGTTACCCCTGATAAAGTAGTTGACGAACTTAAGAAATTTAATCCTACTGTTTTACAAACCTCATTGTCAGAGGAAGTTGAGGCTATCCTTAGGGCCACATTTGGTGGCGAAGAAGAGGGTGAAGAAGCGTAGCGGCTACAGAAAAATGCTGGTGATCGCATTGTCTACCTGGCTACATGACCCAGGCAGAACCCTCTCCTTACTGGAGAGGTAGCGACCCGTCAAACTAATCAAATAACGAAACCAGGGGGACAGGGCGAGCGCCAGTGCTTTTTTAAGCGAGGTTCTAGACAAGGCATCCATTTGATTGCTGTAGGGTTGACCATTGATTAATATAACTCCAGGTGGCCAAACCCCAGCATTACGGCGACTCAGGGCAAGCATCGATTATTGAATGAATCTAGGTCAAAGTCGTGATAGTGATGCAGGCAACTTGGTGGGAATCGTCATTCGAGCGCTTAATTGTTCGCGGATATCAAGAACCACAGGTTCACCTGATTCCAAGAATGGTTTCGTCCTTGACAGTTAATGGTACTAATGCTAAAAAGCAGTATAGTTTTAGAGACTCTCTGGCATCCAGATTGCAGAAATTAGCTTACTTTCGTTGAAAAGAATGAGGCGTTGTCATAAGCAAAAACTAAGAACGGTCCGAGAGGTCAACGATAAGGGTAATAGCCATACATAGTAGGTTGAGATTGGTCTCGGATATCGAGTACAAATAACTTTTTTGGAGGGCATGGAAGCAGGCAGCCCATGTCTTTCGGGCCAAAGCAAAACATTTCGTAACATACCATCAGCGTCGCTCCTATCGCTGAAAGGGTGAGCGTATGTGGGTAATGATGATAAAAGTTAAGAACCCTTGATTGGATAGAAGGACCATTATCATTAGTTTAAGCAGGAGGCTTAAGTATCTGTGAATGTAAAAAAGGAAAGCAAGATCTTACTGACGGCCCTGGCGGTTTTCCCGATCATACTCGGTATTGTGTTGGTTGCGTCAGGCGAATCAGTTCTCGGTGGCTTATTGCTCTTTCTCTTATTCCTGATCCTTGTGGTACTACTATGGCTACCAAGGAACAGATCTGCAAAGAAGAAATGATAGAATTTTATGGTTCAACAAGGTGATGAATGGAGTCCTAAATTGGCACCAGGAGAATCTGGCCTCATATTTATTAACAAAAGCGTTGATAGCTTGATCTGGTGTAAATGGTGGCCTTAGGTCAAGGGAATAGGAGCGCATGACAGGGCTTATTGATTCCTCGATGTGGACGATGGTCATAATAGTAAGTTTGCTCGGCGTATTCACTAAGCTTGCTTACTATAATATTGGAAAACGGGGGAAGGATTCAGCGCTTGAGCACATTCCTCGGGTGACGCCAGAACAGTGGGAACGGCTTGAGGTAGGTTATCAAAAACGTGGTTCAGTCATCCTGCTACTGGCCAGCATCCCGGTAGTCGGATCGGCCATAACGGCCGTGGCTGGCGCATTCGAAACCGGCATGGCAACATTTGTGATTTTGGTGTTGATCAGTAATCTAATTCGAAATTGGTTATTGGTTGTTGTTTTTGGGCAAACGCTAGCATTGCTTCCCATTTCTGGTTGAATATGAATTGATTGCATTCAATAGTAACAAACCTTCATTTCCCAAAATACAACGCAGTTTACAATTTAGACGTAGAGTATTATGAGGTTGATGGGGACAGACAGATCATATCAAGTAGTTGGGGGCTTGCGACACAAACTATGGAAATCTGCCGGTGACCGACGAAATTGAATCCAAGGTTGAACAACTGCCTGCTCCCCCTGAAGAATCTCCACAGTGGGACCGCAGCATAAAGATTCTGGTTGCTGTTGTTTCCTTGATCTTGATTGTGTTCATCGCCTCGCGATTTACGGACCTTATTCTCAGGGTTGTAGCAGCCGGAATTATTGCCTATGTATTGACGCCGCTGATAAATTTTTTGGTTGAAAATACACCGTTAAAGAGGGGAGCGGCGATCCTGCTAACCTATTTTGTTCTGGCTATTGTTTTAATCGGTGCTGCCATTAATCTCGGCGTCAGCACGTTCAGGCAAGTGTCTAATTTGATTGAGAGTGTACCTGATCTGCTTAACAATGTGGTGGATTGGCTGTCAACAACTGACGCGATTGTAATCGGACCATTTAATTTTCATCTGTCGACTTTATGGGGTAGCATCGATTGGGATTCCCTGGGCGACCAGATCATCGCAGCAGTTGTACCCATCCTTAATCAGAGTGGTCGTACAGTGGTAATCGTTTTAAGCTCGACCGCGGAAGTTATCACGGTTATCCTGTTTACCTCAATTATTTCTATCTACCTGGCTTTTGAGATGGGCAGACTAGGAGGGTATGTCAGCCGTGCGGTTTACCAACCAGGTTATAGACATGATACAGAACGCATATTGCGGGAGTTTGACCGAATCTGGCGAGCCTATCTCCGAGGCCAGATCCTTCTTGCAGCCGTGATTTTCCTGGCGGTGTGGGTCGCCCTATCGATCCTTGGTGTTCAAAATGCTTTTGGATTGGGCGTGTTATCCGGTTTGCTTGAATTTCTTCCCGTAATCGGACCCTTCATCGGCACGGCCGCGGCCGTTTTGGTTGCTTTTTTCCAACCTGACAACTACCTCGGTATTGATCCTGTCTATTATGCACTCATTGTTCTTGGCGTGATGCTCCTCATCCAGCAGATTGAGAACAATTTGCTCGTACCGCGGATTGTAGGTGGCGCCCTGGATTTGCATGCTCTGATTGTCATCATCGGTGTATTCATGGGCGCAGCGATGGCCGGTCTCATCGGAGCAATCCTTGCTGCGCCGATAGTGGCCTCGACTAAGTTATTGGGCACATACGCCTGGAGAAAGATGTTCGACTTACCGCCATTTCCGGAAGCAGAGTTGAGCCAACAGGCACCAAAAGAGCCAACGAGATTTCGTTTGAAACGCTTTTGGAAGGGAAAGCAGAAGCCAGAAAGTGAAGAGGTAGAACCCTCATAATCGTTTCCGGTTATATACTTGGGGCTCCTGGTAAATATCTCGCCGAGGATTTTTCATCAAACCCCTCACAACGGGAGAAAAGATCCCGACAACCAGAGCGATCAGTGTGGCCAAGGCCCGCATCATGGGTGCATGCCCCATTCTTCTCTCGTATAATTCCGTATTGGATTTGTTAAACCATGGCTGTCGAAGCTTTTTTCGTTAAATTCATATCGCAGATTCTTCATAGGCACAATAATAATGACCACATCAAATTTACTTCGGAACGTATAGCTCGCGATGTTATTTCTCAGACCGCGACAACTGGCCCGCTACCGGAAGATAGCCGAAGTCCTGGTGCGCCATGGCTTTGGCGCTGTTGTCGCCCAACTTGGTTTAGACAGCGCCTTGAGATTGCCGGCGCGTTTGTTTCGTCGGGAACCGCCGCCGGCTACCCCGCGTACAGCGGCCGTGCATCTGCGGCTTGCCCTGGAGGAGCTAGGTCCAACCTTCATAAAAATTGGACAGATAGCCAGTACCCGCCCGGAAATCTTACCGCCGGCTTATATCAATGAACTGACCAAACTCCAGGATGATGTTCCCCCGGCTCCATGGGAGGAAGTTCAAGCACTGCTGGTAGATGAACTGGGCCAGCCAATAGAGGATGTATTTTTGGCCTTAGATCCATCCCCCATTGCCTCGGCATCCCTGGCCCAAGTGTATGCGGCTCTGTTGCCTGATCGGACGCATGTCGTAGTCAAAGTTCAACGGCCGGGGATCGAAAGAGTCATAGAAACCGACCTCGCTATTATCCTTGACCTGGCTCGCCTGGCCCAGGAAAGATTATCCTGGACACGGCCGTATGATCCCGTCGGTCTTGCCGAAGAGTTTGGCCACGCTCTTCGTTTTGAACTTGACTATATTCGTGAAGGCCGCAATGCGGACCGCTTCCGTGAGAACTTCAGTGAAGAAGAATTCATCTACGTTCCGAAGATCTATTGGGACCGATCATCGCGGCGGGTGTTAATTCAAGAGCGAATTCAAGGCATCAAGGCCGATAACATTGAGGCGATGGACGCGGCCGGTTACGACCGCGAACAGATAGCCCTGAATGCGGCCCGTTTTGTCATTAAAGCCGTGCTGCAAGATGGCTATTTCCATGCCGATCCCCACCCGGGTAACATGGTGATAATGCCAGGGGGAGTTATCGGGCTGATGGATTTCGGCACGGTCGGTTACCTGGATGACACCGATCGAGCAAACTTGATCCGTTTGTATATCGCCATTATTCGTTTCGATGTTGAGTCCATTATCGAGCAACTAGTTCGAATGCGCATCGCCACCTCCGGTGTTGATCAATATGGCTTACAACGAGATCTGCGCCGATTATTGCGCAAGTATTATGGTCTGCCGTTAAAAGAGATCTCGGCCACTGATTTGCTGAGTGAGATACAACCTGTCATCTATGAATACCACCTTAAAATACCAAGCGATTACTGGCTACTGTTAAAAACCCTGGTTGTGATGGAAGGCGTGGGAAAAAGGATCGCTCCTGATTTTGATGTCTTTAAAGTTTCCGGGCCTTACGTCAGCCGTTTTATAATAGGCCTGGCGTCGCCCAAGTTTTGGGGGCCACCTATATTGCGCAGTTCTACGGCCTGGATTGATTTGTTAACCGGTTTTCCAGGCCAAACAATGCGAATTCTGGACAGGGTTGAAAGGGGCAACTTGGAATTTCGAATGAATATTCCTGAAATTCGACATTCGACTACACAGTTAAACCAAATGGCCAATCGAATCATCTTATCGGTATTGGTTGGTACATTGACCATAGCCCTGGCTTTGCTCATCCCATCACTTGATCTCGTTTGGCCCTGGAATTTGCCAACCTGGCTTATTGTGATTGGCTTTATTTTAATGGTTATGCTTTCATTGTGGCTTATATGGTCTATATTGCGCTCAAATCGGCGGTGATTGGACCAAATAGCTGATATGACGATCATCGGCCGTTCTTCCAATTGGTCATACGTACAAAATAATTTGCCTGTTTGTTATAGTCAGGTCTTGCGCACAAATTTGAAAAGAGCATTTTCGGCTAGGCCACATCCAGCGGGAACGCTGAGTGATATGGCCCCTGCCAAAAGGGTCAGTATTAATCGAACAGTGAAGTCGACGACAAAATTCGGATAGCTGTATTGAAAGGATAATAATCCATGCCAGATGAGAGTGAACAACCGGATGCGAGAAATGTTGAAAACGATCCTGGGGAGTCTGAACCTGCTGCAAGCATCGCCAGCATGCCGGAGCCGGACTCCAGAAGTGGCGCGGCTGGAAACAATCCGGAAAATATGGCCTCGTCTACTGGTTTATCTGGGGATAGCGATGTCAGAAGTAACCTCACGTGGTTTTCAACTCAGCGCCAACAACCAACTGCGGATGAGGCGATACCCGGAGTGGCAAACCGGCCGACAAGAAGTGCGACCTTCACCCGCGTAACTCTCGGCAGCGCTCTCCTGACCCTGGATACAATATCCGATCGATTAGAGCAGGCCAGGGAGATCGACCAGGAAGCTGTTCCAACTCCCCGATCGGCTGAAAATGTATTGGTTCCAGTTTCGGAGTGGGAGGAGCAATTTGGAGAGACGCCGGATTTGACTGCTCGCTACCTGGCCCTGGGTATGATGATCGATGTGAGAACAAAGGCCAGCCGGGGCGTAAAGCTGGCGCGGAGCATCGGTGACCTAGCGGCCAATGGAATTAACATCGTCATTGGACCGCTTGGCCGGAGTCGTGCCGTATCCCCTTTTCGACGAAAATTCGATACATCCGTGGAGCGAGGTGAGAGCCAGGTGAATCATTGGATGGCGCTTGGTCGGGTCGAGGACGCGCGAAGCCGGCAAGTCGCCGAAGTGGCCGTCGGTCAAATAGCCGATGAGGCTATGGATGACATTGTTGAAAGCGAACGAATCCAACTATTTATTCAGGAGATAGTATCCGCCCAGAGCATGGGAATAATCGACGAGGCGATAGAGGAAGTGCGAGAGCGTACCCTTAGTACCGACATCTTCCTTGAACGCCCATTTCGCCGAGTACTTCGTCGCCCAAAACGCGATAAAGTACCCCGACCAGACTATGATCCAGAGGTCATCCGGCCGGTCAGACGTGGAAATAGACCATTGCAGGAGCACTCATTGCTGGGTTACTATGCCGGTTTTATGAGTCGGCTGTTCGCGTTTGCTCTGGACATCGCTTTTCTGGCAGCCTTCATGGCGATTTCAAGTTGGCTCTTATCAACGGTCATTGGCTTATTAGGATTAGGGGGTCCATTTAATTCTTTCAGAGAAGCAACGACACCGGCAGACATTTCCGGTACGATATTTGTGACTCTTTATGGTGTGACCGTTGTTGTCGGCTACTTTGTATTGTTCTGGGTCTTGACCGGGCAAACTCTAGGAATGATGATCTTGGGACTGAGAGTGGTAGCCCATGATGGCGACCCTCTAACATTAATTCAGGCCATATTGCGTTTCTTCGGTTTTATGATATCCGCATCCTTTTTATTCATTGGCTTTGCCTGGATATTGATCGATGATCGACGGGAGGGTTGGCCAGATAAAATTGCCCGTTCCTATGTGGTTTATGCCTGGGACGCAAATCCTGATGAATCATTTTTATTTGACTATGTGAGTAGCAACTATTGATCTTATAAACCGTAATAATAAACCGTATAGGCTGACCAGTTTGTTAGCCTAAGGACCAAAAACCTGCCTGTTATTCAGTTTCAGGTTGATACCCTGTCGAAGACAATCATTATAATAGAAGACCCTCGGTTGAATCGAAGGTATCTTTTCAGAAACTGCATAATTATGAATCCGAGTAAAATCATAGCTCTTACACCTATTGCTTGTCTCTAGATGGTAGAGCAATTTTTAAGCATACATGAAACTTCAATCAACATCCTCCATCAAACAAGGTAATTGTTTTCCCTTGGGGGCGACGATTGCTGACGGCGGGGTCAACTTCAGTATCTTTTCAAAGAGTGCTACCCGGGTGGATTTGCTATTATTTGACGAGGTCAATGATGACAGACCGGCCCGGGTTATCAAACTAAGGTCTTCAAGAAACCGCACTTTTCACTACTGGCATGTTTTTATTCCCGGTCTCAAGGCGGGCCAACTTTATGCCTACCGGCTTCATGGACCTGTCGATCTTCAACGCGGTCATCGTTTCGATAGGGATAAACTACTACTCGATCCTTATGGTAAAGGGATTGCCGTTCCAGAAAAGTTCAGCCGGCGTGCTGCAACGCTTCCGGGGGATAACACGGCCAAAGCGATGAAGAGTGTTATTGCCGATCTGGACGCATACGACTGGGAAGGGGACCGGCCCCTGAGCCGGCCCTACACTCAAACGGTTATTTACGAACTAAACGTTGGTGGCTTTACCAGAAATACCAATTCGGGCATTGACCAGATCAGAAGAGGCACCTATGCAGGGTTGGTAGATAAAATCCCTTATTTAAAGGATTTGGGAATAACGGCCGTTGAGCTATTACCGGTATTTCAATTCGATGAGCTAGATGCGCCAGAGGGTCTCACCAATTATTGGGGTTATAGTCCCATAACATTTTTTGCTCCCCATTGCGGATACAGCTCGAATCGGAAGCCTCTGGGCCCTTTAGATGAGTTCAGGGATATGGTGAAGGCGCTCCACCGAGCCGGCATCGAAGTGATTCTGGACGTCGTATATAATCATACAACCGAGAACGACGCCGATGGACCAACCTATTGTTTTAAGGGCATTGAAAATAGCGTTTATTACATCTTAGACCAGGATACGGTCGATTATGCAAACTATAGTGGCACCGGAAATACCTTAAACGCTAACAATACTATCGTACGTAGGCTTATCCTGGATAGCTTGCACTACTGGGTGGAAGAAATGCATGTCGATGGCTTTCGGTTCGACCTCGCCTCTATTCTATCCAGAGGCGAAACGGGTGCGCCCCTGGCGAATCCTCCAACATTATGGGATATTGAGTCCGATCCTCGTTTAGCCGGCACAAAATTAATTGCCGAAGCATGGGATGCGGCCGGTTTGTACCAGGTTGGCAGTTTCATTGGCGATCGCTGGAATGAATGGAACGGACGGTTCCGGGATGATATTCGAGGTTTTGTGAAAGGAGACCCCGGCATGGTCTCTAAGTTACCGGCCCGTTTGTTGGCCAGTCCCGACATTTATGCTCATGAAAACCGCGAACCAGAACAGAGCATCAACTTTGTAACAAGCCACGACGGTTTTACGCTGAACGATCTCGTCTCCTATAACGAAAAGCATAACCAGGCAAATAAAGAAAAAAATAAAGATGGGCACAACGATAACCTGAGTTGGAATTACGGGGTTGAAGGACCTAGTGATGATCCCGAAATTGAAAAAATTCGCTGCCGGCAGATAAAAAATTTTCTAACCATCAATCTTATGTCCCTGGGTACGCCAATGCTCCTGATGGGGGACGAAATGCGCCGAACACAATCGGGAAATAACAATGCCTATTGTCAGGATAATACAATTGGTTGGATGGATTGGGCCCTTTTAGAAAAAAATATAGATATTCACCGTTTCTTGAAGCGGCTAATATCAATAAGACTGACCCTGGACGTTTTGCGCGGAGACCGGCGCATGACGTTATCGGATTTTCTTATGCAAGCCAAGATAAATTGGCATGGAGTAAAGTTGTTTAGGCCGGATTGGGGGCACAATTCTCATAGTCTGGCGCTAACCATTCTCTGCATGAAAAGGACCTGCAGATTTCACTTTATGTTAAATTCATATTGGGAATCTCTCGAATTTGAATTGCCAGAGGTCGTTGACCGGCAATGGAACGGTTGGCGGCGGGTGATCGACACCTCCCGGCCGATGCCGGAAGATATCTGTGATCCAAATACAGCACCTCCGGTGACGGGCAAGACCCATCTAGTAATGGCTCGTTCGATAGTTATGCTGGTAGCCGATGGCCGAGCCGAACCAGGTATATCATAGGGGATAAAAGTCATGACGAAACAGATGGAGATAATCAACTTAGCCAAGGATTATATCCAGTCACGAACAAATGTACGGCCGGAGTTGGCTGTCATTCTTGGCTCTGGCCTTGGAGCCCTGGCTGAGGAAGTTCAGGTCGATGTGATTATTCCCTACAATGAGATCCCTGGTTTTCCGGAGTCAACCGTCGCGGGTCATGCCGGTCAATTGGTACTGGGTAAACTGGCTGGTAAAAATGTTGCCGTGATGCAGGGTCGTGTCCATTATTACGAAGGACAACCCATGGCTGAAATCAAGATTCCTATTCGCACGTTACACGCTTTGGGCGCCAGATCGCTATTAGTGACCAATGCCGCCGGAGGTCTAAACCCCAACTACGAGCCAGGTGATGTGATGCTTATCGTCGATCACATTAACTTGATGGGCTCCAACCCTCTCATCGGTCCTAACGAAGATGATATTGGACCTCGATTCCCCGATATGACCTATGCTTATGCTCCGGATTTACGGGCCCTGGCCATCACCATCGCCAAGAAAAAAGGTATCGCGATTCAACAAGGGGTCTACGCGGCCGTTTCAGGGCCATCTTTCGAAACCCCGGCCGAGAGGCGTTATTTGCGAATTATCGGCGCCGATGCCATCGGCATGTCAACGGTTCCAGAGGTCATTACCGCTAACCATGCCGGGATGAGAATCATTGGCTTCTCGGCGATTACCAACAAAGCGACCGGTGATGCTGATCAGCAACCTGATAGTCATGAAGAAGTATTGGCCATGGCGCTGATCGCAGGTGAAAAGCTGATCCACCTGGTTCGTTACGTCATTGAAGCGATGCCAACCGTAGGCACCCTGGCCCCAGATCAACTGGCCGCTTTAATCGCCGAGAATCCATCTCAAATAGCTAACATTATTGACCACACTTTACTGAAGCCTGATGCTATCAGCAGCCAAATAGAACAGCTTTGTCTGGAAAGCCTTGAATATAGCTTCGCGTCAGTCTGCATTAACCCTATTCACGTAAAACAAGCAGCAACTATTTTGAAGGATGCCAATGTTAAGGTCGGTACTGTAATCGGCTTCCCTCTTGGCGCGATTGCGGTTGATGACAAGGTCAGGGAGACGATTCAATCGATTGAAGATGGCGCCAGCGAAATTGACATGGTTATTAATATTGGTGCTCTCAAGGAGAAGAATGATAGCCTGGTGGAACTGGAAATTGCCAGCGTTGTCCGGGCAGCTCATAGCCGTGGGGTTCTTTGCAAGGTCATTATCGAAGCAGGTTTACTCAACCACGACGAAAAAGTACGGGCTTGCCAACTCGCAAAAAAAGCCGGAGCTGATTTTGTAAAAACTTCAACAGGTTTTATGGGAAGCGGTGCTACTGCGGAGGATGTAAGGCTCATGCGTCAGACCGTTGGCTCGGACATGGGTGTCAAAGCCTCTGGGGGCGTCCGAACACTGGCTAGTGCGCAAGAGATGATAAAGTCAGGTGCAAACAGGATTGGGACTAGCGCCAGTGTGGCGATGATGAAAGAGACTAAATAGGGATTGGCGCTAAACGGAATAACGATACTTTTTTCGATCAATAGCTATGGTTTTAATTGCTAAGGTGTAGTATTCTTTTTGGAGCTAATTGACATCTATTTACCTATTGGAGGAAGACCCATGATTGATGAAACAAGAGATGAATTTGAAGAGGCTGCAGCCGAGGTGGAATTGCTGAGCGATTTGGCCGCTCTCGACGCCCTTGAAGAGGTTGCCCAAGGGTTGGACGAACTGGAACTGGCTGACGATCTTGAAACAGTCAGCCGGGCCGAGTTGGCCATGGGCGCCAGTGATGTTACCCGGGGCATGGACGCCATTCGTGTCGCTGAGCGGGTAGCTCTCTTTAGTGACGTCATTGCCGGGGCAGGGATCCAAGATATGGCCGAAGGGGCTGACCTGTTGGCTGCTTCTGAGGATATCGAGGTTCAAAGCGCCATCGTAAGCGCTCTCGCAGAGGAGGATCTTGGTCTGGGCATGGACATTGCCGCCATCGCTGGACAAATCTTCGCGGTAAGTGAAATTGTTGATGCGTTGGATATGCCGGTCCTGGCTGGCTTCCTAGATGACAAAGGTCAAGAGTTGCACCAAATCGCCGTTGATTCTATTTTCCGTTATGGCGCAACCCGTGCCCTTTCTGAGGCCGTGGCCGAAACTGGCATCCATGTTGCCGACATGGGCGCCATTGAGTTTTCAGAAGGAATCGACGAACTCGTTGTGGCCGAAGGGGTGGCTTACCGTTCTGAAGAACTTGCCGAAGCCGGCCTCGAACAAGCAGCGCTAGGAATGGTCGAGATGGCGGCTGCCGAAGGCATGCGTGAGGCGTCAGAAGCATTGACGGCTGATGGAGTTGCTGAGGTTGCCGAAGGCGCGGCCGAGCTGGGCGCGGCCGCAACCCTGGCCGACTTTGCTGCAGCCCTGGAAGAGGATCTTTCTGAATCTGAGTATTAGACTGATCAGCTTTGTGTTTTCTCTGATAAAAAGCATATAGGATCCGAGAGTTGAGGTATATACCCTCAGCGCTCTTGGATCCTTTTTTATTTTGCAGGTAATTTTCGGCATGTGTTCCTGGAGTCGCGCATATTTTGGTAGCCTAATCAGCCTTTACCCTACTAAATCCTAACACAGTTAAAACAGGTTATCCGGGAAAACCAGGTAAGCGGGAAGATGTATCTCACTCTTGTCATTCTGGGGATCACAATCATCTTTTTTATCGTCGGCCGGTTAAGATCCGACCTGGTCGCGCTATTGTCCCTACTGGCCTTATTCCTAACCGGAACAGTAACGCTGGACGAGGCCTTGAGCGGATTCAGCGATACGACAGTAATAATGATCGCCGCTCTTTTTGTAGTAGGCGAAGGTTTGTCACGGACCGGCGTGACCGCCTGGCTTGGCGGGCGGATGCTCGCATTAGCTGGCAGACGCACCGTTCGATTGCTGATTGTGTTGATGGTAGGCACAGCATTGCTTTCGGCTTTCATCAGCAATACCGGTACTGTCGCCACCTTGATGCCGGCGGTAACCTCGGCCGCCTGGCGTATCGGCAGTGTGCCCTCGAAATTTTTAATGCCTTTGGCATTTTCAGCCAATAGCGGCGGATTGTTGACTTTAACCGGAACGCCACCAAATATCATCATCAATGATACGCTGATTGGCGCGGGATATGAGGGCTTTGGATATTTTGAATTTGCTTTGATTGGTTTACCTCTACTTGTGGCCGCGATTCCTTATATGCTTTTTTTCGGACAGCGGCTACTGCCGGAGCGTAAGTCCGGAGAACGACCCGCTGACCTGGTTGAAACCATTTCTGAATTGGCCCAAGAGTACACATTGGAGGGGAATCTCTTTTGGCTTCGGGTGCGTTACGGTTCCCAGTTGGTGGGGCGATCCCTGGCGGAATCAGGTTTGGGCCGAGATTATGGTGTCTCTGTATTGCGCATAGAGCGACTGGAAAGCGGTATAAATGGCTCTGCAACGGGGGTTAGGCAGCCCACGAGTATCGTGCGCCAACAGATTGGTAGATTGCAGCCTGAGCAGAATGACCCGGTGCCCAGTGCAGACACGATTATTCAAGCAAAAGATGTGATGCTCGTAAGTGGTTCCACGAACGACATTGATCATATTATGGTTCGCTATAATCTCGGTATTCAAAGGGCGGACAGTGAATACCCTTTATTATCAGAGATGTTACTTTCTCATGAAATAGGGGTGGCTGAAGTCTTGCTAACGCCACGATCGGCCTACATAGGGCGAAGGATCAATGATGGCAACTTCGCCCAAAAATATAATGTCCGCGTATTAAAAATCAGGCGTCAAGATAAACAGCTCGAACGGATTGACGAACCACTAAAATTTGGAGATGCCTTGCTGGTGCGGGGGCGTTGGCAAGATATTGAACTTATAAGCAACGAGGCCCGCAACTTTGTCATCGTCGGCAGTCCGGAAGAGATGTCTCGCCAGGTTGTTGAACTGAATAACCAGGCCGTGATAGCGACACTATCCCTGGTGGGTATGGTTATCCTCATGGTGAGTGGTCTTGTTCCGACGGTGATTGCGGCATCGATGGCTGCGATGGTTATGGTGCTTGGCGGCTGTCTATCAATGGGACAGGCCTATCGAGCAATCAGTTGGGGAAGCGTTGTGCTTATCGCGGCC
The DNA here is from genome assembly GCA_035527655.1 of Patescibacteria group bacterium. GTDB lineage: Bacteria > Chloroflexota > Anaerolineae > Promineifilales > Promineifilaceae > UBA11865. The sequence continues at coordinate 13,451 of DATLAB010000009.1, read as the reverse complement.
TTGATTCCCATGAGCACTGCTCTAAAAACTACCGGCGGCGCAGAATTCCTGGCTAATGGCCTGGTAAATTCCTTAGGTAATGTCGGGCCATTGGCTCTCATGGGCGGCATTTTTCTCTTGACCACCGCCTTTAGCCAGGTTATCAGTAATTCGGCAGCCACAATACTGGTGGCGCCTATTGTTCTCCAGGCCGCAACTGATCTTAGCGTGTCACCCTATCCGTTGTTGATGATCGTCGCCGTGAGCGCCTCGGCAGCTTTTTTGACGCCCATAGGTTCAACAACAAACCTGATGGTGGCGACTCCAGGAGAATACAATTTTAATGATTTTGTGAGAGTCGGGTTGCCCTTGGTATTGATCTTCCTGGTTATCAGCCTAATACTTGTACCATTAATCTGGCCGTTTTAGAATTGAGTAAAAAAAAACATACAGGAGAATGCTAATGGATATCCCATTAAATGTTGCCGTGTCATGCGCCGATGGCCCGGGTGGGCGGTCATCTACGATTATCCTTAACCCGATCAGCATGGAGGTTACTCATGTTCAGTCAAGGATAATCAGGAGGAGTATCTGGTTCCCCTAGAGCTGATTTCTCAGAGTACTCCGACACCTATCCAGTTACGGTGCCTGGTTGATGAATTGGCTAAACTCGAACGCTTTGTTAGAACGCAATTCTTAGGGGCAGAGGAAATCGATATACAAGGTGATCTGCGTCGAACGGCCGCAAAATCAGATGCTAATTATTGGCCGTACAATTCGATAGAGGACAGCTATTCTGAAAATTATGGGCAGGTCGAACAGATTCCACATCACGAACTGGCCATTCACCGGGGTTCTCATGTGGAGGCTGCAGACGGTCATATTGGACAGGTTGACGAATTCATTGTTTATCCATCCAATAACCACATTACACACCTCATCCTGCGTCGTGGACACTTGTGGTGGCAAAAGGATATAGCTATTCCAGTCCGGGAGATTGATACCATTGAGCAAGACACCGTTCACTTAAAGCTGAGCAAGGATGAAATAAAAGCATTACCCGCGGTTGCGGTCCGCCGCTAGACCAGGTAATGACTATTAACTCCCGCCCCCTCTTTGTAGGGCAATTCTCAACTGGTATACTCTTGTTAACATCAACAATCGTTTTCATGGGATAACTTGGTCGTCAGGATTACCAAACTGAAACTAATATACTCATTAGGTAAATAGAATGTCTGAAGAAGCTCACAGATCCGTCGGTCAATATCAAGTGATCGAGTTTGTCGCACGTGGCGACTCAGCGTTTGTTTATAAGGGATTTCAGCCGGCCGTGAATCGGTATGTGGCCATCAAAATGTTATCACCTTCGATGGCCCGAGATGCTGAAGCGAAGCGAAGATTTCAACATCAAGCAGAGATAATGGCTCAGCTTGAACATCCCGGCATTTTGGCTGTGTATGATTTTGGGTTGGAACGGAACATGCCTTATCTGATCAGCCACTTCGCCGAAGGCGGGACACTGAAATCTCGACTGGCACAATTTCAAACACCCAATCGCGCATTGAATCTCTTATCAGCTGTTGTTCCCGCCTTAGAGTATTTGCATGATCAAGGAGTTATTCACGGAAACCTGAAATCAACAAACATTCTTTTCGACAGTCAAGATCGCCCGCTGTTGACGGATATCGGTATGGATCAAACAGACATGTTCGGCCAGGTCAATCTCAGCCCAGAAGGGGCTCAAGGCGGCCCAGTCGATCGGCGATCGGACGTTTATTCGCTGGGGGTATTGCTATATGAGCTAATGGTAGGCCAACCACCCCAAGTTGGAATCTCGCCACATCCTCGTCAGGCCCGACCTGATCTGCCTGCCTCCATTGAGTCGGTGATCTTGACGGCGATGGCTCAATACCCGGAAGAACGATATCAATCGGCCGGTGAATTCCAAGAAGCCCTGGCCCTGGCAATGGAAACTGAAGATGCCCAGTCATCGCCTGAATTAGAAGAAGAGTCGGTGACGCCTGAACCGCTGGTATATCCGCTTCCAGAATCCGCTTCGGAACAAGACAATCGCTGGATACTAATGGCCATTTGCGGGTTCATCCTCGTTGTAATTTTTTGGGTTGCCGTTGCGGCCATAGGCTACACGCTTGTGCGTAACGAAGAGAAGCCTCCGGCTTCAGCTGTCAGCATCCCCATGGGGACGGCAAACTATTCGCAGAGTGTCTATTCAGGTCCAGGCACAAATTATTCTGTTGAAGGCGTAATGATGGCCGGACAAACAGCCCAAATAATCGGTGTAAGCGCGGATGGCGGTTGGTGGAGTATCCTGTTTCCGCGTGGTCAAAGCGGCATTGGTTGGGTCGCGGCCGACCTGGTCACAGTAGAAAACGGTGAAGGCGTGCCGGTGATCGAACCCCCGGTAACACCGATGGCAGCGTTGTCGACTCTTAGTATCTGATCGCAAGAAAGCTCATAGGCTTTTTTTGCCAACTTTTCAGGAACCTTGATCATGAATGAGGTACCCATCCAGTTGATAGTAGCCGCATTTCAGGACGAGTATGCGGCCGATGAAGCTTTAAAGAAGTTAAAAGCAGCTCAAAAGAAAAATCTTATCGAGATGCAAGATGCGGCTGTAATCCGGCGTGACGAAAAGAACAAATTGCATATCAAAGAAACGGCCGATCCCGGTGGCGGCCGGGGTGCTGCCGCGGGCGGGGCTATTGGTGCTATTATCGGTCTGATTGCCGGCCCACCAGGTGTTGTTGTTGGCGCGGCCACAGGCGCCCTGGTTGGAGGTGTGACCGCCAGGGTGATTGACTCTGGAATCCCCGATGATCGGCTGAAGCAGATTGGTGAAGGTCTTCAACCGGGAACCTCTGCAATCGTGGCTATTATTGAGCATGGTTGGGTGGAAGGTGTCGAAAAGCAACTGGCTGAAGCCGGCGCAGATGTTCTGACCGAACAACTGCGGGTTGATATCGCCGATCAATTGCAAGCCGGGCAAGAAGAGTCCTCCACGGCCCTGACCACTGAAGAAGGGGTTACCAGCCAAAGCGCAATCGCCGGTGAAGAGTAACTTAAGGTCGATTCAAGGCTGGCGACTGGGGATGGCGAAGTCGCTTCAGTTGTTTTTTCCTCAGAAGAGGGTGTGGATGGCGACGGATTCGTCGCGACGGCGGAAGGTATCGTTAGCAGTACGGCTATCGCCGCCAATGAGAATGATTTAGATGAAGACGGCGATGGTTCCGGCGACCCGTTGGAAAAACCCACTTCAAAGCCCTTCAAAGTTGGTCATCCAATTTATCGGTTATAAGATTCATCAAATCCATCGGTTCTCTGAGATTGATTCTTGGCCCAATGCTCCTAATGCGGTCGGTATAGCCCGCTTTCGCCAAGGCAATAGGTAGACCTAAGCCAATACGTGGTTGGTGGTTTGCCGCACTCAAAGCTTACCGGGGCCGCCTAATTCCACCTCTCTCAGCAATTCAACCTGTTTGATTGGTTCGCTCGCTGGCAGTGGATTTTTCATTTTTAGGGGCTATAATATTTATACGCTTAGACATTCCAATTTAGGCGCTTCATTATTGTCTGTCTCTAGAGAGAAGGAGGGTTTTCCGTGACAGAAACAGCGGCTCCATTCAGCGAAGAAAAAGTAGTTCCTTGGTGGTTGGTTTTAATTGAAGGCATTGCGGCTGTCATCATCGGCCTCATGCTCCTGGCCAAGCCAGGTATGACAACGGCCATTCTGGTACAGATAGTTGGTATATACTGGTTTATCGCCGGTATCCTCTCGATCGTCAGCATCTTCATTGACAGTTCTGCTTGGGGCTGGAAATTGATTATCGGCATCCTAGGTATCCTGGCCGGTTTATTGATTATCCGCCATCCTTTGTACTCCACCTTCCTGGTTCCGACGACATTGATCATCATTCTGGGTATAGAGGGTATCATAATTGGGGCGATCAACATCTTTCGGGCGTTCAAAGGCGCTGGTTGGGGTGCGGGTATTTTAGGCGCATTGAGCATCATTTTTGGTATTCTGCTACTTGCCAACCCTGCGATGGGTGCACTCGCTTTACCATTTGTCTTGGGTATATTCGCAATTGTTGGTGGTATTATGGCGGTCGTTGCAGCTTTCCGGATGAAGTAGGATCGTTTCATAACAGCAAGCTAAAATAACAGAATATTGGCCAGGGAGTTGCACTTTGCAGCTCCCTTTTTTTCATAGGGCAAGGTTACACAAACAAGCAGACCTTGACAGATGGCTAATGCAGAACTAGCGGAGTGAAAAAATTCTGAGCAGATCGCTTTCATGCGAAAAAGACTGTTTTTACTGTATAATTGCTCCTCTGTTTGAGTCGGCATTAGGTGATTGCCGCGGACTTAAATAATCGAAGTTCCATTGGCTTCCTTTAAATTAGCAGCGTGATGAGTAGGTATGGATTGGTATAAACTCACGGCCGATGAAACGGTCGAAAAATTGGCGAGTGACCCCGCACGTGGACTGAGTAGCGCGGAGATTGAGCAGCGACTGGAACGCTACGGTCCCAATATAATAGCGGAAGGGAACAAGATCAGCCCCTGGCGGATACTGTTCAACCAGCTAAAAGAAGTGATGGTGATCATTCTGATCATCGCTGCGGTTGTTTCCCTGATTTTAGGCGAGACGCTCGACGCGGTAATTATCATTTCCATCGTTATTCTTAACGCCGCCCTGGGTTTTTTCCAAGAATACCGGGCTGAGCAGGCCATGTCCGCTCTTAAACAGCTGGCCGTACCAACTGTTCGCGTACGCCGAAACGGTGATATTCAAGAAGTTTCCTCAACTGCGTTAGTACCGGGTGACATCGTTTTGTTGGAAGCGGGGAATCTGGTACCGGCCGATGGGCGTTTAGTTGAAGGCGCCAATATGAAAGCGCAGGAATCGGCCTTGACCGGCGAATCAGAGCCAGTCGAGAAGAGTATCCGTATTCCCCAAGGCGAAAATCTGACCTTAGGTGATCGTTCCAATATTGTCTATTTAGGCACATCCATTACCTACGGCCGGGGTGTGGCCATCATCACTGAAACGGGGATGGACACTGAATTGGGGCGGATTGCTGAGTTGATTCAGGAAGTGGACGAGGAGCAAACGCCCCTGCAAAAAAGATTGGCCAGGCTGGGAACTATTTTAGCCTGGGCGGCCTTGGGCATCATCGCTTTGGTTGTTGGTACCGGCATCATCAGGGGAGAGGATATTCCTGAGCTGTTTTTGACCGGGATTAGCCTTGCTGTGGCGGCCGTGCCCGAAGGATTGCCGGCTGTGGTTACAATTACCCTGGCAATGGGCTCGCAACGGTTGCTTAAACGAAACGCTCTCATTCGCCGGCTGCCGGCAGTGGAAACCCTGGGATCTGTTACGGTCATTTGCTCTGATAAGACGGGGACGCTCACGGAAAACCGCATGACCGTTACCATCCTAGATGTGGCCGGCAACCAGGTTGATATGGAGACGTTGGTCTATCAGAAAGGGATACTTTTGGAAGCTGAGTGGCCCGGTGCGGCGCCGCCTGAGAATACAGCCCTAAGCGCCCTGATCAGAGCCGGCGCGCTCTGTAATGATGCCATCATCAAACGAGCGGCTGATGGGACCATCCGGGCGATAGGTGATCCGACGGAAGGCGCCCTTTTGCTGGCGGCCGAGCAGATTGGATTCAGAAAAGAGGAGTTGGATGAAAAATGGCCAAGAGTGGCCGAGGTTCCATTTACCTCAGAACGAAAACGGATGACCACTGTTCACCGTATCGATGCCTCGGTAACGGAGAGCAATCTCGCCTGGAGCGATACAGATCACATCATGCTCTCTAAAGGAGCTGTCGACAGTCTCATAGAAGTGACCAGTGGGGTATTGGTGGATAATGAAGTCGTTCCTCTAGACGAAACGTTGCGACAACGAATCATGAACACGAATGATGAATTGGCCAAACAAGGCCAACGGGTGCTGGGCATAACCTTTCGTCATTATGAATCGGGTGATATCCCCACCGATCAGGAGCTTTTAGAAGTAGAGCAGGTATTCATTGGTCTGGTGGCCATGATGGATCCACCTCGACCAGAAGCGAAGGCGGCCGTTGAAACGGCCCGTATGGCCGGGATCCGGCCGATTATGATTACCGGCGACCATCCGCTGACTGCCAATCGTATCGCTCAAGATCTCTATATCACCCAGGATGAGCGTAATTTGACCGGGATGGAACTGTCATTAATGAGTCTCGAGGAGCTGAAACTGGTGGTCGACGATATTTCAGTGTTCGCCCGGGTAGCCCCGGAACACAAACTGAATATTGTTCAGGCTTTGCAAGACAAGGGTCAGATCGTGGCCATGACGGGTGACGGTGTCAACGACGCGCCGGCCTTAAAGCAAGCCGATATCGGGATCGCCATGGGTATTACCGGTACAGATGTGGCCAAAGAAGCGGCCGATATGGTCCTGCTCGATGATAACTTCGCGACGATTGTTGCAGCCGTTGAAGAAGGCCGGGTTATATTCGACAACATTCGAAAATTTATCAAATACACACTATCCAGCAATACCGGTGAGTTATTCCTGATGTTGATCAGTCCATTTTTGGGAATGCCCTTGCCCCTCTTGCCTCTGCAAATCTTATGGGTGAACCTGGTGACCGATGGTTTGCCTGGACTGGCCCTAGCCCGCGAGGAGGGCGAACCCGGGGTAATGAAACGCTCTCCCTTTAGACCTGAGGAAAGTGTCTTTAGTCGAGGCATAGGCGCGCAGATCCTATGGATAGGTGCGCTCATGGGGCTTGTATCTATTGTGGTTGGTTATTTTTCCTGGTTAAATGATCCTGATGGACCATGGCAAACAATGGTCTTCACCACCCTCGTCCTGTCCCAAATGGGTAATGCCCTGGCGATTCGATCAACTCGCGAGTCGATTTTCACAATTGGTCTATTTTCAAACCGGCTGATGGTTTGGGCCGTGCTGACTACCTTTGCCCTGCAAATAGCTCTGATTTATTTACCACCGTTCCAAAATATCTTTAAAACAAAAGCGTTGAATGGCCAGCAATTGATAATTTGCCTCATCGCAAGTGCAGTAGTATTTAGCGTTTTAGAAATTTACAAGTGGGTCAAACGCTATCGTGAAGCGGTGGCGGGGTGAGTCATCCTACGATAAACGCTTGAGATTTATTGGTGAGGATCTGCTCATTTTTTTTGGATTTCCCCAGCCAAACGGTGCTGTTTTAAGCCGTTTTATTGTAAGTTTGGCGCTTGCTTTATAACTTTCAATTAAGTACCGTTATTCATTAAAGGATTGCTCATGAACGAACGAGAAATTATACTCAAACTTGCCCGTGTCATTATCGCCGTTGCCTGGTCAGATGGTGAGATATCAAACGATGAAGTAAATTGTTTAAAAGATTTACTTTTCAGCCTGCGACAAACTGGATTTGACGAAGTCATGCAGTTTAACGCTCAAGAATGGGCTCGATTGGATATGTATATTGAAACCCCGGTCGATGAGGCAGAGCGGGCCAGGCTCGTCGCCGACTTGCAAAACGCCCTCCGCTCACCTGAGGAGAAAAAGTTCGCACTCGATGCCTTGCAGCGAATGGCCGGAGCTGACGGCGAGATCTCTGACAGCGAAAAAGACACTGTAGCTGACATTAGCGAAGCGATTGAGTCGGTGGAAATGGGTTTTCTCGGTGGTTTACAGCGAGTAGTAGGTGGGGCTATGCAAAGGCGGGCGGACGCTGTTGCCGGTGCACCCAATAGGGAAGCCTATTTCGATGATTTTATAAAGAACAAAGTCTATTATAGTGTCTCCCAGCGTTTGCGAGAAAGCGACCGAGAGCTGAATATCGCCGATGAAGAATTGCGCAGGCTGAGCCTGGTTGGTGGGCTGATGGCTAAGATTGCCCAGCTGGATCGCCAGGTTACCGAGACCGAATTTGAGAGTATGATCACCATCATTCAAAGCAATTGGAATCTGGGTCTCGAAGAAGCGACATTTGTCACCGAGGTTGCTGTCTCCTCTATTGATGTCACATACGACACCTTTCGCATGATGCGTGAGATAGCAACAAGCGCTTCAATTGAAGAACGACAACGTGTCTTACTTACCTTGTTCGCGGTCGCTAATTCTGATGGTGATATGTCCTTTGAAGAGACAGAAGAGATCAGGGTGATCGCCCGGGGGCTGGATCTATCGCACAAGGATTTCATTGACGCGAAGTTGAATGTTTTGGGGGAGCGGCAGCCCGGTCAAAATTAGTCACGCTCAGCGACTATGCGTCTTTATTTAATTCGCCATGCCCAGTCAGAAAATAATGCTCGATGGGTTCGCACTCGCGCTCCAGGCGGGTACGTGCCAGATCCGCTTCTTACTGAGTTGGGTCATAAGCAGGCAAAAACGTTGGCCAAGTTTTTAAAGCCAAATAGCAGGGGCGGTTTGGGCCAAAAGAAAGATCCTTTTGACCGATATGGATTCCATATTACTCATCTATACTGCAGCCTGATGCAAAGGGCAATTCAAACCGGGGCATATATTTCACAGGCGCTGGGTCTTCCTCTAAATGGCCGGGAAGATATTCACGAACGAGGTGGGCTTACCGGCGAAGACGATAAGGGTGGAGAGCCCGTAGGGCTTCCAGGACCTGGAAGAGCATTTTTTACCTCCCACTATCCTGATCTTGTCCTCCCGGATACAGTAAACGATGCAGGCTGGTGGAACCGTCCCTATGAAACCAGGGAACAGGCAAATCGGCGAGCGGGTCAGCTTTTGGACAATTTGACAACCCACCATAATAACCTGGACGATCGGGTGGCGATGGTCACTCATGGCGGCTTCATTAACACCCTTTTGAAGGAGTTACTTGGGGCTACCAAACCGGATTACGATTCAGGGGATTTGACAGGGTTTTGGTTTGGCGCAGGTAACGCCTCGATAACCAAAATTGAATTTGAGTCTGATCTCGTTTTGCTCGTCTACCATAATCGCACTGATTTTATGGCTACGAAGCTGATCACCTGAATCATATAGTGACCAATATGTGGATGAAAGATAATTGACCTCAGGCAGGCTCAATCGGCATAAACCTCACGTAATGCTCTAACCTGGGCAAATAAGTTTTCATGTGGGGTGCCATCAGGTATTTCACAGCCGGCGCTGCTAAATGCACGGGGACCGCCAAAATCCATGCAGGTCTTCGTTGCTTTGAAGACTTTTTCGGGTGTTCCTTGCAGCATCACAGCCACAGGATCAAAATTGCCACAAAAAGATACATCCTCTCCGTAGTCAGCCGCCGCTTTTGCCATATCAACCATCCAATCCAAATCGACGATGTTGGCGCCGCTTCTTACCATGTCGCCAATGATCTGGTTACTGTTTCCACATATGTGCAGACGGGTCAAGGCTCCCATTTCGTGGACGGCCGCAAAAATTCGTTGTTCATATGGTAAGGCGAATTCACGGTACATGGTGGGGGAAATCTGTGAAGCTATCGCATCCCCGAGGCCAATAATGTCGGCGCCGGCCTCAACTTGAGCCTGAGCAAAGGAGATCGCTACGTCGACACACACCTCTAAAAGTTCCCTGGCCCAGTCCGGTCGGAGGATCAGGTCCATCAGCAAATTACTTACGCCGCGCAAATCGGCCGCTTCAGCCAAAGCACCCTCAACCCAGCCCATGATTGGAACTTCACCACCCACCTGCTCCCTGAATTTTTGTATGGCACTTAAGCGATCGCTCATGCGTTGTCCCTGGGTTGGCTCTACTCTCTTTAGCTTTCGAATATCATCCGGATCGGCCAGTAACGATTGACGGCTGAGGGGTAAACCGTCGATAGGGAAATCTATCTTGGCCCCGAAATCGGCCGTTTCCCGATAGGGATCCGAAATAGCCTGGACAATATCCAATCCAAATTCTTCCAACACAGCCAAATTTGCGGCGACAAGAACCTTATGATCCTGGTAGTAGGCTGAAAGGGGCTGTCCTATATGATGGGCGGCGAAAGTCATGAAAATATCGAAGTTTGGCGGCCGGTCAACAGGTTTTCCTTGCAGGCGGTTGGTCACTCGTTCAAATGAATTCATTGGCTACCTCAATCGCAATCGTTATGGATGCTGGATATTTTCTTCTAGCCCATTGCTATCGGCAAACCAGGACGGGAATATCAGAACGTCGTGCCACCTTTGTTACTGTACTTCCTAAAACAAGCTGCAAAAGCGGCCGGTAGCCATAACCGCCCATGATAATATAGTTACAGCCGTGGTCATCAGCCGTGTTTATGATAGCTTTATTGGCCGGTCTAGCTGCAGACACGTAACGTGCCGTTACATCTCGAGAAAGCAGATACGAGCGGGCCCGGTGTAACGCTGAATAGGCTAGCTCTTCACCGGCTACGACAACAACCAGATCTATAGACCAATTATTAGCCATATATGTGGCCAGGTAAAGCGCTTCATCAGATTTCGGGCTACCATCGTAGGCAAGCAGGGCTTTGTCGAGCTTCGAGTTGGCCTGTTCAGGTAAAATAAGAACCGGTCGGGGGCTTCGTTGAAGGATCCGGTTGAATTTTGATCCAAATCCAGTTTTCGTCCTATTGCCGGATTTGTGAATCAGGCTCAAGGCCAATAAATCAGTCCAGGCTGCCCGCTCCACAATCTTACGGGCAAAGGGACCTGGTTCGACAGCAATTTCACACCGAATCCCCCATTTCTCACATGAATTTTCGAATAGCTTGCGGGTTTCTTGAGCTGATGGGCCATTTGACCCTTTTTTACCCTTAAGCATCAACAGCGCCATCAACCGGGCCTGTTCCCGTTTTGCGATAATCGCCGCATGTTCGATAACCACCTTGTCTGAGTCAACATTGCGGATGACGACAAGAATGTCAGAAAATGGATTTGTGGCCGGCCGCCTGGCCAACCGTTCTTCGCGCCACTTCCCTGGCGCAGGTCCCGATTCCAACGCGTCAGGTGTGACGGCATCCAACAAACGATCTCCAAACCGCTCAACGATTTGGTCCCTGGCTCGGCTCTTTTGACGGACCAGGTCGGTCGTTACGGCTGTGAGATCAACATGCCACTCCAGGTGTTTTTGCATCTCATCCCGGTGCCGAATCACCATGACGTAGAGATCGGCTTCAGTTAGATCCGGAAAAGAGCGCTGTAAACCATGCTGCCAGATCAATCGTACCAGAGGCAAATAAGCACGATCATACCAGGTAGTAACCGCCTCATCTAAAGGCACTTTATCACGGCCGGGATTTAAACCTAAGATGTAACGTTGGGTCTCAATCTGGTCCAGCAATCTGCGATATTGTCCGGGGAAGGTCATCAATAATGCTGATTTTGGTCTGAGTTCGTCGAGATTTGTCTTTTCCAAAAAATCAGCGTAGCGGGCCTTGCAAATTAACTCATGGGGCTTATCGGCCGGTGAAATATCAACTCGCGCCTTCACTTCGGTGACATAAGCCGGGATCGTTTCACTATCCATTTGCCGGGCTACTGAGACCCTGTGATTGCCGTCGTTTACGAAGTACGCTTCACCGAGCTTATAGACAGAAATTGGATTGAGGCCGGTTTCTTCAATTTGCGCCTTTACCCGAACCCATCGCTCTTCATCGTTATCATATTTTGGCAGAAAATTTCGCGTATACTCTTCATATCGGTTGACACTGCCGACAATGGCCTCAAGGGGAATCTCCTGGAAACCAAGATCATTAGCCGGTTGAGCCTTAAATGTTTGGCGAACTTCTTCAAAAGGCAGTAGATTTTTCGATCGCCGTCGCAGACCATCCAGTATCTGTTGCAGGGCCGCCTTGCGTCGGGCATGTCGGAAATCCTCTATTGCCGATAACTTTCGCAGATCTTTCAAGGTGGATTCTACTTTGAGCAATCACCTGCAAGGTAATTTAATCGTAATCAGTCGTATGATAAATGGTATCAGATGCCGGATATTTACCAAAAGTGAGTTTCTCCATATCCGGCTAATCATGATAGGTGTGATTGTATTCTAGTCTTGATAATCTATTCCCCGCTGGAAGATGGCATTCATAAACAGCGTGCGAAGCGTTGTTTCAATGAAACCGTTCATCCTCCGAACCTAGGTGCTTTAATCTAGCACACGCCTGGGCTATGTGTTACGATTCTCACGGTCCACCAGCATAGACTACTATTATGAGTAGTTAACTTTTTAATCCCAGAGGTAAGGTACGGCACCGACCAGAATGGAAGTTCCAAATAGAAGCGAAGTTGAACACCAATTCACCTGGAACGTAGATAACATCTTTTCTTCCAAGGAGGAGAGGCAGGCTGAATATGGTGCGGGTCCTGGTGGATCTTAAGGATGCGCGAGCTCTGAGCGAAAAGATGGTCACATCGCCCTCTGGGTTGGTTGATGTGCTGGATGGTATTATGACCATCAAGCAGCGCACGACCAAGGTATTTCTTTATGCCTACCTAATTTGGTCCGTGGATACTACCAATCAATCGGCCGGCGAACGGGTAGGCCAAGTTCAAGGCCTCAAGGGCCGGTTGGAATCAGCGATCTCGTTTCTTGAGCCAGGGCCACTGGCCCATGGTTATGATCGGCTATTGGAATGTATAGGAGATAACTATGAGTGATCATATTTACAAAAAAATAGAAATAATTGGAACATCCCCTGATGGTCTGCAGCAAGCGATTGAAAACGCCGTAATAAAGGCATCGGAGACGTTGAGAAACATGCGCTGGTTTGAGGTAGTAGAGACGAGAGGCCAAATCACCGACGGCAAAGTGGCCCATTGGCAAGTTACTGTCAAGATTGGTTTCACCCTTGACTAGGCGATACTTCGTAAATGTTTAGACGTGCGATTACGCGAAAGCCCGGTCGAAACGCCGCTGATGGTTTGACCACCTCAACAATCGGATTGCCCGATTACGGAAATCTCATCCGGCAGCATGATGCCTATGTTCAAACCCTTTCGAACTTAGGCTTGGAGGTAATCGTTCTCGAGGCGGAGCCAGGGTACCCCGACGCTTACTTTGTCGAGGATGTGGCTGTCGTTACCCCTGAGATAGCGGTGATTACGATACCCGGCGCTTTATCGAGACAAGGCGAACAGGAGAGCATCGAACCGGTTCTGGCCCAGTTCCGGCGGATAAAACGCATCGAACCCCCTGGCACTGTTGAAGGCGGTGATGTGCTCCTGGTTGGCAAACATTGTTTCATCGGAATTTCCGAGCGGACAAACGCCCTCGGGGCGAGGCAATTGGGTTGTTTCCTGGAAGAGTACGGTTATTCCTGGGAACCCATCTCGGTCGGCGCCGGCCTGCATCTTAAATCTAGTGTAAATGATCTGGGCCAGGATACCTTGATCATGACACGAACTCTGTCCCGACTTGAGGCATTCAAACGATTCACAGCTGTAATCGTCAATGAAAATGAGACGAACGCCGCCAATACCATGCTGGTTAATGACCA